>CAVCHM010000007.1:0-71096 GCA_963602135.1 bacterium | reverse complement strand
TGGAGCTCGCCGAGGAGTATATCGACGCCGAGTGCAAGACGGAGGAGAAGCGCCAATACTTTAGCTTCGATAGCAAGTTTGAGCGCTTGGCCTATCGCCGCGTGGAGAAGGATCCGCGCGAGCTCGTGCAGGTCGAGGTGCCGTTTGACCGCCTGTACTCTGACATGGCGTTTGCCTACATTCGTCAGCAGGATTATGTGAGCGCTCGTAATGCCCTGATGCAGGCTGTGCGTTGGGACCCCATGAACTGCAACTATCGCTTGGACTTGGCCGAGCTGTTCCGCGCACTCGATGACAAGCAGGAATGGGCATCGCTTTCGTTTTCGGTACTAGAGCGTGCGAGCGATGGCAAGTGCGCCGCCCGCGCCTACGCCAACTTGGGCCAGTATTTCCTTGAGCCTGAGACCGAGAACGTCTCGGCGGCCGTGGGTTGCGCGCGTCTGGCACTGCGCTTAGCGCCTAACGATGCATACACGACACGCCTGCTCAACAAGATCCATACCACCTATCCGGATGCCGCCGATGAGAGCGACGACCACGTGATGGGTGAACTGGCCCTGCAAGGCGTGCCGACCTCGCCTTCGGCCGAGATTGCCATCTGCCTGATTATGTGCGCGACCGATGCTGCAAGCGACGGCGACAAGCAGGAGGCGACGCGCCTGACAGTGCGTGCTCGCGACTTGGTGGGCGAGGAGGCCTGCGCGGCGATTATCAAACTGGTGCGCGAGAGCGACGCCGAGCTCAATGCTGAGCGCAAGGCAAAGCGCGACGCCGCGGGCTCAAACGTCGATGGGACCGAGGAGGCCAGCGATGCCCAGTAAGCGCGAGCGCAAGCTCATCTCCAAGAATCGCTCGGCGCACCACGAGTACTTTATCGATGAGACCTTTGAGTGCGGCATTGAGCTGAGTGGCACCGAGGTCAAGTCGATTCGCGAGCGCGCGTGCCAGATCACCGACACCTTTGCACTGATTCGTGGCGGCGAGTGCTGGCTCGTGGGCCTGCATATTCACCCTTATAGCCATGGTGGCGTGTGGAACCGCGACCCTGATCGCCGCCGTCGTCTGCTGCTTCACCGCAAGGAGATTGACTTTCTCGACGGTAAGCTACGTAATCGCGGCTATGCGCTGGTGCCGTTGGAGCTCTACTTTAATACCGACGGTCGCGTAAAGCTGCTGTTGGGCTTAGGCCGCGGCAAGAAACTTTACGACAAGCGCGAGGATATGGCCAAGCGCGATGTCCAGCGCGAGATTGACCGTGCCCTTAAGGAGCGTAACCGCTAGGCGCTCTGTACAAGTTGCGGTGGAATAGTTCCTGTTTGAGGCCAAATACCCGACAAGCAGGAACTATTTCACCGCAACTTGGTGGAGGGACTTGGCTGACCTGCAATCTTGGCACATATGTGTATGGGGCGGCGTCCGTTATGGGCGCCGCCTTTTTTGTGGGTACATACATCCATAAGGTACCAACCCGGGTTAGGGGAGTGATCGTTATGGACAAAACTGCGTTCTTTACCATGCCGAGTGGTCTGTACGTGGTGAGCGCTGCGGCAGACGGGCTGCGCGCCGGCTGCGTCATCAACACGGCGGTGCAGGTGACGTCCATGCCGCCGCGCATTTCGGTTGCCGTGAACAAGGACAACGTCACCTCGGGCGTCATCGCATCGGCCAAAGCGTTCGCGCTGACCGTGGTCGATCAGACCGCCGACATGCTCTACATTGGCAACTTTGGATTCCGTACCAGCAGCGATTATGACAAGTTTGCCAAATACGAGACCCGCGAGACGGCACTGGGCATGCCCTATGTGCCCGAGCACGCGGCGGCCCTGTTTAGCTGCCGTTTGATCGACACTGTAGATGTGGGCACGCATCTGCTGTTTATCGGCGAGGTCGAGGATGCCGAGCGCCTGAGCGACGAGACGCCGCTCACCTACGACTACTACCACAAGGTCCTGAAGGGCAAGACGCCTCCGAAGGCCTCGTCCTATCAAGGCTAGAATTGTTGTAAAAACACTTGCATTATTTTATTGAGAACATATACTAATAAGCGAAGTACATCACCAGTCACGTTCGAGAGGAGAACATCATGGCTGAGGAGAAGAAGACGTATAAGTTCGTGTGCGTCGTTTGCGGTTACGAGGTTGAGGTCGATACGCCCGAGCTGCCCGAGGACTACGTGTGCCCGGTGTGCGGCGTCGGTCCCGATCAGTTTGAGCTCGTCGAGGAGTAACTCGCAGGCACACGGCGAAAGCCGAACATAGCTCTGTCCAAGGGCCCCGGTCGGTCATCCCGGCCGGGGCCCTTTTCTTCCGTCTCCAAGGAATCACGGCTGCTGTTAGCCGATCCTGTCTGTTGTGAGTCCGGCTGACTGTTTGTCTTAATCTGTAACATCTAACGGCTCAAAAAGGGTCTATCTGTTACAGATTGAGACAAAAGCTTGGAGCTGAAGAAATGTCTCGATCTGTAACATCTAGAAGCGGAAATTGGGTCCACTTGTTACAAACCAAGACAAAACAAAACCGCCCGGCAGGAGATCTCAATCTGTAACATCTAGATATCAAAAGCGGGTCTAGATGTTACAGATCGAGACGTTTGCCTGGGTGGGCATGCGGCTTCGTTACATCCCTGTCAACAACACGACATCGAGAATCGTCACGATGGCACCGATCCCTACGAGCAGCGCGTTGAGCGGGCGCGAGTTGGCGTATTTGCCCATGACACGGCGTGAACTGGTGAGTCGTATGAGCACAAAGACCGTAATCGGCAGCTGAAGTGACAGCAGTGCCTGACTCCAGATGAGACCTTCAAAAGGATTTGGGACGACCAGGCACGCCGCCACTGCACCGACGAAACAGGCTGCCACCCCGATCGAGGAATGTCGGTCGTGGATGTCGTATTCCTCGTCGAACATGCCCGCGGTGATGGTTCCCGCCGCCATGCCCGCTGTCACGCTACTCGAGAGACCCGCGAACAGCAGCGCTACCGCAAAGATGGTCGAGCTCGCCGGGCCCAAGATGGGGGAGAGTGTGGCCGCTGCGACGGCGAGGTCGTCTACGACAATGCCGTGCGCAAAGAAGGTCGTTGCGGCCAGGATGACCATGGCCGAGTTGATTGCCCAGCCCACGCCCATCGAGAAAAGCGTGTCGAAGAGCTCGTAGCGCAGACGTTCTTCGATAACTTGCTCGCCTTGGCCTTCGAAGTGCATGGATTGGATGACCTCGGAGTGCAGGAAGAGGTTGTGGGGCATAACGACCGCGCCTAGGACACTTACGATAATCGCGGCCGAGCCGGTGGGCATACTGGGTGTGATCCAGCTTGCGGCGGCCTGCGGCCAGTCGACCTTGACCAGCGCAAGCTCGGCCAAAAACGAGAGTCCCACCACGCCTACGAAGGCGATGATCCATCGCTCGGCGCGCTTGTAGGAGCTCGTCATGAGCATCGCCATCGATACCGCCGCCACGATGACACAGCCCGCGCGCACGGGCAGGCCAAAGAGCATTTGAAGCGCGATCGCACCGCCCAGGACTTCGGCCATGTCGGTGGCGATGGTCGCAAGATAGGCACTGGCGAGCACCGTGCGCCCAACGAAGCGGGGAAGGTAACGTGTCGTGGCCTCGGCAAGACAGGCGCCCGTGGCGATACCCAGGTGTGCCGCGTTGTGCTGCAGCACAATGAGCATAATCGTGGACAGCGTGACGATCCACAGCAGCGCGTAGCCAAACTGCGAGCCCGCGGCCATATTGGAGGCCCAGTTGCCCGGGTCGATAAAGCCGACGGTCACGAGCAGGCCGGGCCCGATGTGCCGTGCGATGTCTAGACCTCCGTGGCCTCCGGTGCGGTGCGAGCCAAAGTGTTGTTTGAGATGGTTGAACATGGTGTTGAACATGGTGGGTTCCTGCATACGGGTGGCGCGGCGCCGCGCTTGGATCACGTGGCGCCGCGCGCTGGGCTTGGGTTGGGGCTACTTGTGTGCCTTGCCCTGATTGGCCACGGCGTCGATCTTGGCGGCGATGGTCGCCGGGTCGCCGATGTAGCGCTTATCGAGGACGTTGAACTCGGCATCGAAGGTGTAGACGAGCGGCACGCCGGTGGGGATGTTGACCTTGAGGATCTCCTCGGGCGTGAGGTGCTCGAACTTCATGACGAGAGAGCGCAGGGAGTTGCCGTGTGCGGCGATGAGTACGCGCTTGCCGGCGAGCATCTGGGGGCGAATCTCGTCTTCGAAATAGGGCCAGGCGCGGGCGATCGTATCCTTGAGGCACTCGGTATAGGGCAGCTGATCGGGCGCGACATCACGGTATTGCTCCTGGGTGTGGGGATCGCGCGCGTCGTCCGGTTCGAGTGCCGGCGGGCAGACATCGAAGGAGCGGCGCCAGATGAGCACCTGCTCGTCGCCGTGCTCCGCTGCGGCATCGGCCTTGTTGAGACCCTGCAACGCTCCGTAGTGGCGCTCGTTGAGCTTCCAGGATTTGATGACGGGCAACCACTCGCGATCCATTTGGCCGAGCACGATGTCGAGGGTGTGAATTGCGCGCTTGAGACGCGAGGTGTAGCAGACGTCGAAGTCGAAGCCCGCTTCTTTGAGGGCTCGACCGCCTGCTGCGGCTTCTTCGCGGCCCGTGTCGGTGAGTTCTACGTCGGTCCAGCCGGTGAACAGGTTGAGTTTGTTCCACTCGGATTCTCCGTGACGGATAAGGACAAGTTGCATTGTCTGTCGGTCTGCTCGGTGCGCCATAGGGGCCTCCTTGATCTGGCACGGTGTGCGTGCCGTTTGCTTGACGCCGCAAAGGATACCCGTTTTAAGCTTAAAAGTTAACCAAGACTAACAAAATTGTTGTATTTGAATAGGCTGATGAAGGGGGGCTGCGAACTGTCTTGATCTGTAACAACTAGGGATGGAAATTGGGCCTAGGTGTTACAGATCGAGACAGGAAGAAATGGTCCTATGGAATGTCTCGATTTGTAACAGCTGACCGCCAAAACCGGCCCGTCGTGTTACAGATCGAGACAAACCAAAACCGTCCCGCAGAAAATCTCAATCTGTAACATCTAGGCGCCAAAATCGGCTCCTCCTGTTACAGATTGAGATGTTTGAAGCGGTGAGCTTAGAAGCCGAACTTGGGGGCTGACGTACATGTTTGATAGCAAGGCGTTGATGGCCGGTGTGCGTTACGCGATTGTTTCGAAACGGGTGGGAAACACAACGGGCCGGCGATGCTCCTAGTATGCCTATTCAACTGACTGTCTAATATCTAGGGGAGGATCGCGATGCAGGCAGATTCCGCTCAGCAGCAGGGCCTTTATCGCCCCGAATTCGACCACGATGCATGTGGCATTGGTGCGCTTGCCGATATCAACGGCGAGCGCCATCACCAAATTCTGGACGACGCACTGTCCATTCTGGTCAACTTGGAGCACCGCGGCGGTACCGGACTCGAGAAAAACACCGGCGATGGCGCCGGCATCCTGTTCCAGGTTCCGCATCACTTTTTCCGCAAAGAGGCTCAAAAGTGCGGCCAGATTCTGCCGGCAGAGGGCGACTATGGCGTGGCCATGCTGTTCTTCCCGCAGGATGACAAGGGCGTAGAGGATGCCCGTCGCGTGTTTGAGGAGGGCTGCGCCGAGGCCGGCGTGCCGCTGCTCTTTTGGCGCGAGGTGCCCGTCGACCCGCACGACCTGGGCGAGACGGCCCGCGCCTGCATGCCTACCATCCTGCAGGCCTTCCTGGGCCGCCCCGACGACACGCCCGCCGGTGACGCCTTCGAGCGCCGCCTGTATGTGTGCCGCCGCACCATCGAGAAAAAGGCCGATGCCGAGTTCGCCCTGCGCGACAAGATCTTCTATGTCTGTTCCATGAGCTCGCGCACTATCGTGTACAAGGGCATGCTCGTCGCCACGCAGATGCGCCGCTTCTTCATCGACCTCAACGACGCCGCCGTCAAGACGGCGGTGGCGCTCGTCCACTCGCGCTACTCCACCAACACCACGCCCAGCTGGGAGCGTGCGCACCCCAACCGCTTTATCATTCACAACGGCGAGATCAACACCCTCAAGGGCAACGTCAACTGGATTCGCGCTCGCGAACCCAACCTGTACAGCCCCGTGCTGCAGCACGATCTTGAGCGCGTGATGCCCATCATCAACCGCGAGGGTTCCGACTCCGCGATTCTGGACAACGTGCTCGAATTCTTGGTCATGAACGGTCGCCCGCTCACGCGTGCCGCGTCCATGTTGCTGCCCGAGCCGTGGGACCACAACGACAGCCTGAGTGAGGAGCGCCGCGCCTACGACGCTTACCAGTCCATGCTCATGGAGCCGTGGGATGGTCCGGCGGCCATCGCCTTTACCGATGGCCGTACCCTGGGCGCCGCCCTCGACCGTAACGGCCTGCGTCCCGCCCGCTATTATGTGACGCGCGACGGCCGCTTTATGCTGGCGAGCGAGGTTGGCACCATCGAGGTACGCCCCGAGAACATCCTGACGAGCGGCTGCTTGGGACCGGGCCAGATGCTCGAGGTCGACTTTGCCCGCGGCCGCGTGATCTACAACGACGAGCTGCGCGCCCGTTACGCCAAGGAAAAGCCCTACCGTGATTGGATTGCCGAGGAGACGCTGACCGTCGACGCGCTCGATGAGCCCGTTGCGGCAACACCCGCCGAGGACGCTGAGGTGCCTGCTGCCGTGCGTATGGCCAAGCTTGGCTATCACTGGGACGACGTCGACGAGGTCGTGCGCCCCATGGCCCAGCAGGGCAAGGCGCCGCTCGCCTCGATGGGCATCGATGCTCCGCTGGCCTGCCTGTCCAAGAAGACGCGCTCGTTCTACGACTACTTCTATCAGCTGTTCGCACAGGTCACGAACCCGCCGATCGACGCCCTGCGCGAGCATATGGTCACCTCGACCACGCTCTACCTGGGCAACCACGGCAACCTACTCGAGGACTCCCGCGCCGCTTGCCAGCTGGTGCGCCTGGAGCGCCCGTTGCTCAACGAGGAAGAGTTCGACCGCATCTGTGCCATCGACCGTGTGGGCTTTAAGACCCGCCGTTTCCGTGCCGTGTACCGCCGCGACGCTGGCGAAGGCGCGCTGCAGGCTGCGCTCAAACAGCTTGCCGAGGACGTCGAGGCCGCGGTCCGCGATGGCGTGAACATCGTGGTGCTGAGTGACCGTGCTGCCGAGGGCGAGGTGCCCGTGCCGTCGCTGCTCGCCGTGGGCTGCGTGCACAACCACCTGATTCGCGCCGGCGTGCGCACCTTTGCCGACATCGTGGTGGAGTGCGGCGACGCCGTGTCCCCGCACGACTTCGCGGCGTTGGTGGGCTACTCCGCGAGCGGCATCTACCCGTACAACGCGCACGCGTGCATCCGCGATCTGGCGGCACGCGGCGATCTGGACGTGACGGCAGAGCAGGGCATCGACAATTACAACAAGGCAGCGACCGCCGGCATCGTCTCTATCATGTCCAAGATGGGCATCTCCACGGTGCAGAGCTACCATTCCGCGCAGATCTTCGAGGCCGTGGGCTTTACCACCGAGTTCGTCAATGAGTACTTTGCCGGCACGGTGAGCCGCGTGGGCGGTATGGGCGTCGAGGACGTCGAGCGCGAGCAGAATGAGCGCTATGATGCCGCGCTCGCCATCCTTAAGAGCCCCGCGCCCGAGCAGCTGCCCACGCTGGGCCTGACCAAGTGGCGCCCGCTCGGCGGCGAGGATCACCTTATCGATCCGCAGACTGTCTACCTGCTGCAGACCGCCTGCCGTGAGGACAGCTACGACACCTTTAAGGAGTACAGCGCCCGCCTGCACCGCACCGGCCGTGCCGTGCGCCTGCGCGACTTGCTCGACTTTGATGCCAGCGGCCGCACGCCGGTGGCACTCGACGAGGTGGAGCCCGCGCTCAACATCGTCCGCCGCTTTAACACCGGCGCCATGTCGTACGGCTCCATCAGCAAGGAAGCACACGAGTGCATGGCCATCGCCATGAACCGCCTGCACGGCCGTTCCAACTCCGGCGAGGGCGGTGAGGATCCGCGTCGCGAGACCCCGCTGGCTAACGGTGATTCCAAGAACTCCGCGATCAAGCAGGTGGCAAGTGCGCGCTTTGGCGTGACGAGCCGCTACCTGTGCAGCGCCTTCGAGATTCAGATCAAGATGGCCCAGGGCGCCAAGCCCGGCGAGGGTGGCCACCTGCCCGGCAAGAAGGTCTACCCCTGGATTGCCGAGGTCCGTCAGTCCACGCCCGGCATCGGCCTGATCTCGCCTCCGCCGCATCACGACATCTACTCCATCGAAGACCTGGCCGAGCTCATCTTTGACCTTAAGAACGCCAACCCCGGCGCACGCGTGTCGGTCAAGCTGGTCAGCGAGGCCGGCGTCGGCACCATCGCCACCGGTGTGGCCAAGGGCGCTGCCGACAAGATCTTGATCAGCGGCCACAATGGCGGCTCGGGTGCCGCTGCTCGCGATTCTATTTGGCACGCCGGCCTGCCGCTAGAGCTCGGTCTTGCCGAGGCTCAACAGACGCTGCTGCAAAACGGCCTGCGCTCGCGCGTGGTGCTCGAGGCCGACGGCAAGCTCATGGACGGTACCGATGTCGCCGTCGCCTGCCTGCTGGGTGCCGAGGAGTTTGGCTTTGCGACCATGCCGCTCATTTCCATGGGCTGCCTTATGCAGCGCGACTGCCAGCAGGACACCTGCCCGGCCGGCATCGCCACGCAAAACTGTCGCCTGCGTCACGGTTTCCGCGGTAAGCCCGAGCACGTCGAGCACTTTATGCTCTTTGTGGCCGAGCAGCTGCGCGAGGTTATGGCGAGCCTGGGCTTCCGCACCGTCGACGAGATGGTGGGCCACCCCGAGTGCCTGCGCCAGATCGAGGTCCCAGGCAACCGCAAGGCTAACCTGCTGGATCTGTCGCCTGTGCTGGCGAGCGCGACCTGCGAGTTCGGTGCCCACATTCCGGGCGCCGACGGCCGTCACTTCCTGCCCCAGATGGCTGCGGACAGCGAGCTCGACAAGACGCTCGACTCCACGCTGTTTGTGCCCTACACGGCCGATGCGCGTGCGCACCTGCGTCCGATTCGCTTCCATGCCGACATCGCCAACGTCAACCGCTGCGTGGGCACCATCCTGGGCAACGCGGTGACCAAGGCACATCCCGAGGGCCTGCCCGCCGGCTCCATCACCATCGATTGCGATGGTTCGGCCGGTCAGAGTTTTGGCGCGTTCCTGCCGCGCGGCGTGACGCTCAACGTGTGCGGCGACGCCAACGACTACTTTGGCAAGGGGCTTTCGGGTGGCGAGGTTTCGGTGCGCCCCAACCCTCGTGCGACCTATAAGTTCGACGAGAACATCATTGTGGGCAATGTGGCGTTCTTTGGCGCCACGAGCGGCCGCGGCTTTATCAACGGCCTGGCTGGCCAGCGCTTTGGCGTGCGCAACTCCGGTGCCACCGTGGTGGTCGAGGGCTGTGGCAACCACGGCTGCGAGTACATGACGGGCGGCCTGGCGCTCATTTTGGGTGAGGTCGGTCAGAACTTCGCCGCCGGCATGACGGGCGGCGTGGCCTATGTCTATGACCAGTACGGCACGCTCGATGCCCGCGTGAACCACGAGAGCGTTGAGCTCAAGGCCCCGACGGCTGACGAGCTGGCGCAGATTCGCGCGCTCATCCAGGAGCACGTGGACGCGACGCAGAGCCCGCGCGGCATTAAGCTGCTCTACAGCTTCGACTCGATGAGTAAGCACTTTGTGAAGGTCATCCCGACCGAGTACGAGCGTGTGCTGGCGATTGTCGCCGCCGCCGAGGGCGCGGGCAAGACGCACGCGCAGGCCGAGGAGCTGGCGTTTGACATCGTGACCGGCCGTGCCGACGCTGCCGATGTCGCTCGCTTTGATGTGGCGGGCGGTGCTGCTGGCGCTGCGTCTGTGGCTGCCAGCTCTGTTGCTTCGACCAAGAAGGAGGCGTAAGTGCCATGGGTAAGCCCGGTGCTTTTCTTGATATCGATCGTGTGACCCACGAGCTTCGCCCCGTGGAGGAGCGCAGCCGTGATTTCGATCCGCTGTACGTGGAGCTCGACGACGATGCACGCCGTGCCCAGGCGAGCCGCTGTATGATGTGCGGCGTGGCGTTTTGCCAGATGGGCGCGAGCTTTGGCAAGGTACGTCCGAGCGGCTGCCCGCTGCACAACTTGATTCCCGAGTGGAACGAGCTGGTGTACCGCGGCCGCTGGGATGAGGCTGCCGAGCGCCTGTCGCTCACCTCGCCCATGCCTGAGTTCACGAGCCGCGTGTGCCCGGCGCTGTGCGAGGCCGCGTGCAACCTGGGCTCGGTCGACGGCCAGCCTACGACGATTCACGATAACGAGCGCGCGATCAGCGACCATGAATGGGCAAACGGCGGCCCGCGCCACTTTGAGCCGGCAGGGGAGGATGCGCCCACGGTCGCCGTGGTTGGTTCTGGACCGGCTGGTCTGGTGGCTGCATGGGAGCTCGCGCGTCGCGGCGCCCGCGTGACGGTGTTTGAGCGCGACGACCGCCCCGGCGGCCTACTCATGTACGGCATTCCCAACATGAAGCTCGAGAAGTCTGTGGTCGAGCGTCGTGTGGCGCTCATGCGCGAGCTGGGTATTGTGTTCGAGCTGGGCGCCGACGTGAGCGATCCCAAGGTTACCGCCAGGCTCGACGACTTTGACGCCGCCGTGGTGGCTGCCGGCGCCCGTGCTCCGCGTGGACTTTCGGCTGCGAACATTGATGCCCCGGGCGTGGTGTATGCCGTGGACTACCTGACGGCTTCGACCGTCTCGGTGCTCGATGGCGGTGAGCCTGCTATTGACGCACGCGGCCTGGACGTCGTGGTCATTGGCGGTGGCGATACCGGCAACGACTGCGTGGGTACCGCGGTGCGTCAGGGCGCGCGCAGCGTGCGCCAGTTTGAGTTCTTGCCGGCTGCGCCCGATAAGCGCGCGGCAGGCAACCCCTGGCCGCAGTGGCCCAACGTTAAGAAGACCGATTACGGCCAGCAGGAGGCTATCGCTGCGATGGGTGGCGAGATGCGTGCCTGGGCCGTGGATACACTCGAGGTGCTGCTGGACAAGAAGGGTGCGGCTGCGGGTCTGCGCGTGGTCGATCTGGACTGGTCGGCGGGAAGGCCCGAGCGCATCGCGGGCTCCGAGCACGAGGTGCCGGCGCAGCTGGTGCTCATCGCCTGCGGCTTTACGGGTCCGGAGTACGGTGTGTTCGATGCGGTGAGCGTGCCTGTTGCCACCGCTGGTCGTCCGCTGCCGGTGATGGCTGCCGAGGGCTCGCATCTCGCGGCTCGCACGGAGGGCGTCGCCGCGGATGCCGCGCCGGTGTATGTGGCGGGTGATGCCCGCAACGGCAGCTCGCTCGTGGTGAGTGCCATGGCCGATGCCCTGGCCTGCGCAGCCGAAGTCGCCGAGGCACTGGAACTGTAAAGTAGTCACGGAAATATTCAACAATCGAATCGGCAAGGGCTGTCCCTAACTGCCGGCACAAAAGGAACGTCCCTAAGTGCCGACAGTTAGGGACGTTCCTTTTGTGCCGGCATTCGGGGACACTCCTTGCGGATTTGCGAGCAGTTTGCGCGTTTGTCGACGTAAGGATGTTCATTTGTCGACTTCTTGGGCTGTGGTCACCTGTTGTTTCTGTGGTGGCTGCAGGCATCTGGCTCAAAAGGGCGGGTTGGCCGTCTATGTTTGCCTGCGGTTTTGTTGCGGTGCGCATTTTCGGTCAAGCTTTTCGTCAAGTGTTTGGTCAGCATCTGGTTTGCAGCCGGAGGCCTATTTTGCCCGCGCTGGTCGTGGCTGCCCACCCTCCTCGTAAGCTCAAATTGAGGTCCATCAGTTTGAGGAGGATGCCATGACTGACCACGCTTTTGACCGAGCAGAGCTGGCTGAAGCCGTCGGCAACGATATTGCCGACATGGCTCACTTTTGGATGCTGCGGAAGTTTCAATTCCTGGAGCCGGCACGCGAACAGTTCGAGGTCATTGTCGACCCGTGGCTCAGCTATTGCGAGGGGCCTTCTCAAAACGAAATCATGGCCTACAACATGGCGTTTACCGATTGGCTGCTGTTTGAGCGCCCCTATCGCCATGGCAAAACGCTGCTCGAGCTATATGTTGACGAGCCGCCGGCATCGCTTTCGCCTGCCTCGCTCAAGCGGCTCGAGCAGGTACGCGACACGCAGTATTTCTCGCGCTTTGGCATTTTGGACAAGAATCCTGCGTCCGGCATGGTCGTGCTGAAGGACACGCGCACCGATCATCGCTTTGATGTCTACGACCCGCATATCGTGCAAAAGGAGCATTGGAGCGACGGCGCGATTGCGGTGCGCCTCGCCTGCGTCGACGATGTCTGGCTTACGGCGGGACAGCTCTACCTGTATGACATCGCGCACCTGAACGACACGGCGGTCGACGGGCCGGGTGCGGTGCATCCCGAGGACCTGCAGGACGGCTTTGACACCTCGTGCATCAACTTCTTCTTGCGTCTGGTCCGCGACATCATGGGCGCCCAGGGGCGGTACGTAAAGTCGCTCAACATCTACGAGCAGGAGTGGGAGTAGGGGATGGGTGGTTGTCGCCTGCCCTGCCTTTTGCCTTTTTGTCTCGATCTGTAACGTTTGGGGACAAAAAACCAGTCTATCTGTTACAGATCGAGACGAATGCTTGGGCGCCGCTGGTTTGTCTAAATCTGTAACGTTTAGGGGCCTGGAGAACGTCTTACTGTTACAGATCGAGACGTTTGTCGGCGGCGGCAACAGCGGTGATGGCTCATTTGTCCGATGTGGTGGTGATGGAAGTGTCTAATACCGTTTTCAAATACAGGCATGCAACACGTAACACCTTGGCGCGGAATAGGATGCTTGCCAGGCTCACGGAGGCGGCTGAACAAGGCGTGCTGTTTGCGACGCACGACAATGCCGAGCTCATGTGGCTGCGGCGTCATGTGGGAACCGATGATATTGTGGAACCCGAGCCGTATTTGTTCTGCTTTCAACATGATTGGGGTGTACTGACGCCGGCGGAGCGAACGCTGCGTACCATCAAAGGGCTTGCAGAGTTTCATCCCGATTGGGCGTTTTGGGGTTATGACGCGGCACTTTTGTGGGGTCTGGAGGTGCCGAATGATCTGCTTGGGCCACGATATCTTGTTAAGACAGGTTGCTCGGTGTCGCTGAGTGCAGGATGTCGGCTGTTGCGTCCGCAGGCGGCGGGCGCACTTGAACAAGTCGACGGCGTGCAGACGACGTCGTTTTGGCGCACGGTGGAGGATTGCTTGCTGCGTGCGCCGTTCTCCTACGGGTTGGCGATTGCCGATTCTGCACTGCGGGCGAAAGGCGTATCACGTGGGGATTTGTGCGAGCGCCTCCGCGCCGATTGCGAGGGCAGGCGAGGGTATCGCAGGGCACAGGTGATTGCGTCGTATGCGGACGGGCTGTCTGAAAACGGCGGTGAGTCTCGGTTCCGAGCATTCTTTATTGCGTACGGCTTTCCGGTTCCGGAGCTGCAGGTGGAGTTTCGCGACCCGCTCGATCCGAGCCAGGTGTTTCGCGTCGACTATTTTTGGCGGCTCGAGGACGGGACGTGTGTCATCGGCGAGCTCGACGGAAAGGGGAAGTACACCTTGCAGAGCGGCGAGGGTCGGGAGTCGGTTGACCCATTCGTGGCAGAGCGTCAGCGGGAATCTCATCTGACGATGCTCGGACACAAGGTGCTTCGGTTTACGTTTGATGAGCTCAAGAATCCGGGGAAGCTGATCGAGAAAATGAGGCTGGCGGGTATTCCTCGGCAGGTTGAATTGGCTGAGGAGTGGAGATGCCAGTGGTATGGGCGCTGAGAGGTTTTGTCTCGATCTGTAACGTTTAGAGGTTGTTTGAGCTCGTAATTGTTACAGATCGAGACAAGCCGGTGAAACGTCGACCGAATGTCTCGATCTGTAACATCAAGGGGCCTAATAACCCTGTACCTGTTACAGATCGAGACATTTCCCTGGTGTCGCTGGGGTGGGACTGCAACGTGTTCCGTCTCCCCACATCCCCTCTTTCTTCCGTTAACCGATGCGTTTGCAGCAATCCAGCGGGACTAGGTGATAATGAACAAATGTTCAAGTTAATCGTGAGGGAGGAGCTCGATATGGCATCTGCCGATCGTCCCACATTGTTTATCAATGCGACCGTTCTGGATGGTTCGGAGCATATGGAGCCGCAGCCCGATATGGCCGTGGTCGTCGAGCGTGGCATCATCACCTGGATGGGACCGAGCGCTGTGGCCCAAGCTCCAGCGGGGGCCGAGGTCATCGACCTGGCAGGGGCGTATCTCATGCCGGGCCTCATCAATATGCACATGCATCTGTGCGGTTCGGGCAAGCCGGTCTCGGCGGGTGATGCGGGCGCGCTGATGAAGAAGCTCGACAATCCCGTGGGCCGCGCCATCGTTCGCCACATCCTCAAAGGCAGCGCCCAGCAGCAGCTGGCAAGCGGCGTGACCACGGTGCGCGGCGCGGGCGACCCGTTGTTTGCCGACATTGCCGTGCGCGATGCTATCGATGCCGGCAAGTATCAGGGTCCGCGCCTGGTAGCGCCGGGAACGGGCGTCACGGTGCCGGGCGGCCATGGCGCGGGCTTGTTCGCCCAGGTGGCCAACAGCCCCGTTGAGGCAGTCGAGCAGGTGCGAGACCTGTATGCGCGCGGCGCCGACGTCATTAAGCTGTTCGTAACGGGCGGTGTGTTCGATGCGACCGAGGTGGGCGAGCCGGGCGTGCTGCGTATGCCGGTGGAGGTTGCCGCGGCGGCGTGCAAGGCGGCGCACGAGGTGGGCCTGCCGGTTATGGCTCATGTCGAGAGCACCGAGGGCGTGAAGGCCGCGCTTGAGGCCGGGGTCGACACGATCGAGCACGGTGCCCCGATGACGCCCGAGATCCTGGAGCTGTACCGTGGCGCCGCGGGCACGCAGCTCGAGGGACGTGCGCCCAGCGTTACCTGCACGATCAGCCCGGCGCTGCCGTTTGTGTTGCTCGATCCGGGGAAGACCCATTCGACTGACACGCAAAAGAAGAACGGCGACATCGTGTGCTCGGGCATTATCGAGAGTGCTCGTGCGGCGCTGGAAGCTGGCGTTAAGGTGGGCCTTGGCACAGATTCGAGCTGCCCGTTCGTGACGCAGTACGACATGTGGCGTGAGGTGGCCTATTTTGCCAAGTATGTCGGCGTGAGCAACGCCTTTGCGCTGCATACGGCTACGCAGGTCAATGCCGAGCTCCTGGGGCTGGGCGGCGAGACCGGTGCGATCGAGTGCGGCAAGGCCGCCGATATCCTGGTGACGCGCAAGAATCCGCTCGATGACCTGTGCGCTCTGCGTGAGCCGATACATGTGATGTGTCGCGGTGATCTGGTACGCAAGCTCAAGGTAAAGCGTATTCCCGAGGTGGACGCCGAGCTCGACGCGATTATGGCCATGCCGGCCGAGGCGCTGGCCGAGGAGCTCGCCCGCGACGGTGTGGCATAGGTGTGACAAAGGTGTAGCTCCGTTGCCGCATGTAAAAAGCCGAGGTCTCAACACGAGGCCTCGGCTTTTTTATCGAACAAATACTTAAGATTTGGGACAAACAAACCTGATTAATTTGTCCCGCGTGCGGGCGCTAGGAGCGGGTTTCCATCTTAGCGTGGCACTTGGGGCAGGTGACGCGGATCTTGCCCTTGCCCTTGGGGACGGAGAGCATCTGGCCGCAGTTGGGGCACTTGAGGTATGCCGTGGTCTTGCGACCCTTCCACATCTTCTTGGCCGTGCGCTTGGCGCGCTCAAAGTCTTCCTTGCTCGTTCCAGCCGCGCGCGAGGTGCCGGCCGCCGCAGCGCCGCCGCCCAAGCTGGCGACAAACTTGCCCAAGCCGGGGACGTTCGCGGTCGCGGTGACAAAGGCAGCGTTTTCCTTGCGACGCGCATCGATGTTTTTGGACAGGCCGCGCAGCACGCCAATCACGATCACGGCGATGGCGATCCAGCTGAGCCACTGGATGCGGGCTATCGATCCGATCATCGCGATGACGATGCCGGCAAAACCCATCACGATGGTGAGTTCATCGGCACCATTGCGACCCTTCATAAAGTCATTCATGCAAATTGCCTTTCGTTCGATATGCTGCTCGCCTTTATACCCGATTTAGAGCAAGGGGGACAGGTTAATCTGCACCAAGGTGGTGCAAACGTACCTATCCCCGATACACCAAGATGGTGCAAAGCAGTCTGTCCCCAATGCCCCAATTACTTGGAGAGCTTGTCGACGACGCGTTCGATCTCGGCGAGCTTGGCGGCTTTGAGGTCTTCGTCGCCCGATTCGATTGCCGAAGTCACGCAGCCCTCGATATGCGCCTTGAGCACATCGGCGTTGATGCGCGCAATGAGCGCCTGCGTTGCCATGAGCTGCGTGGAAATATCGACGCAGTAGCGGTCCTCATCGACCATCCGCAAGATGCCGTCGATCTGGCCGCGTGCCGTCTTGAGCATGCGGGTCACCGATTTGTGGTCTGCCATCATGGCGGGTCCTCGTTTCTGGTCGATGGGGTCGAATGCTTCTGGTAGCTGCTACGCGGCGGTCACGGATAGGGCGTGGAACTTCTCGCCGGCGCTCTCGACAGCGGCGGCGAGCTGCTCGGCGGTCACGGTGTCGGCGCACTCCACCTGGACGGTCTGAGTCTCGTGATCGGCATCGGCGTCGGTCACGCCGGCAACGTTGAGCAACGCCGTCTCGACGGTGGCGTCGCAGTGGCCGCACATGAGGCCGGAAGTCTTGATTGTGTATCGCATGGGTGTACTCCTTATCGATTGAGATTATCTGACAGTTTAGTCGTGAACAGCGTCATCTTAAAGGTGCGCTGAGGTGCCCGAGATTGCCCCGAAAGAGGAGCGAAGCGTACTTGGGTACGCGAGCGACGGTTTGAGGGGCAAGGTCGGGTGCATCAGTGCGCCGTCTTGGGCTTAAAGGTTCGTAGGCGCAGAGCATTGCTTACGACGCACACGCTCGACAGGCTCATGGCCGCGGCGCCAAACATCGGCGAGAGCTGCCATCCGGTGAGCGGGAAGAACACGCCCGCCGCCAGCGGAATGCCGATGCCGTTGTAGAACAGTGCCCAGAACAGGTCCTGCTTGATGTTGCGGATCGTGGCGCGCGACAGCTCGATGGCGCGCGCAACATCCATGAGGTCGCTGCGCATGAGCACCACATCTGCCCCTTCTTTGGCGATGTCGGCGCCGGTGCCGATCGCAAGGCCCACGTCGGCGCGCGCCAGGGCGGGGGAGTCGTTGATGCCGTCGCCCACCATGGCGACCTTGCCGCCCGCATCCTGCAGTTCGCGCACGTGGCGTTCCTTGTCGGCGGGGAGGACGTCGGCGATGACCTGTTCGCTGGTGAGTCCCACGCGGCGGGCGATAGCCTCGGCCGTCACGCGGTTGTCGCCGGTGAGCATGCGCACGTCGACGCCGAGCTTGCGGAGCGCGGCGATGGCCCCGGCGCTCGTCTCTTTGACCTCGTCAGCCACGGCGATGGTGCCGACAAACTCGCCGTTCTTGGCAAAGAACAGCGGTGTTTTGCCCTCGGCGGCAAATTGCTCGGTAAGACCCGCGGGCACGGTAACGCCCAACTCGTTCATCAGGCGTACGTTGCCGGCGGCGATGACATTCTGCCCCTCGCGCGCCGTTACGCCACGACCGGGCACGGCGGCAAAGTCCTCGACCATGCGCGCGACAATTCCGCGTGCCTCGCACTCGGCCATGATCGCCTCGGCCAGCGGGTGCTCGCTCGAGCGCTCCAGCGCGGCGGCCAGCTTGAGCAGCGCCTTTTCGCTCATGGCGCGCGAGCCGTCAGCACGCGTGGCTACCACGATATCGGTCACGGCAGGCTTGCCGCGGGTGACCGTGCCCGTCTTATCGAGCACCACCGTGCCCACGCTGCGCAGATTCTCCAGCGCTTCGGCGCTCTTAAACAGAATGCCCATCTCGGCGCCCTTGCCGGTGCCCACCATAATGGCGACGGGCGTGGCTAGGCCGAGTGCACACGGACAGCTGATCACCAGCACAGCGACGGCGGAGGTGAGCGCTTCGTTGACGCTTCCGGTCAGTGTCATCCACGCCAAGAAGGTCACGGCCGAGATCACGAACACCACGGGCACGAACACGCCGGCGACCTTGTCGGCCATGCGGGCGATGGGCGCCTTGGTGGCGTTGGCGTCCTCGACAAGCTTGATGATCTTGGCGAGCGATGTCTCGGCACCCACACGCGTGGCGCGGAAGGTAAACGAGCCGGTGCGGTTGACGGTGGCGGCGTTGACGGTGTCACCGGCGGTCTTTTCCACGGGGATGGACTCGCCGGTCAGCGCGCTCTCGTCCACGGCCGAGCTGCCCTCGAGCACCACGCCATCGACGGGGATGGACTCGCCGGGGCGTACGCGCAGGATCTGGCCGGGAAGGATGCTGTCGACGTCGACGGTGGTCTCGCTGCCGTCCTCTGCCACGACGGTCGCGGTCTTGGGCGCCAGGTCGATCAGCGCCTCGATAGCGCCGCCGGTTTTGGACTTGCTGCGCGTCTCGAGGTATTTGCCCACGGTGACGAGCGACAGGATCGTGCCTGCGCTCTCAAAATACAGATTGTCCATGCCCGTCATCATGGCCTCGTGGACCTGACCCGCGGCTAACTGGTCGGCCATGATGAACATGGCGTAGAGCGACCAGGCGATGGAGGCGGTGGCGCCCACGGCGATGAGGGCGTCCATGGTGGGCGCGCCGTGCGCGAGCGATTTAAACCCGTTGATAAAGTACGCGTCGTTGACATAGACGATGGGGATGAGCAGGACGAGCTCGGTGAGGGCGAGCGTCATGCTGTGGGTATGGTCGGTGAAGACGCCGGGCAGCGGCCAGCCAAGCATGTGCCCCATGCCTATGTAGAACAGCGGGATGAGGAATACGATTGAGACGATGAGACGAGTGCGCATGGCAGAGGCGGCGGCCTCCAGTTTTTTGGTGGGCGACTCCATATGGGCGGCGCCGGACCTGGCTTGCGTACTGCCGCTTTGGGCGGCGTCGGTGCCCGTGCTGACGGGTGAGGCCGAGTAGCCAGCGCGATCGACGGCGGTGCAGATGTCGTCGGGAGTGACCTGCGCGGGGTCATAGTCGACCATCATGGAGCCGGCGAGCAGATTGACCGCGACGCTCTCGACGCCGTCGAGCTTGCTCACGGCGCGGTCTACGTGCGCCTGGCAAGCGGCACACGTCATGCCGCCCACATCGAATTTATCTTGAGCCATGCCTTCTCCTTTCTGTGGTTCGGTGTTGGAATTGTTAACCTGCCGATACTATACACCCATACCCCCTGGGGGTGTCTAGTACAGAATTAATGTATGACATTTCGCTACAGATGAGGGTAGTTGGTTTACCGATGGACCGTCCCAACCAATCATCTCAATCTGTAACATCTGGATCGGTTTTTGAACCATAGCTGTTACGGATCAAGATAAACAGTTGGCAGGAAACTCAATGTCTCAATCTGTAACATCTAGCAGGGAAATATGACCTCTAACTGTTACAGATCAAGACATAGTAAACGGCCGAAAACTAACGTCTCGATCTGTAACAACCAGACCCCGTTTTACCGAGTATTTGTTACAGATCAAGACAAACCATTCGAGGGTAACCCGAACGTCTCGACCTGTAACAGTAAGATCGATGTTTGGGTCCTAGTTGTTACAGATCAAGACAATCTCGGAGCAGATGCTCCGGGCATACAACGTAAAACGCCGGGGCGCCCGCGTGATGGGCGCCCCGGCGCATGTTGGGCAGGGTTTGCGAAGCGGTGGGAGGGAGGAGAAGCCGTCCTCCCGAAATCCTTACTCCTGACGACGCTTCTTGTCAGTCAGAAAGACGCCGGCGGCTACGAGCACGACACCTCCGATGACAAACGTCTCACCGGCGAGCGCAGCATTGTCGCCTGTGGTGGGAAGTGTCGAGTTGGCGGCCGTCTTGGCGTTGCCGGCAGACGGCTTTCCAGTAACCGGCTTAGCGGCAGCCTGTGTGATCTTGGCCTGCTCGACCTTCGCCGCCTCTTGCTCCTGGCGGGCGATCTCGTCCTTCAGGGCTTGCTCGGCGGCTACGCGTTTTGCCTTCGCCTCGTTGTAACCGTTGAGAGCCGCGGTGTAGGCGGGCGTCGCAGCATCAAGGTCTGCCTGAGCGGCATCAAGTGCGGCCTTTGCGTTATGTTCTGCCTGCTTGGCGGCGACGCACTTGGCAAAGAGGGCATTGAGCGTATCGTTCGCGTTTGCGTCAGAGCCAGTAGCAATGCCGTTTTCGACGTTGATGGACTTGAGCTTTCCGAGAGTAGCAGCAGCGGCGTCCGATGCGGCCTGAGAATTCTCGACCGCTTGCTCGGCGTTCGCGATAGCATCATTTGCCGCACTAAGGGCGACTCCGGCCTCGGTAACTGCTGCGTCGGCGTCCTGCTTGGCCGCCTCGGCGGTGGCAAGATTATCGGCCGCATTGCTCAGGGCGTCGGCATGGGCCTTCTTTGAAGCAAAGTCGTTTTTCGCCGTGGTCAGATCGCTCGCGGCGTGCTCCGCGTTCGCCGCCTTGTCCTCGGCGTTGTCCTTCGCGGTGCCGAGGGCCTGCTTCTTGGTAACCTCGTCGAGCTTCGCCTTTTCGAGAGCACTCTGGGCAGACGTCTGGGCTGCCGTGGCTTCATCAAGCGCCTGATGGGCCTTGTCAGCCTTCTCCTGAGCCGCAGCAACATCGGCTGAATACTTGGCAAGTTCCTTCTTTGCATCTTGCAGAGCCTGCTGCTTTACGAGAGTCTCTGCCTTGGCGTCATCAACCTTCTTCTGACTCTGAGCGGCTTGCTCTTTCGATGCCTTAAGCTCGGCGCGCTTCTGGTTGACGACCTGCTCTGCGGTCGCCACGTTGCTTTGGGCGGCTTTGACCTGGTCTTCGGCTTCGGCAACTTTTCCGTTTGCTTCGGCGAGCTTCTGCTCTGCCTGGGCGACCGTGGCAGCGGCATCGGCCACGTTGCCATTTTCGGTGGCAAGGTTGCTGTTCGCGGTATCAACGCCTTCTTGCTTTTGAGCGACGAGGGTCTCTGCTACCTTTACGGCATCGGCTTTCGATGCCGCTGTATTGCGCTTTTGCTCAAGGTCTGTCTTTGCGGCGGCGAGTTTTTCGCTGGCTTTGGAAAGACTCAGCTGATACTGATCGAAGAGACTCTCGAGTTCATCGATTGAGTATTCTTTCTCGTGCGAACCGTAATTGTTGTCGATCTCCAACACGAATACATACGGAAAAAGGGTTCCGCGCGAGTTGATGCCGTATCCCATGGTTTTGGCGTTAGGTTGTACGATATTCAGATAATGGCCGACGGTGCCAAAGCCTACGTGTTGTTTTCCGAATTCGGTGCCGTGGCTCCAAAAAGTTGCCCAAGCATCCTTGGGGGCAATTTCGCCAAGGCCGGCTTCCGCTGCGGCATCGTCAAATATTTTCTTTTCGCCATCAACCCATTGGTGCGCGATGTTTTCTTTAGTGCTGAAGTTCCAAGCGGCATTTTCAAATCCGTGATAGTCTGAATGCCCCTTCGTTGTGTCAGAGTAATTGGAATCAGACTGAGCGATTGCCATTTGCTCTGCCGTCACCTTAAGCTCGCTAAGGCCGACGCTTTTGCGATATTCATTAATTTCGCGCAGCTTGCCAAACGAAAGCTTGGCGTTGTCGAGTGACGTGCCGTCTTTTTTATCGCCAATGGTCGTCGGGTTTTTATCGCTCTGCCTATAGATGATGTTTGCAGCGTCGTTGGCACCGATGAACTGGTAGAAGCCGATGACGCTCTGCGCCTCCGCCGTCATTGCCTTATCGGTTGCCGCCTTGCACGTATCATATGCTTTCTGTGCATCGATAACGGCTTGATCGGCGGCCGCCTGGTTTGCCTTGGCAGTTTCGAGCGCCTTGTCTGCCTGCTCCTTCTCGGCTTTTGCCTGGTCGACTTGTTTCTGAGCGGCCTTTGCCTTCTCCAGTTCGGTAGCATGTGCCTGCTTTGCTGAGGTCAACTCCGATTGCGCCGCATCGGCTTTCGTCTGGGCTGCCGTTACATCATTTTCGGCTGCTGCGACTGTCTGCTTCTTGGCTTCGAGCTCGCTTTCGGCACCGGTGAGGGCGTCCTGCTTGGATGCAACGTCGCTATTTGCCTTAGAAAGGCCTGCTTCGGCAGCCGCCTGCTGCTGCTTCGCCTGGTCGAGTGCGCTTTGGGCAGCATCGACCTTTGCTTGGGCGGCGTCATACTCCGGGCCTTCGGCGCCTGCCTTTGCGGCCGCCAAATCGGCTTGTGCGCTGTCGTACGCTGTCTGTGCCGCGACTACCTTACCATCCGCGGCGGTCTTTTCCTGCTGAGCGGAAGCCAGCGTGCCTGCCGCCTCGTCGTAAGCGCTCTGCGCGGCGCTCTGAGCCTGCTGAGCGTCGGCGAGCGCGGAATCGGCAGTAGCCTTCGCAGCCTTTGCTTGGTCCAGAGCGGCCTGCGCATCTGCGGCAGCCTGCTCGGCGACCTTGATTTCCTCCGGCGTTGCGTTGGCGGCTGCCTTCTGGGCTGCCTCGAGCTTGGCCTGCGCATCAGCTGCCGCCTGCTTTGCGGCATCAAGGACCTTCGACTTGTCCTCGGCGTCGGTCTTGGCTGCATCGAGCTTTCCTTGGGCATCCTTCAGCGTGGCGCCGGCGCTGTCGGCCGCCTTGACGCTTTCATCGAGCTGGCGAGCATATTCGGCACGCGCGGCGGCCTCTGCCTGCGAATTATCGGAGACGGAGGCGTCATAGGTGCTTTGTGCGTTGTCGCGGGCCGCCTGCTTTTCGGTATAGGGGGCAGCCGCCGTGTCGTAGTCGGATTTGGCGTCTGCCTCGGCAGCCTTTGCGGCGTCGATCGCAGCCTGCAAGTCGGCAATCTTCTGGGCGTTTGTCTTTACTGCGGAACCTGCCGCCTCGCCGGCGTGGACAGCAAGCGGGGACATGATCGTGTCCTGTGCCGTGGTGTCACTCGCATCGTTGGCAAATGCCGAGAACGGCGCGAGCAGCGACGAGCCAGTCATAGCGATGGTGGTTGCCGCGGTGACGGCGAGTCGTGTTGCCTTGTGGCCCGAGAATGTGGGGCGAGGCTCGGCGACGCCTGAGACTTCCAAGTGTTTAGGTGCGTGCTTTGCCATTTCTTCTCCCAATCGTTGAAGGGGTACCTATGACAATTCGTACGTTACGACCGCCGAAGGGGCTTCTGTTGCGCAACATTGGCAAGCAAATATCGACACACTTGAGTCACATTTATGAGGCGAAGTTCTCGGCAAGCTAATGTCTCGATCTGTAACATCTAGCACCAAATATGACCTCTAACTGTTACAGATCGAGACAGACCGACCGCGGTCAACTCAAATGTCTCGATCTGTAACATCTAGACCTGTATCTGTCGAGCTAGTGTTACAGATCGAGACAATTGCCGGGGAGGGGTCCCGTCACGGCAAGACGCCTGCCGCCTAGATGCAGAACCCGGGGATCACACAGGTTCGCTTATTTGGCTTGTCCGCAGGCGTTGCGTACGTAAAGACGTCGCCGTCGTGTCCCACGCGATTCAAATAGAGTGTGCCTTCGCTCTCCGATGTGTCGGGACTCGCCGTTCGTTCCCACCAACAGGTATCCTTGCCCTTCCACTGGCGAACCAACGTCTCGTTCGTGGAATACGGACTCACCTTGAGCTCGCGGAAGAGTTGGTACTCCTTGCCCTCGCCGTTATAGATGTCGGCCAGGTAGTGAAAGTCCTTGGCAAACGAATCGGGCGGTTGTGTACCGCACAGCTCGACCATGGCGGGCAGCCAAAGGGTTGCGGGCAGCTCGCTCAGGCACGAAGCGCTTCTGGCAACGCCAACATTGTTCGACACCTTCTTGACCCCTTTAATGAGCGCGCGCAACTCGTTGGGCAGCAGCTTAAGGCCGTCGCTGTCGAGCCATTCCCGCAGCTCGCAATCTGCCCAGCCGGCGCTCGGCGGTTCAGCCGCAGCGTTGCGCTCGGCAATGCCCGCATCGAACATAAACGTCAGTCCGGCCTTGCCCGTCCCGTCCAGAAGCTCATCGTGACGGATGCCCACAAGCTGCGCGCCGACCTCCAGCCCGTTGGCGAGCTTCACACGCTTGGTGCACGGATAGGGGATATGCCCATCAGTGTCGAGCAGGTGGTAGCGCTTGGCAATCTCGCGTGCCTCGCTACGGGTCTCGGCGGCCTTAATCTTGAGCGAAATTTCCTGCAGCTGATCCCAGGCGTAGTCGTCAAGTGAACCGCGGATGCCGTCCAGGTAGTCGGGGATGCCAAAGCCATGGGTTGCCGCCCCGATAACACCGAGCCCCGCAACGGCTGCAACGACGCCGCCGATGACAAAGCGGCGGCGGGTCATGGCATCGTGACGGGCCTGCTCCAGGATCTCTCGTGCGCGCTCGCCGGCGACGTCGACCTTAAGGTGCGTGCCAGAATCGATATCAATTGCGGCCTCGTCTCCTGCGCCCTCGCGGTCCTCAGATTCTGCAGCGGGGAGGTATGCCGAGAGCGCCTCGAGCATCTGCTGCTCGGTGGGACGATCGCCCTGTTCAACCGAGATGCCTTTCATGATGATCTGGACAAGCGCCTTGTCGCCCTCGCAGCGCGGCTCGAGCGGTGCCGGTTTGGTCTTGGTCTTTATGAGGTAGAACGAGCCGGTTGCCGCGGCACCCGTCGACTCGACATCGAATGGTTTGCGGCCGCTGTAGAGCTGGTACAGAATGCTCGAAAGCGCATAGACGTCGATCGCGGGCGAGCGGCGAAGGGCCGCGATGCCTTCGATATCCTGCGTGAGCATTTCGGGCGCGGCATATGCGGGTGTGGCAAAACGCCGAATGTCGGCACGTCGGGTGATTGTGTCGTCGCCGAGTGCCATGGTCGCGGAGCCCATGTCGATGAGGCAGGGGTCAAAGGAGCAATCGGCAATCTGCTGCTCGAGCGTTCGGCTGGTGGTGCGGAACATGATATTGGCAGGCGACAGGTCGCGATGGATGACCGGATTCACGAGGCCTTGGGTCATCAAGAGCGCGCGAAGCACGGCGTTTCCGACGGCGGCGACCATCTGAGTGGTCAGCCCGCCCGAGGCGTCGTGCGGAAGCAAGGGCAGCGCCTGCTTGAGCGAGGTGCCCTCGACCCACTCCATGAGGATGAGCGGGTCATCCTCGCACGATCCGTAGCCATAGACGCGCGGAAATCCGCGCAGGTGCGAGACGGTACACAGATGACGATACTCCTCGAACAGCGCGGCGGTGTTGGCCAGGTGAGCGGCCGATTGCTCGGCGGAGCGGTCGGGGGCTTGGCCGGAAAGGATGGCGTTGTCCTTGAGTAGCTTGACGGCAAAGACCTCGCCGCTCGTGTTGGTCGCGCGCAGCACGTGCCCGATGTTGCCGTTGTTGCGGTGGGCCGTCTGGAGAATAAGCGTCATAAACCGACGCTTGGCGTCGTCCTCGGCGCTGGGGTCGACCGCCACGGCGGTGTCGAACGTGTCAAGACGGATGAGTTTGTCGCCATAGGCGCTATCGGTAGTATCCATGGCGTTCCTTTGTCTGGCATGGGTTGCTGCGCGTATACGTGGGCAGTGTGGATATCGGTAAAGTACCATGATAGCCACACTGCCCACGTATACCGCTGAGTATTGTCGTTTACGACGCAGAAGGTAGAAGACGAAAGACGGACGGCGACCGTCTTTCGTCTTCTACCTTCTGCGCTAGTCCACAATGACAAGGAATGTCGTGTAGAGACCCAGATGGAGCCTGTCGCTGTTTTCGATTTCCACCGGGGGATAGACTTTGCCGGGCTCGCGTTGGTCGCGCGGCGGCTCGATTACGATATCGCCGTCGCCCGCGCCCGATTTGAGCACTGTGCCGTTGGTCGACCCAAGGCCCTGGGCGTACCAGTGTCCGCCTTCGAGCCAAATGCGGAGATGCTCGCGCGATGCATCAGCGCCTACATCGGTGATGCTGGGCGAGGTTTTGGGCAAGGACCCAATTACCGTGCCGCGCGGATCGCGTGTGAGGGGATGGATTTGCATGTCGGCGCAGTTGTCGGCATGGGTTCTGAGCAGACCGAGGTTGGGGGCGACAGTGCGCGGCTGCTCCAGGCTGCTCATAAAGCCACGTCCGACGGTAGTTTCGGTGGTGCCAAAGTGCCCGCCTGTCTTGCTGTCGCAAAAGCGCTCGACGGTGGCCACGCCTTGGATGGGGTCAGCGAGCGCCCCCGTTGCCACAAAGAGCATAAGGTAAAGCGTACTCTTCTCGCGCACGGCATTGCCGTCAAAGTTGTCGATGTGATTGAGGGCATTTGCATATAGGCGGCTGTCCAGCTTGTAGCTGGCGAGAGCCGACATCATTTCGTTGGCGGCCGGGCCGCGATAGTGCTCGGCGATTGCCTGATAGGCGGACTCGCCGCCGCCGAGCTTGCTGCAGATTGCCGCGGAAAGATTGAGCGTGGTGACGGCAAAGTCGCTGTAGATGGCGGGCGCGCACTGGTCAGGCTCGCGATGGACGATGTAACGGGTGAGATACGAGCGGTTGGAAGAGCATTTCTCGAGCAGGGTACTGCCGAGATAAGAGTTTCCATTGATGAGCATTCGGGCGATCTCGAGATGTTTAAGACCGCCGAACGAGCGAATATCGTTATAGAGGACCGAGCAAGGCGTCTCTGCTGCCACGGATACCTCCTTTGATTGCTTCCTAGCCAATAAGGCGATAGGAATTAATGGCCCCGGTGGGCGACGTATTAAATGGCTGCGCAATATATAGCGTAACCAAAGCAACATTATAGGCCACATGTTCGAAATTGCAGGAAGACTGAGAGATTTGGTTTGGACTGGACGGAAATCCCCCTCTGTCTTGATCTATAACAATTAGGACCGATTTTACTCGGTAACTGTTACAGATTGAGACGTTTGTGAACCGTGTCGACCGTTTGTCTCAATCTGTAACACGTAGAGGAAGATTTGCCCTGTAGATGTTACAGATTGAGACAATCGGCCGGGCCCACCTCGAGCCCGCCTCGTCCGCCTCGTCATCTGTGGTTTACGTGGGGGCATGCGGAGTACGGGTATACTAACCGGCGGCGAATCTGCTCCATCGCTTAGGGCCGCTGCGTCTGGACGGCGCGTGATAGGGCTGCCAAAGCGATCGCCAGCGTGCTGAGCAACGTCCTCTCTGTGCGCACCTGTTTTTGTATGTATTAGCGCACTACTAAGCACGCTCGCGCGGCCGCATGCCGTGCCCATAACGCGTGCAGATAAGGAACAACAACATATGCGTAATTCTGTATCCGACGTCACGGACGCCGAGATTCTGGACGAGACCCGCGAGGCCATGACCCAGGCTGCCTTCGATGCCGCCGATGAGGCCAATGCTGCCCAGGCCGTCGAGTCCGCGACCGAGAACCTGCCCGCCTTTGACGAGCTGGGACTTTCGGACGAGATGCTTCGTGCCATCGAGAACCTGGGCTACACGGCGCCCACGCCCGTCCAGGCCGGCTCAATCCCCGTGGTGCTCGAAGGCCGCGACTTGCTTGCCGCCGCTCAGACCGGCACCGGCAAGACGGCCGCCTTCTTGCTGCCGACCATGAACAATCTGGAGCACATTGCTCCGCCCAAGCCCGTGCGCGAGCGTGGCGGCCGCAACCGCCGCCGCGGTGCTAAAAAGCCCGAGGGCAACGGCCGCGGCCCCGTGATGCTCGTCATCACTCCTACGCGCGAGCTCGCACAGCAGATTGACGAGGTCGCGAGCAAGATCGCCGACGTTACGGGCCATGTTGCCGTGACCGTCGTGGGCGGCGTGAGCTACAAGCCGCAGACCGCGGCGCTCAGGTACGGCTGCGACATCCTGGTCGCCACACCGGGTCGTTTGGTCGATCTGATCGAGCAGGGCGCCTGCCACCTGGACGAGGTCAAGGTGCTGGTGCTCGACGAGGCCGACCGCATGCTCGACATGGGCTTTTTGCCCGCCGTTCGCCGTATTGTGCGCGAGACGCCGGCCGAGCGCCAGACGCTGTTGTTCTCGGCCACGCTTGACGAGGAGGCCGTGGGCGAGATCACCGACCTGGTGAGCGACCCGGCCCGCGTGGAGATCGCGCCTGCCACGTCGACCGCCGACACCGTCGACCAGTTTGTGTTCCCGGTGTCCATCGAGGCCAAGAACAACCTGCTGCCCGAGTTCCTCAAAAAGGAGGGCCCGGAGCGCACTATCGTCTTTATGCGCACCAAGCACCGCGCCGACAGCTGCTGCCGTCGTCTGGAGCGCAAGGGCATCAAGGCCGCCGCAATCCATGGCAACCGCAGCCAGGCCCAGCGCGAGCGCGCGCTTTCGGCCTTCCGCGACGGCACCGTCGACGTGCTGGTGGCAACCGATGTCCTCGCCCGCGGCATCGACATTAGCGATGTGCGCTACGTCGTGAACTTTGACGTGCCGGCCGAGCCGACCGACTACATCCACCGCATCGGCCGCACGGGCCGCGCCGGCGAGCTGGGCTGGGCTATTACGTTTGTGACCGAGCAGGACGTCGATGAGTTCTACGAGATCGAGAAGCTCATGGACAAGACCGCCGACATCTACGAGGCCGGCGACCTGCATGTGGGTCCCAATCCGCCCGTGGTTGATCCCGAGCGCGACCCTGCGGCCTTTAAGGTGAAGAAGAAGACCAAGCGCGGCAAGTCCAAGAGCAAGAAGAAGCTTGAGCAGGCGCGTCGCGACGGCAAGTGCAACGGCGACGATTACGGCGATGTGGCCGGTCGTTCCAACCGCGGTCGCGACGAGCGTCGCGGCGACGGCGAGCGCCCGAGCCGCCCCAAGCGCGGCGGTAAGACCCGCGTGCGCGAGGGCGTTCAGGCTCGCGTGGACGAGGCCGTGGAGAGCGTGGCTCGCGAGGTGGCTGCCGAGGAGCGCGCTGGTGCTGGTGCCGCTGAGCAGCCTGCGCGCGGCAACCGTGCCGAGCGCCGTGCCAAACAGTTCCAGGGCGAGGCGCATCGCCGTCGTCGTGAGGACGAGGACCGTGGCGGCCGTCGTCGTGTTGAGTGCGAGGACGAGGGCCGCGGTTCGCGCGGCGGCAAGCGCGGCTCGGGTGACCGTCGTCGCTCCGGTCGCGATGGCGAGCGTGGTGGCCGTGATGAGCGTCGCGGCGGCGAGGGTCGTGGCTCGCGTGACGAGCGTGGTACCCGCGGCGGCGAGCCCCGCGGCGGCAAGCGCTTTGACGAGCGCGGAGGCCGCGAGGGCGCCCGCGGTGGTGAGCGTCGCGAGGGCGCTCGTGGCAACGGTGGCCGCAGCGGCGCCGGTCGTTCGAATGAGTCGCGCGATCGTCGCGACCCGCGTGCCAGCCGCGATCGTCGCGATGACTGGCGTAACTACGACGACACCCGCGAGGAGCGTCGTGGCGGTTACCGCGGCGGACGTGGCGGCAACCAGGCCGGCTCCCGTGGCGGCCGTGCCGGCGGTCGCGATAACCGTGGCAGCTATGGCAACAGCCGTGGCGGCAAGCGCGGCGGCAGCTCCCGTCGTCCCGGTGACGGCGGCGGCAAGCGCAAGTAGCACGCGCATCGTACGATAGAGTGAGGCGAACCAAGGGCCCGAGCAGCCAACGCTCGTGGCCCTTTTGTTTGCCGCATCCGACCGTTGGTCCGGTGTGATTTGCTCAGGAATGCACCTGGAGGATGCTGAAGGCCCGTTTTCAGCCATGCGGAAATGGGTCCCATGGGGTGCGCCGTGCATTTTTTGGAGTATTCTGCAGATCGAGTTGCCTGCATACGATTCGACGTCACCAGCGGTGGCCTTCGGATATCTCTGGCGAGCGTTTTGAGTCAGACTTTTCCGTTTTCCGGTGCAAAGGTGCGTCATTCTCGTTATATCGGAACCCAAAATGATGCAGCGCCCTACATTTGCCCGCTCGCGGCGGTGTTGGCACGAGCGCGTTGCAGAATACTCCGTTTTTTGCACGGTCCGGGATGGGGTACCTCAGGAGAACACAGCGGTATCATGTAAATATATGCAATCTGTAACGGAAATTATGCAAATCGATGAGGCAGACAGCATAGTTTGGTGCAAAGGGGTCAGGTTAATCTGCACCAGGTTGGTGGAAACAAACCTGACCCCTTTGCGCTAAACCGGGGTGTCCCCGCGCGCCGTATACTCTGTCTAAGCATGCGGGCGGCTTGGTGTGTTACCAAGCGTAGGGGAGGATGTTCGATGAGCATGTTCGAAATTGTGTTTAGTCCGACGGGCGGAACGGAGAAAGTGTCTGGTCTTGTGACCGGGACGCTGGATGGGAATATCGTTACCGTTGATCTGACCGATAGCGGGTTGGATTTCCACGGGGTCTCGATGGCGAAGGGCGACGTTGCGGTTATCTCCGTCCCATCATATGCTGGCAGGGTTCCAGCTGTGGCGGTTGAGCGACTGGGAATGGTGCGTGGCAACGGAGCTCGGGCTGTTTTGGTTTGTGTTTACGGGGGCCGCGCGTTTGAGGATACGCTTATTGAGCTGGAAGACGTTGCGAAGCGTGCCGGATTTAGGGTGGTTGCAGCGGTTTCTGCCATTGCTGAGCATTCCGTTGCTCGTCAGTTTGCTGCTGGGCGACCGGATGCGCAGGATGTGGCGCAACTTTCAGAGTTTGCGCAGCGAATCCGGCAAAAGCTACTGGACGGGGCTGCGTCCGAGCCCTCTATTCCCGGCAATCGTCCTTATAAGCAAGCTGGAGGCCACAGTATGGTGCTCCATGCAACGGAGGATTACGTCTCCTGCGGTGCTTGCGCTGCGTTGTGCCCTGTTCGAGCTATCGACAAGGACGATCCAAGGCAGGTGGATGGCGAGGCGTGCATCTCCTGCATGCGTTGCGTCTCCGTATGCTCGCAGAATGCTCGCAAACTTGACCCTAACAAACTTGCCGCCGTTACCCAGATGCTGAGCAAGGTCTGCGTCGTGCGGAAGGAATGCGAACTCTTTATCTAGCGCAAACGAGATTGGTGCAAGGAGTGTCCCTGGGTGTCGGCAGAAAAGGAACGTCCCTAAGTGCCGCATACCGTTTATCGGAGAAAAAATACCGTTCACCGGTCATAATGATTGTTCTGGCTTTGGGCTTGTCTACAATAGCTCCCGTAAAAAGAAATGCGGAAGGTTACCGAGTCCCTCGGACGTGGGCCTAACCAAAGTCTTTGAACGGATGTGTCTCTATGGACGCATTCGCTTGATTTTGGTTGGGCTATATTTATGAAGGGACATGCCACCATGGGTTTCTTTTCTCGCCTGATGGGCGGTTCGGATGAGCAGAAGACTGCAGCCTCCGAGTTCGAAATCCTCGCTCCTGTTTCCGGCGAGCTTGTTCATCTGGAAAAAACCAATGATCCCGCTTTTAGCAGCCGTGCTGTTGGCGATGGCGTTGCCGTGGTTCCCCAAGAGGGAACGGTGTGCGCTCCTGTCTCCGGTACCGTCGCGGCGCTGTTCCCGACTGAGCACGCGCTGGGCATCATGTCTGACGACAGCTCTGCTCAGGTGATGCTGCATATCGGAATCGACACTGTTAAACTTGAGGGCAAGGGCTTCCATGCGCTTGTTGCCCAGGGTGACCATGTCGACGCGGGCCAGCCCCTCGTCGAGGTCGATTTCGACGCGGTCCGCGCCGCCGGCTTCGATCCCACGGTCTTCGTTATCGTGTGCGAGCGCTCGGAGAAGTCGACTCTTCGTGAGCATGCTTCCGGCCCTGTTGCTGTTAAAGAGCCTGTCGTCTGGCTTTCCGAGTAAATTCTTGTGGTGGGTACCGTGGTTATCAAGCGAGTTTTCAACAATAACGTCGCAATGGTCACTTCGGACGATGGCTCCGAGCTCATTGTCATCGGTCGAGGCCTCTGCTTTGGCCGTCATGCCGGCGACGCTATCGATGAAGCATCGATCGAAAAGACCTATGCGCTGCAGGAGGGCACTTCTCAGGATTCGCGTACGATCGACCGCTTGGCACATCTTTTAGAGTCCATCCCCACCGTCAACCTCGTGATTTCCGAGGACATCGTTCAGATGCTTCGTCGAGAGCTCAATGTTGATGTCAACGACAAGATTCTCATTGCTCTCGCAGACCATATCAGCCTTGCTTTGGAGCGCGAGCGCAAGGGCGTCTCCTGTGAGAATCCGTTGCTGCTCGAGATCCAGCAGTTCTATCGCAAGGAGTATGCGCTTGCGGGCCGTGCGCTGCAGATTATCAAGGAGTATATGGGCATCCAGATGAGCGAAGAAGAGCAGGGTTTTATTACGCTGCATATCGTCAACGCCACCATGCCGCAACGCTCCGATCGTCTTATCATCTCGGTCCAGCTTGTTCGCGACGTGCTCGCGATTGTTTCTGAGCGCTATTCTACGACCCTCGATGACACCTCGCTGCCCTATGAGCGTTTCGTTCGTCACCTGCAGTTTTTCGCTCAGCGAGCGCTCGATCCTGCGGCCGGGCAAATCAATGGCGACGCGCTGTTCCGAATCGATGAAACGGCGTATCCGTGCGCATTCTCGTGCGCGGACGCCATAGCCGCCCACTTGTCGTCTACCTATAACGTTGTCGTTACCGATGCCGAGAAGAGTTATCTCGCATATCACATTGTTAACCTGCTTGGAGAACCTGGTCTCTAGGTATAACGTGCCCACACATCGATTGATATAAGGCAGGGCTTATGGCCTTGTCCAGGGCACATCTGTCTCAATTTGCGGAAAAGGAAGGGGAGTACCGCTATGACCGCAAAAAAGAAGTTCAATTTCAAAGCGCCGTTGGAGGTGTTCGCGAAGTCGATCGTTCAGCCGATGATGTATCTCTCGGTTGCCGGCATTTTGCTCATCGTGGGCATTATTCTGACCAACAAGACCATCTGCGCCGTGATCCCTGTGCTGGGCTCCGGTCCGTTCCAGCTTGTGGGCGCCGTTGTCTATCAGTCGCTGATGTTTATCATCAACAACCTCTCGATTCTGTTCTGCGTGGGCATCGCCGGCGCCATGGCAAAGAAGAACAAGGGCCATGCTTCGCTGATCGCCCTGATGTCGTTCTTCCTGTTCCTGCAGGCTAACAACATCGTGCTCAACGCCACCGGCTCTCTTGCCGAAGCGAGCGGCATGCTCGGCCTTACCGGAACCGGCCAGAGCACCGTTATGGGCATTCAGGTGCTCGATACCGGCGTGTTTGGCGGCATCATTCTTGGTTGCATCACCGGTGCTGTGTTCAACAAGTACTCGAACAAGCAGTTCCCCATTGCCCTTTCGATGTTTTCGGGCGTTCGCTTCCCGTTCCTGATCATGATCATCATCTCCTGGATCATGGGCGCTGGCTTCTGCATCGTTTGGCCTCCGGTTCAGGGTGCCATCTCCTCCGTTGCCGGCATCATTAAGGAGTCGGGCAACATCGGTCTGTTCATCTACGGCATGCTCAACAAGCTGCTCGTTCCCACCGGTCTGCACCACCTCATCTACACCCCGTTCCAGTTCTCCGATGTGGGTGGCACCCTGACGCTGGGCGATCAGGTTATCGCCGGCGCCTATCCCATCCGTGTTGCCGAGATGGCAATGACGGGCCAGCCCTTCTCCGATAGCACCTACTTCAACAGCTACACCTTCAACAACCTGTGGCCCTACATCGGTATCGGTCTCGCCTTTATCGTCACCGCTTACAAGGGGAACAAGGATAAGACCAAGGCCGTTATCATCCCGCTGATCATCACCGCCGTGCTCTCCTGTGTCACCGAGCCCATGGACTTCCTCTTTGTCTTTGCCGCTCCCGTGCTCTTTGTCGTTCACTCGGTTCTTTCCGGCATCTTCCTGGTCCTGCTCAAGGTCCTCTCCGTGCCCGCTTCGACTGCAGGCGGCATCATCAACATCGTGGTTTCCAACCTGGTCCTCGGTGTCGATAAGACCAACTGGCCGGTTATGCTGGTGCTCGGAGTCGTCAACGCCGCTATGTACTTCTTCCTCTTCACCTTCCTTATTAAGAAGCTCAACCTCCACACGCCTGGTCGCGAGGAGGAGTCCGAGCTCGCCGAGTCCGTTGCCGAGGGCGAGGCCGCCGCGTCTGTCGCGGTGAAGCAGGGCGCCGTTGCCGCGGCTCCCGCAGAGGGCGTCGATGCAGGTATTGCCGACCTGGTCGCAGGTCTTGGCGGCAAGGACAACATCGAGGAGCTCGAGAACTGCTTTACGCGTCTCCGCGTGAACGTTAAGAACCCGGACCTCATCGATGAGGACCTCATCAACCACGTGCCCAACAGCGGCATCAACCGCAACGGCAATAATATCCAGATCATCTTTGGCATGAAGGTCGCCGAGATGCGCGACAAGGTCGAAAACGCAATTGAGAAGGAGCAGTAAACAATGATCATTACTCTGTGTGGTGGCGGATCCACCTTTACCCCCGGCATCGTCAAGTCCATCGCCCTGCGCAAGGACGAGCTCGACGTTGACGAGATTCGTCTGTACGACATCAACGAGGAGCGCCAGCGCAAGATCGGCGTGCTCGTGGACTGGATTTTGCACGAGGACCTCGGCCTGGACATCAAGCTTACGGTGACCACCGACAAAAAGACGGCTTTTACCGACGCGAGCTTCGTGTTTGCCCAGATGCGCGTGGGCGGCTATGCCATGCGCGAGCAGGACGAGAAGATTCCGCTGCGTCACGGCTGCGTTGGTCAGGAGACCTGCGGTTGCGGCGGCCTTGCCTACGGCATGCGCACCATCTTCCCCATGGTCGAGCTGATCGATGACGTTGAGAAGTACGCCAAGAAGGACTACTGGATTCTCAACTACTCCAACCCTGCTGCCATCGTGTCCGAGGGCTGCCGCGTGCTGCGTCCCAACGCTCGCATCATCAACATCTGCGACATGCCGATCGCAATCATCGACGTGGTTTGCGCCGCGCTCGACATCGACAAGAAGGATGTCGAGTACGATTACTTTGGCCTCAACCACTTTGGCTGGTTCACCTCGATCCGCCACAAGGGCGAGGAGGTGCTCCCGCAGCTGCGCGAGTACATCAAGGAGCACCAGATCCTGCTGCCCGACTCCTACCTCAAGGGCATGGGCTCGCTCATGGCAAAGAAGCCCGAGGAAACCGCCGACGAGCACCCCGAGCAGAATCGCCACACCAAGGGCAGCTGGTACTACGTCTGGAAGGGCGAGTACGAGATCATGGAGTGCTTCCCGGAGTACCTGCCCAACACGTATCTGAACTACTACCTGCAGCAGAAGGAGTTCGTCGAGCATTCCAACCCCGAGCGCACCCGTGCTAACGAGGTTGAGGAGACGCGCGAGAAGAACCTCTTCGACGGCATCGACCACTACGAGAAGACGGGCGAGATCGACGAGAGCACGTTCTATGCGGGCAGCCACGGCGACTGGATTGCCGACCTGGCCATCGCTCTGAAGAACGACACCAAGCAGCGCTTCCTGGTCATTTGCGAGAACAAGGGCGCTATCCCCAACATGCCCTACGACGCCATGGTCGAGCTGCCTGCCTACATTGGCAAGAACGGCCCCGAGGTCATCAGCCGCGACAACATTCCTCTGTTCCAGCAGGGCCTCATGATGCAGCAGCTGAACTCCGAGAAGCTTGTGGTCGAGGCTACGATCGAGGGTTCGTACGAGAAGGCACTTAAGGCCTTTACGCTCAACAAGACCGTGCCGTCGATGAAGGTCGCCAAGGAGGTTCTCGACGACATGATCGAGGCCAACAAGGGTTACTGGCCTGAGCTTAAGTAAAAACAACAGGGTCGCTGACCGCATACCTTGAGCAATGCCCCGTCCACGTGATTGCGTGGGCGGGGCATTGTCATTTGGTAACGCGTTTTATCAAATATGGCATTTATCTGCGGTAATGTTCTTTTTCACCGCTGAGGGTGACATTTTATACCGCCTGCCGAACCGTGTGGAGACCTAACAACTTTTTAGGTCAGTGTTGTGCGTGTAGCATTTTTGCCCGGCCTCGCCTCCGGGCTGCCATGTGAGAGGGGATCTTATGGCACGACTGCACGTAATGGAACGCAGCCACGCTCAGGCCGTCATGGACGATCTGCACGATGCGCTTGGACGCCGTCTGGCGGTGAGTTCGCTCGCCCCGTGTCCCGTTGAGTTTACGGCAGCGCTCGTCAACCTGTGCTCCACCCAGAGCTGCGGCAAGTGCACGCCCTGCCGCGTGGGCCTGAGCGCGCTGAGCGATCTGCTCGCCGATGTGCTCGAGGGCCGCGCCGACGAGTCCACACTCAACTTGATCGAGCGCACCGCCCGCACCATCTATCTTTCGAGCGACTGCGCCATCGGTTACGAGGCCGGCGCTATGGCGCTTACAGCTATCCGCGGTTTCCGCGACGATTTTGAGCACCACATCCGCGAGCACTCCTGTGGCTTTGACCGCGAGGCCCGCGTCCCGTGCGTCTCGGGCTGCCCGGCGCACGTCGACATTCCCGGTTACATTTCGCTGGTCGAGGCCGGCCGCTATGCCGATGCCGTCAAGGTCATCCGCAAGAACAACCCGCTGCCGCTCGTTTGTGGCCTGGTGTGCGAGCATCCCTGCGAGATGCACTGCCGTCGCGGCATGGTCGACGATCCCATGAACATCCTCGCCCTCAAGCGTTTTGCCGTTGAGCACAGCGACCTCAATGATTATAAGCCCAGCGTGGCTGACAACACCGGCAAGCGCATCGCCGTGATTGGCGGCGGCCCGGCCGGCCTTTCCTGCGCCTACTACCTGGCCGTGATGGGCCATAAGGTGACGATCTTTGAGCAGCGCCACCACCTGGGCGGCATGCTGCGCTATGGCATTCCCAGCTACCGTCTGCCGCGCGAGCGCCTGCAGGCCGAGATCGACTGGATTTTGAGCGCCGGCATCGACGTGGAACTCGACCACTCCGTCAACGGCGAGGAGCTTGCCCGCCTGCGCGACGAGTTCGATGCCGTCTACCTGGCCATTGGTGCCCACAGCGATAAGAAGCTCGGCCTTCCGGGCGAAGAGGCGCTCGGTGTGGAGTCGGCCGTCAAGATGCTGCGCGCCATCGGCGACGACGAGCTGCCCGACCTGAGCGGCCAGCGCGTGTGCGTCATCGGCGGCGGCAACGTGGCCATGGATGTGGCGCGCTCTGCCGTGCGCTGCGGTGCCGAAAAGGTGAGCATCGTCTACCGCCGTCGCATCTGCGACATGACGGCCCAGGATGCCGAGATTGCCGGCGCCCAGGCCGAGGGCTGCGAGGTTCTGGAGCTCACGGCCCCGCTCGCCATCGAGACGGGCGAGGACGGTCGCGTGAGCGGTCTGCGCGTGCAGCCGCAGATTATCGGCGAGCCCCGTCGTGGGCGTCCGGCCCCGCGTGCCGCCGCCACGCCCGAGCGCGTCATTCCCTGCGAGCGCGTGTTTGTGGCCATTGGCCAGGACATCGATTCCAAGCCGTTTGAGGATATGGGCATTGCCTGCAAGTGGGGTTGCGTGGTCACCGATTCGGACGGCGCTGTGCCCAACTTCGATGGTCTCTTTAGCGGCGGCGACTGCCAGACCGGCCCCGCCACCGTTATCCGCGCCATCAACGCCGGTCGCGTGGCTTCGGCAAATATCGACCGCTACCTGGGCTTCGACCACAAGATCAAGCTCGATGTGGAGCTGCCGACCGTTCAGTTTAAGGGCAAGCACGAGTGCGGCCGCTGCGAGCTGGGCGAGCGCGAGGCCGGCGAGCGCATCCACGATTGGAATCTGGTCGAGCAGGGCCTTACCGAGGAGGAGGCACGCCAGGAGGCGAGCCGCTGCCTGCGTTGCGACCACTTTGGCTTTGGCGCGTTCCGCGGAGGGAGGAACCTGGAATGGTAAAGCTCAACAACCCCACTGTCAGCGACAACACCGAAGGCGGAGCAGTCAACATGGTCAAGCTCACGATCGATAATTGCGAAGTCGTGGTACCCGAGCACACCACGATCCTGGACGCGGCCAAGTCCGCCGGCATCCAGATTCCCACCCTGTGCTACCTGCGCGATCTAAACGAGATCGGCGGCTGCCGCGTGTGCGTGGTCGAGGTTGAGGGCTGCGACCAGCTGGTTGCCGCCTGCAACAACTACGTGCTCGACGGCATGGTAGTCCACACCAACAGTCCCAAAGCCCGCGAGGCGCGCCGCACCAACGTGCAGCTGCTGCTGTCCCAGCACGATTCGCGCTGCACGAGCTGCGTGCGCAGCGGCAACTGCAACCTGCAGACCATCGCCAACGACCTGGGCATCTTCTATCTGCCGTACGAGCAGCACCTGGCGCGTGATGGCTGGGACTTCGATTTTCCCATCATTCGCGACAACGACAAGTGCATCAAGTGCATGCGCTGCATCAAGGTGTGCGAGAGCGTGCAGGGGCTCGGCATTTGGGATCTGACCAACCGCGCCACGCATACCGCCGTGGGCACCCGTGGGCGCGCGCCGATCGGCAAGACCGGTTGCGTCGCGTGCGGCCAGTGCATCACGCATTGCCCGACGGGCGCGCTGCGCGAGCGCGACGACACCGAGACCGTGTTCGACGCTATCGCCGATCCCGACAAGATCGTGCTGGTGCAGATCGCGCCGGCCGTGCGTAGCGCCTGGGGCGAGGAACTCGGCATTTCGCGCGAGGAGGCCACCGTCGAGCGCCTGGCCTGCGCGCTGCGCCGCGTGGGCTTTGAGTACGTGTTCGACACCGATTTCTCGGCCGACCTCACCATTATGGAGGAGGGCTCCGAACTGCTCGAGCGCCTGGGGAGGGCCGTCAAGGGCGAGGGCGACAGCCACGGCTGGCCCATGTTCACGAGCTGCTGCCCGGGCTGGGTGCGCTTTGTGAAGGCACGTTACCCCGAGTTTGTCGACAGCCTCTCTACGTCAAAGTCGCCGCAGCAGATGTTCGGCGCCATCGCCAAGACCTACTACGCCAAGGTGCTGGGCGTGGAGCCCGAGCGCCTGTTTGTGGTGTCCGTGATGCCGTGCACGGCCAAGAAGGCCGAGTGCGCGCTGCCCAGCATGGTGGGCGAGAGCGGTGCGCCCGACGTGGACGTTGCGCTGACGGTGCGCGAGATGGTGCGCATGATCCGCGCGAACCACGTGAGCGTGGATACGCTGGTTGAGGAGCCGCTCGATACGCCGCTGGGCTTTGGCACGGGCGCGGGTGTGATCTTTGGCGCCACGGGCGGCGTGATGGAGGCCGCCGTGCGCTCGGCCTATTACCTGGTGACGGGCAAGAATCCCGACGCCGACTTCTTCACCGATGTGCGCGGCCTGGACGGCTGGAAGGAAGCCGTGGCCGATATCGATGGCACCAAGGTGCGCGTCGCCGTGGCACACGGGCTGGGCAATGTTGCCCGTCTGCTCGACGCGATTCGCGACGGCCGCGTGAGCTATGACTTCGTCGAGGTTATGGCATGCCCGGGCGGCTGCGTCGGTGGCGGCGGTCAGCCCATCCACGACGGCTGCGAGCTGGCAGCCGAGCGTGGCCAGGTGCTCTGGGGCCTGGATGCCGCTGCGGACATTCGCTTCTCGCACGAGAATCCCGATGTCCAGGCGTGCTACCGCGAGTTCTTGGGTGAGCCGCTCTCGCCGCTGGCCGAGGAGTTGCTGCATACCGACCATCACGCATGGGCGATGCCTAACGAGGGGGCGTGCTAGCGATGTGCGCGTTTAATGTTGAGATGTCGCGCCGGGGGTTTGCCTCGGCGCTCGCCGCGGGCGCGCTGTCGCTTGCGCTCGCGGGCTGTGGCGGCGGGGCTGCCGGTGCCGGGTCCGCCGCGGGCTCGGCTGCCACGGACGGCGCCGGTGCTGCTGCCGAGCCGGTCGAGGTGCACGTCGCCTCGCTCAAGGGGCCGACCTCGATTGGTCTGGTGCAGTTTATGGACCGGGCGGCCGATGGCGAGACGGACAATGAGTTCGACTTTGCGATCAACACTGCCGCCGACGAGATTGTGCCCAAGGTCATTCAGGGCGATATCGACATTGCCCTGGTGCCCGCCAACGTGGCGAGCGTGCTCTACAACAAGACCGAGGGTGCGGTGCAGGTCATCGACATCAACACGCTGGGCGTGCTGAACGTGGTGACGGGCGACGCGGACGTGACCTCGTTTGGTGACCTGGCGGGTCGCACCGTCTACATGACGGGCAAGGGCACCACGCCAGAGTACGTCATGAGCTTCCTGCTGGAGCGCGCGGGCCTGACCGGCCAGGTGACACTCGAGTTTAAGAGCGAGCCCACCGAGGTGCTGTCGGCCCTGCTTGCCGATCCGTCTGCCGTGGGCGTGCTGCCGGAGCCGTTCAAGACCGCTGCCATCGCCAAGAGCGAAGGCAAGCTGTCAGCGCCGGTAAGTCTGACCGATGTGTGGGACGAGCTGGCGGGTGACACGGGTTCGCGCCTGCTGACGGGCGTGACCGTGGTGCGCCGCGCGTTTGCCGAGGAACATCCCGAGGCCGTGGCGGAGTTCTTGCGCTGCCATGCGGCGAGCGTGAAGGCCGTCAATGCGGCGCCGGCGGACTGGGCGCAGGCCGTGGTCGATGCGGGCATCGTGGATAACGCCACGATTGCCGAAAAGGCGATTCCCGGGTGCATGCTCGTGTGCCAGACGGGGAAGGATATGAAGGCGGCGCTCGGTGGGTACTTACAGGTGCTGGCCGATGCGGACGCGAGTGCCGTGGGCGGCAAGCTCCCGGCCGATGATTTCTACTACATGGAGTAGCCCGTGCGTGCGTTTGCTCGACAAATGACAGAGCGTATGAAGGCGGTGGCGGCAGCAGGTGCCGTCGCCGCCTTTTGGCTTGCCGTGTGGGTCTTCGCGGCGGCGCTGGTGGCGCAGCCGCTGATCTTGCCTGGGCCGGGTGCTGTTGCCTTGGCGCTGCTGCGCCTGGTGTGCGATGGCGGTACCTGGGCGATTTTGGCGGGCTCGGGCGCGCGGATACTGGGCGGGCTGGCTCTTGCCGCGGTGTGTGGTGGCGTGCTTGCCGGGATTTCGTCACATTCGCGGGCGTTTGCCCGCTTGGTGGCTCCGGCGCTTTCGTTTGTTAAGGCGACGCCGGTTGCCTGCGTGGTGGTCCTGCTGCTTATTTGGTTGGGATCGGCGCGCGTGAGCATCGCCGCGGTGTTTTTGATGGCGCTGCCGGGCGTGTATTTTTCGCTAGCCGAGGGGCTGGCGCAGGTTAATGGGTCGTTGGAGCAGATGTTTCGTCTGCATGGCGTGCGTGGCTGGCGCCTGTTTTGCGCCAACACCTGGCGCGAGGTGCTGCCGTTTGTGCTTTCGTGCGTCCGGGCCGTGATTGGCATGGGCTGGAAGGCTGGCGTGGCGGCCGAGCTGATCGGCATGGCGGTGGGTACCGTGGGCGAGCGCATCTATCAGGCAAAACTTTTGATTGAGACAGCTGATCTGCTGGCGTGGACCGTGCTGGTCGTTGCCGCTTCGTGGGCGTGTGAGCGCGCACTGGTGCGGCTGCTGCAGGCTTCGGGGCCCGTGGCGTGGCGTGCGGCCGTGCGGACACATGGGCATGGGCTGCGCGGGCGTGCGGGGGCTGTGGGCGATGACGCCGCGGCGGAGCTCACGCTTGTCGTGGCTGATCGCGCACCGTGGGCGCCGGCGCTGGATGGTCTGGTGCTCAACGTGCCTGCGGGTGGGCGTATCTGCGTGATGGGCGCTTCGGGCATGGGCAAGTCGACGCTGCTTTCGTTGGCAGCGGGGGAGTGCGCGCCGTGCTCGATGGTGTTTCAGGATGCTCGTTTGGTCGAGGACGCCTCGGCGCTCGATAACGTGCTGGTGTGCGCCGATGCGCGCGTGGATGCTTCGAGTGCCGCGGCCTTGCTGCGCCTGCTGGTGCCGGGGGCCGATGTGCATACCTGCGTGGCCGAGCTTTCGGGCGGTCAGCGCCGACGCGTTGAGATTGCCCGAGCCCTGCTTTGCCCCGGCGGCGCGGTCATTCTAGACGAGCCCTTTACCGGCTTGGATGCCAGTGCGCGCGATGCGACGGCCAAGGTCGTGCTCGACCAGCTCGGCGGCCGCACGCTCTTGCTCGCCACACACGACGCTACTGACGTTCAGGCCCTCAACATCTCGGACGTCATCACGCTGTAGAGGCTCGTCCAAGTCCAAATTCAACAACAAAATGATTCGTTTTCGTCTGCTCCTATGGGGGTGGATGTGCTATTCTATCTGCGGGGTAATACTTAGGAATACCAAGTAACACCAACGCCGCAGAAACAAACTCCGGATGCGGGCCAATCGGGTTGCCTTCACAGCCCGTCGCCCAGCCGCGTGGCCCGCATCTATCCGCACTACCGTCGTTTCAAAAAGGAAGCGCCATGGCAGAACACATGACCCCCGTAGTCGCGAAGGTCTTGCCCGAGGAGAAGGCAGCCTTCGCGGCGGCAACCCAGCTCGTGGGCACCACGCCGTCCAACGCCATCCGCATGTTTATCGCCGCGTTCAATCGCTGCGGCACCTTCCCGTTCGACATCTCGCCCAGCGGGGCCTTTGGCAAAGACTGTCCCCAACAGCTAGTCGTTGAAGAACGTCCCCAATGACTAGTCGTCGGGAGGAGGTTGGCATGCTCAATGCGATGATTTGGGCGCTTGCCTGTTTTGGCGTCGTCGCTGCCGATATTGCCCTGAGCGTCGTTTTGTTTTCCGCCCTTGGCGTCGCATCGGTGTTCATGGGTTTTTCGATCGATGACCTCGACATTCAATTGCTTCAGGCCGTCGCGCAGACAGCATCGTTTTTGATGGCGCTGCTGTGGTGGCGTTATCTGTGGCCGCGTTCGTTTATGGCACGCCGGCAAAGCGAGCACCCGCTCGGCGGGGGAGCGCGTGGGGCGTGGAAACGCATCGCCTGCGTTATCGTGATCGGCCTGGCCCTGCAGGTGGTTGTTGGCTACGTGACCGACGCCGCGCTGTCGTTGTTGCCCGATGCCGCGGCCGACTACAGCGAGCTTGTCGAGGAAACAGGCATGGGCGACACCAGCTATCTCGCCGTCCTGACCACGGTGCTCGGCGCCCCGTTTTGTGAAGAGCTGCTGGTGCGCGGCATTATTTTTGAGTTTTCGTTCCGAGCGTTTAATCCGCAGTGCCGCCCACTTTGGAAGCGCCGGCGTCGTGCGAGCGCGCAGGACGGCGCCATGGTGCCCTGGGCGGCCCCAAGCACGTGGGGTATCGCTGCGGCGATTGTGCTGCAGGCGGCAATCTTCGGCTTTATGCACATGAATTGGGTGCAAGGTTGCTACGCGGGTGCCGCCGGCCTCATCTTTGGTTGGGTGCTCGTGACGACCGGAAAGCTCCGCTACACGATCCTGCTGCACTTTGCCTTTAATGCCGGGTCGTATCTCATGACGTTGCTCTGGTTTGTGAACACCTCGCTCGACGTGGTGGTCACGGTCGCCATCGCCGGCGTCATCCTCGTTGAGGCAATGCGCTCGCTGCGCCACGCGTGTGGGATGGACGCAGCGAGCGCACCGCTGCCCTAGTTGCGCCTGCCGCCTCCGTTGGCGCCCTGCCGTCCCTGGGCCGCGCGATTGCGACCTGCGGTGTTTTGCGCACGCGACATGCCGCCGTGGCCCTTGCTGCCTTTGGGTCCCTTGCCAGCGCCACCGCCATGTGGTTTGCCGCCCTTCTTGCCGGTTCCATGCCCACCGCCAGCAGATGTCTCGCCCGGGCGCGGGGGCACGGGACGAATCAGGCAATGCTTGGTGTAGCCGATCAGATCGCGGCGGCCAGCCTTTTCCAGCGCCTCGCGCACGAGCTTGTAGTTCTCGGGCTTGCGATACTGGATGAGCGCACGCTGCATGGCCTTCTCGTGCGGGTCGCGCGCCACGTAGATCGGTTGCATGGTGCGCGGATCCACGCCGGTGTAGTACATGCACGTCGACATGGTGGACGGCGTGGGGTAGAAGTCCTGCACCTGTTCGGGCATGTAGCCCATGTCGCGCACGGCCTCGGCAAGGTCCACAGCTTCCTTCATCGTTGAACCGGGGTGGCTCGAGATCAGATACGGCACCACGTACTGCTTGAGTCCGTACTCGCGGTTCAAACGCTCAAATTTTCGGCAGAACGCGTCGTAGACGGCGCGGCTCGGCTTGCCCATCACGGACAACACCGCGTCGCTCACGTGCTCGGGCGCTACGCGCAGCTGGCCCGAGACATGGTGCTCCAGCAGCTCGCGCAAAAACTCGTCCGAGGCGTCGGCCATGGTGTAGTCAAAGCGGATGCCGCTGCGCACGAAGACCTTCTTGACGCCCGGCAGCTGGCGCAGGTCGCGCAGCAACTGCGTGTAGCCGCTCTCGTCGACCACCATGTTCTTGCACACGCTCGGCCACAGGCAGCGCTTGTTCTTGCAAACGCCGTGCTTGAGCTGCTTGTCGCAGGCAGGGCGGCTAAAGTTTGCCGTCGGTCCGCCCACGTCGTTGATATAGCCCTTAAACTCGGGGTCGTGCGTGAGCAGCTCGGCCTCGCGCATGATCGAATCGTGGCTGCGCATTTGCAGCACGCGGCCCTGGTGAAAGGTGAGGGCGCAAAATGAGCACTCACCAAAACAGCCACGGTTGGAGCTAATGGAAAACTTGATCTCGGCAAAGGCCGGCACGCCGCCTGCCACGTCGTAGTCGGGATGCCAATCGCGTGCGTAGGGGAGCTCGGCCACCTCGTCCATCTCATCGGTGGTGAGCGTCGCCGATGGCGGGTTCTGCACCACATAGACGCTGTTGGGGTAGGGCTCTACCAGGCGGTGTCCGGTGATGGGATCCATATTCTGCTGCTGCACGTTAAAGCTGCGCGCGTAGTTGAGCTTGTCGGCGGTAAGGTCGTCCCAGCTGGGCAGCAGGTCGTAGTCGTAGACCTCGTCGAGCGAACCCGTGCGGTAAACGGTGCCGTTGATATAGGTGATCTGATCGACGGTCAGCCCCGCGTCGAGCGCGTCGGCGATCTCGACGATCGCGTGCTCGCCCATGCCGTAGATGAGGATGTCGGCGCCCGAGTCGAGCAGCACCGAGCGCTTGAGCTTGTCCTGCCAATAGTCGTAGTGGGCCAGACGGCGCAGGCTTGCCTCGATGCCACCGATGATGATGGGAGCGTCCTTGAACGTCTGGCGGATGAGGTTGCCGTAGACCGTGACGGCACGGTTGGGGCGGTGGCCTTCCTCGCCGCCGGGGGTATAGGCGTCGGTGTGGCGGCGGTGCTTGGTCACCGAATAGTGGTTGACCATGGAGTCCATGTTGCCGGCGCTGACCAAAAAGCCCAGGCGCGGCTCGCCGAGCACCGTGATGCTGGCGGGGTCGGTCCAGTCGGGCTGACAGATGATGCCCACTTTGTAGCCGTGCGCGTCGAGTATGCGGCTGATGATGGCCATGCCAAAGCTGGGGTGGTCCACGTAGGCGTCGCCGCAGATGTAGACGAAGTCGCACTGGTCCCAGCCGCGCGCATCCATGTCGGCGCGGCTGACGGGGAGGAACTTATCGCGGCCCGGGCGCCAGGGACGGGCGGGCGCCGCCGGGGCATGCGTGGGTCGCGAGCCCTGCGTCTTACCGCCGCGCTTTTGCTGCTGGCCGCGCTGGGCATGCTTGCCGTGCTGGTTGTGCTGAGCGTCCTGGGGCTTTTGTGCCACGATTCCTCCCGTTGTTAGTATGCTGCACGTAATTGTAACCAGTCTTTTTGGGACGGCGCTAAAAAGACTGGTGGAGTACACGAGGCTTCGGGTGTCGGCGCCGCGCCCGCCGTTTGTTTCCAGACTGTGTATCCGCGCGTTGGGGAGCCCGTCTCGCGCGCATGCCATGTTGTCAATGGGTTACAGTATGAACGGCGGCTATGTTTCCGCCAACGCACGAGAGAGTCGTCAACAAGGAGGATGCACGACGATGCAGCGTGCCAAACAGATATCGGAGTCTATTGAGCTGGGCATCATCTTGGCGCTCGCCGGTGGCTTTATGGATGTGTATTCGTACATTGGGCGCGATCATGTTTTCGCCAACGCGCAGACGGGCAACATCCTGCTCGTGGGCGTGAGCATCTCGGAAGGCAACTGGGCACTGGCGGGGCGCTACTTCTTCCCCGTGGTGTCGTTTGCTGTGGGCATTATGCTTGCCGACCTGGTTCACGAGCGGTTTGGCAGTGTGATTCACTGGCGCCAGGTGACGGTGTTTTTTGAAGCCGTTATCTTGCTGGGCGTGAGCTTTATCCCGGGCGGCGGTTACAACCTGCTCGCCAACTGCCTCACCTCGTTTGCCTGCGGCATGCAGGTCGAGAGCTTCCGCAAGATCCACGGTCACGGCATCGCCACGACCATGTGTATCGGCAACCTCCGTAATGCCTTGCAAAACGTGGACGACTACATCATCACCCACAAGCGCGGCTTTTTGGAAAACGGCCTGCTGTACTTTGGCGTGATCTTTACCTTTGTGTTTGGCGCCGTGTTGGGCAACTGGTGTATTGAGCGCATGGGCCTGCACGCCATCGTCGTGGCGAGCGTGCTGCTGTTTGTCGCGTTTGCCATCATGTTCATCGACCGCGAGCGCGACTTGCGTTTTCGCTGGAAGGTTGCGGCCGAGGCTTGGAAAGAGGGCTGTCGAAAGTAACCGAATGCGGCAAAGGGGCTGTCCCTTTGCCGCAATATTTTTCATCTTCTGTTGAAACGCTTTAACAATTTTGACGTTCTCACGTGTTTTTTGTTTCAAAAGCGTTAGGATGGGACTCATAGCGTGGGGCGTAATGGGTGCCCCGCACACGATGGGAGGCTATCAATGGCTAATCGTTTCGTTCTCAATACCATCTCTTATCATGGTTCCGGCGCCATCAAGGAGATCCCCGGCGAGCTCCAGCGTCGCGGCTACAAGAAGATCTTCGTCTGCTCCGACCCCGATCTGGTCAAGTTTGGCGTTACCGCTAAGGTGACCGACGAGCTCGACGCCGCCGGCATCGCTTGGAGCCTCTACTCCGAGATCAAGCCCAACCCCACCATCCAGAATGTCAAGGACGGCGTCGAGGCCTTCAAGGCCGCCGAGGCTGACGCTATCGTGACCATCGGTGGCGGCTCCTCCATGGACACCGCTAAGGCCATCGGCATCATTATCAACAACCCCGAGTTCGCCGATGTCCGCAGCCTCGAGGGCGTTGCTCCGACTAAGAACCACGCCGTGTTCACCATCGCCGTGCCGACGACCGCCGGTACCGCCGCCGAGGTGACCATCAACTACGTCATCACCGACCCCGAGAAGGTCCGCAAGTTCGTGTGCGTCGACACCAACGACGCCCCCGAGGTCGCCGTCGTCGACCCCGACATGATGGCCTCCATGCCCGCTGGCCTGACCGCCTCTACTGGCATGGACGCTCTGACCCACGCTATCGAGGGCTACACCACTAAGGGCGCTTGGGAGCTCTCCGACATGTTCCACTTTGAGGCCATTAAGCTGATCAGCGAGAACCTGCGCGACTCCGTCGCCGAGGCCAAGTCCGGCCAGCCCGGCTCCGGCCGTGAGGGCATGGCTCTTGGCCAGTATGTCGCCGGCATGGGCTTCTCCAACGTCGGCCTGGGCATCGACCATGCCATGGCTCACACCCTGTCCGCTCACTACGATACCCCGCACGGCGTCGCCTGCGCCATGCTGCTGCCGATTGCCATGGAGTTCAACAAGCCGGTTTGCGCCGAGCGCCTGGCCAAGGTCGCCGTCGCTATGGGCGTTGACACCACGGGCATGAGCACCGACGAGGCCGCCGATGCCGCCATCGCCGCCGTCAAGCAGCTCTCCGCCGACGTGAACATCCCGCACGTCTGCGAGGCCATGAAGGCCGACGAGATTGAGGTCCTGGCCAAGGACGCCATGGCTGACGCCTGCTTCCCGGGCAACCCGCGCGAGGCGACGCTCGACGACGTCATCGAGCTCTTCAAGAAGATCTGCCCGGCTGCCTAGCCTAGTTTGGTGTTCTTTCGCCTGTAGGCGTATGGACTTTTGACTTGCCGCTGGCCCCGCCGTGCTACGCACGGCGGGGCTTTTTGTGCTGCGTCGATGCCCCGAGAGGGGCAAAATCAAGGCATACTGCCCGCTGCGGATAGGTGGTGCACTTCCCAGCGTGCATTTTTGGGAGTATTCAGCAAGCTCTTAAAAATGCATAACGTTTTGAATGGCCCGTAGTGGCCCGCAGGCGCCCATCGACAGCCATTGTGGGCGGGCTATCGATGAGCGGAGGGGGTTGTTACTGAGTTTTTGCTTTGCGACGACCTGCAACACTGCTGTAACCGCGTCGTTTTGTCGTTCGCGATGGGGCTGTTGGGGCCCACGGTGCTGAATACTCCGTTTTTTGCACGGCCCAAGGTGGGGCACCCTGAGACGAAGCAAAAAGATGCCTCATTTCTATGCAGATACCGATAGGATTTATGCAAGATTGGGATTGTAAACCGTGCACGTGCACAAAACCGGTGCGGGGACGTCTGGAGTCGGCTCGGCTCCTGGGGCATTGCACGTGCAGAACGGTTAAAATCGGGACTCGGTCTTAGTTTTACTTGGAAGGATGCATATGACTTCTAATATTGATGCTTCTCTAGAGGAGACGCTCTCCTATATCGCAGGACAGCTTAAGACGCTGACTTCTATCGCTTCGCCTACGGGCTATACCCGTGCGGCGACTGATTATCTGATGGAGACGTTGCGCGATATGGGCTTTGGGCCCGAGCGCTCCAATAAGGGCAACGTGCTCGTTGAGCTTGGTGGTGAGGGTGAGCCGCTCGTGTTGGCGAGCCATGTCGATACCCTGGGCGCCATGGTGCGCTCCATTAAGGACAATGGTCGCCTGCGCCCCACGACCCTCGGCGGGCATCAGTGGTCTACGGCCGATGGCGAGAACTGCACCGTTTACACGCGCGATGGCAATGTCTACACGGGTGTGGTCCTCAATACCGAGCCTTCGGCGCATGTGGCCGATGAGCCGGTCAAGACCATCGAGAAGAACATGGAAATCCTGCTCGACGAGAACGTTGACAGCAAGGACGATGTGCTCGAGCTGGGTATTCAAACCGGCGACATCATCGCTATGGATCCGCGCACCACGGTGACGGAGAGCGGCTACATCAAGAGTCGCTTCCTTGACGACAAGCTGTCCGCGTCGATTCTGCTGGGTTTGGCCCGCGCCGTCGCCGAAGGCGAGGTGACGCTTTCGCGCAAGGTTTCGTTGCTCTTTACCGTGTACGAGGAGGTCGGCCACGGCGGTGCCTTTGTGCCGGCCGACACGCGCGAGATGATCAGCGTGGACATGGGCTGCGTGGGCGACGACCTGGGCTGCACCGAGCGCATGGTTTCGATTTGCGCTAAGGATTCGGGCGGTCCGTACAACTACGACCTGGTAACCACACTATCCAACATCGCGCGCGAGCTGGAGCTCGATTACGCCATCGATGTGTACCCGCATTACGGCTCCGATGTCGAGGCCACGCTTTCGGCCGGCTACGACATTCGCCACGGACTGATTGGCCCCGGCGTGTACGCGAGCCACAACTACGAGCGCAGCCACATCGACGGCGTGCGCAACACCTTCGAGCTCGTCCGTGCCTACGTCCAGCGATAGGCGCATCGATAACGGCGCTGGCAAGTATGACTAGAAAGCCAGCGCCACCCCTTTTGATAAGTTGCGGTGAAATAGGGACTGTTTGGCGGCTTGAAACGCTTGAACAGTCCCTATTTCACCGCAACTTATTGGGGGATAGGGTTAACTGCCGGTTGAGATTGATACGGCTATTTGAGGGCAGCAGTTACGGTGCCGCCGCCGAGGACGATGTCGCCGCGGTAGACTACGACGGCCTGGCCGGGGGCGATGGCTCGCTGCGGCTCGTCAAAGGTCAGGAGCATCTGCCCGTCGGCACTGCGCGTGAGGGTCGCTGCCTGGTCTTTCTGGCGGTAGCGGTACTTGGCGCCCACGCGAATGCCGCCGGCGTCCAGCTCGGCCTCCATGCACGCGTCCGGCGCGCTCCAGATCCACTCATTGGCCGTGAGCGCCGCGGCCGTCAGGTCCTCGGCCTCGCCCAGATGCACGGTGTTGTTGGCGGCGTCGATGCCCGTCACATACACGGGATGCGCCATCGCAATGCCCAGGCCCTTGCGCTGGCCGATGGTGTAGCGCAGCGCGCCGTTGTGGCGCCCGACCACGCTGCCATCGCGCCATACGATGTCGCCCGGCGCGGCAGGATGTCCGCAGCGGCGCTCGATATAGCCCGCGTAGTTGCCGTCGGGAATAAAGCAGATGTCCTCGCTTTCGGCCTTCTTGGCGTTGGTAAAGCCCTGTTCGGCGGCTATGCGGCGCACATCGCGTTCTTTATCTAGGCCTGCTAGCGGAAAGATCGTGTGCGCGAGGCGCTTCTGCGTAAGTGAATACAAAAAGTAGCTCTGATCTTTTTTGGGGTCCTCGCCGCGATGCAGCTGCCAGGTACCATCGGGCGCTTGGCTCGTCTTGGCGTAGTGGCCCGTGGCGATATAGTCGCAGCCCATGTCCAGAGCAGCGTTTAGCAGCGCGCCAAACTTAATGTGACGGTTGCAGATGATGCAGGGGTTGGGTGTCAGCCCCTCTTGGTAGGCGGTCACAAAGCGCTCGATCACGCTGCGGTCGAACGTCTGCTGCAGGTCGAGCACGTGGTGGGGGATCCCGATGCGCTCGGCAACGGCCTTGGCGTCGGCGATGTCGCGGTCGACCTTGCTCATGCCCGTGACGGGATCGGGCGCGGGGCAGGTGAGGCGCATAGTGGCGCCAACGCATTCGTAGCCCTGGCTTTTGAGCAGGTACGCGGTCACGCTGGAATCGACGCCGCCGCTCATGGCGACGAGCACGCGCTTGTTGTGCATGGGGAGGTTCTCCTTGGTGGCATGCGGCCAAAAAAGAAAAGCGGCGCGGGAGGCTGGTTCCGCGCCGCAGACATTGTAGCAAGTTCGGGTGCTTCGTGGGACACCCTAACGAGATGGGCTCAGACCGCCAGAAGAGAGGGGAGACCGGCTTGCCTTGGGCCTATCGACAAGAGACGGGCTCTTAGTCCTGGAAGAGTGCCGTGGACAGATAGCGCTCGCCGGTGTCGGCCAGCAGGGCCACGATGGTCTTGCCCTCGTTCTCGGGGCGCTTGGCCAGCTGCAGTGCGGCCCACACGGCGGCGCCGGACGAAATGCCCACGAGCACGCCCTCCTTGTTGCCCACGGCGCGGCCGGTGGCAAAGGCGTCCTCGTTTTCGACGGGGATGATCTCGTCATAGACCTGGGTGTCGAGGACGTCGGGCACAAAGCCCGCGCCGATACCCTGGATCTTGTGCGGACCCGCTTGGCCCTTGGAAAGCACCGGGGAGGTGGCGGGCTCGACGGCGACGACCTTGATCTGGGGGTTCTGCTCCTTGAGGAACTCACCCACGCCGGTCACAGTGCCGCCGGTGCCAACGCCGGCGACGAAGATGTCAACCTGGCCGTCGGTGTCGTCCCAGATCTCGGGGCCGGTCGTGGCCTTGTGGATGGCCGGGTTCGCGGGGTTCACAAACTGACCGGCGATGATGCTGTTGGGGGTCTCCTTCTGCAGCTCCTCGGCCTTGGCGATAGCGCCCTTCATGCCCTTGGAGCCGTCGGTGAGCACGAGCTGCGCACCGTATGCCTGCATTAGCTTGCGGCGCTCGACGGACATGGTCTCGGGCATGGTGATGATCACCTTGTAGCCGCGGGCGGCCGCCACCGAGGCGATGCCGACACCGGTGTTGCCGCTCGTGGGCTCGATGATGGTGTAGTCGCCGCCGCGCACGAGCTTGCCTGCCTTCTCGGCCTCGTCAATCATGTTCTTGGCGACGCGGTCTTTAACGGATCCGGCGGGGTTGAAGTATTCCAGTTTGACGAGCACGCGAGCCTTGAGGTCCTCGTCGGCCTCAAAGTGAGTGAGCTCCAGAAGCGGGGTGTGGCCGATAAGCTGATCGATGGACGTGTAAACCTTGCTCATGGTGAACCTCCAAAGTGTTCAAGTTGCTGGTTGCCGTGTGGTTTTACGGCGTGTCTAGCAGCTAAACCCATAAACCTTATAGGTTGTTCGTTTAGCTGTTGGCAAGCATAGTAGACACTAAAGCCTAGTAATGCAATAGGAAATAGAAGATTATTACAAGCTGATTAACCATCTTGACTGGAACGGGTATTTCCAAAGCCAATTTTTCGGCTAGAATTTCAACGGACTAAAAGACCGAAAGGCAGCACTAGATATGTTGGTTTCCACTAAGGGCAGGTATGCCCTGCGCGTTATGGTTGACCTGGCCGAGCACCAGGCGGCCGGTCGCATCCCGCTTAAAGAGATTGCGGCGCGTCAGGGTATTTCGGAGAAGTACCTCGAGAATATTCTGGCGACGCTCGTGCGCGCCAATATGCTCTCGGGCATGCGCGGCAAGGGCGGCGGCTATGTGCTCACGCGCCCGCCCGAGCAGTACACGGTGGGCGAGATCTTGCGCCTGACCGAGGGCAGTCTGGCACCGGTCGCCTGCCTGGATGGCGACTGCAAGGGTTGCTCGCGATCTGATGAGTGCCCCACGCTCGACGTGTGGAAGAACCTGGACAAGCTCATCAACGATTACCTCGACGGCGTGACGCTCGATCAACTTGTCGCTCCCAACCATGGCTACGACTACGTCATCTAACCCATACCTGCCATTTGGGGACGGGGTGGAAATGGTAGATTTTCTTGCCCTCTGAGACTTGGCAAATAAGAAGGCCGCCCATTTTTGCGATGGGCGGCCTTTGATTTGGTCCGATGCATCTGTGTATCGGGGCGTTCTACTCTTCGGCAAGACTATCGAGGATGCTGCGCATGATGGACACTAGGATGCTGCCCATAAAGGCCGAGCCAAAGCCGGCGATGGAGATGCCGACGCCCAACAGGTTGACCGACAGGTAGCTGGCGAGCTCCAGCATAAAGCTGTTGAGCACGAGCTGGAAAATGCCGAGCGTAATGATCGTGAGCGGCAGCGAGATGACCGTGAGGAACGGTTTGACGAACGAATCGACGATGTTGAGGAACAGTCCCACAAAGGCAAAGCAGACCCAGGCCTCGGCAAAGCCGAAGGGCTGGATGCCGGGGACGAGGAACGTGGCAATCGCGATGGCGATCGAGGTGAAGAGCCAGTTAAGCATAAAGCGCATGGCGTGAATCCTTTCTTGCGCCGGGGTTGCTGGCGTCGCGTGAAGCGGCTTGCGGCGGCGACTTGGATGGTTGCGCGGGCGCGCCGCGGTGTTTGGGCGCCCATTGTCTCAAATATTCGTGGAGCTTACGTGCGCATTCGGTTTCTAAAAGGCGTTCGTCCTGAAAAACGTGCCGCTGGCAGAGAGTCTTGTCACTTTAGTTTGGTGGTGTGCTACACTGCTACGGGCAAATGGCCCATGCATAGTTTTATTGCATATTTACGGGCGAACGATGCCCGATGTCAGTATCAACTTCGATGCCTTTTGGCGGGTTTGGCGGTGATCGATGAATATCGAGAACATGTTTGACAAGCCTGATGTCAAGCAGCTGGTCCACGCATTTAGTCTTTTGGACGACGAGAACGATATCCAGGCGTTTTTAACCGATATCTGCACACCGCGCGAGATCTGCGATCTTTCTCAGCGCCTACAGGTCGCGCGTTATCTGGATGAGGGCGAGCCCTATGTTGAGGTTCAGGCCCGCACCGGCGCTTCGTCCACCACGGTGAGCCGCGTGTCCAAGGCGCTTAATGGCGAGTACGGTGGCTATCGCAAGATCCTCATCAAACTGGAGGATGGCGAGTAGGCCGGCGGCAAAAAACGAATTGCGCAGAACCGTCCCTTCGGGGGCGGTTTTTTGATCTCTCGGGGACGGAGGAAAACAGGTCACCGGGTTAGACTGACCCCCTCGGTGATCCGTTTTCCTCCGTCCCCAAGGGATCAAATCTGTTGGCGTGGGGCAAATCTGTCCGCGTGGGCGGGTAGGATGGATGCATTGATTATTGCGAACGGTTTGAGTGGAGGACCATGCCTGTTCGAATCTATACCACCAATACCGGTACGGACTTGAGCGATGCCGAGGCGGCGCTGCTCGCCGACCTGGTTGCCCGCCACGGGCGTGCCGTTCTGTTGGCGCCCTCGTTTGCCGAGCTTGACCTGTGCCGTCACGATGCCGCGGTTGCTGGCGCCTCGCTGGGTATCGACTACAAGACGCCCGCGTCGTGGCTTCGTTCGCTGTGGGAGCTTATGGGCGATGGCCGCAGCTTCGTCGACAACATGCAGCGCCAGATGCTGTTCTCGGACATGATCGCCCGTCGTGACGATGCCGACCTGCAGCCGCTTTCGCGCAGTCAGGGCACGGTGCGCATGCTCGCGCGCATGGCCCGCGATGTGCTGCCGGGCGTAGCGGGAACGGGTGCCGAGCGCTGCCGCGGCGACGTTTGCCAGCCCGATCCCAAGAGCGACGCCGAGGCTCGCGTGTTCGAGCTGTTGAGTGCCTATGCGAGCGGCTTGGACCGTCGAGACATGGTCGAGCCCTGCGAGGCGGCTGACCTTATGGCCGAGGTGCTGGCCGACAACCTTCCGGCGTGCGCCCGCGCGGTATGTGTGCGCGGTATCACGTCGTTTACGCACGGCTTGCTCGAGCTGCTGTCGGCGGTGGCGAACAATGGGGGAGAGGTCGTTGTGCTGCTTGCCCGCGAGCAGGCGGCGATGCGCGAGGAGCTTGCCGCGGCATTTGATGCCCGCGGCGTGCTGTTTGAGGTCGCGCCGCTGGGGGAGGGTGCCGCCGCGCCCCAGACTGCCTCCAAGTCCGCCGCTCAGCCTACCTTTGTAGAGGTTGCCGGCCCTCACGCCCGCGCCCACGCCTATGTGGATGCAATCGATGAGCTGGTAAAAACGTGTGAGGACGCCGCGGTCGACGGCGGTATCACGGCGTCCGCGGACCCCGTGCGCGTGCTCGTGGTGTCTGCCCGGGCTCCTCAGCTGTTCGGTGAACTCGCTGCCCGTTTGGCGGCACGTCATATTGCGGCCGAGACAACCGAGTTCACGGCGTTTTCCCAGTCCATCGCGGGCAGGCAGTTTACGGCGCTCGCCAACCTGATCGAGCGTATGAAAGCCGCCGACGAGGGCACCGCCTCCAAGACCGAGTGGTGGCCCGCGCCGGAGCTTACCGACTGGATTTACAGTCCGCTTTCGGGTGCCGATGCCGCCAGCGCGCGCACCTTCGACAAGAACATGCGCCTGTCGCGCGGCAAGACCACCACGGCCGTCAAGAGCCTGCTGCAGAGCGTGCAGGGTCAGGTCAGGGGCACGCGCAAGGCCGCCAGTGATGAGAACTGGTTTAAGAACGTGCCGTGCGTGGTTTCGGACGTGTTCCAAGCGCTGTGGCGCGACAAACCCGTGACGGCGCTCAAGGCGATGCTCGCCGTCGCCGAGGCGTTGCCCGATCGCGCCCTTGGAGGCCTTGACGGTCAGGCTCGTCGCCAGGCGGAGACCGCCCTGCTGCGACATGGCATCGACATCCTTATGAACGACGCCCGCGCGCTCGACGTGTCGCAGGCCGCGACCGTGCCCGTGCTCGACGACGTTCGTGCCAAGGTGGACAAGCGCAGTACCGCATACGATTACGAGACCTACGAGGTCGACCGCACGCCGCGCGCCCAGGTGCGCTTTGTGTCGCTTGCCGATGCGGCAGCCCTGCGCCCCGCCAGCTACGATGCCGTGCTGTTTGCCGACGTCGACCTGGACAGTTATCCGCTCTCACACGAGGAGGGACCGCTGGCCACGCTGACGGCCGAGCTGGGGCGCAGCGGTGTGACGCTTGAGCCCGCGGCCCTGCTGCGCGTGCGCTTTGGCCGCGCGATGCAGGCCGCGCGCGGTCCGGTTGCGCTCGCCCGCGTGACCCACGATCGCCAGGCGCGCGAGTGCTATCCGGCTGCCGTGTGGACCGAGTTGCGGGCGCACGCCGAGGCCACTGGCGCCGCCAAGGTTGCGTGCGTGGGCGAGGGCGGTATCGTTGCCGATTTTGATCCAGCGGCCGGCGAGGGCATCGAGTGCAAGCGCGTCGCGTGCGAGGCCCCTCAGCATTTGAGTGAGGCGGCTGTGCCGTACCTGGTCCTGCGTCGCCGCGATGGCGAGAGCGAGAACGCGCCGCTCGTGCCGCGTCTGACGTCCGCCTCGCAGATTGAGGCGTACTCGACGTGCCCGCTATGCTGGTTCGTCTCGTACCGTGTGAAGCCCCAGTCGATCGACGCCGGCTTTGGCAATATGGAGAAGGGCAACTTTGTCCACGACGTGCTGGAGCACCTGCATGCCCGCCTGCCCCAGGAGGGCATGGAGCGCGTGACGCCCGAGAATCTGCCGCGCGCTCAGGAGCTGCTGCGCGAGGTCTTTGACGAGACGTTGGCCGAGCACGCCGGCAAGCGAGGCACGGAGGGCCCGCTGGTGCCGCTCTCTGCGGTGGAGGAGCGCCAGGTGGCCGAGATCTTGCCGCAGCTGGAGGGCGTGCTTGCCTACGAGTCCGAGGCACTTGCCCCCTTTGCCCCGCGCTATCTGGAGTTCGCCTTCAACGAGCTCAAGGTCGAGTATGCCGGTTGGCCGCTTGGCGGGCGCATCGACCGCGTGGACGTGGACGCCGAGAATCGTGCCGTGGTGATCGACTACAAGCATCGCACGGGCGTTGAGGAGTTTAAGCTCGCCGACCCTACGGTGCGCGACGAGGAATCGGGCACGGCGCCCATCGACGATCCGCGCTGGTTGCCGCCACATACCCAAACGCTCATCTACGCCCAGGCCATGCGCCGGGCGCTGGATTTGGACACCCGCGCGGCGCTCTACTTTTCGACCAAGGGCGGCAAGCCGGCGTTGCGCGGTGCCACGAGCGCCGAGCTGCTCGAGGAAGAGCGCGGCGACGGTCGCATCCCGGGCCTTAAGAAAGGTTTCCCCGGCGAGGGTGGCAGCATGGACTTCGACGCCCTGCTCGATCGCGTGGAGGCCGGCATCGCCGAGCGCCTGCACGAGCTCGAAGCAGGCAACGTTGCCGCCGTCGACCCGACGTCGGCTCAGGCCGCGCATGCGCGCTGCTCGTATAACCACGAAGGAACGTTTGTAAGGAGGGACGTGTAGGCCATGGATCTTTCGACTTTGATGCCGCAACAACTGCAGATCGTCAAAACGCTCGACCGTCCGCTGTTTGTCTCGGCGGGCGCCGGTTCGGGCAAGACCTTTACCCTCACGCGCCGCATCGTCTACGCGCTCTCGCCCGAATCCGGTCCGTTCGTTGAGCATCTGGACCAGGTGCTCGCCATTACCTTTACCAAAGATGCCGCTGCCGAGATCCGTGACCGCGTGCGCCGTGCGCTTATCGACGAGGGCATGGACGAGGAAGCGCTGACCGTCGACGACGCGTGGATCTCGACCATTCACGGCATGTGCTCGCGTATTCTGCGCGCGCACGCGCTGGAGCTGGGCATCGACCCCGAGTTCACGGTGCTCACCGATACCGACGAGCTTATGGACCAGGCTGTTGAGCATGTGCTGGCCCGCGCGACGGCGCCCGATGCCGCGCCCGAGCTTACGGCATCGCTCAAGGCCCTCTACGCCTGGTATCCCATGGCGGGCGAGGGCGGTCCCTTTGGCGCCGGCACGACCATCAAGGGTCTGGTGCGCGAGCTGCTGGAGCTGTCGAGTCAGTTGCCGGGCGGCATGGGCGACGTGCGTGTGGCGCGCGGTCAGGCCGATACCTCGGCACTCGCCGATGCCTATCGATCGGCGTTGGGTGCAAGCAAGGCGGCGATCGAGAAGGCGCAGGTTGCACTCGACGCCATCGATGCGTTCGAGGCGAGCGGCAAGACCATGGCCGATGCGGCGCGGCTCATGATGTCGTGCACCATGCCGCGCGCGAGCAAGGCGTTCCCCAAGGAGCAGGTCGAGCTGCTCAAGGCCGAGGCTGCCGATGCATTTATCAATATCGCGCTGGCCTGCGGTGGTCCCGCGCTCGATGCGCTGGTGGGCTTGGCCCGCTCTGTAGAGGCCGAGTATCGCGCGCTGAAGGCCGGCCAGTCTGCCCTCGACAACAACGACCTGCTGCGCATGGCCTACGAGGCCCTGCGCGATTACCCGGCCATTCGCGCTGCGTACGAGGGCCGCTTTAAGATGGTCATGATCGATGAGTTTCAGGATACCGACCAGATGCAGGTCGATCTGATCCGCTACCTGACGGGTGCGGGGGAGCGCGCGCTGTGTACCGTGGGCGATGCGCAGCAGTCGATCTATCGCTTCCGCGGCGCCGAGGTCGAGGTCTTCCGTCGCCAGGAGCGCAAAGTGGGATCGACGGCGGCGTCCGAGACGGTTGCCACGCTGGATGTCCCCACCGGCGAGCTCGTCAAACTCGTGCGCAACTTCCGCAGCCATGACGAGGTGCTGCGTTACGTGGCACGCGTCTTCGACGGCGATGACGGCGGCCTGATGCAGGGCTTTTTGGACCTTGAGGCGAGCGACGGCCGTAAGGACACGCTGGTGGCAGACGCCTCGCGTCGCCAGGCCCTCTTTGTTGCCGGCGGCAGTACGCAGGAGCGCACGCAGGCCAAGGCCCGTGCAATCGCCGAGCGATTCCGCGCGCTTGCCGATGCCGGCCAGCCCCAGGGCGGCATGGTGCTGCTGCTGGGCCGCATGACCAACGCCGACGTCTACGCCCAGGCCTTCCGCGACCAGGGGCTCGACTGCGTCATCGCGGGCGGCTCGGTCTTTGCCCAAGCTGCCGAGGTGCAGACGGTGCGCGCCCTGGTTTGTGCGCTGGCCAATCCGGCCGATACGGCGCAGGGTCTTATGCCACTGCTGGCCTCGCCGATGTTTGCGCTGGGCGCCCAGGAGTTCCTGGCGCTGGCGACCAAGCTCGATAGCGAGACGGGGGAGACCTCGCGCCGCAACATCGATGCAGGCATCATGAGCGATTTCGACGTGCCGGGCCTGCAGGGCCTGCCGCTCGTGACGCGCGCCCGCGAGGTGTTGCGCTATGCGCTTCGTCGTGTGGGTCGCGATTCGTTCGCCGCCATCGCGCGTGACGTGGTCAACGCCTCCGGCTGGTTCGTGCGTCTGGCGCAGCGCGGCCCCGAGGGCAAGGCCATTGCCGCCAACGTGCTCAAGGCGCTTGATGCCGTGGCTGAGGCGGAGGCCGAGTTCGGCAACTCGCCGCGTTCCATCGCGCTGGCCTTCGACCGCTTCTTGGCGGGCAAGGAAGCCCCGGGCGCCCTCAACGAGGAGGGCGACGGTGCGGTGCGCATCATGACGGTGCATGCCTCCAAGGGTCTGGAATATCCGGTCGTGGCGGTCGCGGAGTGCTTTGGCGTGCGTAAGTCCTCGGGTGCGGCACAGATGGGTCGCGCCGAGGGCGGAGCACAGGTCGTGGCACTGCCGGCACGCTTCGACGGCGTTAAGCTCGCCGACGGAACCTTTGTGAAGGGCGACGACGTCAAAAAGCAGTTTGAGCACGCGTTTAAGGGTAAGGGCACGTCGCTGTGGCTGCCGCCGGAGCTCATGGAGGACGTCTGTGCGACGGGTTCTCCCGCCGAGGCATTTGCTCGCCTGCGCAACGATGACCTGCGACTTTCGCTCGAGGAGCGGGCCCGCTTGCTCTACGTTGCCATGACGCGTGCGCGCGAGCTGGTGATCTTGGCGATGGATGCCGGCGTGAGCCGTGGCAAGGTGACGGCGCCGACCTTCGATGTCGAGACGGACCTCACCTACGACGTGCTGCGCCGTATTTTGCCGACCGACGCTCTGGACGTGCCGCAGCTCGATGCTGACCGCCTGGTGTTCGACAACTCCCAGCCGGGCGACTACGAGCTCATTTCGCTCGCGGACTTTACCTTTGGCGAGCAGGCGTTTGAGGCCAATGCTTCGCTGGATGCCGAGGGCAGGCTTGTCCGTGGCGATGCGGAGCCGGAGGGCGCCGGTGCAGATGCCCGCGCCGCCGTTCCCAGTCCTGCCGACCCTGAGCCCGATGCGTTTGAGCTCGTGTATCCCCAGGCGGTGGGCGTGCGCATGGGCATCTGTCCGTATCCGGCGCGCGATTCGTACAGCTACTCGTCAATTGCCGCGGCGCTGCATACCGAGGCCGAGGACCGTGCCGCCGAGGCACGCGTGCCCATGGACGAGGCTGGCGATGATGCGGAGTCGGATGGTTCCGAGATGACGGATGCAGACGTGGCCGCCGTTGAGCCCGCCGGCAACCCTATGGCGTTGGGCTCGGCCTTCCACGCTGCCTGCCAGTGGCTCATCGAGATGGGCGCCGATGCGCTGCCCGCCGCGCGTGCCGATGCACTGGCGCGCCAGTGGCGCCTGACGCCGGAGCAGCGCGAACGCTTCGACGTTGCTCTGGACCGCTGGCTCAAGTCGGCCGTTCGTGCCGACCTGCTCGCGTGGCCGTGCGTTCGCGCCGAGGTGCCGTTCTTTTCGCTGGGCTGCGAGGACGAGGACATCGCTCGCTACGGTGCATATGCCGAGGGCGCCATCGACGCTTTGGCGACGAACCCGGCCGATCCGTCACGCGCGCTGGTCATCGACTACAAGACGGGCGGCACACCGGACGAGACGCCGGAACAGTTGCAGGAGAAGCACGTCCTGCAGGCGCGCGTCTACGCTGATGTTCTACACAAGGCGGGCTTTGAGGCCGTGACCGTCAAGTTCGTCCGCGTGGAACAGGCCGATCCGACTCTCTTCGTCAATCCCGCCGAGCCCCAAGTAGTCACCTACAATCTCTAGCCCTCAGATAACTTGCGGTGGAATAGTTCCTGTATTGCGGCCCAGATGGCCCAAGCGGGAACTATTTCACCGCAACTGCAAGAGGAGCCGTGTGGGTTTGGCTAGGTTCGGGTGCTGTCCGTGCCGTGGGGTAAAATCGTTCAGTCAGAACACGAACCCGCATCGGAGCTCATCACATGGCATTCGTCCATCTGCACAATCACACTGTTTTCTCCATGCTTGACGGCGCAACCCGTATCCAGGATATGGTCAACCGTGCCGTTGAGCTTGGCATGCCCGCCGTGGCCATTACCGACCACGGCTACATGTACGGCGTACCCGACCTGGCGCTGGCCTGCGACGCCGTCAATCACAACACGCCCGAGTACAAAACCTGGAGCCACGACAAGGCCTTCTTGGAAAAGGACCGCCGCGACGAGCTGGTGGAGCCCGATCCCGAGGCAAACCCGCGCGAGCATGCCCAGTATGTGAAGGACATGGCCATGTGGGACGAGAAGGGCAACATCGACGAGCTCAAGCCGCCCCTGGTCATCAAACCCATCTTTGGCTGCGAGGTCTACTTTACGCCGGACGAGACGCTCGCCCGCGACCACAAGCCCGAGCTCTACCACATGATCCTTCTGGCCAAGGACCAGGAGGGCTACGTCAACCTGATGCAGACGGTCTCCGAGGCCGCCGTGCAGGGCTTTTACTACAAGCCGCGCGTAACGCTCGACAACCTGCGCCGCCATGCCAAGGGCATGATCTGCACCAGCGCCTGCATCGCGGGCATCATCCCCAAGTACATCGACCGCGGTGACATGGAAGGCGCCATCAAGTGGGCCGAGACCTTCCGCGATACCTTCGACCCCGGCGACTTCTACATCGAGATCCAGGAACACGGCATTACCACCGACAACGGCCTGACCGATGAGCAGATGGACCGCACGCTCATCGACATCGCCAAACAGGTGGGCGTCAAGGTCATCGCCACCAACGACTTCCACTACCTGCGCCGCGAGGACGCGCCCGTGCAGGACGTCATCATGTGTATTGGCATGAACGCCAAGGTCGACGACCCCAACCGCATGCGCATGACCGGCTCGGAGTTTTACATGAAGACCGAGGAGGAGATGCGGGCGATGTTCCCGTATTGCCCCGAGGCCTGCGACAACACGCTCGAGATCGCCGACAAGTGCTACGTTGAGCTGGACTGGGACTCCATCATCCTGCCGCGCTTCCCGTTGCTCGATCCCGGCGAGACGCACGAGAGCCAGTTCCGCCGCGAGTGCGAGAAGGGCCTGCGCCAGCACTACGGTGACGACTGGGCCACGCGCGAGATCGGTGGCGTCAACATCAAAGAGCGCTTTGAGTACGAATACAAGGTCATCTGCGACAAGGGCTTTGCCGCCTACTTTTTGATCGTCGCCGAGTACGTGCAATGGGCCAAGGACAACGGTATCGGCGTCGGCCCCGGCCGTGGCTCGGCCGCCGGCGCTATCGTCGCCTACGCCATGAACATCACCGCGTTCGACCCGCTCGAGAACGGCCTGATGTTCGAGAGGTTCCTGTCCCCGCAGCGTACCGAGATGCCCGATATCGATATGGACTTCGACGATGAGCGACGCCTCGAGGTCGTGGAGCACGTTCGTCAGCTCTACGGCCCCGAGAAGGTCACCCACGTCATCACCTACTCGACCATCAAGGCCAAGCAGGCCATCAACGACGCCGCACGCGTTCTGGACTACCCGGTCTACATGGGCCAGCGCCTGTCCAAGATGGTCTCGAGCGACCCCAAGGTCAAGCTCAAGCAGGTGCTCGAAAAGCAGCCCGGCAAAGAGGATCTGTTTAACCCCGATTTTGCCGAGGCCTATAAAAAGGACGACGACGCCCGCCGCATCATCGACACGGCGCTCTCGATCGAGGGCCTCACCCGTGGCGAGGGCGTGCACGCGTGCGCCGTTCTGATCTGCCGTGACCCCGTCAACGAGCACGTGCCCACCAAGCTCGATACCAAGGGCGGCGTCGAGATTACCCAGTACGAGGGCCATACCGTTGCCGACATGGGCTTGCTCAAGATGGACTTCTTGGGTCTGCGTACGCTGACGGTTATCTCCAAGGCCAAGGCAAACATCAAAAAGAACTTCGGCATCGACATCAAAGAGGAAGAGATTCCCTTTGACGACCCCGAGATCTTTAAGCTCATGGGTTCCGGCCACACCGCTGGCGTCTTCCAGGTCGAGTCCGCCGGCATGACGGCCACGATCAAGAACATGAAGCCTACTGAGTACAAGCACGTCGTGGCATTGATCGCCCTGTACCGCCCGGGCCCGCTGGGCGCCGGCATGGTCTCGTCCTACATCAACCGTATGAACGGCAAGGAACCGGCCGTCTCCTACGACGACCGCCTGGACGACATCCTGGGCGAAACCTACGGCACCATGGTCTACCAGGAGCAGGTTATGCTCATCTCCGTCGAGATGTGCGGCTTCTCCAAGGGCGAATCGGACTCTCGTATCCGTAAGCCCGTGGCTAAGAAAAAGATCAAGCTGCTCACGTCGACGGTGCTCCACTGGGAGGATGGCTCGGACGAGACCACCTACGACCACTGGATGAACGGCGCTATCAAGAACAACTACACGCGCGAGGTCGCCCAGAAGATTTGGGACGATGTTCTCGAGTTCGCATCTTATGCCTTCAACAAGTCGCACTCCGCCGGCTACGCCATTCTGGTTATGCAGACGGCGTGGCTCAAGGCGCACTATCCACACGAGTACATGGCGGCCGTTCTGACGTCCTACACGGGCAAGACCGACAAGATCGTTCACTACGTCTCGGCGTGCCGTCACGACGGCATCCCCGTGCTTTCGCCAGATGTCAACGAGTCCGGTACCGAGTTCACGGCTACCAAGGAGGGCGTGCGCTTTGGTCTGGCCGGCATCCGCGGCGTGGGAACCGGCGTGGCGCAGGCGATTATCGCCGAGCGCGAGGCGGGCGGCCCGTTTAAGACGCTGCACGACTTTGTCGAGCGCGTGGACTCGAGCCAGGCCAACCGCCGCGTGATCGAATCGCTCATCAAGGCAGGCGCCTTCGACTCCACGGGGTATCCGCGTCGCCAGATGATGCACTTTGTGGACAAGAACAACCCCGAGAACATCATCGATGCCGCGGTAAAGCGCCAGAAGGATCGTGCGAGCGGCCAAACGTCGTTCTTCGATATGTTTGGCGATGTTGAGGGCTCGGGCTTTGAGGTGAGCGTGCCCGATCCGGACGGCCAGGAGTGGGATCGTCACCTTAAGCTGAGCCAGGAGAAGGAGGTTCTGGGCATCTATGTCTCGGACCACCCGCTGCGCCCTTTTGAGTATGCACTAGCCAAGGCGCGCGACTTCTCGTTCTCGCAGATCGATACCGGCTACGAGGTGCAAAACCCCACGGGCGGCACCATCAACCAGGAGATTCCCGAGGGTAAGGCGCTGTGGTGGGCCGGCATGGTCTCGAGCGTGTCCAAGCGCGTGACCAAAAACGGCGACCCCATGGGCATCGTGCAGCTCGAGGACATGGAAGGCGAGGCCACCGTCGTGGTGTTCCCCAAGACCTACAAGGAGGCCGAGGGGTACCTGTACGGCGAGGTCGATCCCGAGACCGGTGCGCAGCTGTCCGATGCGTTTGTGCGCATTAAGGGCAAGCTCGAGCGCTCGGACCGCGGCGATCAGATCATCGCGCAGGAGATCGTGCCGCTGGAGCTCAACGAGGAGAGCAACAAGCCCAAGGTGTTTGAGGTCATGGTGCCCAACAGCCGCTTTAGCCAGGGCAATATGGCGCGTCTCGCCACGGTGCTTACTGCCAACCCGGGCGGCGACCGCGTGGAGATCTTTATCGAGCAGGTGGACGGGCGCGTACTGCGTGCCGAGGTGCCGGCCAAGGTCAACGCACGCTCGATTCCGCTGTTGGCAGAGGCAAAGGCCATTGTGGGTAACCAAGGCAGAGCGACGGTTATCTAAAATGATTTTGCCTGGGTAGCTAATTTGGGACGGGGCTATTTTAGCTACCCTTTGACTGACGGCGAATGAGTCGGGGTCGGAATACATCTCAACCGACATATGGGGGTAGCTAAAATAGCCCCGTCCCAAATTAGCTACCCCGGGTGAGATTGGAGGAAGTGATGGCACAGGGGACGTTTGTGCAGGCGCTCCGGAAAGAGGCGGCGCTGAGCGGCACCTTTATGAAGGGGCGTTCGCTCATGCTCAACGGCGCCGTGCTGTCGATCGAGGACAGTGGCTCGCGCTTCTCCAAAAACGTGACGGTTGAGGGTTCGGTTCGCGGCTCGCGCGGTGACCTGTACAAGACGCATGTGGAACTCGACATGGACGAGCACGAGGTGATCGACTACGACTGCGATTGCCCCGCTGCCTATCGCTACCCCGGCATGTGCAAGCACGCCATCGCCACGGCGCTTGCGTATCTGGACGCAAGCGGCATTGAGCCCGTCGAGGGCCTGCGCACGCCGGTCCGCACGTTTACGGCGGTGCCCAAGCAAGCCGCGCGTCCCGCGTCCGCCGCACCAGCGGTCAACCCTAACTTTCCCTTCCCGGCGCCCGTCCCCACGAGCCCGAGCCTCATGAAGGCGCTCTCCGATCTTTCGGACGCGCGCATGGATGAGTTGGCGGGCATGCGCCGCAAGCTCGCCGGCACTGTCGACCCCGATGCCCCCAAGGCGGTGTTGGAGCCCTCGTTGGTGCCGTACTACAATCCACTGTTCGCCGACCGCTTTAGCTGGGCGCTCGAGCTTCGTATCCGCTGCGGCTCGGTGTCCTACGTGGTCAAGGACATCGACGGCATGGCCGCCGCCTACGTGCGCGGCGGCACGTTCTCGTACGGCAAAAAGCTCACATTCCTCCATGCGCCCGAGGCCTTTGACGAGGTTTCGGTGCGTCTGCTCGACCTTGTTGTGGCAACGGTTGTGTATCTGAGTGACATCACAAGTTCGCGTTCGGCGTCGTACGATTTTGCACGCAGCGGCTTTGTCGCCGAGCGCCAGCTGCCGCTGTCCGAGCATGACATCGTATACATGCTGGACTTGCTGCGTGGCAGGACCATTTCCTTTGAGCCCGCCTGGTCGCGGGGAACGACGACGCATCGTTCCTACGAGGTGGCGGTTGAGTTGTCGCCGGTGGGGGAGGACGAGGTCTCGGCAAAACAACCGCCGCTGCTTGCCGCCAAGATCGCGCCGGCGGCCGGTGGCAGCTACGACTTGCGCCTGCCCGCCGATATGTACTGCTTTGCCTCGGGCGACGTTGCCTATCTGGTCGACACGCACCGCGCGCGTCGCGCCGATGCGGCGTTTGCCCAGCATGCGGCACCGTTTCTGTCGCGTCTGCTGCCCTGTCGCACGCCGGTCCATATCGCCGCCGAGCAGGTGGGCGAATTCTGCCGCATGGCACTGCCCGTGCTGCGCGAATACACTGACCTCACCGCCCCCGCCGTGCTCGACACCGTGGCGCCCGAGCCGAGCTTTGCAATGGCGATCGGCGTCGACGATGGACTCGTGACCTGCAAAATTACGGTTACCTACGGCGACTGGTCGGCAGATCTCTTTAGCCTAGGCGCTCCGGGCAGTCTCTTCGAAGAGCAACGGCCCGGCGTGCCGCCGCGCGACGAGATAGCAGAGTTTCGCGTTATGGATACGGCGGCCCTGTATTTCGACTTTTACGAGGGCGGCCTGGCGTTTGAGGAGCGCGACGACGAGAGCCTGTTCCACTTGCTGACCGAGGGCCTGTCTGCCCTGTCCGAGCTGGGCGAGGTCATGCTCAGCGACCGCCTACGCCAGATCTCGGTGCGCCCTGCGCCCAAGCTTTCGGTGCACGCGACCGTCAAGAGCAACCTGCTCGATGTCGAACTGGGCGCGAGCGGTCTTTCGGCGGCAGATCTTGCCATCTATCTGGACTCGTACAAGCGCCACCAGACGTTTGCGCGCCTCACGTCGGGCGACATCGTTCGCCTGGACGAGGGAGCCCGTGCCGCGTTTGGTCTTGCCGAGGACCTGGGTGTCGATGCTGTCGACCTGCTCGACGGCGTGTCGCTTCCCGTGTCGAGTACCCTGTTCGTCGACAGCATGCTCGCGCGCACGCCGGCGCTCGAGGCCGATCACGATGCCGCGTTCCGCCGCACCGTCGAGCGCCTGGACACGCTCGGCAAGATGGACTTTACGGTGCCGGTCTCGCTCAAGGCCACACTGCGCGGCTATCAGGTCGACGGCTACCAGTGGCTCGGCTCGCTCGAGCATCTGGGCCTCGGCGGCATCTTGGCCGACGATATGGGCCTGGGCAAAACGCTGCAGATGATCGCGCATATCCTGGCGCGCGTGGAGGCGGGGGATGCCAAGCCCACGCTCGTGGTGTGCCCTGCGTCGCTCGTGTATAACTGGACTGCCGAGCTGGAGCGCTTTGCGCCTTCGCTCGACGTGTGCGCTATCGTGGGCGCCAAGGCGCAGCGCCGCGTGCAGATAGCCGGCGCTGACGAGCATAACGTGGTCGTAACGTCGTATGACCTCATGCGGCGCGATATCGACGAGTATGCCGAGCAGGACTTTGCCCGTGTGGTGCTCGACGAGGCCCAGTACATTAAAAACCCGCTCACGCAGGTGGCGCACGCCGCCAAGCGTCTGCCTGCCGGCGTGCGCTTTGCCCTGACGGGCACGCCCATCGAAAACCGCTTGTCCGAGCTCTGGAGCATCTTCGACTTTTTGATGCCGGGCCTGCTTGGCACGCGCGAGTCGTTTGCCAAGCGCTTTGAGAGCCCCGTCGAGCATGCCGAGGGCGATAGCGCCGCTCGCCTGCAGGCGCTCGTGTCGCCGTTTGTGCTGCGTCGCGTAAAGGAAGACGTGGTTGCCGACCTGCCCGAGAAGATCGAAGATACCGTCATGGCGCAGCTCACCGGCGAGCAGCGCAAGCTCTACCTGGCCAACCAAGACCGCATCGCCCAGCAGGTGCAGCACCGCGAGGCATCCGAGTTTAAGAAGGACAAGCTTAAGGTGCTCGCCGAGCTCACCAAGCTGCGCCAGATCTGCTGCGACCCGCATCTACACTACGAGGACTACAAGGCGGGGAGCGCCAAGCTCGACGCTTGCATGGAGCTCGTGCACGGTGCGCTCGACGGCGGGCACCACATTCTGCTGTTCAGCCAGTTCACGGGCATGCTCGATATCATTGGCAAGCGCCTGGCCAAGGAGGACATCGGCTTTCTTAAGCTCACGGGCGCTTCGTCCAAGGAGAGCCGTGCCAAGATGGTTGCGCAGTTCCAAGCTGGCGAGGTGCCGGTCTTTTTGATTTCGCTCAAGGCGGGCGGCGTGGGCCTCAACCTGACGGCGGCCGACGTGGTCATTCACTATGACCCGTGGTGGAACGTGGCCGCGCAGGACCAGGCAACCGACCGCGCGCACCGTATTGGCCAGCAACATACCGTGACCGTGTACAAGCTCATCGCCAAGGACACGATCGAGGAGCGCATTATGCAGATGCAGGAGTCCAAGCGCGACCTAGTCAACAGCGTGCTCGGCGGCGACGGCATCTCCTCGGCGCTGTTTACCCGCGAAGATGTTTTGGCGCTGCTGGGCGGCGACGGACGCTAGCTGCGCAGATGGCAACCGGGGCTGTTGAGACGGCTCCGGGTTGCCGGCGCGCTCTGACCCCGGGCGCTAGCCTCGCTCGTTATGTGTTCATTTGCCATGCCGTGGATGGTTCGCTTGCCTTTGGGCATAAGAACCATCGAGAACATTGGCACATCAGCAAAGGAGAACATCATGGCGAAATTCTTTAAGGACCCCGATGGCAAGCTCATTGCCGCCCTTGGCGACGACGTTGCGACCCCTGCCGGCTGCACGGAGCTGACCGCGAACACCGAGGACGCGGCGCACGAAAAGCACGTGCCGGTCGTCGAGAGCGAGCGCGACGGTCATGTGATTCGCGCACGCGTGGGCTCGGTCGAGCATCCTATGGCGCCCGAGCACTACATCGAGTGGATCGCCCTTGAGGCCGAGGGCCGTCTGGAGGTCCATTACCTCCAGCCCGGCATGAAGCCCGCGACGTTTTTTGCCGGCGGCTCCAAGACCGGTACCGTCTATGCCTATTGCAACCTGCATGGGCTGTGGTCCGCGACGTTCTAGGAGCGCGCCCCCGCTCGGGGTATCATAGCTAGCATATGCACATGCAAGCGCCGACTGCATCATGCGGCCGGCGCTTTTACTACGATTTCGATGGTTTACGACGGAAAGGGCTGAGCCATGAAGCTCGCACTTGCACAGATCGATATGCGCCTGGGTGATATTGAGGGTATCTGCAGTCGCATCGAGGACCAGGCGCGCCTGGCCCACGAGCGCGGTGCGCGCGTGCTGTGCGTGCCGGCTCCGCTCTTTATGGGAGCCCTGCCCGGCGGCCTGGTGGGCGCTGCCGACTTTGAGCACGACATGCTTGCCGGCTTGACCGGCGTCGCCGAGCGTATCCAAGAGCTCGATATGATTTGCATCGTGCCCGCAGCGGTTTCGTTTGAGGGCCAGCCCCTGCTCGACTACATGATGCTCAAGGACGGTCGCGTGGTACCCGCGCGTGCGAGCATTGCCCTGCAGCGTGGCGAGAACAACGACGCGCGTTGGGCGCCGCCGGTGTTTGACGTGGACGGCGTGCGTATTGCCGTGATCTTCGACTTGGACCGCGAGCTCGAGATGCTGCCGACTGGCGTCGACCTCATTGCCTATTTCCAGTTCAACGCGTTTGATATGACCGACCGCGAGACCGCCGCGATCGCCGCCGTGCGCAGCGGTGCCTACCGCAAGATCGCGTCCAAGCGCAGCGTATGGTTTGCCTGCATGGCGCCGGTCGGTGCGTACGACGAGTCGGTGTATACCGGCGGGTCGTTTGTGCTCGACGATTGCGGGCGCGTGGTCGCCCAGGCGCCGTGCTTTGAGGAGAGCCTGCTGGTTCAGGAGATTCAGCGCGGTGTAATGCTCGATGCCTTGGAAGACCACGAGCTGCCCGAGTTTCGTTCCGAGGAGTGGTTGTGGCAGGCGCTGGTGCTCGCCGTTCGCGATAATGCCCGCGCCCGCGGTACGTCGCGCGCCGTGGTGGCGCTCGAGGGCGATCTGCCGTCGTCCCTGCTGGCGGCGCTTGCCGTCGACGCCCTGGGTCCGCGCAATGTGGTCGGCCTGGTGTTGGGATGCAACCGCATCTTTACGCCGGCACAGGAAGAGGCCGAGGCTGCCCGCTGCGCCGCCGTCCGCGCCATTGCCGAGCGCCTGCATGTTCGTACGGTTGAGCGCGATGCGCCGGATGCCGCGCGTGTGCTCGACCGCGATGTGTCGGCGGGCGACGCCGAGCGCCTGCGCTCTCGCACGCTGGGCCTCATGCTGGAGGATACGGCGCTCGAACTGGGTGCGATGGCGTTGAGCCCGCTGTCAAAAACTGAATACGCGCTGGCGGCACCCGCACTTTGCGGTGGCTACCAGGGCGATTACGCGCCCTTTGGTGACGTATACCTGTCGACGCTCGAGTTTGTGGCGCGCGTACGCAACCGTACGTCTGCCGTGGTGCCGCAGGAGCTTGTGACGCTCAACGCGGTGGAGGATTGCATGGAGCGCGTGCTGGCGCAAGCGCTCTCGACGCTTGACGGTCCGGTCGACATGCTCGATCGCGCGGCGCAGCTGCTCGGCGGACTTGAGCCGGGCGAGGTCGATGGCACGCTCGAGTCGCACGTGGACCGCAACCGTCCCTTCGACGACATCCCAATGGCCGCCGGCAAGCCCGAGGCATGTTCGTTGCTGCTGATGCTCGTGCGCCAGGGAGAGACGGCTCGCCGCCAGCTGCCGACGGCGCCGATCGTCTCGGCCCGTTCATTTGCCGAGCGTGCCTGGCCGTATATGCTTGCGTGGTCCGATCTTGGCCTGAGCGGTAAAGAGCGCATGACGGTCGATTCGTTGGCGCGCGCCGAGGTGCGCCGCTTTGCCGACGAGGATACAAGCGATCGCATGCGTGGTGAGATGATGGGCATTTTGGGCGAGCTGCTGGGTATTTCGCCCGAGCAGATGGAGGAGCTGCGCTCCGAGGACGGCCAGCGCCGCCTGCACGAGGGCATGAAGAAGTTTGAGGGCGAGGTCCAGGACGCCATCGATAAGATGATGGGCGGCCAGGGTGGCCCGCAGGGTGGACCCCAGGGCACACCGATGCCGCACCCGCCGGTTGATCCGAGGCAGTTCCCATTCTTCAGCCAAAACTAACATATGGGTTGGGATTCGCTCCCAACCCCGATACTTCAACTAAGCATCTTGGCCCCGTTGTGTTATTCTAGAACAGACGTTCGTGAA
>CAVCHM010000006.1:0-71353 GCA_963602135.1 bacterium | reverse complement strand
GGTCGTCGCTGGGGATGGCCGCGATTTAGCGGTCCAGGAAATCGTCCGCAGTCCCCTAGTATCATATCCCCAAATCGGACCGAATTGGGGATATGATACTAGCCACTGTTTCGCCCAGAGGAGGTTATTCATCATGAACGAGTCGTATCGCCTGGGCGAGCAATCGATTGTCGCCTACCTTCAACGATTGGCGAACTGTGTTCCGACTGCTGAGCTCGACGTCGCGGCACTGCCTACAGAGCTGCGCGGTATTGGCGAGCAGCTGCAAAAGACCCACGCCATCCTGCAACAAGAGCGCCAGCTGCTCGAACGCAGCGTCCATATCGACCCGCTCACCAATCTGGGCAACCGCGGCGGGCTCGACCGTCACGTCGATCAGCTCTGGCGCAACGGCGACCCCTTTACCTGCGCCTATATTGACATCGACCACCTTAAACACTGCAACGATATATTCGGCCACGCCGAGGGCAATCGCTACATCCTGCGCACCTGCCGTTCACTCTCCGAAACCATGAAGCACGACGAGTTGCTGTTCCGCATTGGCGGAGACGAGTTCGTGCTCATCTCACCCACGACAAGCGAGACGGAACTTGAGCAGCGCCTGGAGCAGGTACGCACCAATCTGATCGAGGCAACCTCGGACGGCAAGGCGCCCATGATCGCCAGCTTTAGCTTTGGCTGTTCAAGCGTTAACCCGCTTGCCGGCGACACGCGTCGTCAGATGACGATGGATGCCGACCGTAAAATGTATCGCTACAAGCTTATGCATCGCGTGCAGCAGCCGGAGGACAACGGCGCGCCGCAACGTCTTGTTGCCGACACTCTTCCCTGCAACGACCGCGTGTTCCAGGCGATTTCCATGAGCTCCGAAACGCGCTACCCGTTTATCCTCAACCTCGATACCGGCGAATCGCAATGGTCGGTCAATGCCGTGCGCGATTTTGACCTGCCTTCCCAGCATCCCTTTAACTCGGTCGATATGTGGCTCGCCCGCGTTCACCCCGAGGACCGCGCTAACGTGCGCTCCGAGCTCGACATGGTGGTAAATGGATCGTGGCACTTCCATTACATGCAATATCGCGTGATGGATGCCACCGGAAAGTACGTGCTCTGCGACTGCACGGGTTACCGCCTGGACGGCACCGACACCGAGCCCAACATGTACGTGGGCATTATCATCAACCGCAGCTTGGCCGACACAACCGATTCCGTGACCGGTCTGGGGGATATCCACGCTCTGGTCAACGCCATCGGTGAGATGCGTCGCGTACCGCACGAGGCAGGCTTTATCTCCATTAAGATCGACGATATCGCCAAGGTCAATGCCCGCTTTGGCTTTGATGCGGGCGATCGCGTTTTGGCCGAAAGCGCCGCCTGCCTTATGGAATGCTCGCGCGGCAAGGGTCGCCTGTTCCGCTCGACGGGGCCGACCTTTGTGGCGCTCTTCGACGACCTTGATCCCGACGCGATTGACGAGATCGCCGACGAGATCGAGCGCTTCTTGGGCTCGCCCGTGCTTATCGGATCGCTTGAATATCAGCCGCCCATTCGCGTAGCCACGCTTCATCTGGACGGTGTCGACCGACAGCCCGTACCCATCCTGAACGAGCTCAACGCGCTGCTCAAAGAAGCGCCGCAGGTACCGGGCACCAAGCTGGACTAGCACAACGGGGCGCGAGTTGTCAGTTGTCGACCTTGCGCCCCACGTTGTCTCCCCTATCGTGAGATAATCCTCTGCGTACGTCATCGCTAGCAGAGGGAGTTTTTCATGAAGGTTCTTTTGGTCAATGGCAGCCCCAAGGCAAACGGCAACACCGCCACGGCACTCGCCGAGATTGCCGAGCAATTGCACGCCGAGGGCATTGATACCGAGGTGTTTCAACTGGGCGCTAAACCCATTCGCGATTGCATTGGCTGCGGCCAGTGTGGCAAGCTCGATTACCGTTGCACTTTTGACGACGACGTGGTCAACGAGCTGATTGCCGCCGCCGAGCAATCGGACGGCTTTGTCTTTGGCTCGCCTGTCTACTACGCGCACCCCAGCGGCCGCATTCTCTCGGCCCTTGACCGCGCATTCTATGCCGGCGGCAAGGCCTTCGCGCACAAGCCGGGCGCTGCCGTCGCCGTTGCCCGTCGTGGTGGCACGTCGACCACCTTCGATGTACTCAATAAATACTTCACCATCAACCAGATGCCCGTGGTCGCCTCCACCTATTGGAACAACGTCTTTGGTGCCATGCCAGGCGAGGCCGCCCAGGACGCCGAGGGTCTTGCTACCATGCGAAACATCGGCAAGAACATAGCCTGGCTCCTTCGTTGCATCGAAGCAGGCAAGGCTGCCGGCATCGAAGCCCCCGTGGCCGACCGCGAGCGCACCAACTTCATTCGTTAGAACGGCGGAACATACTATGAACGTGCAAATCTTCGGGACTAAGAAGTCGTTCGATACCAAGAAGGCCCAGCGCTATTTTAAGGAGCGCCGCATTAAGGTGCAGTTTATTGACCTTAAGGAAAAGGAGATGAGCAAAGGCGAGCTCACGAGCGTGATGCAGGCGGTCGGCGGCATCGACAAGCTGCTCAACCCCAAAGCCAAGGACGAGGAGACGCTCGCGCTCATCCAGCACCTCACCCCTAGTCAGCGCTTCGACAAGCTGCTCGAAAACCAGCAGGTTCTAGCTGAGCCCATCGTGCGCAACGGCAAAAAGGCCACCGTCGGTTATTGCCCCGATGTATGGGGAGCCTGGGAGTAGCCTGTGTTATTTGCCGGCGCGTGGGTATAAGAGCAGGCGTTTGGCATAAGATTCAACTGTAAGCCATGTCTAACAAAGGAGGGCACATGCCCAACAAACCCGTGAAGATCATCATGCTTACCGGATACCTCGGTGCCGGCAAGACCACGCTGCTCAACCACATCCTCGCTAACGACGGCGGCATCCGCGCCGCCGTGATCGTCAACGATATCGGCGAGATCAACGTCGACGCCAGCCTTATCGCCGACGGCGGCCTTTCCGAGACCGACGACCTTATCCCGCTCACCAACGGCTGCATCTGCTGCACGCTTTCGGACGACCTTGCCAACCAGCTGCAGGGCATCGCCGATTCGGGCGACTTCGATTACATCATCATCGAGGCCTCGGGCATTTGTGAGCCTATCCCCATCGCCTACACCATCTCGAGCTTCTGCGACGAGGCCAAGGTGGGCGGCGAGCCCAAGCTCGCGCTCGACAACATCGTGGCCGTGGTCGACTGCGCCCGCATGTACGACGAGTTCAATGGCGGCCGCGACCTGCTGGCCGAGGACATCGACGAGGACGACATCGAGAGCCTGCTCATCCAGCAGATCGAGTTCTGCTCCACGCTGATCCTCAACAAGACCGACACCGTGAGACCCGAGCAGATCGCCGAGCTCAAGGCCATCGTGCGCAGCCTGCAGAAGGACGCCGTGATCGTCGAGGCGCAAAACGGCGAGGTTCCCATGGAGGAGCTGCTCGACACCGACCGCTTCGACTTTATGCGCGCCTACAACTCCGCCGCTTGGATCGAGGCCATGGAGCATCCCGAGGAGCACGACGACCCCGAGGTGCTCGAGTACGACATCGAGACCTTTGTGTACTCGCGCCGCAAGCCGTTTGACCTGCAGAAGTTCACCGATTTTGTTGAGCAGGAGTGGCCCGACGAGGTCATCCGCGTCAAGGGTCCGCTGTGGCAGGCCAGCAATCCGGACATGTGCTACATGTTTGAGCAGGCCGGCCACCAGATGCGCCTGATGGAGAACGGCCTGTTTGTCGACTCGGCGCCCGAGGGCGAGAAGCAGAAGATCATCGACGAAAACCCCGAGATCATGCAGATTTGGGACGACGAGACGGGCGACCGCATGACGAGCCTGTGCATCATCGGCCGTCACATGGACAAGGATGCGCTCATCGCCTCCCTCGATGCCTGCCTGACCGACTGGCACCGCGCCTAGGTTTATCGAAGCGGGCATTTTTCCGCCTATGTAACCGCCAAACCACCACGAAGGTGCCCTTCGTGGTGGTTTTTCGTTCTAAGCCAAGGAGATTCATGTTCAACATTGTGCTGTATGCACCCGAGATTCCGGCCAATACGGGCAATATCGGCCGCACCTGCGTGGTCACCGGCGCCCGCCTGCATCTGGTGGAGCCGCTGGGGTTTTCACTCGACGACAAGACGGTGCGTCGCGCCGGCCTGGGCTACTGGCAAAACTTGGACGTGACGACCTATGCCGGCTGGGAGGATTTCCTTGCGCGCAACGACCTCTCCCCCGCCGATGGTCGCCTGCATCTGCTGACCAAAAAGGCACGCCGCACCTATGCTCAGAGTACCTACCGCGATGGCGACTACTTGGTCTTTGGCAGCGAGAGCTCGGGCATTCCCGAGCCACTGCTTGCCGCGGCGCCCGAGCGCTGCGAGCGCATCCCGATGCTGCGCGATTGCGACTCGCTCGATAACGCCGAGGCCTGGGAAGCCCACGAGGAATCGCTCGGGCATACCGAGGACAGCCACGAGGCCATCCTGCAGCAGGACATCTGCGGTAACTTCGTCAACCCCGACGACTACCGCATCAGCGCACTCAACCTCTCCAACAGCGCCGCCATCGTCCTCTACGAGGCCCTACGCCAGACGAACTTTGCCGGCATGTGACAAAGGGACAGTCCCTTTGTCACATTCGACCGTCATATAGTTAAACGTAATTAATCTCTTTTAACTGAAATTAACTAGAATAAAATGAAGTTAACTCGAGACACTGAAGGAGGGCACAGTGGAGTATCTTGAAAACCCGTTTACTCCTAGTTTTGGTGAGGTTCCCGCCCACTTTGCCGGAAGGCAGCAGATTATTCGAGATTTGGACCGAGCCTTCTTGAGCCGGCACGGACGCCCGGAATTGACCTCCATCTTCTCAGGGGCGAGCGGAACCGGCAAGACCGCTCTTATGTCGGCACTTGCGACGAGGGCCGAATCCCATGGCTGGGTTGCCGTAAAGACAACCGCGCTTCCAGGAATGCTTGAGGAAATTGAGCTCGGAGCAAAACGGGCAGCAGCTCATCTCATTGATCTTCCAACCGATTTCGAAATTACCGGTCTTGGAATTGCGCCTCTCGGCAGCATCGAGGTCAATCACGCCCATGAGGTCTCGACCTGGCGTTACCGCATGAGTGACATCATCGACCAGCTCAATGAGGCCGACACCGGGCTTCTCATCACGGTTGATGAAGTCGATCCAACGCTCGACGAGATGATTCAACTCGCAGCCACCTATCAACACTTTGTGACCGACGGAAAGCGCGTTGCCCTGCTCATGGCGGGACTTCCCAACAACGTCTCGACGCTGTTGAGCCATAAGACGGTCTCGTTTCTTCGCCGCGCTCAGCAATATCATCTGGGGCGAATCGCCGACCATGATGTGCGCGAAGCCCTGATCCGAACGATTCAGGAAAACGACCGCGTGGCGAATGCCGAGGGAATCGATAAGGCTGTTCGCTCGATTGCCGGTTTTCCCTTTCTATTGCAGCTTGTGGGTTACCGCGCCTGGGATCTCACGAGCAACTCAAAGGAGATATCGTCGCGCGACTTTGACCAGGGAATCATAATCGCCCGCGACGAGATGGATGACCGAATTCTCGCAGCAACCTATCGAGAACTCACTGCAGAGGACAAGCGATTCCTTATCGCCATGCTTGACGATGAAGAGGAGTCCACTACCGCCGACCTCGTCGAGCGCCTTAAGCGTTCGCCGCAGCAGGTCTCCCGCTACCGGCGTCGCATGATTGACGCCGGCATCATTGGAGAACGCGGACGAGGGGTCGTCGCCTTTGAGTTGCCGTTCTTCCGCGACTATCTCGCTGCTCAATGCGTTAAATAGACGCCGATGTGACAAAGGGACAGTCCCTTTGTCACATCGCTTATAGGTAGCGGCCGGTGATGCTCTTGGAGCAAGCCGCGATATCGTCCGGCGTGCCGGCGCAGACGATTTGTCCGCCGACGTCGCCACCGCCTGGGCCCATATCGATCACGTAGTCAGCATTGCGGATGAGGTCAAGGTCGTGCTCGATTACGATGACCGTGGCGCCCTTGGCGACCAGGCCGTCGAACACGCCCAGCAGCACCTGAACATCGAGCGGATGCAGGCCGATTGTGGGTTCGTCGAACACGAAGACGGCGTCGTCCTGCACGCGGCCCATCTCGCTCGCGAGCTTCAGGCGCTGCGCCTCGCCGCCCGAGAGCGCCGGCGTGGGCTCACCGAGCGTGAGATAGCCCAAGCCCAAGTCGTGTAAGGTCTGTAAGCGCGCCTGAACTTTCTTGAGACCCACCGTGGCGTCGAGGGCCTCGTCCACACTCATATCCATGAGCTGCGGCAACGTAAGCAGACTCCCGTCCTTGCCCTCGCGATGGATATGCGAAGCCGCGTCTGCATAACGTGAGCCGCGACATGTCGGACAGACGATCTCGACGTCGGGCAAGAACTGCACGTCGAGCGATATCGAGCCCGTGCCATCGCACGTAGGGCAGCGCAAGGCGCCAGTGTTGTAGCTAAATGCGCCCGCCTTGTAGCCGGCTGTCTTGGCCTCGGGCGTACGGGCGAAGGCGCGACGTAGCTCATCATGGATGTCAGCATAAGTTGCCACCGTCGAGCGCACGTTGGCGCCGATAGGCGTAGCGTCAATCAGATTTGCACGGGCAATGCCCTCGGCATCGACCCAACGCACGTGCCCCAGCAGGCGCTCGCCGGCTGCCTGCGCCTTGAGTGCCGGAATGAGCGTCTCGAGTACCAACGTCGTCTTACCCGAACCCGAAACGCCCGTCACCGCGACCAAGCGACCGCGCGGGATATCAACTTCGAGCGGCTTGACGGTATGGATGGCATCGGTCGCCATGCGGATATGGCCCCGGTCGAACATTTCCTCGTCGGACACCTGCGGGCGCAAGCGCTTGGACTCTGCGCGCAAAAACGGGGCGATGCGGCTGCCCTGCGATTGTTCGACCTCGTCTACCGTACCAGCGGCGATTACGTTGCCGCCGCCTGCTCCGGCAACGGGGCCCATCTCAACCAGATAGTCGGCTTCCGCTAGTACGCGCGTATCGTGGTCGACAACAACCACGGTGTTGCCGTCATCCACCAGATCGCGCATCACGCCCACCAGGCCGTCAACGTTAGCAGGATGCAGGCCGATCGAAGGCTCATCGAGCACATAGAGCACGCCCGTCGAGCGGTTGCGTACCACGCGGGCAAGCTGCACGCGCTGGCGCTCACCCGTGGAGAGCGTGGCACCGGCGCGGTCGAGTGAGAGGTAATCGAGACCCAGGTCAACCAGGCGACGGGCCGCGCCCAAAAACGAGTCGCAGATATCCGTTGCCATGGGCCGCATCTCGGTCGGCAAGGATGCAGGCACCCCGCGTACCCACTCAATCGCCTCACCCAGCGTCATGGCCGCGGCCTGCGCCAGATTGATACCGCTCACCCGGGGCTGGCGTGCCGCCTCGGAGAGACGCGTGCCGGCGCAGTCACGGCATGGTCCCTCGCGCAAAAAGCGAGCCACGCGTTTAAGTCCCTTATCGTCCTTAACCTTGGCGAGCGCATTCTCGACCGTATAGACGGCGTTGTAATAGGTAAAGTCGAGCGGCGTGGCGCCCTCGCCGTTTTTGGGCACGTAGAGGATGTGCTTTTTGACGGCGGGACCGTGGAGCACGATATCGCGCTCATGCGCTGTGAGCTGGTTAAACGGCACATCAGTGCGCACACCCATCTCGCCGGCGACCTGCTTCATCAAATCCCACATGAGCGTACCCCAGGGAAGGACCGCGCCCTCGTTGATGGTCTTTGACTCGTCGGGCACCAGGCTCGCCTCGTCCACCTCGCGCATAACGCCGGTGCCGCCACAAGCGGGGCACGCACCGCCGCTGTTAAAGGCAAGGTCCTCGGCACTCGGCGCGTAGAACTCGCGGCCGCATGACGGACACACAAGTGACAAGCCCGCGGCCACATTGAGGCTCGGCTCCACGTGCACTCCGCAGTGCGGACACACGTGATGGGCGCAGCGGCTAAAGAGCAGGCGCAGGCTGTTGTTGAGCTCGGTCATGGTGCCAAAGGTCGAGCGCACACCCGGAACGCTCGGGCGCTGGTGCAATGCGAGCGCCGCTGGCACGTGCAGCACCTCGTCCACCTGGGCATGTTCTGCCTGCGTCAGGCGACGGCGAGTATAGGTGCTGAGCGCCTCCAGGTAACGGCGCGAGCCCTCAGCATAAAGAACACCCAACGCCAGCGAGCTCTTGCCCGAGCCCGACACGCCGGCAATACCCACAAGCTTTCCCAGCGGAATATCGATATCGATGTCTTTGAGGTTATGGACGCGTGCGCCACGTACCTCGATAGCGTCTGGTTGTTGTGACGTCATCTTTACCCCCTATTCGTGCCACAGGGCACGATCGCGAATGTACTCACCCAGCATGGGCACAGCAAATCGGACGAGGCCGTATCCAGCAGCCTCGATAACGCGCTCGCGAATCAAGCTTGCGCGATACTTGCTCGCCCAACTCTGGGTGCGGTCGCAGCGCTCGATGATGTCTGCCATGCGTGTCGGCTTGTCCTCGTCAACCGCCATCGCCTCGATAAACAGACGCTGCGGGCTGCGCAACCCGTAATACAGCGGTGCGTCGACCGCTTCGTAGAACTCGGAGATGGCATCCGTGTGGCCAGCCTCGACATCGCGCCCTTCGATGGCCTGCGAACCACGCCGGGCAGCCGACCGCCACATGTAATAGCCCACGAGCTGAACCATGTAGGGATGGCCCATACTTTTGCGCGCCGCAAGTTCCGCCGTCTCCGCATCAACGTTAAGACCAGCGTCATTGACCGTCTGGATATATGAATCACGCACCTTGGGCAAAGAAATCGCCCCCAGTGTGCGCTGCTGAGCACGGCGTAAAAACGTCACGCTCGGTTCCTCGAGCAGATCGTCCACCATGCTGGGCAGGCCGGCAAACACCAAGGCAAGACCGCGTTGCTCGCTATCGGACAAGCCTGTGGCATCTTGGTCTCCCAGCACCTGCTGGTAGAGAACAGCCAGGGCAGCCAACTCCTCGATAGATGCCGACTGCGCCTCGTCGATGGCAAACAGAATGCCCTTGCCCTGCCCGAGCTTCTTGAGACGCTCGTTGACCAACCCGCGCAGCGTTTCGCCCTTTGCACGCGCCGCCTCGACCGACATCCGGCCAAACGACGAGCCGAATTCCATAGATGTCACAACCGGCTTGTTCGAGCGAAGCGCATCGGCCAGGCGGTCGCATAAGCCAAGCGACGCCGAATCGGAAATGACTGCCCAACCGCGCTCTGCCGCCAAGCGCTGCAACTCGCGCAGCAGGACCGTTTTGCCACAGCCGCGGTTTCCCGTGATGAGCATGAGCCTGCCCGGCGCTCCCGCGCCGTTGTCGAGGCCTTCTTCAAAATCCTCAATGACCGACTCGCGGCCGATCAACACCGGAGGCCGCTTGCCCGCCGTTGGCTTAAAGGGATTTGGATTCATGTCGGCCTCCTCAGATTGGCAAACGCTCTCTACAGTTATACCAACTTATACTGAGTTGTACCAACTGAATGTGACAAAGGGACTGTCCCTTTGTCACACGCGGCCGAAGAATTCGGCATCTGCTGCGCGCCAGGGGCGGAAGGCGGCAGGGTCGACCTTTACGTGCGCGGCGGCGGGGACGTCGTGCCACTTGACGGTGTAGCCGGCGCCGTGAGAGCAAAAGACCGAGTCAGGCGTATTGGGCAGATCGGCCTCGGGCTCGTAAGCGGCGGCCTCGATCACGTGCTCAGCATCATGGCAGGGCGCATAGCCGGCGAACTCCAGGTACAGATGCCCGCGACCACTCGTGTAGGCAGCCACCTCCAGCGCGTAATCCTGCACCTCGGATGCCGGCACGCGGCCTATGAGCTTGGCACTGTCGCCCGACATCGCCGGCGGCTCGTACTCGGCGCTCATGCGCGTGGCATCCGAGAGCGCGCGGCCCACACACTCCCCCGGAACCTCGAGCTCAAAGCGATACCACGGCTCTAGCAGCACCGCCGCACCCGCCTCACGCGCCCGCATGAGTCCCTGGCGAATCGCGCGATACGTTGCCTGGCGAAAGTCGCCGCCCTCGGTGTGCTTGGCATGCGCGCGGCCGCCCGTGAGTGTAATGCGCACATCGGCGATGGGCGAGCCGGTCAGCACGCCCAGGTGGTCGCGTTCCATGGCATTGGTGAGCGCCAGACGCTGCCAGTTCAGGTCAAGCTCGTCGGTCGAGGTCACGGTGCCAAACTGCACGCCCGAGCCCGCCGGCAGCGGCTCTAAGCGCAGGTGCACCTCGGCATAGTGGCGCAGCGGCTCAAAGTGGCCCACGCCCTCGACCGTCTGCGAGATGGTTTCCTTATAGAGGATGCCGCCGGACTCAAACGCAACCGTAAGGCCAAAGCGATCGGCCAGCACGCGCTGCACGACCTCGAGCTGCACGGCACCCATGAGCTGCAGATGGATCTGCTCAAGATGCGTGTTCCAGCTTGCGCCGAGCATGGGATCCTCGTCGGCAAGCTCGGTCAGCGCCTGAAAAACCGTGTGGACATCGTGCTCGCCCGGCAGCACCGTATAGGTGAGAACCGGTGCAATGACAGGCGCATCGCCCACGGGCTCCGCGCCCAAGGCATCACCTGGACGAACGTGCGCGAGGCCCGTCACAGCGCAGATGCCGCCAGCGGCAACTTCCTGAGCAAGTTCGTATTTCTCGCCGTTATAGATACGCACCTGATCGACCTTTTGTTCCCATGTATCAACACCGGAACGTCCCTCAATCACCTGCTTTGCACGCAGCACACCGCCCGTCACCTTGACCCAGGCAAGGCGCTCGCCACGGTCTCCACGACTCACGCGATAAACACGCGCTGCGAACTCCTGGGGCCACGTCCGCTCGCGCATCAAAGCGCACATGCCGTCGAGCAACTCCGCCACGCCCTGGTCTTTGAGCGCCGAACCGAAAAAGCAGGGGAACAATTTACGCTCCGCAACCAGCCGCGAAAGCATGGCAGCCGAAAGCTCCCCTGCGTCGAGAAACTCATCAAGCGCCGCCTCATCCAGCGCCGCGGCATCCTCTTGCACGGCGCCGCCCGCTAGCAAGCCCTCGGCATCTAGACAGCCTTCGGAAAGGCGCTGGCCGAGTTGCGCCAACAGCGCATCACGACCAGGGTTTTCAAGATCGATCTTGTTGATAAAGATGAACGTTGGAATGTCGTAGCGCGCAAGCAGGCGCCACAGGGTTTCGGTATGACCCTGCACGCCATCGTTGGCACCCACCACCAGAATCGCGTAGTCGAGCGCGCGCAACGTGCGCTCCGCCTCGGCAGAAAAATCGACATGCCCGGGAGCGTCCACGAGCATAACGTGGGTGCCGCCGTGATCGAGCACGGCCTGTGACGAGAAGATCGTGATGCCGCGCTCGCGCTCAATCTCGTTCGTGTCCAGATGCGAGTCGCCGTCATCCACACGTCCACGCTTACGAATGCGGCCCGCGTTAAACAGCATGGCCTCGGCCAGCGTGGTCTTACCGGCATCGACGTGTGCCAAGATTCCAACGACCGCTTGCTTTGACATGATCTCCCCCGTTGATAGCCCGCCGACCCCGCAGGGTACGCTTTTGTCACACACTGGATGATACAATTTACGAGCCGGCGGGCGAAGCGGGCCCTATCCCCCGACCGAGCTCATCGCCCTGCGTTGCCGCGCGGCGATTTTCGTAGGTTCGCGCCTTGCGAAAGCCGGCACCTCCCCTTTTGTCTGCCCGGGCTCATCTGGGGCGGTGGCAATGCGAGCCCCATGACAACGAGGAGCCACCATGAAGGCACTGCTCAACGAATTCAAGGAATTCATCGACCGCGGCAACGTGATGGACATGGCGGTCGGCGTCATTATCGGCGGCGCGTTCACTGCCATCGTGGCCTCGCTCACCGACAACATCATCAACCCGCTCATTGCCGTCATCGCCGGCGGCAGCGCTACCGAGATCTCGGGGCTGGTGGTGCCGGGCACCAATATCGACTTTGGTGCGTTCATCGGCGCGTGCATCAACTTTTTGATTGTGGCGGCCATTGTCTTTGCCATCGTCAAGGCGTTTAACAAGGCACAGGAGATTGGCGACAAGCTGGCCGGCGCCCCCGCCGAGGAAGCCGCCCCCAAGCCCGTCTGCCCTTATTGCCTGGAAGAGGTAAACGAGGGCGCGACCAAGTGTTGCCACTGCGGAAGCGAGCTGCCCAAGGCGTAGGTACCATTGCCCTGGCGACGAACGTTGGTCTTTTACCCAGCCAAAGCATCACCTGCAAACAGAAATGGCCCCGCTTGGGGCCATTTCTCGTTCGCGCAAATTGCCGATACGTGACTCGGCCTTTACGCCTCGCGCATCCAATCAAACGCAACGCGCGGCGTACCGTCCGACACATATACGATACCGGCGCGCTCGAACCCGGCCTTGGCGATGGCGCCCTGCATGGGCAGGTTGTCTTGATGCGTGTCGATGCGCAGATGGTTGACGCGCTCCTTGGCAAAGGCAAACATCGCGGCCGCAACGCCATGCGTGGTGCCGTCGGATGCCACGCGATGTAGCACGGCATACGGGACGTCGCTGCGCCACTGACCGCCCTCGATCACATCATAAGAACTGTCTGGCCCCGGCAAAAAAGCGAACGTCGCCACCACGCGGCCGTCTTCCTCGCACACATAGCTACCACCCGCGGCGATATCGCTTTTGAGCTGCTCGGCCGAGGGCGTGCCCACCGGCCACTGCGTAGCGTTGCCATGCGCGCGCATAAAGGCGCGGGCAGCGTCGTAGATAGCCATGACGGCGGGAATGTCGGTATCGAGGGTTTTTCTGATCATCGCGCGGCGACCTCACGTTTATTGGTATCACTTTGATTGAGCAATGATATCAGCGTTTGGAGAGGGGCGCGAAGCAGATGGGAAGCAAAAAGCGAGCCGCCTGGTCAAAGGCCAAAAGCGAGTTTTTGGGCGCTGCCACCGGCGGCGATATGAGCGACCTGTTTGCGCGCGAAGGCGATCGTCGCGACGCCCTGGATGCCGAGCGCGACGAAGCCTGGCGCTACAAGTCGTGCGAGCGCAAGAACCGCTACGACACGCGCGCCGAGGCCGAGGCCGTCATGGCCGATTGCGAGAATCGTGGGCGTCGCGGCCTGGCCTGCTACAAATGCGAGTACTGCGGCGGCTGGCACCTGACGTCGCATCCTTGGAAATAGATCGCGCTGCGCCCTCGCGTTGAGCGCTACTCGGCAGATGACGGACGCGGCGGCACCAAGACATCGTAGCGAACGGCCTTACCCGCAAGCTGATAGCTCGGCTTTATGCCGGCAAGCAGCGGCCCCTTCACCGGTCGCTTAATAACGACTTTGCGCGGATGCACCGCAAGCGCTGCCTGGACCAGCGTCTCCTCATCGGCGCATGGCTGCTCCAGGTGATGCAAGAGCTGAAACTTTTTTTTGACCGCCGCGCTCTTGGTGCGCTCGGGGAACATGGGGTCCAGGTACACCACGTCCGGCGCGGCAAGCTCGCCTTGCTCGATCAACTCGGCCGTCCGGTGAAGGCCGGCGATGCTATCCTCGCCGGCATGCAAACGCATGCGCGCCACCGCATCGGCAAGCACCAGCTCATCCGCGGCACGATCTAGGGCGTCCTGTAGCAGCGCCGCGATTACACAGTCTTGCTCATACAGATCGACCCTAAAGCCCGCGGCGGCCAGCAACAGCGAATCCTCGCCAAAACCTGCCGTGGCATCGATTGCCCACGGCTGCGCAATGCCTTTCGTGCGTGCGGCCTTCACCAACAGCTCCTGCTGCAGACGGCCCTGCTTAAGCCGTGGGAGCATACGGGCAAAATCGGCGCGCAGCTCCATCGCGCCATCGGTGAGCGTGAGGCCCTCGGGCATCCCGATTAGCTCAAGCCCCGCGGCTCGAGCAACAGAAAAGGGATCGACGACGCCCATGGGCACTCCTTAGCAAATAAAACGAATACATGGGCACCATTCACATCGGCACCCAACCGTCCGCTAATTGTCCCACATGCGACATGGCCAACCGCCCATCGCAGAATACGGGCACCTATTTAGCGGTAAAGCATCAAATCCCGTCAGGTATTGCCCTCCACCTCAACTCTCCGTTTACCTGCCGCTTCGCGACTATTCCATACTTGCCCGTCCGTATCATTAAAGGACTGAACATTCGTCGTGAGGAATGCAAATGGACCATTCAGTCACACGCCGAAAGGCCTGCCGGTTGGCAATCTCGGCAGCCGGAGCCACACTGGCAGCTGTGGTACTGCCAGCCTGCTCGAACAGTAATTCCGGCATGTCCAGCAAGGCCAGGCTGAACGTAGGCGTCCGCTCGGATATCGTCGGGTTTAGTGAGCGTAATCCCAACAACGGCAAGTACTACGGATTCGAAATCGACCTCGCCAACGAATTGGCAAACCGTCTTGGCTATGGAGGCTGTTCGTTTATATCCGTAACGCCCGAGACACGCGAAGAAATGCTCTCGTCGGAAAAAATCGATTGCCTAATCGCGTGTTACTCGATAAGCGACGAACGCAAAAAGCTGTTTGACTTCTCTGCCGCCTATTACACCGACTCGGTAATTCTTGTTGTCGAAAAAACATCGCTCATTCAATCCTTCTCCCAGCTTAAGGACGGAACAATTGGCACGGTATCCGGAACAAACGCTGCTCCTCAACTTGCCGCGAAGTTTGTGGAGCTGGGGCTTTCGGACGGCATCCCCCAGCAGCAGGATGCCAAGAGCGGCAACATTGACTACGACACATGGCATCTGAGCCAATATGCAAGCTACGCTGAGCTTTCCCGCGCATTGGAAGCCGGCGACGTTGACGCCATGGCGACCGATGGCGCAATTGCCAAAACCTATCTCGATGGCGAGCGCACCGTCCTGCCCGATTTTGGCATCAACCCACAGCGCTACGCCGTCGCAACGCAGAAGGGCTCTGAGCTTTCACCCAAGGTTGCCGCCGAAGTACGCTCAATGCTCAAAGACAAAACAATCGATACGCTCATCGAGAAATGGAACTAAGGAAGTCCACCCATGTCCAAGCGACTAAAACAGAAGTCCGTGGCGCTTGCCATTGCCGTAGCCGTCTGCACGTTAGCGATGGGACTCCTACTCGCCTCGATGCAAACGCGTCTATCGCAAGAGGAATACGCTTTAGAATTCGATCGCGTTGCCGCCGAACTCCCCGATCTCGTTAAAACGGCCCAGTCGGAAACGAAAGACAACACCCAAACATTTGATGACCTGTATCGCACGCGCGCCGCAAGCATCGCATTTATGGCGGCCAACGATGCCGGTTATGAAACGACTGATGCCAAAATGGCCGAGTTCAAGGACCTGCTCAAGGTCGATAACGTTCTCATTACCCGACGTGACGGTTCCATTATCGCCAAAGCGGCTGACACCAAAGCCGATTTTAGCCGCGCCCGCTTCAACCAGCTACGTCAGTGCTTCGAGACCGGCGAGCCCTCCGATCCAGTTGAGGTCGATCTTCCCGATCAAGACTGGCTCATGCGATACTATGCCGCCAAAATCGATGACGACACCATGGTTATCGTAGAGCAAAATCCCCAAGAGCTGCACGCCCTTGTCAAGGACACCGGCTCGACCGAGAGCATGCTCAAGAACATCTCGCTCGGCAGCCACGGATATGTCCTCGCCGTATCGGCAAAAACACACCTGATCACCTACCATCCCGATCAGAACATGATAGGTACCGATGCGCTCGACAACGGCATCGACGTGGGCAATCTTGAGGACGGCAAGACATTCGTCACTTCCGTCAAAAACACAAGCCTGTATTGTCGCGTCAAGTTGGTCAATGACACCTATTACATTCTCGCCATTCCCGAAAGCGATACCGCTTCCGCGCGCAACATCACCGTAGGCGTCATCCTCTTTGCCTTCATCGCAGTCGTCGCCGCCGTGGCACTCTATGACCTGTTTGTCCTAGCGGATGACGAACATGACGACCGCGACCATCACGAATACGTAAAGATCGGTCGCGGCCTTCGGTTTAGCCCCTCCGTGGGCAGGCGCGCAACAGCCTTGTCCGTTGCAGGACTCGTCTTACTTTTGGCAGTAACCTTCTATATGCAAACGCTCTTTGCCCTTTCGAGCCAGGCGACGGTCAATCGGGAACGCTTAGAGCAGATTGATCAAACGCTCAAAAATAATGCGCTGCGCGAGGATGAACTTACGAGGCAATATAGCGAGCACTATGCCACTGCCTGCCACATTATCGCCTACATCGTTGAGCACAATCCAGAACTCGCCACGCGAGCCGACCTGCACAGCATGGCAAAAACACTCAACATCGAGTCAATTTATCTCTACGACGGCGACGGCAATATGACGAGCTCGAGCACGTCGCAGCGATCCTACAGCCTTTCGACCAAGTACGGTGACTCCTCCTACGAGTTCCGCTCGCTTTTGGGCGGCAAGGATGAATATATACAGCCTCTCTCTATCAACAGAACCACTGGCGAGACATATCAGTACATCGGAGTCGCACTCTACGATCAGGATGGCATTGCAGACGGAATCGTGCAGATTGCCGTGCGCCCCATGCGCTTAGAAGAAATGCTCAAGAGCACCAAGATCGACGCAGTACTCGATGGCATCAAGGCGGGTGCCGGAGGATTCGCCTTTGCAATCGAGAAAAAAGACGGTACCGTCGCATATCATCCCAACGACCTTCTTTTGGGGAAAAAAGCATCCGAAATAGGACTAACTGACGAGCAGCTTGCAGACGGCTTTAGTGACTTCGTCTACATCGACAACCAAAAACTCTACGCCTCCTGCTTGGAGACTGGTGACTATTACGTTTACGTCGCGGCACCCGAAGACTCCTTTATGCACCAGCGCGTTCCGCTCACAATCGCAACCGGAATCATCGCCGCCATTTGCTTTGCCCTTATCTACCCGTTGCTGACGCTCGACACCATAAAAGTCGAAGAAAAGCGTTCGAAGCACGAAGACGATTTCGCGACAAGACGGCACAACATCACCGTCACGACGTCCGACGGCCGTGTCAAACACAGTGAAAGCGCCATTAGCCGATGGCTCAATATCTCCTTTAAATGGGAGGACAAAACCCCCGAGCAAAAACTCGGCACAGTCCTTAAATGGTTTATCGGCATCGCGGTGTTTATCGTCTTTTTGGCCGTCTTGCTTAAAGACGCTCTGTTTGGCCCGCGTTCGGTGTTTACCTATATCCTGGGCAACGACTGGCAGCACGGTCTCAACATATTCGCGCTCACCGCTTCAATCATGTACGCCTGTGTGGCTCTCACAGTGTGCGCAATCGCGCAGGCGCTTCTTCGCATGTTGTCCAATGTGCTTGGAGCGCACGGCGAGACGATATGCCGACTTCTCTCGAGCCTGACAAAATACGGAACTCTCATCGCTATGCTCTATTGGTGCCTCGGTGTTTTGGGTGTCGACACCGCAACGCTTTTAGCCTCGGCAGGTATCATCACGCTCGCCGTCTCCTTTGGAGCCAAAGACCTCATCACGGATATCTTATGCGGGCTCTTTATTATCTTTGAAGGCGAGTTCCGCGTTGGAGACGTCATCTCGGTTGGCGGCAATACCGGCACCGTTATGGAGATTGGTGTGCGAACCACAAAGATCAATGACGGCAACGGCAATGTTCTGCTCCTACGCAACAGCTCGATTTCGAATGTCACCAACATGACAAAACTTAATTCTTACGCCAGCATAGATATCACCATCCCGGTGGGAGAATCTCTACCCTATGTCGAAAAGGTGCTTAAAGACGAGCTCAAAAGCGTGCATGACCGCGTTCCCGCCATTATCGATGGCCCCTTCTACAAGGGCGTGGTCGACCTTAGCAGCACCGCTATGACCATTCGCGTTGTCGCCACCTGCAAGGAGACCGATCGCGGCAGCGTCATGCGCTCTTTGCGCCGTGAGGTAAAGCTCATGCTCTCCCGCCGCGACATCGCCCCCTATCAACTCGTTTTCGATCATTGCGATGCCGACGAGTCCGCTCCAAGGGAAGCTACCGCCGAAGAACTCGCCGAAGCGGACGAGTTTAGCGAAGAACAGAAACTCGCCTCGCAAGACCTGGGCAACGAACCCACCAATCAGTAATTCATGGCACCGGGCAACACCCGCACGGTGCCATTAAGGCTCAAGGGAAAGGAACTGAACATGAGCAACAACCGTAAAGTCCTAAAGGTCATGTCCATCATCTATCTATTGGGAGGTATTTTTAGCATCGCCGCGGGCGCGTTGGCTCTCACCGCGGCTTCGGGCAACGCCAGCGGCGATCTCTCGGTTTACAGCGTTGTCGTCATCGTGATGGGCATCGTCGAAATCATCGCTGCCGTGTTGGGCATCCGCGCCTCGAATAACCCCAGCAAGATTGGTGTCGTTTGGGTCTGGGCTATCATTTGCCTGGTATGCGCCGTTGTGAGCCTGCTGCTTTCCGAGCCCTTCTTGGGCGGAGTCGGCACCAGCGCCACCGATGTCACTGCCGTGGTCGTAAGTGCCGTATACTTCGTTTTCGCCAACCGCGTTAAAAGGGAAAGCCAGGAGCGCCTGAGCTAGGGTATCTGACCCGCCTGCACAGAGCACCGTATATGAAAGCCGCCCTCCGTTTCTTGAGCAGACAAGAAACGGAGGGCGGCATGCTGTGGATAGTCTTTGCATTCATTCGATTGCCACGGCACGGCACAATCAACAGCATAATGCTAGACAACCGAGCCGACAGCGGCAAGCGCGTCAACGAATGTGCTAGCGAACAGCAGACCCGTTGGCACAGCCCACCATGCGAATCAAGTAGTTCTCTACGACGTGATAAGCTTGGGACTTTTCATCTTTAAGGGAAACTAAGCACACCGGAACCGTCAGGGCCCCTTCGCCCACAATGGGAACAATCTCAAACCCACTAGCGACCTGGCCGGGAACGGGAAGAATGGCATTTAAGAAAAAGCCACGCTCGGCCGTCAAAAACGCCCCAACTTGAGCGGGGCTATCGATAACGCGCGTCTCACCTAGGACACCGCAGTTTTTGTACTGCCAAAAAATCGAGTTGTTAAAGCTATCGAACGCAGCCGACTGTCCTACCGGATAGGAGCTCAGATCAGCCACAGTCACAAAGGGCCTTTTGCCGAACGGATGGTCGGCGGCGACTAAAATACCCGTGGGCAGGGTTCCCAGCTGCTCGCAGTCATCATTGGTATTGTCATATGCACCCACCGTAAGCAAGGCATCGAGGCTGCCCTGCTCGAGCTCCTGCTGGGCAACTCCGGGATGCACAGTGCAAAACTTCACCCGCACGCACACACCACGCATGATAAGCGCAGATAGCCCCTTATATAGCTTATCCTCGTTATCGAATGCGGGAGCGCACAGGCCAATCGAGAGCTCCGGCATCGCTTGCGGACCAGAGGCCGACGAGACGGCCAAGTCGCATCCAGATGGGTCAAAGTTTTCAACCTCGCGATATGCTTCGACGGCGGGGCGAGCCTTGGCATAAAAACTGCGACCGACCTGAGTCGGCCTGACGCCGCTACCTCCACGCTCAAAAAATTGAACGTTAAAAAACTGCTCGAGCTCGCTAATTGACTTGGAAATGGCCTGAACGGTCACGTTGCGCTGGTGCGCCGCAGCAGTAAAACTCTTCGTCTCGAATACGGCGACAAAATAGCCGACCTGCTTGATATTCACCATTCGCCCCTTAAAAATGCACAGTTTAATCCAGTTAAGCAAAAACCTAGCACAGCGCAAGTGCCATCCCTGTCACGAGCGGAGCGTTCAACTATTGGATGAACGCACACAGCACCTTGTTGAATTACAATATGCTTCGCGACATGCGTCATGCGTGCGCATCAAATACGTCATGTCCACTTTGAAAGGACCAGCCATGAGTTACGCTCGCAAGACACTCAAAATCCTTGCCCTGATTTATTTTGTTCTGGGCATCGCAAGCCTCGTCATCGGAATCGCCGGCATCGCGACCGGCAAGCTCGAGTCCACCTACGGATCGAACGCCGTACTCGCCGCGGTCGTGATTATCGCCAAGGGTCTCATCGACCTTGCCGCAGGCGTTGCGGGCATCAAGGGCGCCAACAAGCCTTCGCAGGTGGATGGCGCGTTTAAGCTCGGCATCGTCGCCGCGGTCGCCACGATCGCCCAGGCCGTACTCACGCTTCCCGCACTCGGCGGCGACGCCATCAACTATGGCGCCTTCGTCATCGTGGTGTACGACCTGTTCTTTATTCAGCAGGCGCACGAGGTTAAGGCCGAGAACAAGGATCGCCTGTAGGCACCTGTCTCCCAAAGCCTCTGCAAGCAAGCAGAAAAATAGGGCCGATCGCGCAGCAACGCGGTCGGCCCTTTACGTTTGCCCAGATAAAACCTGCCAAAATAAACCTGTCCCTTTTTGGCAGGTTATTTGCCGTGGCGGTACTCGGCGATGATGAAGTCGATGCCCGTTTGGAGGGTATCGAGGTTTGCCAGGCGCTCTTTGTCCGCCGGACGCGTGCGGTAGTAGTACGGCGTCATCTGGAAGACTGCCTCGATGTCGGCCTGCGTTGCCAGCGTAATGCTCGCCGTCACGCGCTGCGTGCCGACCAACTCGAGCTCGGTAGTCTGCGGTAGCTTTTCGTCGTTGAGATACGGCGTGTCATAGAGCACTTCCTTGAGCCCAAAGAGATGGCGCGCACCCGGGACCACGGTGTAGAGCGAGCCCTCGGGCGCCAGCACGCGGGCAAACTCGCGTTCGTTAAAGGGAGCAAAGAGCTCGGTCACCATGTCGAAGGCGCCATCTGTCACGGGAATGTCCTTCATGTTGGCGACGAAATACGTCGCGCCGCCCCGCTTGGCAGCCAGGCGCACCATTTCCTTGCCCAGGTCAAAGCCGTAGGCTTCAACGTTCGGCACCGAGCCCATGGCACTTGTGTAGTAGCCCTCGCCGCAGCAGATGTCGAGCAGGGTCAGTGCCTTGTCCGTGGACGCCCCGTGCCTAGCCGCTCGATCGCGCACCAGCTCGACCATCGCATCGCGCAATGGCGCATAGTAGTCGCGATTCAGAAAGTCGCGACGGCTGCGCGCCTGCGACTTGGGATCGCCCATGGAGTCGCCGCTCTTGGACGAGCGCAACAGGTACAGGTAGCCCTCGCGCGCACGATCGAACCGATGCCCGCCCGCACATGCAGCCCCATGCTCGTCGTCCACCAACGGCTCATGGCAAACGGGACACAACAACATGGCAACTCCTTAGCACGGACAACACAGCGCCCACCATTGTCTCACGCCTCCCCCACCTAGTCATTGGGGACGTTCTTAAACGACTAGTCAAACAAGAACGTCCCCAATGACTAGTCTATGTGCTGACAGAAAAGAAACGTTCCCCCCAAGTACCGGCTGATCGCATTAGGAGTATCATCGTCTGCGCAAATTAGCATTGAAGCGCATATAAGAGATTGAGAGCGTATGGCTGACACCGCATCTAAGCACATTGACATGACGACCGGCTCGCTGTGGCGCAACATTCCCCTGTTCGCCTTTCCCGTTGCCGCGACGAGCATCCTCGAGCAACTGTCGAACCTCATCGCCACAGTCATTATCGGCAACTTCTCGGGCGACCAGGGAACCCTGGCCATGGCGGCGGTCGGCTCCAACGTTCCGCTTACCAGCCTGATGATTAACCTGTTCATTGGCTTATCGCTTGGCTCCAACGTGGTTATCGCCAACGCCATCGGCCGCAACGACCAAAACATGGTCAAGCGCGCCGTCCACACCTCGATCCTCATGGCGCTCGTGGGCTTTGTCGTCATCGCGCTGGGCGAGGTCTTCGCCGAGCCCATGCTCGCCGCGCTCAACGTCCCCGCCGAGACCATGCCGCTCGCATCGCTCTACCTGCGCGTCTTTTTGCTGAGCATGCCCTCGATCTTGCTCTACAACTTCGAAGCCGCCATCTTCCGCTCCGTCGGTATCACCCGCATGCCGCTGCAGGCGCTCGCCGTGTCCACCGTCCTCAATATTGGTCTGGACCTCATCTTTGTTCCCGTGCTCCACTGGGGCGTCGCCGGCGTGGCCATCGCCACGGCCATCGCCTATACGACGAGCGCCGTCACACTCTTTGTCCGCCTGCTCAAGACCGACTCCGTCGTTCGCGTCAACCCGCGCGACCTTGCTATCGACCCCGTCGCCCTCAAGCGCATCGTCAAGATTGGCCTGCCCGCCGGTATCCAGAGCGCCGTCTTTGCCGTCGCGAACATCATCATCCAGTCTGCCATCAACAGCCTGGGCACCGAGGTCATGGCAGCCTCCAGCGCGGCCATGAGCCTGGAGTACGTGTGCTACAACCTACTCAACAGCTTTAGCCAGGCCTGCACCACCTTTGTGGGACAGAACCACGGCGCGCGCCAGATCGACCGCTGCACCAAGACACTCAAGGTCTGCCTGGTCGAAGGCAGCATTGTCGCGCTCACTACCATCGTCATCATCGTCGGCTTGGGTCGCGAGATCCTGTCGCTCTTTAACAGCGATCCCAATATCGTCTCAATCGGCTATATCCGCGTGTGTTCGATTTTCCCCGCATACGCCTTTAGCATGTTCTACGAAAACATGTCCGGCTACCTGCGCGGCTTTGGCATCTCGCTCATGCCCGCCCTCATCACCATGATCTGCGTCTGCGGCATTCGCTTCTACTGGGTGTTCTGCGTCTTCCCGCACTTCCGCACGTTCGCGAACATCATGATGGTCTACCCCATCAGCTTGGGCACCACAGCGTTCTTTATGGTCGTGGCCGTGCTGCTCTGTCACCCCGCGCGCACGTACCGCCTGGCCCAAGCCAAGGCAGGGGCGCGTTAGGCGAAACCCCGAGCGCCGCGCAATCGCTAATTAACGATATGCGAGCTCATGTAATCGATAAAGCGCCTGGTGGCAATGGGCATGGTGTCCCAGCTGCGCCAAGCCGCCACCACGTCGCGCGAAGGGGCATGCACGATGGGCCGCACGCGAATATCGGCCCGCATGCCCTCGACGGTACGGCGATAGAGCATGCTCACGCCCAGCCCCTCCTCAACCATCGCCATAATGGTGTAGTCGTCGGTGACCTCGCTTGTCACATGCGGTGACAGCCCATGCGCAGCAAATGCATCGAGCACCAGGCTCTGTTCGCCCTCATCCAGCAGCACAAACGGCTCGGACGCCAAATCGGCGAGCGTCACTTTTTCCTTTGCCGCCAACGGATGCGCCGCCGGCAAGAGCGCCACCAGCTCGTCGTGATACACCACGCGCTTCTGGAGCCCCGCGGTAAACCCACGTGCCGTAAAGCAAAAATCAACCACGCCATCGTGCACCCATTGGGCATTGCGCGTGTAGTCGCCCTGCTTGAGCGTAAAGTGCACGCCCGGGTGCAGCGTTCCAAAATCGCGGATCACGCGCGGCAGCACGGTACGGCTCACGTTGGTAAACGTCGCAATACGGATATCGGTCGAGGACAGGCCCAGCAGCTCTTGGCGCTTGCCCTCGAGCTCGGCCTCGGCCGTCACGATCTGGCGCAGATACGGCAGGTACTGTTTGCCATCGCGCGTAAGCGAGACGCCCTGCTTGCCGCACTCGATAAGCGTGGTGCCCAGCTCGCGTTCGAGCGCCTTGACGGCTTGGCTCACCGCACTTTGCGTATAGCCCAGCTCATCGGCCGCGCCCTTCAGGCTGCCGCGATCGACCACCATACAAACAATCTGATACCGCGATGCCATCTTGCCTCCACACCGATGCAGCCATAAAACGTTTTGCCAACGCTTTTCGCGCCTACTTTAGCTTTGCTTAATCATACGTAAGATACATTCGCTTTACTACATCCATATCTGGGACCAGAATCCTTTTTGTGAAACCGTTCTGTAACAAAAGGAGTCCCATGGATCGCAAAAAAGCAATCGCGCTCTCATTTTCCGTTCCCGTCGCATGGAGCTTTTCGTACCCCCTTATGAAGATTGGCATGGACAGCATGAACGCCACGAGCATCGTCGCGCTTCGCTGCATCATCGCCTTCGCGGCCTGTCTGCTGCTCTTCCATAAGCGCGCCTTCCGCATCAACCGCGACCTTATGGTCCGCTCCGCCATCATCGGCGCCATCATGGCAACCGAGCTCACCTGCATGTGCCTGGGCTCCAGCCTCACGTCTGCCTCCACTGCCGGCTTTTTGCAGAGCCTGACGGTCGTGATCGTGCCGTTTGCCAACGCCGCTCTGCTTCGCCGCGCCCCCGAGCGCAAGGTACTCGTCGGCACCGCCATCGTCACCTGCGGCATGCTGCTGCTCTCGGGCGCCGACTTTACCAGCCTCAACCCCGGCGCGCTCATCATGCTGCTCTCGGCCTTTGTGTATGCCGGCCATATCATCGTCGCCAAGCGCTTTGTCGAGGAAGTCGACCCCCTGGGCCTGGGCGTTTGGCAGCTGGGCTTTGCCGGTCTGTTCTCGGGCATTGCCGCATGCGCTTTTGGCGGCTTTACGCTCCCCGGCACCCCGAGCGAGATCGTGGTTGTCGTCGCCCTCGCACTCATCTGCTCGGCCTACGGCTTTATCACCCAGACGCTCGTGCAGCCTCACGTGCCCGCCGAGACAACCGGCTTCGCCTTCTCGCTGGAGCCCGTCTGCTCCGCCGTCTTCTCGTTCTTCCTAGTTGGCGAGGTCCTGAGCCCCATCGCCTTCTTTGGCGCCGCCCTCATCCTCACCGGCGTCATGGTGGCAACGGCCGAGCTTCCGTGCCTTCGCGCCCGCAGCCATGCTCGCATGGCCGGAACGCCCGAGCACGTCTCCTAATCCCCGCTCCTCGCACAGTCGCAGCGTAAAGGCCATCGGACGCCCTTACAATAGATGCCAGCAAAGCATCTGCCGCAAAGGAGCTCCATGGACACCGCAACTCGCGACCGCAACATAGCAACTTGGTTGGGCGATGCGCCTCAGCCGGTACGTGACACCACGAACCAGTTGCTCGAGCGCATCGCCCTTTTGCGTGCCGAGCAGACGATCTACCCGGCGCAAGATGACATTCTCAATGCCCTCGCCTACACGCCGGCAGACCAAGTCAAGGTCGTTATCTTGGGGCAAGACCCGTATCACGGACCCAACCAGGCCATGGGGCTGTCGTTCTCGGTTCCCGCGACTCAGACCAAGCTACCGCCGAGCCTGCGTAACATCTATAAGGAGCTCAATGCGGACCTGGGCTGCCCCATCCCCGCCACGGGTGACCTAATGCAATGGGCGCAGCAGGGCGTCTTGCTCCTTAACACCACGCTCACTGTGCGTGAGCATGCCGCCAACTCACACGCCAAGCTAGGCTGGAGCACCCTGACCGACTACGTCATCGAGCGCTGCTGCCTGTTGCCGCAGCCCGTAGTCTTTTTGGCCTGGGGACGCTTTGCCCAGCAGATGGTCGAAGGCAAGCTCGCCGCAACCGGCACGGGCGAGGCGACCGGCAAGTTCTGCCTGGCCTCCACGCACCCTTCGCCGCTTTCGGCCAACCGGGCCACGGCGGAGCTCTCGGCTTTTATGGGGTCGCGCCCCTTCTCGGCCACTAACCATCTGCTCGAGCAAAACGGCAGCAGCCCCATCGACTGGGGCTGCCTCACTCAATAACGCGCCTAATCGGCGATCCAATACTGCGGGTAGTTGTTGATATCGATGGGAGCGGCAAGCTCGCTGATATCGCTAATGGCCTCCATGCCCATCAGCGAGCGCAGGCGGTTCTCGCAGTCCATAAGTGGCTCGTTCACAGCCTTATTGAGCACATCGAACGTCGGCGACGTAAACGTATCCATATCGACATTGCCGAACCACTTGCTCTCGACGTAGTCAAGCTCCTCGTCGTCTGCGGTAATCCCCACCATCTGACGAGACCGCGTCTTGAGCAGCAGTTCGCGATCGGCCTCGGCAACATTGAGCGTCACACTACCGCCAAACGAGAACGGCGTGTTCTCCATCCCGCCCAGCAACTCCGGCAGCGGACAACCAGAAGGCAGCGTCACCGTCACACCACTACAGCCGATAAACGCGCCGCTTTGGATGCCGACCACCTTATCGCACAGCACGATCTCGGTAAGATTCGAGCAGCGCGAAAAGGCATTCGAAGCGATTACGGTTGGACCCGTCAACACACTCGACAACTCAGCCTGCTCAATGTCGGACGGCGCCGAGACCAGTGTGGCGGTTCCGCCGCCATTGTCCTCGATCTTCCATTCAGTGTTCTCGGGCACATCACCGCCCGTTTTGATAACCGTAGACGCCTCAACCAACGGCAACCCCATCATGGCGCGCAAACGGTTCTCGGGCTCCAGCAGGTTCTCGGCCATCTGTGCCTCGACCACCTCAACCGTCGGCTCTGGGCCCACCCCCATATAGAAGTCCATGAACATATTCCAATAGACTTCTTCGAAATAGGCATCGTAGTCGTCGTAGCCAATAAAGCCGTAGACCCAGGTGTTCAGGTAGTCCTGCTCCATGCCGCTCGGCACCGACAGACGAATGCGGCTCGCCTCCTCCTCGGCGTCAGTCGCGCCGTCAAAGAAGAAGCCCACACCCGGCGACGGATAGCCCAGCGTCGCAATGCCGGCGCCGACCGTCAGGCTCGTAAAGTTAGCATCACTGCCAAACACCGAGGACGCCAAATAGTTTTGAGAGCCCAGGCCCGTGGCGCTATCGTAGTCGCCATTGCTGTCCGCCACGAACGATGCACTCGTAAGCCTCAAGCAATTGGTGAACGCCTGGTCGTTGATATCGAGGGTTGCCGCATGGAGCGACACGGACGTCAAGTTCGTGCAGCCGTCGAATGCCGAGGCACCGACATAGATATCGTTATCGGGAAGATCGATGTTCAGATTGCCGGCTATGCCCGAATTCCTAAAGGCATAGCGATCGATATATGCCAGATTGAGAGCCGAAGACCAATCGATATCCCACACGCCACCGGTTCCCTCAAACGCGCCGGGCAGGTCCCTGGCGCCGGACGAGGAATAGCCGCCAAAGATCTCAACCGTGCTCGGCAGCAATGCGATCGTGCCGCTGAGCATCGAGGGCGCGCCGAGCAGAATGCTAGGCTTGCCTTCCTCGTCATCACCGTAGTAGCCATAGAGCAGAACCGCGTCGCCACTCTGCGCATCGCAATCAAAATCGTAAATACCGCTGATGGTGACAAAGCGGCTGTCGTAGCCCCGAACCTCGCCATCGGGCGCATACCAGGTACAACCAGCCGGATTAGGATTCTCGGTCGTGGCAAACGAAGCACTTTTGGCACGCGAGGCCACAAAGCCCAGACCCGTGCAGCCCTTAAAGGCATCGGCCCCCACTTCGATGCTATCGGACATCCCAAAGAACGCGCCTTGCAGGTTCTGGCAGTTCTCAAACGCGTTGCGACCGATCTCGCTCGTATGCTCGCCCAGGTTGACAAACATGAGCTCCGTATCGCCCGAGAAGGCGTACGGCGCGATGGTGTCCACTTCGAGCTGTTTACCGTCGTCCGTGAGCAACGTGCCGTCAAAGGTCGCAGGCAGATTGCCGTCTTCGTCGCCGGCAGCAGACAGCAGGATTATCTCGCCGTCGTTGTCGTAATACAGGTATCCCTCCTGCGACAGGCTCATCTTAATAACGCGCGCATTGGGTGCGCCAGCAGCAGCCTTATGCTGCTCGGCGTACGCAACCTGATCATCCGTAGCACACACGATAGTCTGCACGGAGCCGTCCGCAAGGCAGCCGTCCTCAAACGTAATCTCGTCGCCAAACCACGGCATAAACACCAACGTATCGACCGAGGTATTGCCCGTAAAAGCGCCTTTGAGGATCTTGTTGGAAATCTGCACCAAGGCGGTATTGGAACCCGTATCGAGTACGCAGCACAGGTCGCTCTCGAGCTGCGAGTTCATGTTGTATACCAGGCCTTGTGAGTACATGAGCTGGACATTGGGCTGGCTCGAAGGCGTTATGTACACGCTATAGGCGTCCTCCAGCTCGCTCGCATGCTCGGTAATAAAATCGAGCAAAACGTCATCGTCAACCACAAGGGTGCAGTCCCGCAGCTCGCTCACGTCAATCTGGGGCAGCTCGCCCTCTTTAGACGCATGTAGAACAATGCGGTCGAGCTTATTGCGGTCAGGCACGACAACGTTGGTAACATCAGCAGGAACGTCGAGCTCGCGCGCGTTATACGGAATACCCAGATACTCTTGACCGTCTTCAGAAGTCAGGATGCCGTCGTCGGTAGCGGCATAGACGGGATTGCCAGATGCAACATGGTAGGCATCGAGCACCTGAAAACCGGCATTTACGTTAACGTAGAACGTCGAGGACGGCAGCTCCAGATTGTTGACCTGCCAGGTAAAACCTTCGCGCTGACGGCTATCGGTATAGGCATCGACCGCTTGCACGCCCTGGGGCACGCACAGAGTCTCGACGCCGCCGTCGACCGATACCGCAGACTCATCGACATCCACAAGCGTCTGCAGACGTGAACTATTGGAGCTCGTGGCATCATTGTCCAAACGATAGCCGTCATCGAGCGAATATCCCTGGAAACGCACCTTATAGGCGGAATCAATCGGCACAACATCGCCGGGAATCACCACATGCCGGCCAGGCGTCAACGTATAGAAGTACGGAACGGATGTCTCGTCTTCGCGCCAACCCTGCAGCAGGGCGTTCAAATACCCGTCCGAATCGACATGACCCGCCTGCTTCATAAATGCCTCTTGCGTGTTAACGCTCAGCAAGTTCGCTTTGGAACTCAGCGTGTTCCAAATCACATCACGCTGCCCGCTCGAATCGGGCTCGCCCACCACAAACAGACACGATTGCGACGGCTGAATGGTTACCGTGCGCGTCGTCCATGCTGCATCCTGCGACAAACGCAGCGAAACGCTCACCGTCAACGGCTGACTTGAGCACAGCGTCGGATTCTGTTCCCCGGAGGCATTCGTCCATGAGTTCACGCGAAAATACGGATAGGAGGAAAACTCATCCTTCTCGCATGCAAGATAGTACATACCGATGTCGTCGCTCCAGTGCACATCCATGGCGCAGAATAGCGTCCAGGCGTCGAGCATCTGGCCATCGTAAATCGCATCTGCAATGGGCGCGATTTCCACCTTGCTAGAATCGACCGCACCGGCATTGCCGCTAAACTGCGTAAAGAACGTCGTGTCACCCATAGGAGCGCCCTTTTGGGGCGTGGGATCCCGCAGCAGGTACTTATAGGAATTCGCCGTCGAGTTGGTCGAGCCGCCCATACCAGAGCCGCCACCGGTGCCGGAACCGCCTCCGCTACCGCCGTTGCCGTCCGCGCTGCCGCCACCAGCGTTGATCACGGGACCAAGAACGCCACTCGCAGGGGCGCCGCCCGTTCCATTGCCGCCCGCGCCTCCTGCAACCGTCACACCGGAGCCATTGGCATTGCCCGTAACGTTATAGGCAGTCGTTCCGCTTTGGCTCGTCAAATTGGCCTGCGTCGGCACATCGGCAAGCGAGGCCTCCTGTTCGCGGGCACTCGTATCTTCACGATCGCTCTGGTCGTCGTGCCGATTCGCCTCGGCGTCGGTCGAAGTCGAACTGATTCGATAGGCCTCGTCAGACGCGGCATCACCATGGGCATAGGTCGCAATATATGAGGAAGGGTCAAAGTTCAGGCCATTTTGTGCCAGCTCAAACGCACCAACACCAAATGCACCGACTGCCGCCACCGAGGCGGCAACGGCCACCATGCGCGAGGCGGAGGGCAGCACGATGCGGCGCGCAACGTTATCGACAACGCGCTCGCCAACACCCTGCGAGTGCTCGCCCTGGGGCTTTTTAAGACGTGCGGCCGCAGCGCTTTTGCGCGAGACCATATGCTGAGGCTTTTTAAATTTCACGTTACTCCACTCCCCTACAACGCATGCAGCACGCAGCGGCGGAAGCGTTCAATTATATTCTTGGGCGCCGGCATGTTTTGATGCAAGCGCTCGGCAAAGCGGCGAAGGGTGCGCAGCTCGTTGGGCTTAAGCGCACGCCCGCCAAAGGCATAGGCCTGGTAAAGCTGAATAACTCGAGTGTATTCCCGAGAATCAATTGTCGGGAACGTCTGGGCAAAGGCAGCAAGACAATCGAGCGGCTTGGTTTCATCAAAGTCCGCAACATCGCTCTGCTCCAGCACCAGCACCAGATACCTATAGAGGGTCAGCACGCAAATGTCTTGATTGTCGTTCGCAATGTCTTGCGCGCGACGATACCGAAGCGCGAACATGCGAACGAGCAGGACAAGTGCCACGGAGGCGACCAGGGCCAACACAACGGCCCCGACCTTAACCACAGCGGGCACCTTACGCGATTCGGCGGCAGATTTGTCGCGCTTTTTCTGGGCCTTGCCGGCGACCGCGCCCACATCGAGCGTCGTGTCGTCGGTACCGTTACTCCATGCCTCGCCCACGTCGACGATCTTGTCCGCATCGAGTGACTGGCTGTAGTACCCAGGCGTGACCTCGACAGGGGTCCAGCCCTGACCATCCAGATACACCTCGGTCCAGGCATGGGCATCGGCAGCCGTCAAGTAAAGCGTACCGCCGGAATGATATGCGCGGGCGATTCGTTCGTCCGAAGCCCGATACCCCTCGACATAGCGCGCCGGAATCCCCTGCGACCTAAACGCAAGCGTTGCCACCGTGGCAAAATAGGCCGAATTGCCCTCGTGGGCCGTACCCAAAAACCACTTGGTGAACGTCCCGGCTTCGGCATATGCCGGCGGACAATCCGTATCGCTTGCAAGCGTGGATAGCATGGTGCGCACACGGCTGATGACCGCCGCGTCCGATACATTCGCGTTCGTATCCCAGTTATCGCTCGCGAACAGGTACTCCTCGACTGCGCTGCGCTCGTCATCGTCTATATCCAGATAATGCTCGCGAACAAACGAAGCGTACACTCGCTCGCTCTTTGCGTACGCGCTCTCCGACGATGCCAGCCATGTCGAATCGGTAATAGCGCTCGCCGCAGGCACATTGTCCACGATTACCGCATATGTCTTCGAAGGCATCAAGCCGGAGCACGTAATCGTAGAGCCGGTAAGCATCGCATCGACACCGCTTAGCGAACGCAGCGTATAAGGCGCATAGGCGTATCGACGGTTGGCACCCGAAGCGTTGACCGAGATCTTTGCCGTCTCGACGGCATCTTTGCCCTCGCGCTCTGCCGTGGTATCAAATGCCGCACGCTGCTCGGCGACCGTCAGGCCATTCTTCCGCATCCATTCGCGCACACCAGACCATTCGCCCTCATAGGACACCCAATCCCCGCGATGCCAAGAGGTGCCATCGAACGTACTGCCCACAAAACCCTTCAGGAGCAGGTCGTCGCCAAGCGTCCCGTCCGTCGTTAGCGACAGCGTGGTTGCCGTGCCCTCGTTCATATCCGACGCCTGGGAAAGATCACCCTCGGGCAACGTATCGCTACCAAATCGAAACTCCTCGATGGCGCCGACAACCGTTGAAGACATGGTGGACAACGCGGGAATAGGCTGCACAAAGGCAGATGTCAGCGAAAAAAGAACACCGCAGGCGGCGCAAAGGCCACCGAGTCCGACAACAACCTGGGACAGCCGAACGGTAGAACCCTGCAGCTCGTACGCGCGACACTGGACCAACCAGCCCGCAACGCCCAATGCCATCGCCACTGCGGAATCACCAAGCTGCAGCACCATGGATTCGACACCGCAGACAACGACGATTAAAAGCGTGGGCCATGAAACGCTCAGGCTTGCAAACAGCCAGCTGCACGAACCGGCAAACAGGCCGCCCAGCAGGGAAAACGTCATCGATTCGCACAGCAAGCCAGCACCGGCGACAAGCGGAAGGTACAAGCCGAATATCGAATTGAGGTGAGCGATGATAACGTTGATGAACGCATAGAAGCCCGCGCGCGCCGGCGGGAGCATCAACATGCAGACGAGCGTCGCGGACGCAACGATTATCGCCACGGTACGGGACGGTTGCCTCGAAGCAAGCAAAACGCCCATGGCGCTCATCACAACAGACGTAATGACACTTGCCGTCAGCAACATTCCCAAACAGGCAGCACTAAAACAATTGCCGATCGCGCAGGAAAAGGCCGCGGCGAGCAAAGCCGTCGGAACGATCGACAGGAAGACGTCGACGATGCGATGGTTGGAGCCGATGCCATCTGCCGAGGTGAGAGTCCTAAAGTTCATGCTAGACCTCCAGGCTCTTTATGCGAGCAGGATCCATCGAGGCAGGGCAATGGGTGATACAGTAGTTGGCTCCCCGCTCAACGCTATACGACTCAACGGAATCCGACACATGAAGCACTGACAGGTCAGCCATTTTGCCCATATCAATAAAAGCGGCATCATCAGCGCCGGCTGTCACCAGCACGGTTTTGCTAATACCCCTGCTTGCCACAATCTTCGAATACCGCTCATACGACGTGGGACAATCCAGTGCAAGCGGAGTCGAAGCAAGGGCATCGAGCATCTCGTTGAATCCACGGCGGTTGTCGACCGGATACGCAGTCAAAGCGCTGCCTCCTGTCGCCACTACCACATGGTGGTAACCAAGACGCATGAGCGACAGGCTCACCGATGCGGTAAGGCCCAGCGCGGCGGACAGCACCTGGGGCCGCTCAGATACCTCAAGATCACGCGCGAATATCCCAAACAGAATCGCAATGGCATGATCTTGCGGACGAGAGGACTCTCGCACCAACACATCGTCAAAACGCGTCGACAGCTTCCAGTGAATCGATCTGACCGAATCGCCTTCGCGATACGAACGCAGATCAAAGACCTCGGAAGGGTCCTGGCCGCTGCGATGGGGATCATAGCTTACGCCCTCAAGGCTAGCGGACGCGCTTTGGCGAGGATCAACCTGAATATCAACCACTTGGGGATACACGGTAAAGGTCTCGCGATACGAAACGCTGTCGAGCGCAAGCGAGGTAAAGCCCATCTCGTCGACAAGGCGTGCAGTATCGAGCGCAATGATGCGCGCGCCGCAAATCGACGAATCAAGCTCAAGGTTAAACTCAGCCGGCCTGCTGGCGGCGGGCGCCAAGCTGACCGGATAGGTCGTAAGTGCCCCCGTCAGCAGGTTGCGCACCGAGAACACCAGCTCCACGCGGCCACGAAACAGCGCGGGGCGGTCAAGCGTCATACGAAGCACCAGCGGCGAGTCCACAACGCATGAACGGGGAAGCTCAAAGCCAATCTTGAGCGAGGCCGCGCTCGCGCGGCATGCGACCACCGTAATGACGGGCATGGCCAGCAATGCCACGGCAGCAGCGAGCGCCGCGGCATTGGCGGTCAGCAGAAACACGACGAGCAGGAGCACGACGGATACGACATAAGTGATCTTGTTGATAATCATGGGCGATATAGCGGGCGCGGGCAGCTACGCGTCGCTAGGAGCGACCGCGAACCTGACCCATGGACGGAGCGGGAACGGCAGCCAGAATACGGTCGAGAACGTCCTCGGCGGTAATCGACTCGATTCGGGCCTGGGGGCGCAAAACAAGGCGATGGGCGCAGACGGATGTAAAGACCTCGCGCACGTCCTCGGGCACCACGTAGTCGCGCTCGCGAATGAGCGCGCAGGCACGCGCCATACGGGTAAGGGCGATAACACCGCGGGGGCTCACGCCCAGCTCCACCAGCGCGTCCTCACGAGTCGCCTCGCACAGGCGAACGATATAGTCCAGCACCGTATCGACGACCTGCACGTTGCCCAGATAGTTTTGGATATCGAGCAGGTCGTCGCGGGCAACCATGGGTTTGATGTCATCGAGCGGGTTGGCGTAACGGCGGGCCTTGAGGATATCAATCTGGTCCTGGCGCGACGGATAGCCCACGGACAGACGAACCATAAAGCGGTCGAGCTGGCTATCGGGCAGAGGCTGAGTACCCGCCGAACCCACCGGGTTCTCGGTCGCCACGCACACAAAGGGGCGCGGCACCGGATGCGTCTGGCCATCGATGGTCACAGCGCGCTCTTCCATAACCTCGAGCAGGGCCGACTGCGTCTTTGCGCTGGTACGGTTGATCTCGTCGCCCAGCAGCAAGTTGCAGTTGACCGCGCCCCACACAAAACGGAACGTGCCGGCATCGCGATCGTACATCGTAAAGCCCGTAATGTCCGAGGGCAGCGTGTCGGGCGTAAACTGCACGCGTTTAAAGTCCAGGCCCAGCGCACGGGACAGTGCCAGCGCCAGCGTGGTCTTGCCGGTGCCGGGCACATCCTCGAGCAGGATATGGCCGCCAGCGTAGATGGCCATCAAAGCCTTCTCGATCACCTCGCGCTTGCCCAGCAGGGCACGGCTCACTTCGTTGATGATGCTGTTGGACTGTTCGACGATCACGATTACTCATTTCCTCGATAAGCCGCCTCGGCCGTCGCGGCCGCCAGCTGTGCTTTCAAAACATTCAGGTCGATAGGCTTGCCCACGTGCCCGTTCATGCCCGCCTTGCGCGAGCGCTCTACGTCCTCGGTGTAGTCGTTGGCCGAAAGCGCGATGATGGGAATGGCGGCGGCGTCCTCGCGCTCGAGGGCTCGAATTTGCTCCGCCGCTCCCCAACCGTTGAGAACGGGCATCTGGATATCCATGAGGATCGCGTCGTACGTGCCCGCGGGCATGCTTCGGAACCGGTCGACGACCGCCTGGCCGTTCTCGGCACGGTCGACCGCGGCGCCCCGCCTGGCCAGCAACTCAACCACAATCATGGCATTGATCTCGTTATCCTCCGCCAGCAGGAATCGTTTGCCGTCAAACTGATAGGTGAACGTCGAGCCGATGGAATCGGGCGCCGTCTCGAGCGTCTGCTCTTTGAGCTTAAGGTCCTCGACCTGCTCTGGCGTCGCCAAGCGCAGTGGAATGTAGGCCGAAAACGTCGAGCCGCGACCGGGCTCGGTGTCCACGACGATCTCGCCGCCCATAAGGTCGACGAGCGCGCTCGTAATGGCCATGCCCAGGCCCGTTCCGCCGTAGCGACGGGCGATGGTGCGGTCCTCCTGCTCAAACGGCTTAAAGATCTTGCTGATGTAGCGCGGGTCCATGCCCTTGCCCGTATCGCGCACGCACAGCATAAAGCTCACGCCGTCCTCCGAGCGATACATCTCGCGAATGCTGACGGCAACGCTACCGCCGCTCTCGGTAAACTTGAGCGCGTTGGAGATAAAGTTGATGACGACCTGCGACAGGCGCATACGGTCGCCCACCACAAACACGTTCTCGCAATCCTCGAGCTCAACCGAATACTTGAGTCCCTTGTCGGCGGCCTGCGAGATAAACATGCGCTCGAGCTCGGTGGCAAACAGGCGCATATCAAACGGCGCGGCATCGATATGCACGCGCCCGCTGTTCAGGCGGCTCATATCGAGCATGTCGTTGATAAGGGACAGCAGGTGCGCCGATAGCTGCGAGGCGCGCGACAGGTCATCCATCAGACGGGGCTCGTCCGTGTGATGCTCGCGGGCAAGCGAAATCATACCCTCGATACCGTTGAGTGGCGTGCGGATCTCGTGGCTCATCTGGTTCATAAAGTCCGTACGTGCGTTGGCGGTCTCAACCGCACGGTCGCGCTCGGACTCCGCCTTAGCAATGCGCGCGGTTTCGGCGGTCACGTCGACCGCCGTGATGAGATACTGCGTCGCGTTCTGAACGAGTGCGATCGAGAAGCGGATATTGAGCGGCTTTTCCTGCCCAGGACCGTTGTAGGAACAAATCAGATCCAAGGGGGCCGCGTGGTCCCAATCCCTCACCTGTCGCTGCATGCGAACGCGGTCGTCATCGGGAATATAGCGGTAGAGCGTCTCGATATCGTCGCGATACCGCTCCGGCGACACGCCAAAGACACGCTCAAAATTGGGAGTGATGTACAGAGGAAGGCAGTCGCTGGCGCGCAAAACAAACCCAACATTGAGCCCCTGCTCTGCAAGCGCCGTCTCAAAAAGCTGGCGCGCCCGGTCCGCGTCGCGCCTCTCGTGTGAACCGAATAGCCCCAACTTACCCCCTTGTTCTGTTTAGTGGGTAATTTTACCAGCTCAAAGGGGCTTTACGAAGATAAAGGCCAGCTAAAGTTGACTTTTAAATTAATGCCTTGATGCAAAAACGCGCCCGACGGCTTTTGCCATCGGGCGCGTTTATTACTCGGGCCAGATAAACTGCGTGCGGCCGGCCTCGCCGCCATCGATGAGCAGGCTCTGTCCGGTCATAAACCGGTTAGTCACGCCCACAAAGTAGATCCACTCGGCGATCTCTTGCGCCGTTGCCCAGCGCTTGAGCGGGGTGAGCTCCATAATCTGGGCCCACAGGTGCTCGTCTTCCATCACGCAACGGTTGAGCGGCGTGATGACGCCGCCCGGGTCCACGCTGTTGGCGATGGCCTGCGGCGCCAGACGATTCGCAAGGTTCTTGGTATAGGCGATAATGCCGCCCTTGCTAGCCGCGTATGCAGGGAACTCCGACCCCGTGTGTCCGCTCGCCGAGCCCACGTTGACTACGGAGCGAATGGCCGGCGCCGGCTTAGCGGCTAGGCCCTCCCCCACAAAGGCATAGTGCTCGGTCACGTTGATCGTGCCCGTCAGGTTGGCCGCAATGTCGTCGGCCGAGTCCTGTGTGCCGGCGACATTCACGATCACCCGAGGCTGCAGGTCGTCCGGAAACGTGTTCGGCTCACGGACGTCCACAATCAAGTGGCGGTAGTGCTCATGCTCGACCGTGGCCGGCAGCAGGTCGAAACCCACCACCTCGTGGCCCTCATCCAAAAATCGCTGCACACATGCGGCTCCAATGCCGCCCGAGGCGCCCGTGATCAAAACCTGCATGGTGGCTCCTTAGGCAGTTGCGTGACGCTCGAGGTACTCGGCACCCACGTTCTCGCGTTCCCAGCTGCGCACGACCTTGTAGCCCACGGGGCTCAGGAAGACCTCGCACAGCAGCTCGGCGATAGCGCCGGTCAGCGAGCACATAAACACCTGCACCCACGTCCAGCCAAAGAACGTGTGGCTCACCACAATGGCGAAGACCAGGTTGTCGATAAACTGGCCAATGCCCGTGGACACATAGGAACGGAAGGCAAAGCTCGCAAAGTTATTCTTTTTGAGCATGCGGCCGAGCGACTGGTTGAGCGTGGAGTTGACCACGGCAGAGGTAAGCATAGCCAGCGACGAGCCAAACACCACGTACCAGGTGCCGCCGATGGTGGCGTTGAGGGCAGTGTTGACCTCGATCATGCCGGTGTCGTAGTAGGCGCCCCACATGCCGGGCGTGAGCGAGCACAGCCAAAAGCACAGGCTCACGGCCAGGTTAACCAGCAGCGCGAGGATAGAGATTTTGATGGATGCCTTGGCGCCAAAGCGCTTGCAGATCATGTCCTGGCACAAAAACGAGACCCAGCTCACCACAAAGCCGCAGTCGAGTGCCAGATACGGCAGGCTGATAAGCTCTTTGTTGGCCAGCAGGTTCATCATGATAACGCTCACGATAAACAGCGAAACCGTTGCCGCGGGAATGCTCCGCAACAGGACTTTGTAGTCCTCCATGACCTTCTTGATCATTATGTACTCCTTTGGTTTTAGGTTTAACGAGCAGGATATCGGACCCGAACTGCTCGGCCGCCCCGGTCTTGAGGCGACGGTGGGTATGATAGCCGCTCCGCCAGCGGCAGGCAAGCAAAGGGCGCGGCAGCCCCGTAAGGCCACCGCGCCGATGCGCTAAAACGTTACGTTGCCAAACTCCGAGAGAATGAGGTCGGGGTTGTGGTCGGTCGCCCAATCCACGTTCCACGGGCTCGTGAACAGCAGCAGCTTGCCGCCGCGCATGTCCTCCACACGCAGAGTATCGCGCGTGAGCGAAAGGCCCGGGATGTCGATGGTATCGGGGTCGTTCTGGATCCAGCGGATGTCGGTGTAGGGCAGCGGCTGGCGACGAACCTCGACGCGATACTCGGCCTTCAGACGGCGCTCGAGCACCTCAAACTGCAGCACGCCGACCACGCCGACGATAACGCTCTCCATGCCGGCGCCCAGCTCGCGGAAGATCTGGATGGCGCCCTCCTGGGCAAGCTCTTCCATACCCTTCACGAACTGCTTGCGCTTGAGCGTATCGACCTGCGTGATGCGGGCGAACATCTCGGGCGCGAACGTCGGGATCTGCGGATACTGCACGTGATGCTTGCCGGAACACACGGTGTCGCCGATGCTAAAGATGCCCGGGTCGAACAGGCCCACGATATCGCCCGCGTATGCCTCGTCCACGATGGCGCGGTCGTCGGCCATCATCGAGGTGCCCGTAGCCAGCTTGAGCTTGCGGTTGCCCTGCATATGGAAGGCATCCATGCCGCGCTCGAACTTGCCCGAGCAGATGCGCACAAAGGCGATGCGGTCGCGGTGGTTCTTGTCCATGTTGGCCTGGATCTTAAACACGAAGCCGCTAAAGTCATCGCGGCAGGGGTCGACCGGCTCGCTGGTGAGCGTGTCGGTATAGGCGCGCGGCGTCGGGGCCAGGCGCAGGAACTCCTTGAGGAAGGGCTCCACGCCAAAGTTGGTGAGTGCCGAGCCAAAGAACGCCGGGCTCAGCTTGCCGCAGGCCACAGCATCCAGGTCGAGCTCGTCGCCGGCGCCATCGAGCAGCTCGATGTCGTCCATCAGGTTCTTGTGGTTCTCCTCGCCGATGAGTTCATCCATAGAGGGATCGCCCAGCTCGGCCTCGACCTCGGCGACCTTCTTGGTGGCGTTGGCGTGGCCGTCGCCCTCAAAGGCAATGACGCGACGAGTCTGGCGATCGAACACGCCGCGGAAGTTGCGACCGCTGCCGATGGGCCAATTCATGGGATACGTGTTGATGCCCAGGACGTTCTCGATCTCTTCCATGAGCTCAAACGGGTCGCGGGCCTCGTGGTCGAGCTTGTTCACAAAGGTGAAGATGGGAATATGGCGCAGCGTACAGACCTTAAAGAGCTTCTTGGTCTGGGCCTCGACGCCCTTGGCGCCGTCGATGACCATGACCGCGGCGTCGGCGGCCATAAGGGTACGGTAGGTATCCTCCGAGAAGTCCTGGTGGCCGGGGGTATCGAGGATGTTGACGCAGGCGCCGTTGTAGGTGAACTGCAGCACCGAGGAGGTAACGGAAATGCCGCGCTCCTTCTCGATGTCCATCCAGTCCGAGACGGCGTGCTTGGCCGAGCTCTTGCCCTTGACCGAGCCGGCGGTCTGGATGCTGCCGGTATAGAGCAGCAGCTTCTCGGTAAGCGTGGTCTTACCGGCGTCCGGGTGGCTGATAATCGCGAATGTGCGGCGCGACGAGATTTCATCCGACAGGCTTGCCATGCGGATCCTTTCTTGCGTTCTATATGCATTACGTCGATGTAACCCGTCTATTGTAGCCGCGAAATGCTGCGACAGGGCACCTATCAGGACAAATTCATCAGCTGAGACATGGGCGACGGGCTGTCAGCGGCGGGCTGTCCCAATTTCCCTCTTGCGCAACTGTGCATAGTGTATATATACTGTGCTTACCGGTTATATACACGTGTAGCCCATCAGCTAAGGAGCCGCTGTGGACATTATCCTATCCAATTCGAGTGACAAGCCCATCTACGAGCAGATAACCTCGCAGGTCAAGTCCCAGATCCTTTCGGGCGCACTCGCCGCGGGAGTCAAACTTCCCAGCATCCGCGCGCTCGCAAGCGACCTGGGTGTGAGTGTCATCACCACCAAGCGCGCCTACGCCGACCTAGAGCAACTCGGGTTTATCTGTACCGTGCAGGGCAAAGGCTGCTTTGTCGCCGAGGGCAACCAAGAGCTCTTGCGCGAAAACCAGCTCTGCCATGTCGAGGAGCTGCTTGCACAGGCAGCGACACAGGCAGAAGCCCTGGGCGTCACGCGCGGCAAGCTGCACGAAATGCTCGACCTTGTTGCCCCCGAAACCATGCAGTAGCCATCTGCAAGAAAGGCTATACCATGCAAAACTTGCTAGAACTCAAAGATGTCTCACGCCGTGTAAGCAACCGTTTTTCGCTGCGCGACGTCACACTTGCCGTGGAGCCCGGCCAGATTGTTGGCTTTGTGGGCGCAAACGGCGCCGGCAAAACAACGACGATCCGAGCCGCGCTCGGGCTTATTAAGCTCGATGCCGGCGAGGTGCGTCTATTTGGGCAGCGCTGCGATGCCAACGCGCCCAATGAATCGCAACACCACCTGCGCTCCCGCGTCGGTCTTGTCCTGGACACGTGTCCCTTCCCTTCCACGCTCAAGGTGGCCGAGGTTGAAGCGCTCGTAGGCTCAGCGTACCCCACCTGGAACCACGACACGTTCGCCGGCCTCATCGACCGATTTGGCTTGGATCCCAAGGCAAAGGTCAAGGATCTCTCCCGCGGCATGGGCATGAAACTGCAGCTTGCATGCGCGCTCAGCCACAAGGCCGAGCTGCTCATCTTGGACGAAGCTACCGCAGGCCTCGATCCCATGGCGCGCGAGGAGCTGCTCGATGAGCTGCTCTCCTTTGTCGCCGACGGACAGCGCAGCGTGTTGTTCTCGAGCCACATTACATCCGATCTTGAACGCGCCGCCGACCGTGTCGTCTGCATCGATAGCGGCTCGATTGTGTTCGACATGCCGCGCGAGGACATTACCGACCGCGCCGGCATTGCCCACTGCACCCAGGCGCAAGCTGCCGAACTGATGGCTTGTGTCGAGGGCGCCCGCGCCACCCGTCATGCCTACAGCGTTGACGTGCTCGTGCCCAATCGCCGCGAAGCGCTCGAGGCCTTTCCCGAGATTCCCTGTGATCGGATTTCCATCGATGACTACCTGCGCCTTACGCTGAAAGGAGCCTCCAAATGAAACGCGCCTTTATGTCCGAGACCGCTATCATGCGCTCGTTTCTTCCGAGCATCGCCGGCGTCGGCCTGTTCATCTTCGTCGTGCTGACCCTTGCCAACGCGACAGATGGGGATTCCGGCATGAGTGCCGGCACCTGTGCGGTCAGCGCCATGTCGCCCATCATGATCATGAGCTCGCTGGCTGGCTACGATAACCAAAACGGCTGGGAGCGCTATCGAGCAACGCTGCCCTTCTCGCGCAAAGACATCATCTGCGCGCGATACCTGTGCATTATTGTCTTCTCGGTCGTCATGGCATGCGCGGCTACGCTTCTGAACATCCTCGCCCTTCCGTTCTTCGATCACATGGGCATCCCTTCGACAGACCAGACGGTCTTTGAGATCGCAACCGCCTCGGCGGCATCGATGCTCATCTCCCTCATGATGGTGTTTTTGGCGCAGCCGATATTCTTCCGATTTGGCCATATGGAGGCGCTGCGCCTATCCGTCGGCCTGTTTGCCCTGCTTGGCTGCGGCACCATGGCAATGCTGAGCTCCTCCAACCCCATCAGCAACTGGCTCATGTCGATTGCCGGAGCGAGTCCCGATCCCGCCGTCCTTGGCTGTCTGTGTGCAGGAATTGCAGTACTGGCGCTCGCACTATGTGCAATCAGCTGCGCTGTCAGCACCAAGGTTTATCGAGTACGCGATCTGTAATCGACAGCTAAAAAAGCTTAGGTGGTACCCCGCTTATTTTTTCAATGAAACAAGGCGGCATAGCGTCACCACCGCCCCTCACAGCAGGCCGTCTAGTTCTTGGCAACCAAAAAGACACCGTCAGCATATCGAAGGTGAATACTTTTCCGAGAAGTGAACGAGTAAAAACAGTGCCCTGTAGCATCGACATTTTTAAGGACTCAATTCCTGCGGTTTTTGTCTAAGAATCCTGCAGTTTTGTTCGAAAAAAGTGTGCATGTTCCAGGGGTCCAGATTTACTCGTTCACTTCGCGGAAAACCATTCACCTTCGATTCGAGCCTTAACCAAATGCCCTCTCGAACTATGGCCCCTGTCTCACCACAGCGATATCAAAGCTTCATGGCGGGACGGTATCATCGGACGAGCGCCGTAAATCTGGCGCGGTTGTCCTTTGGGGAGGCATTTCACCCGTGTCGTGGGTCGCAGCAGCATTTGTGTCGGCTTTCTTTGCCGGCATCACATCTGTCCTGGCCAAATGCGGCATCAAGCAGACCGACTCCGATGTCGCGACGGCCATTCGCACCTGCGTGGTGCTCGTTTTCGCTTGGGCAATGGCGGGCATTTCTGGATCCATTGGAACCATCGGCAGCATCGAACCCAGATCTTGGCTCTTTCTCGTCCTCTCGGGACTCGCTACCGGTGCTTCGTGGATCTGTTACTTTAAGGCGTTGGGCATCGGAGACGTCAATAAGGTCGTACCGGTCGACAAGATGAGCACCGTACTCGCCGCACTGATCGCCATCGTGCTTTTTGGCGAGACGAGCAACCTTGCGGTTAAGCTCGTGGGAACCGCTGTCATCACCCTCGGCACGTTTTTAATGATCGAGAAGAAGCAGTCTGCCGGACCCGAGCAGCAGCAAGACCGGACCTGGCTCGCTTACGCCCTCGGCGCCGCCGTGTTCGCAGCGCTCACGTCCATCCTTGCCAAGGTTGGCATCGAAGGCGTCGAGTCCAACCTGGCCACGGCAATCCGTACCTGTGTGGTACTGGTTATGGCATGGGCAATCGTGGCAGCTAAAGGCAAGATGGGCCAAGCCGTGCACGTAGACCGCTACGAACTCGTATTTCTCGCAACATCGGGCATCGCGACCGGAGCATCGTGGCTGCTCTATTACTACGCCATCGCCACAGGCCAGGTGAGCGTCGTGGTGCAGATCGACAAACTATCGATTGTCGTATCAGTACTATTTGCGCGCCTGGCATTCAACGAAAAACTCTCACGACGCAGCGCCATCGGTCTCGCCCTCATCGTACTGGGCACCGCCGCGCTCGCAGTTTGGAAGTAGCGCGGCCAGCAGCCGCTACATCCTCACACCTGGCTTGGGATGCCTGTACTGACCGTGGGATGCCGTGCGCTTACCGTGCGAGATGGCAAATTTGGGACAACAGTGCAGGCAACGAAGGCAGGCGGCGCACTCCGGCTTTGTCCAGACGGGAAGGCCGTCGCGCATCTCAATCGCCGCCATGGGGCAGCGCTTGGCACACAGGCCGCAGCCGATGCAGCGATCGGCATCGACGGCAAACTTGCTCGTCTGTTGCATGCGCGGCAGCCCAATTGCGTGATACGCGCACGATGCAAACAGAGGCACGCGATGGCACATCATGTTGCCCGTGCGGCGCGCCCGCACCGCCTCGATCACGGCATCAACCTGCGCCTCGGCAGCTCTATTGATACCCTCAACCTTTTGAGGATCAGACAGGTCGAAAACAGGCGTCCAGGTATCGGGCATCTTGACGCTCATCGCCGCATCTAACTCGAGCCCACGCTCGTGTAGCAGATCGCGGGCGAACTTGGCCGATTGCCCGGTCGTCGAACCATATGTCGAGACATAGAACGTATAGGGGCGCTCGCCGCCCTTTGTGCCGGCAGCAACCGATAGGTCGACAGTCTTCAAAAACTCGATCATCGGTGTCGGCAGACCCCAGGCATACACCGGAGCAACAAATCCCAGTTGGCGGGGACCTTCCGCCAAGGCAAGGCGAAAGGCCTCGGCATCAAAACGCTCAATCGACATAACCCTGTCGTCCGTCGCCGCCGCAATGCGACGCGCCACATGCTCGCTGTTCCCTGTCGCGCTAAAGTACAGGATCATCTCGTACCCCTGGAGTTGACTCGCGATTAACCGCGCTATTTGCGCAGCGGCTTGGGCAGCGGAATGCCTGCCGCAATGACGGCGGCGATGATCATGCAGACGATACCCTTGAGCGGGAAGCACATGAGCAGCAGGCCCACAACCATGACCGGCTGACGCATGACCGCACCCATCGTCGATGCCGTGCAGACGGCAACGCAAAAGACCGGATCGGCGCCGGTGAGGATGGCAAGGCCATAGCCCAGACTTACGCCCGAGAAGATAACCGGGAAGAAGTGACCGCCGCGCCAACCAAGGTTGATGAGGGCGGGCGTCAGCATGGCCTTGACCAGACCGGTCGCGATAAGCACACCGGCGGGGATGGTCAGATAGGTCTCCATGAGCACGTCGGCCTGGGTCTCGCCGGCAAACATGGTGTAGGGCAGGACCGTGCCGCAGATGGCGAGCGCCAGACCAGCCAGCATTGCCTTAACGACAGGACGCTCTCCTATGGCACGGGCAAACGCTTCGGTCGCGTGCTCAGAGACAAAGTACAGCCAGCCGCAGATTGTTCCAATCAGCGACAGAGGAATGAGCCAGGTAAGCTCCAGGTTGCCCACCACGGCAGCCTCGAACCTCGGCATACCCATGCCGCCGCCCATAAGCTGGCCGAGCAGCAGGTAGGTGCCCAGGCCGCCGGCAATCGCGATGCCGTAAACCACGGTCTTTTGCGCCTTGGGCAGCCTGATGGTGATCTCGCCGGACGTGGACTCATCGTCGGCGTCTTCGCCCTGGCCGTCGGCGCTACCGGCAAGCGGTGCCACAAAGCCAAAGACGGGCGCGGTAAAGAGCGCCGTCAACGCGGCCTGGGTACCCAGCAGCGTAAGCTCCCTAAACTCGGCGCCAAAGCGACGCATGCGGTCGCCAACCCAGCTGCACAGACCCGCGATAACACCGGTCAGGCCGGCCTCCGGTCCAATACTTCCGCCAAACAGCAGCGGCAGCAACGCCGCGAGCGAAAGCTTGCCCAGGTTGTCATACGGGTAGCGCCCGTCTTGCTTAACCTTAGCCATCACCTGGTTGAGGTCATCGGTCTTGGTGCCCGTAAGCTTTTCGTACAGACCGATCAGCAGGCCGCCCAGCAGGCAGACAAAAAACGGGTACGGCAAAAAGCCAAACGGGCCACTGGCAAGCTCGGGCGAAGCGACGCCCAGCGCGTGCGGAATCTCGGTCCATAGATAGTCGATGCCGTGCTCCATCGCGAAAAAGAACAGCCAGACCGCGGCACCTGCGAACGCACCGGTCACGGCAACGCTAACTAAAAACAGCGCGCGGTTTGTGGGTTTGGCAAGGTTATCCATCGGGTCCTCCCGCGGTCAAAGTCGACATAGTTACGTTTTATTGTAGGGCGGGCACGGCGCGGGCGGGCTAACCATCTGCGCCGCGAACGACACCGTTGGGCGCCGCACGCGCGGCAGGCCCGAGGCCTAGTTGTCGATAATCGATGCGATTTGGTGCAGGTTATCGGCAAAGTAAATCCCCTGCTGGCGCTGCGGGCTCGATAGGCCCTTATCGATCATATGCTCGAGCAACGCCTTGAGGTCGTTGTAGTAGCCCCCGAGGTTGTACAGGATGCACGGCGCATCGAGATGCCCCAACGACACAGCGGACATGACCTCGGCAATCTCCTCGAGCGTGCCCGTACCGCCCGGGAAGGCGATGAACGCGTCGCCGAGCTCGATCATCTTGGCCTTACGCTCGGTCATGCCGCTCGTCACGATAAGGTCGTCGATGCCATCGTGCTGAAACTCGGCCTCGATAAAAAAGCTCGGTTCAACACCCGTCACGTGTCCACCTGCCTCGAGTACGCTATCGGCAAGAGCGCCCATCAGGCCTGATTTGGACCCGCCGTATACCAGCGCGTGCCCGTTGGAGCCAATCCAGTTGCCCAGCTCTTGCACTGCAGGCAGAAACGCTGGGTCGTTACCGACGCTGGCGCCCAGGTATACCGTGATATTCATATTCAGTCCCCCTCGTCGTGACGCGCAGCGCCCCCTCTAGCGTTGGCGTCGGCGATATTCGCGCACACGGCGCGATAGATCGGCAAGCTCGTCACGATCGAGCTCTTCCAAATGCTCCAGATCATCCATAAAGCGCGCCATGGTGTCCTTTTGGCGCATCTTGATGAGCGTGTTGCAGTAGTTCACCGCCACGCCCGTGAGCATGGCGATGTAGAAGATGCTGATGACGCTCAGGACAACGGTAATCGCGCGGGCAACCGGCGTCTCGGCCGGGATATCACCGAAGCCGATCGTCGATACGGTCTCAAAGCTAAACCAGAGGCCGTCGCCAAACGTAAGGGTCGTGGGCTCGGACAGCCAGACAGCCGTCGAGCACAGCAGATAGAAGATAAGGAACAGGCCCGTGATGCGCGCAAAGCCAGCCTGGCGCAACACGTCGGCAAGCGTCCTCAACTTGTTCATCGCGACCCCTTTTCCCAGACGCCCAATCACATTCGCTCGGTATTGTCCCACGCCTCCCCCGCAAACGGAACTAGTCATTGGGGACGTTCTTGTTTGACTAGTCATTTAAGAACGTCCCCAATGACTACAACTGCCGGCAGAAAGGAACTGTCCCCAACTGCCGGGAGTGACCGTTTAGCGGTGCGGTGGCTGAGTGGGCAGGTTGAGCTGGTATCCTTATGTGATATCGTCTCGACTCGATAGGTTTTCATGTGAAACCTTCCGCCGTCCTTCGTTTGGCTCTATATCGCACCCTGGCCGTCGCGCTTGCCGCGCTCGCCGTACTGAGCGCCGTCATGCCCGCCCCCGCCTTTGCCGCCGACTCCGACCAGCAGGTCAAGACGGTCCGCGTTGGCTGGCTCGTCAACAACAAAGGCTTCCAGGAAGGCATACCGGGCGAGCGACTCTCGGGATGGGGCTACGAGTACCTCCAGACCCTCTCGTATTACACAAAGGGCTGGCGATACGAATACGTTAGCGGCACCTTCTCCGAGCTTATGGACATGCTCGAGGCAGGCGAAATCGACCTCATGCCCAACATCTCGCATTCGGCAGAACGCGAGCAGAAGCTGCTCTTTTCCTCGAACCCCGAGGGCACCGAGCGCTACTACATCTACGCCAGGCCCGACCGCGACGACCTGGCCAAGGGTGACCCCCAGGCGCTCCAAGGCCTCACCATCGGCTGCAACTCTGGCGTTATGCAAACTATCGTCGGCCAGCAGTGGCTCGCCGACGAAGGCGTTACCTGCACCTATAAAGAAATCGACACCGGCAGTGCCCTCTTTGAGGCGCTTGCAGACGGCGAGGTCGACGCCGTCATCATGAACGACACCATTTCGTCGCCCGATGCGTCACCCATGTTCTACGTAGGCTCGAGCGACTACTATTTTGCCGTTCCCAAAAGCCGCCCTGACCTGATGAACGACATCAACGCCGCCATGACGACCATCGCCCGCGATAACCCGCGCTATAACGAGGAAGTCAAATCGAGTTACTCGACCCAAAACAGTGGCTCGTCATCGCTCACCGGTACCGAGACCACCTGGCTCAAAGAAAACGGCAATACCATCACGCTCGGCTATCTTAAAAACCAACTTCCCTACTGTACGCAAAATGACGACGGCGAGATGGAAGGGTCGCTCGCCTCGCTTGCAACGACGTTGCACGACAAGTTTGGCATTACGGTCAAAACAATCGCACTCTCGAACAACAAGCAAATGATCAAAGCCCTTTCCAACGGAACCATCGATGTCGCCCTGCCGTTGTTTCGCGACTACTGGCTCGCCGAGCAGACAGGGGTCATCCAGTCAAACTCGATGGGAACGGTTTCGCTGACCGCCATTCACAGTGGCAAAAACCTGAACAGAGACCTTAAGAACATCGCTTGTACAAAGAGCACAATCGTTAACCGTTTTGAGCTCGAAAGTCTCTTTCCGAACGCAACGGTAACCGAGTATTCGAATGACGGCGAGGTGCTCAAAGCCCTCAATGAGGGGAAGGCACGTTGCATCATTGTCCCCAGCACGCGCCTGGAAACTCTCCGCGACATCTACGACATCGAGGATTTCGAAACACAGGAACTCACCAACACGGCGCAACTATCGTGTTTAATTTCGCGCGGCAAGCCCGAGCTGCTGGGAATCATCAATAAGGGCATCGTCAATGCAGGTGAATCGCTCTCTGCAAACAGCTATTTCCCCACATCGTACTCGGCGCAAGAATCGGATGCGTTCCGACTTCTCTACCGCAACCGCATCGTCATTGCGGCAGTCGTCATCTGCATTTTGCTCACCGGCATCGTCATCCTTGTCTGGTCGCTTTACCGCGCACAGGAGGAACGGCAGAAAGCCGATGCCGCCAACACCGCCAAAACCGCTTTCCTCACGCGCATGAGCCACGACATCCGCACGCCGCTCAACGGCATCCTGGGCCTTATCGAAATTGAGGAATTGAGAGAAGGCGACATGCAGGTCGCCCGCGAAAGCCGCGCCAAGGCGCGCGTTGCCGCCAATCACCTGCTCTCGCTAATCAACGATATCCTCGAGATGGGCAGGATCGAGGAGCGCAAAGTGACGCTCGAGCACGAATCATTCAACCTTAAAGAGCTGTGCGACAATGCGCTCGTACTGTGCAAGCTCCGCGCATCGGACCGCGGCATAACCATGCTCGACACCAGCGAGCCCTACGCTGTCGACCAATATATGATCGGCAGCCCCACCCATATTCGGCAGATCCTTGTCAACCTGCTCGACAACAGCATCAAGTACAACAAGCACGGAGGCACCGTCACGTTCTCATCGACCATCAAACCGGTCGACGACGAGCACGCCGTGTTTTGCTTTAGCGTCTCGGATACCGGCATTGGTATGACATCCGAGTTTTTGGCACACATTTACGAGCCGTTTGCCCAGGAAGGCGACGATGCGCGCAGCAAGTTCCAAGGAACCGGCATTGGCATGTCTATCGTCAAATCGCTCATCGATATGATGGGCGGCACGATTGAGATTTCGAGTGAGGTTGGCGTGGGGAGTACGTTTGACGTCCGGATTCCGCTCGATATCGACAAGAACCCTCAGATAAAAGAATGTGCAGACACGCAGGTAAGCAGCTGCTCGCTCGCCGGCATGAACGTCCTTTTGGCAGAAGATAACGAGCTCAATGCCGAGATTGCCCAGGCTCTGCTCGAAAGCGAGGGCATCGTCGTAACTCGCGCCGCCGACGGCAACGAAGCGGTCGACCTATACGTTGGCCGTCCCGCGGGTAGCTTCGATGCGATTCTAATGGACATCATGATGCCGGGCATGGACGGCTACGAGGCAACCCGCGCGATCCGCCTGAGCGAAAAGGCCGATGCGGCCGACATCCCCATCATCGCGCTCACCGCCAACGCCTTTGCCGAAGACGCCAAGGCGGCACACGACGCCGGCATGAACGCCCATCTGCCCAAACCGCTCGACTTTAACAAGCTCAAAAACATACTCGCCTGTATCAAGAAAAAAGGGGCTGTTTCGCTATAGTTTGTGCTCAACCACCATGCGCAGCAGAAAGGAAGCCAACGATGTTTAGGCCCTTACGTCGAAAGAAACGCGCCATCGCCGACGAGGAAGCGCGCGAACTGCTCGCTACCTGCAAGCGCGGCGTCTTTGCCGTCAATGGCGATGATGGCTACCCCTATGCCATTCCCGTCAACTACTTCTTTGACGCCGAGCACGACAAGATTTATTTCCATGGCGCCAAGGCTGGCCACAAGGTCGATTCACTCAGGCATGATGATAAAGTCTGCTTTACCGTTTACGGCAACGAGTGGTACAAGGACGGCGACTGGGCTCCCTACGTTATGAGTACCGTTGTCTTTGGTCGTTGTCGCCTGGTAGATGAAGCGCCCGCGTTTATCGAGGACAAAGTCCGTCAGCTCGCGATTAAGTACTACCCTTCTGCCGAAGAAGTCGAGGAGGAGATCGCCAAAGACATAAAGGGCGTCCAACTCTACGAGATTTCGATTGAACATCTTTGCGGCAAGCAGATTCATGAAAAGTAGCGAATGCGGAAAACGCGCTCGCTACCCTCTGCGCCCCATGTGCCCACGCATTTTGACGGCGTGGGCACATGGGGCAGCACTCGAATCGAGCGTCCCCTATACCCCAAAAACGTAGCGGTCCAGGCGCTCACACGCCTCCTTTACCCGCGAAAGCGGCAGCGCCAGATTCACGCGAATGTGGCAGGGTCCGTGGAACGGACGGCCGTCCTGATACCCCACGCCCACGCGCGCCCCCTCGTCGAGCAACCACTGAATATCGCGGCCATGCTCGCGACACCACTCGGTGCAGTCCAGGAACACCATGTACGTGCCCTGCGGGCGCGAATAGGACACGCCCTCAAAATGCTCGTCCACGTAACTGCAGAAGTACTCGATATTACCGGCAAGCACCTGGTTGAGCTCATCAACCCACTCGTAGCCTTGCGGCTGGTAGGCACCGATAAGCGCATGCATGGAGAGGACATTCATCTCGTTGTAGTGGGTCTTGTTGGACACGGCGCACACGCGGTCGCGCAGCGTCTCGTTATAGATGATGTGGTAGCTGCCGACCAGGCCCGCCAGGTTAAACGTCTTGCTGGGCGCGTAGAGGGCAACCGTGCGCATGCGGGCATCCTCGCTCACCGACTGCGTCGGGATATGCTTGTGACCCGGCAGGATGATATCGGACCAAATCTCGTCCGATATCACCACGCAATCGTGCTGGCGATAGATGTCCATGGCGCGTTCGATCTCATCGCGCTCCCATACGCGGCCGCAGGGATTGTGCGGCGAGCAGAACACCGCGGCATGGATGTGGTTTTGGGCGAGCTTTTGCTCCATGTCCTCAAAGTCCATACGCCACACGCCTTGGTCGTCGAGCCTAAGCGGGCTGTGGACAATGCGATAGCCCGCGGCTTCGATAGACTTGGTAAAGCCGATGTAGGTGGGGCTGTGGACCAGCACCGCATCGCCCGGCTGGACGTACGCGCGCAGCGTCGACACGACACCGCCCAGCACACCGTTTTCGTAGCCGATATGCTCCGGCGCCAAGCCCTCAACGCCGTTGCGACGGCTCTGCCATTCGATGATGCGGTCAAAGTACTCGTCGCGCGGATCGAAATAGCCAAACATGGGATGCTGGGCGCGCTGAATGATGTGCTCCTGAACCGTGGGCACCGTGGCAAAGTTCATGTCCGCTACCCACATGGGGATGCGGTCGAAGCCCTCGTCGGGTGCGTTCGGAGCCATACCGGGAATCTCACCCCAGGAGTCAACGGCGGTGGAGTCCATTCCGTGGCGGTCGATAAGCGAGGTAAAGTCGTATTTCATGCTGAGCTCCCGTGCAAAGCGGATTGTTTTGGTAGGCGTTATTGTCCACCAGCGTGGGCGGTTTTGGCATGGGGCTTGGCGCTTAATTTGACGGGTGCGGACGAATGGCTGGTTAGTCTTGCGCGTCGGTGATGGCGGTTATCGTCAACCTGGTTCCGTCGACCGTAAACGATATGTCGAGCCCAGCGTAAGCCAAATGGTAAATGCGGTTTGGCTCGTGCTTGCTGCCCGCGCGGCGCGGATCCTGGTGAAGAACCTCAACCAAGCCAGAAATCTTTGCGGGCGGGACCATATCCTGCAGCGCTTGCGGAAACTCGACGTCGAGCTCTTGCCACGGCGCATCCTCAATCCAGCCGCCGGTCGCATCCGGGTGACAGTCCGCAAACGGAATGTAGGGCTTGACATCGTAGATGGGCGTGCCGTCACGCAGATCGGCCCCCAGCACATGAATGATGGGACCATCGTCAGTGAGCTCGACACGATCGAGCTTGACACAGGTGAGCCCGATGGGATTAGGGCGAAACGGACTGCGCGTGGCAAACACGCCCACGCGCTCGGCTCCGCCCAGACGCGGCGGACGCACGGTTTTCGACCATTTTGCGTTGGTGCCGGACCTGTCCTGCGTTTTGGCATCGGCGGCAATATCCTTAGCCGTGCCGCCGGGCGTGCCGTTTTCGAAGCGCCAGAGCAGCCATAGGTGAGAGAAGGAGTCCAGACCCTCAACCGCTGCGTTGGAGGCAAATTCCGGCTCAAAAACGATGCGTCCCTGCAGGTGAGGCGCCAAAAAGCTGTTGCGCGGGATGCCGAACTTCTGCGGCAGGTCGGTATGTATGTGTGCGATAGGTTCCATGTCGGTCATTGTACGGCATGGAGGTGTGGGACGTTACGCGCAATTCTTCGCCGCGGTCCCCCGTCGTGCAACCAACGGTTGCTTGGAAGGGCGCCCGCCGCCGCTTATGCTTAAGCCATCAACCAGCAGAAAGGAGCCGTTATGGCCTTTGCAGAAAAGCTCATCGCCGTCCGTCGTGCCCATCACCTTACTCAGGAGCAGCTCGCCGCCAAGCTCTTCGTCACACGCCAAGCCGTCAGCCGTTGGGAGCGCGGCGAGGTCACCCCGGGCATCGACATGATGAAGCTCATTGCCGCCGTGACCGGCGAGCCACTGTCTCATCTGCTCGAAATGCCCGAGCACTATTGCCAGAGCTGCGGCATGATACTCACGCCCGACGACTGCGGTACCGATGCCCACGGCGCCAAGACCGACCATTACTGCAAGTGGTGCTACGACCACGGCAAGTACACCTACGAGACCACGATGGAGGCCATGATCGAGGACTGTGCCCCGCGGCTGGCACAAAACACCGGCATGTCGCTCGACGAAGCCGTCTCGCTTATGGGCGCTGTCCTGCCGCAACTGGAGCGCTGGCGTACCGTGCAGGAAAACGAGGAGCGCTACGGTGCTGAGGCGCGGGCGCGCTATGGCGACGAGGCCGTCGATGCAGCAAACGAGGCACTGCTGGACATGGACCCCGAGACATGGAACGACATGAAGGAACTTGAACGCGCTATTCTGGGCCAGCTCTCGATCGCCATGGGCGACAGCGAACCGGATGGAAGCGAGGCGCGCAAGCTTGTCGCAATGCACCGTCGATGGATTGGCCTTAACTGGGGACACGAACCCCAAGACGAAGCATACCTGGGCCTCGCCCACGGCTATCTTGCCGATCAGCGCTTTATCGACTACGACGACAAGCCCTGCGGCACCGGAGCCACGGCGTTTCTGGTCCATGCCATCGAGTCGTCGTTGACGCGCGCATAGACTGCGGCGGCTTTGGGTATCTCAACCGAAACCTCAACCGATTGGAGACTTATGGCTACTGATCACAAGCTCGAGCTGTACGTTATGACCGGCTGCCCGTATTGCATAAAGGTCAAGCACTTTCTGGCCGATAACGGTGTGACCATTCCCGAGCGCAATATCTCGACCGACCCCGATGCCGAGCAGACGCTCATCGCCGTCGGCGGAAAACGCCAGGTTCCCTGCCTGTTCATCGACGGCAAGCCACTCTACGAATCGAGCGACATCATCGCCTGGGTACAGGAGAACCTGATCTAGTACTCATTGGGGACGCACTTAAATGAGTAGTTCCACTCATTGGGGACGCACTTAAATGAGTAGTCGTTAAAGAACGTCCCCAATAACTAGTCCCCCGCCGAACCCAAACATATACGCCAGCATCCAAAGTCGACTTTTTTCGACACCTTTGAATGCTGGCGTACAGCTTTTTGTGGGCGGTCGTTGGGGACGTTCTTAAATGACTAGTTGCTTGAGACGGCCTTTGGATTATGGCTGTTTGAAGCCATCCGACGTCTCTGGAAAGGGCTCCTTAGAGGACCGTGTTCAAAAAATGGCAAATATGAGTACTGCTACTTGTTTAGTAACAGCGATTTTAATCATTTCAGGGATCATTCAACGCCCCAAGCGTCCGCAGATGGCGTTATTTCTCCCCATATGTTCAATAAAAGAGAAGCCTAATGGTATTAAATCTCATCAGGGACCTTATTTTTGAAGAAGATAAATGCAACCACAATGGCAACAGTACTCATATTTACCTTTTTTTGCACACTGCCCTCCAGAATAGTCGTTAGGGACGACTCAAAATAGCAATTCCGGCACTTAGACGCTCTCTTCTTGAATGACTAGTTGTTAAAGAACACTCAGCGACTACTCCAATTCGCGACACACTGTGTCGCGAATTGAGCTGTTCTCACCACCGAAGACCGGTGAAAGCTCCTGACCAGAACCTCGATAGTTTGTTAAAGTGCCCCCTCTGCAGGTTCAATGAGCGCTCGTGTTCCAACTTGGAAAGTGAAGAAATATCGAAACCATCGATGCCCATTTCCTATCGAAAAAACTAGTCAAAACACGCTAATTAGCTTGATAAGCTGCTTGTATTTTTGTCTACAAAACTGTATACAAAAAGAGATTCCGAGAACCAGCGCTCGACATTATGTCGATCGATAGGAGGCGCTATGGATGCTAAGCAGCTCGAAAAGATGATGGGGTTTGCACCCGGAGAGTTGGAGAAAGCCGCGGAGGCATACGAAAAAGATGAGTGGCCGAAGGGTCGCACCATCAAGCTGGGAAGGCCGTCGATCTCTGATGAGCCAAGCGTTGTTTTATCGGCACGTGTGGGTGAATCGGTTCTTGAGGCGTTTGACGCAAAGGCAAAGCGTCATGGGCAGACACGCACAGAGCGGCTCAGGGAGCTCATTACCCTTGACGCAAGGATTGCCTAGTCCCCCGCCGAACCCAAACGTGTATGTCAGCATCCAAAGTCGACATTTTTCGACATCTTTGGGTGCTGACGTACAGCTTTTGCAACATAGTCGTTGGGGGCGTTCTTAAATGACTAGTCGTTAAAGAACGTCCCCAACGACTAACTAGCCGTGAAAGCGGGCTATGGGCGCAAGTGGCTGCTCGCGAAAGACGCGCTCGACGGCGGCGCGGTATTCGTCGACCTTTTTGGTCTTGCGCACGATCTTGTGAACGTTAGCGGGATTGGCGAAGGCGCATTTGGCGTAGAACCACCACTCCTTCATGCGAAAGACCGCATTGCCGCCAATCTCTTCCGCATATGCCGCAAACAGCGTGTCGTGGAAGCGCTGCAGCTCAGCAGCCGTAGCAGTAGGGCCGCCCTTAACCATGCGAGCCAGCGCGGGGTTCGCAAGCAAGCCGCGCCCCAACATTACGTGACGCGTTCCGGGATAGGCCTCCACCAGCGCATCCATCTCCTCAAGATCAAAGATGTCGCCGTTGTAGGCCACCGGGAACGGCGCCCGCTCCAGCGTCTCGCCGTAAAACTCTTTGCGCGGCGAACCCGCATAGCGGTCCTTTTGCACGCGCGGATGCACGATCAGCTCTGCCAGCGGCATGCGGCAATAGAGGTCAAGCACACGCTCGTATTCGTCGTCGCTTTCCAACCCCAGCCTGGTCTTGACCGACACCGGCAACGGCGAGCGTTCGCACACGTCGCTCAAGAACACCTCGAGCTCATCCGGGTTGCGCAAAAAGCCCGAACCCTTGCCTTTAGCGACAACCGTACCCGAGGGGCAGCCAAGGTTGAGATTGACCTCGCGGTAACCCATATCGGCGAGCATCTGCGCCGCCCACACAAACTCGTCTGCGTTCTTGGACATCAGCTGAGGCACCACGTTAAGCCCCTGGTTATTGGCAGGGTTCACCTCTTTAAACGCCTTGCCGCCAAAGCGGTTACCCACCCGCGGCGGCGGCAAAAACGGCGTGTAATAACAATTGAGCGCACCGAAGCACTCCGCATGCACGCGACGGAACACATGCCCGGTAATCCCCTCCATAGGGGCCAGCGATAAATACATCGACATCCACTCTCAACTCACAATGTGACAAAGGGACAGTCCCTTTGTCACATTCGCAAATCATCATTCGAGTGATTATTTTGGCACAGCAGAGCAAATGACCCCATGCATGTTATTTGTCCTTCGGCAGTGGCTTCATGCTCCAAAAGACGACGTTCATAATGACGACAATGACGAGCACGACGCCGTTGGCCACCCAAAAGCCCATATCGAGGCCGAGCCACTCCGAGGTACCAAACAGGTCAATCCAAATCTGCGTCCAGTTCATGCGAACGCTCCTCTCATGTCAAATCCCCTGTTACAGCAACTCGCCATAGCGCTTGACATATGCCTTCTTAAGGCTTGTCGCCAGCGCCATGTACAGCAAGACGCACGGAATCAGGAACAGGAAGTACTCAATGGGCAAGGCACCCAGACCCAACGTGGGTCCAAGCGGGCTAAATGGAATCGCCGTGAGCAGCGCGATGCCCGTCATCGTGAGCAGCATCACCGGCGCCGAGGCGCGGCTCTGGATAAACGGCAGCTTGGGCGTGCGGATCATATGAATAACCAGCGTCTGGCTCCACATGGACTCGACAAACCAACCGGCCTGGAACAGCGCGATATATGCCAGCTGCATCTGCCCCAGCGCAGCGCCCGAGTAAACATGCGCCAGATCGTTAAACAGCACGCCGTGGCTCACAAACAGCGGGCAGAAAACAAAGTACATAAAGATGTAGGTCATAAAGTCGAAGATGGAGCTGGTGGGACCGATCCAGATCATGAACCTGCCGACACTCGACGCATCCCAGGTACGCGGCACGCGCAGGAACTCCTCGTCCACGTTATCCCAGGGAATCGCCAGGCAGCTGCAGTCATAAATCAAGTTGAGCAAAATCAGCTGGATGCTCATCATGGGCAAAAACGGCAGCAGGGCAGACGCGGCAAGCACGCTAAACATGTTGCCGAAGTTAGAGCTCGCGGTCATATTGATGTACTTGATCATGTTAGCGTAGGTCTTACGCCCCTCGATGATGCCCTCCTCGAGCACCATCAGGTCCTTCTCGAGCAAAATAATGTCCGCCGACTCCTTGGCAACGTCGACAGCGGTATCGACCGAGATTCCGATATCGGACGACTTCATGGCCGAGGCATCGTTGATGCCGTCACCCATATAGCCCACAACATGCCCGTTGTCGCGCAGAACGGAGACGACACGCGCCTTTTGGTCGGGCGTGAGCTTGGCAAACACCTGCACGTCCTCGGCGCGGCGGGCGAGCTCCGCATCATCCATGGCGGCAATATCGCTGCCCAGCAGCATGTTGTTGACCTGCAGCCCCACCTGCTTGCAGATGGTACGCGTGACCTTCTCGTTGTCTCCGGTCAAAATCTTGGTGGCGACGCCATGATTGCGCAGTGCCTCGATAGCATCGGCCGTCGACTCTTTAGGCGGATCCAAAAACGCCAGATAGCCGATTAGGACCATATCGCACTCGTCTTGGGCGCTAAAGGCGCCGACCGGTGAAAGATTGGACTTTTGCGCAATCGCCAACACGCGAAAACCGTCGTCGTTCAGATCGGCGACCGTTGCAAGGATGCGCTCGCGCACTTTGCCATCCAGCACGCGAACCGCACCATCGATCTCGGCATGCGAGCACACCGAGAGCATTTCCTCGACAGCGCCCTTGGTGACCATCTGAATCTTGCCGCTGCGATCGCGCACCACGGTGGTAAGGCGACGGCGCGCAAAATCAAACGGCACCTCGTCGACCTTTACGTATGCCTCCGAAAGATCGGTGAGACTCGGGTCGTTTTGCTCCTCTTCCTCGGTGCACTTGATAATCGCCAGGTCCATGAGGTTCTTGTAGCCCGTCTGGAAATAGCTGTTGAGATAGGCGTGGCGCAAAACGCGCGAATCCTCCTGACCGTTGATATTCCAGTGATACTCCAGCACCACCTGGTCCTGCGTCAGCGTGCCGGTCTTGTCCGTGCACAGCACGTCCATGGCGCCAAAGTTCTGAATCGAGTTGAGGTTCTTAACGATGGTCTGTTTTTTGCTCATGGCAACTGCGCCCTTGGCAAGGCACGTGGTGACAATCATGGGCAGCATCTCGGGCGTAAGACCCACGGCAATGCTGATGGCAAAGAGGCCGGCATCGAGCCAGTTGCCCTTGGTAACGCCGTTAATCAAAAAGACGAATGGGACCATCACCATCATAAAGCGGATGAGCACCCACGAGACGCCATTGACGCCTTTGGAAAAGCTGGTCTCCACGGCGTCATCCGAAAGGCTCGACGCCATCGAACCAAACAGAGTCTGCTCGCCCACGCTAAAGACGGCTGCGGTCGCGCTGCCCGAGATCACGCTGCTGCCCATAAGGGCGATATTCTCGAACGACGTTGCCGAATCGGATTCTACACAGGTCGTGGGCATTTTCTCGACAGGCTCGCTCTCACCCGTCAGGCTGGCCTGGCTCACAAAGAGGTCCTTGGCCTCGATGATTCTCACATCCGCAGGGATCATGTCGCCAGCGGAAAGGTGCACAATGTCGCCGACCACCACATCGTCGATGGGAATCTCCTCCTTGGGAGCACCCTTTCGAGTGACCGTCACGGTCGTCGTGATCATGTCGAGCAGCTTTTCGGCCGCGTTGCCGCTACGCGCCTCCTGGATATAGCGCAACGTGCCCGAAAGCACCACCATCGTGGTGATGATAATCACGGTCAGCGGATCGAAATCTTCCGGCACGCTCCCCATAAGCGAAAGGGCGGGAAACACCATGTCCGTTGCCGCCGAGATAATGGCCAGGAAAAATAGGATTGCCGTAAAGGGGTTGACGAAGGCGTCTGCGAGCCTGCGGGCCAGCGACTTATTCTTGCCGCGCGTGACCACGTTGCGCCCGTTGTCCGCCTCACTGTGTGCGACCTCGTCGCGATCCAGACCACCCAGGTTGGACCCGACCCATGTCATAGCATCGCTCAGCGGAATGGTCGCCGCATACTGGATGCGCCCCTCCGCACGATGCCGAATCAAATCGTGCTGCGCTTGAGCCGTCGAAGCCGCACGGTGCATGGTTAACATCTTCACTTACTACGCTCCGTTCTATCGATTGCATGCAGAGCAACTTAGCTGCGGCGGTCCTTAACAAGATGGGACCGCGGCGACGCACACCGCCCTGCGCTTCCGGTACTGTCACTGCCGCTCAAGGTCCTCACCTCTCCTTCGCGTCTGCGACTGTTCACAGCATAGAAAAGCCGCAAGACCAGGCACATGGCTGGTTTCTTGCGGCTTTCTTGCGATTCGGCAAGGATTGTTCTGCTGCTTTCTATTGGCGGGGGCAATAGGCCAAAGCGTCATTCCGTCATCTTGTAGCCCACGCCCCACACGGTTAGCAGGTAGCGCGGGTTGTCGGGCTCGGGCTCGATCTTCTTTCGAATCTTTCGGACAAAGGCCATGATGTTGCTGTCGTCGAGCAAATACTCGTCCCGCCACACCGCTCGATAGATTTCTTCCTTGCTAAGGACCGTGCCCCTATTGGTGGCCAAAAAGGCAAGGATGTCAAACTCCTTGGGCGTGAGCGAGGCGGGTACACCCAAGACCTTCACGGTGCGCGAAGCCAGGTCAATCGACAGCCCGTCGATAACGATGGGCTCTGCGGCGGAACCCGGCTGCGAACCCGCGAGCATGAGTTCGACGGATGTGAGTCTGCCCGACGCGATATCGGCAAATATAGGCGCAAGCTCGTGGGCGGCGGCACTGCCGGACGAGAACAGCGCACCGCTGAGCTCGGCGGCCTCGGCGGGCGTGATCGCTATGTTGGTTCTGTTCGTTTGCATAGAACCACCCTAGAACAAACTGCTCGCACGGGACAGGTAGACCCGCTTGATGACCGAAACGACAACAAGGTACAGCACACTGAGCAGTGCGACGACGCCCAAATACCACGCCGGTAAAGCGGCAAGACCGATCAGTTGCACCGCCGGACCCAGTGCGAGTAAGGCAGACGCGACAAGCATGATGCCGACCATCATCGCGAGCAAACGGCGCGGGCGATCAGCCCCGCGAACGCATCGTGTTCGCAAGACCAAAAGCACCAGCGACTCGGTCCATGCGCACTCCAGCAGCCAACCTGCTTGGAACATGGCAATAAAGGCCGCCCTACCCGCGTCGTCCAACGCCATAAAAGATGCACCGCATACGGCGGGGCACACGCCAAAGAACAAAATGGCAAAGGTGATGATGTCAAAGGCCGAGCTCGCAAAGCCAAAATGGAGCATAAAGCCACCCAGGCCCTTGCCCGACCATGCCTTGGGGCGAGCAATCTCCTCGCCGTCAACGTTATCCCACGACAACGCCAGGCAGGTCGCGTCGTAAAACAAGTTGAGCAAAAGCAGCTGAGTAGCGGTCGCCGGCACAAAGGGCAAGAAGATGCTGGCGGCAGCCACCGAACAAATATTGCCAAAGTTAGAACTCGACGCGATGCGGATGTACTTGGAGGCGTTGGCGAACGAGGCCCTGCCCTCGCGTACGCCCTCGGCAACGACGCCCAGGTCGCGCTCGAGCAGCACGAGGTCGGCAACCTTCTTGGACTCGGCGGCGGCAGAATCCACAACGATACCGACGTCTGCCGCCGTAAGCGCCGGCACGTCATTCACGCCGTCGCCGATATAGCCGACGGCATGGCCCGAAAGCCGGATGAGCCCTACGATACGCGCCTTTTGCGCGGGCGTGAGCTCGGCAAAGACGCGAGTCTGCCCCACCTGGATAAGCGCCTCGGACTCCTCCATGGCATCGAGCATGGCACCCGTGATGACGTTACCGGCGGGAATCCCAAGGCGTTTACAGGTAGAACGAGCGACCGACGCCGAATCACCGGTCAGCACGCGCACCTCGACAGACAGGTCGGAAAGTGACCGAATGGCAGCGTGGGCGCTAGCCTTTGGTCGGTCGAAGAAGCCCAGAAAACCGCACAGCACCAGACCGTCCCAACCCGCCGCCGTCGTACTGTAGGCGACAGCGAGCACTTTGATGCCATCGGCACGCATATCCTCGGCAACCTCGTAGGCGCTCTGGCGCCCTTCTTCATTCATGGGAACGAGCTCGCCTTTAAAGCTCGCCCAGTCGCAATGTGCGCAAACGCTTTCGACCTCGCCCTTAACGATGGTCAGGCGACTGTCGGGACGAGCAGGCAGCCCCAGACACCCAAGTGCCCCCGGTGTGGTGCCGAGCTTAACGCCCGACGCCTTGACAACGTGATCAAAGGGATCGGACGCATACAGGGTAAATGAATGACCAAGATCTTTGGCAGCAAGGCGAAGCTCGGGTGCGGCACACGCATCGGCAATAGCCCGGTTAAGTTGATTGGCGACGGTCCCCTGATTCATACTCTCGAGATACGCCAAGTTGAGGGTCTGCTCGCTCTCGTTGCCCAGGATATCGGTGTAGTACTCAAGCACCGCGACATCTTCTGTCAGCGTTCCCGTCTTGTCCACGCACACTACGTCCATGGAGCCCAGCGACTCCATGGCATCGACGTTCTTAACGATGACTTGCTTGTTTTTGAGACGACGGGCGCTGCCCGACAGACAGACGCTCGTAACGACTGGAAGCATTTCGGGAACCAGACCAACGGCCGTTCCCAAAGCAAACAGCAGCGCTTGCGCCCAGTCGCCCAACACGACGCCACGAATCGTAATGACAAACGGCAACACAATCAGCATGCACTTGACTAAAGCCGCGCAAATGCTCTTGGCCCCAACATTAAACTGCGTGGCAGGGCGGGCGCGCCGGCACGGCACGGCCTCATCCTTGTCGGCACATGCAAGAACGGTTGCCGAGGCCTTGCCATCAACAATAGTCGTCCCTGCGCGAACGGTCTCGCCCTCCCGCTTTGCGGTCTGGCCACTCTCGCCTGTAAGCGATGACTCGGAAACAAGAATGTGATTGCCCTGGGCAAGAATCGCATCGACCGGGCAGAGCATGCCAGCGTACAAGCGAATCACATCGCCAGGCACAAGCCGGTCGGCATTGATTTGAACCCAGCATGCGTCAACACGCTTCCAAACGGCCGCATGGCTCGCCCTCAGCATATGGCGATTGAAGGTGCGCATAGCCTCATTTTCATAGAACAGACGCACCAAGCCGCCGACCAGCCACATTGCAAACAACACAGTAGGCGCGAACACCCCCGTCTGGCCCTGCGCCTGCGGAACGACATCGACCAAAAAAGCCAAACCGGCCAGCGCAAGCAACAGGGACGAGAACGGATTGAAAAATGATTTTTTAATCATCAGAGCCTCTTTCTAGCATGGATTCGATTGTATCCGAGGCATATACCGGTATCCCCGCCCCACTCCTTGCGACTTCCTTGCTTTTACATGCAACACATGTGACACAGGAACGGCCCCTTTGCCTTATTCCTTGATTTCCGGTTACCGCACACAAAGAACAAACGCCTGCTAATCATTTACGCTCAGGGACATGTGTACGCCACAGACGGAAAACGATGGGGATCGAGGGCTTCGCGCAGCAGCTCACCGAACATGACAAGAAGTGCATCCAGTGATACTGCACATACCCAAAATCGCAGCAACTGTCCTCGTCATGGCGTTCGCAGTATGTCTGCTGAGGCTGCCACTCCGCATGACCAACGACATCGTATTTCGCCAAAAGGGTTTCCAACCAGCGGGAATGTATTCCGCAATCACACTCCCCGCAATCGCACTCACCATCTTTTGCTAATGCGCCCTTGCACCGCGCTTTGGGATGCAGGACAAACAGTGAAAGGAGCTGCAAGCAGGTTTACACTCTAGCTGCTGCTCTCAAACGCCGTCTACATCTCGAGGTCTAATACTTTTCCCGAGAAGTGAACGGCTGTATTTGGGCCCCCGAAACATCGACATTTTTAGACGTTAAAACCGCAGGATTCGACTGGCAAAACCGCAGGAAATTGCACGCCAAAAGTGCCGATGCTTCGGGGGTCCGTTTTCACTCGTTCACTTCTCGGGAAAAGTATTTGACATCGATTTCGCAAGGGCCCCAATATGGCAAAGGGGCAGTCTCCTGCCGCATAACGAGGCGCCCTATTGTCACTGGCAGAATCCATCCGAGGACTGTAAGGGGCACGCATTCCATAAGAGTTGAATCCAACAGCTAAAACCGATTCCACATGCATGAAAACGCGCTCGGTATCAGGCAAAAAGCAGTGATGGCAAGGAGAGACGTCCCATTGCGACGGGCGCGAAAAGCATCCTTGCCAACGCCCAGGCAGCGCATCGTATGCTCGGCAGGACCATCTGGCAAGCCGACATGGCAAACCCATCGAGCTGCCATGACACTTTAGCCGCATGACCATGCACTCATCGATGGCGGGATTCTCTATACTGAGTCACATATGACGGTATCGCGCCAAAGGAGAACGCCGTGACCACGTCGCAGATATCCCTGCTCGCGCTCATCTCGGTTGGAGGCATCGGCATCCTGCTTATCGGAATGAGCACGCTCATGAAAGCCGCCGCCCGCAGGAAAGCCAAGGCCTGCACCGCTATGATCATGGGAACGGTCATTGACCACCGCTTTATGGTCGAAGGCAGAATGTATCCCGTTTTGGAGTACACCGTCGACGGCACGCGGTACCACGTGAGAAAACAATTCCGCGGCGTAAAGACCAAAAGCTTGTCGGGACTCCCCGTCCGCACGCAAAGCGCGGCGTACGAAGACGCCAAGGGCTGGTTGCACGTACAGACAGGACCCATCACACGCCTAGATACTCTCGCAGAGCAGCTTTGGCCCCTCGGCAGCCAAATGACTGTGCACTACAACCCCAGCAGCCCAGACAAGAGCTATGTCGAGCGCCCTATCGTGGGCGACTTTGCCACGCTGATATTTAACATCGCGGGTATCTTGCTCATCGCGCTGAGTATTTTGCTCTATGTTCTTATCCAGCGCTAGCTCAGACTGATACATCCCGCGCGCCGCGCGCCACAACGACCGCCACGACACCAAGGACCAGCTATGGCAACACTCTCCGAACAAGAACGTAAGCGCATCCAGCGATACTGCATTTGCCCAAAGGTTGCCGGCGCGGCGCTTGCCATGGCATTCGTGCTGCCCTTATCGATCATTCCTTTCGAAATGGTCGACGACATCGTCTTCCATCACGAAGGCTTCCAAGAGACGGGCATGATGACCGCCTTGGTGCTCACCGCCATCGAGCTCGTCATATTCTGTTATTGCGCTCTCGCCCCGCGCTTTGGCATGCGTGGCAAGCAGTGGAAGGAAATGCAGTACCGGCTCGCCGTCGAGCAGAGCGAGAAAGACCGCTCGGCACAAATCGCAGGCGTTGTTGGCACGCAGGCCGCCGCGCGCCTGCTCAGGAACAGTGACAACGAGACCGCGCGCAACCTGGGCGGCGCGGCAGAGGTCGCCGCTGCCGTAGGCGCCGTCGCCACCGCGGCAGATGTGCTTGCCGAGAGCTTCGCCAACGCAAAGGCCGTGGCAGAGGCCTGTGGCGTGCCTATCCCCCGTGCAAAAAAGTGGGTCGTCGCGCTTGTGACGCTGCCCCTCGCAATCGTGTGCGGCGCCTATATCCCGCAGCTGGCGCAGGGAAACATCGAGATGCAGGAGAATGCCGCGGCTGCAGCCGAGCAGATCGCCATCGCCCGTAAGGCGCTGGAGCCCTCATGCGAGTACGTGTCTGCCGATGACCCCTACGAGCGATATCAAGATTACGGCTATCACGTCCGCGGCTATCTGCACGACGGCGACTCCGATGCCCAGAAGACCTATACGTACCTGGATTTTGACAACAAGGGAACGCTCACGGAAGTGAGCTACGCGGCAGAGATCGACCCCGACGCGAGCCTCGAGGACAACCTCGCCCGTATCGAGCTCGACCTTGACGAGCTTTCCTCTGTTGTCCAAACCATAGACGTCAAGACCGCAAGCCCCGAGCTCCTAGCACCGCAGAAGCTCCCCGAAGAGTTTAGGCAAGCTTTTTTGAACGGCTCACTCTACGAGAGAATCTCTATCAGGACGAGTGACGGCCCCGTCAAAGCGTATTACTCGTTTGATACGGATCCCAAGGACGAGTTTGACGAGTACACCCATCCAACCATCCGCATCACGCTGATGGGCAAAACGAGCTAGGCGCAGAATGTGACAAAGGGCACCGACATTAGTCGATGCCCTAAGGTTACTGCATGTTAAGTCCTACAGCGTATGTCTAAGACGAATCGAATTATTCATCCCAGGAGAGATTCTTGCCAGTCTTCTTTGCCAGCAGCAAAAACAGACCGATGATGACGTTGCATGCAATGCAGAAGATGAAGACGCCCTGGAAGGAGCCAACGAGCTCGTATACCTTCATCATGACGGGCATGCCAAAGGCGCCGACGATATAGCCCACGGAGCAGATGAGCGCGAAGATGCGACCAAAGTCACGGGAGCCAAAGACGTCCATCACCAAAACGGTCAGAGCGGTGCCGGCAATGACGTACATGACGTCGTTAACACCGGCAGCAAGAATGCTGAGCGTCGAGTTGCCGCTGCTCATCATGAGCATGACAAAGGAGAGAATCGAGACGGCGAGCCAGCTCAGAATGGCCTTGGTGCTGCCAAACTTATCGCAAGTGGTACCGACGATCGGGTTGAGGAACAGGTCGAACAGCGATGCGGCGGAAACCATGAAGCCACCCACCATGGGGCTAAAGCCGACCTCGGCGGCATAGGTGGGGAACAGTTGGTTCATGCAGCAAGTAAGCTGAACGAGGCAGAGGAAGCCGATGCAGAAAAAGAATGCAGGCGACTTAATAGCGTGTGCGTAGCTAACGCCACGTGCACTATCCTCGGTCGTTTCCTCGGTCTCGGCGACCGTCTCGCCTTCGACATAGCCATAGGGCAGCATGCCCTTGTCCTGGGGCTTATAGCGGATAATCAGGATGGAAGCGGGAAGAATGAGCACGGCGGAGACGCCAGCGAGCACCAGATAACCAGTCCTCCAGCCAGCAGCCTCAATGACAGAGGTGATGACGGGGCTCATGATGAGCATGTAAATCGAGTTCACTGCCCAAGCGAGACCAATTGCCAGGCCGCCAGATTTTTTGAACCACTGGTCAATAACATCGGACATGGCGACGCCGGTAGTGAAGGCGAAGCAAACGCCAATCAAGGCACCAGCTGCGATGAACATCCAGACTTCGGTGTAGAAGGCCATGCCTGCGCCAGCGGCGAGCAGAATAAGCTCGACGACGGGGAGCCAAAACTTGCCAACAACCTTGGGGATGAGTTTTCCGACAAACGGAAGAGCTGCCGCAAGACCAATGAGCGTTGCAGTGAAGTAATACGAGAAGATGGAGTAGTCAAATCCGAACTCCTCGCACACGGGCGCGACGAAGGAGCCGGCGATTACGCTATAGGATCCAGTCGTACCAGCAGACATGAGGCCAAGCGCGATTACGAGAACCCATGCGTAGACCTTGCTGCTCTTTAATTTTGCATTTTCCATTGATACAACTCCTAGAGACCTAGAAGGGCACACATAACGGCCTTGATAGTGTGCTGACGGTTCTCTGCCTCACGGAAGATGACCGAAGCGTTGGCCTCAAAGCACTCGTCGGCAATCTCGAAACCCTCGGTGATGATCTCGCGATGGAGGTCGTTCTTGCACTGGTCGAGGAGCATCTTGCCAACACGGTGATCTGCGTTGTGGACAGAAGGAAGCTCATGCATGCAGAAGATGTCGGGATTGTTGGTGCGCTTGCACAGCTCGCTGGTGACGCGATAGGGGTACAGAGACTCGGCATCGCCCAGCCAGGAGTTGTAGTCGTCGGGATCCAGAACCTCTTCGCCGCACTCGGGGTTGATGTAGCGCCACTCCTCGGTAACGATAACGTCAACGCCATCCAAGGCATCGAGGTCAGAGGTGATGGTAAAGGTCCTATTGGGAGCATACTTGGCGTAGCAGGCCTCCACCTCTTCGACCATTTCCTTGCACATCTGATGACGAAGGTCGTCGGGACCGATGGCGAGGAAGTCCATGTCGAGCATAGCGCACAGACGGCCATACCACACCGGGGCGCCGGCGCAGTTGCCAACGAAAGCCATCTTCTTGCCGCGGCTCGTACGCAGACCGCCCCATTGCTCTTCCATCGTAAGAGCGTCAGCGAGCATCTGAGTCGGGTGATCGCCGAGAGTAAGGGCATTGATGACCGGGATGTCAACCAGGTCGGCGACGTCATAGAGGAACTGCTCGTCCTTCTGTGCGCGGTAGACGATGAGATCATACATGCCGTTAAAGACGCGCATGGCATCCTTGACGGTCTCGCAGTCACCCATGTGGGAGTTGGTCAGATAAGTGAAGCCCATGCCCAAATCGTTGCAGGAGGTCTCGAATGCGCAACGAGTACGGGTCGAGCCCCACTCAAAGTTGGCGAGGACGTTTTTGCCGGGGAAGTAGCGCTGGTCGACACCAGACTTCTTCTGAGCCTTAAGGTTCCAGGCAAGATCGATGAGATAGCGGAAATCCTCGGAGGAGAGATCATGGATGTTGATGTAGTCGCGACCGCGGAGGCTGTTGTTCATGCCTATTTTCCTTTCGAATTATTATCAAAATTATTGCTAAATGTGTCCCCGAAGGAAACACGGATATCCCTCGGGGAGCGGTACATGTGGCGCCTAAGCCAAAGAGCGCAGGCTCTAAGGCTCACTAACGACTGGCCGCCACGTCCTTAGTCCAGCAGTGCACGCCGCCGCCGGACAGGTTAAGCGCGAGGGAATCAATCATGATGACCTTGCGATCGGGGAAGCAGCTCTCAAGAACCGCCTTGGCCTGCTCGTCCTTCTCTTTCACGACCTCGCTCATGCCCTCGTGGTAATAACGCTGGCCAAGAACGACGCCGTTGCAGATCAGGAAGTTGCAGTAGCTCGCTGCGGCGTAGAAGTGGACGGGGCCCTCGGGCCAGGGGGTGCCATCCATAAACTTGCCGCCCATTTCGTCGATGAAGCCCTTATAGAGCTCGTAATCCTCATCGCCAGGGGCGATAACGACTTCAATCGGCTCGGCGGTGGGCATACGAACGATCTCGAAGGGCTTGCCCTCCCAGTCCGTTTCGTTGCTCAGGATCTCGTAGGCCGCCTCAATGCGGCGACGAGACTCTGCGCCAGCCTTGCTCGAGGCTGCCTCTTCATCGGACACCTCGGCAAGAAGAATCTTGTTCGGAGTGATAAAGCGACACATCTCATCAATGTGAGCTGCAAAGCTCATGCCAAAGACGGGAGTTCCGTCTTCCTTCTCGTCGAGGATGCCCAGTCGATAGTCGTCGTCCTCGAGCATAGGCTGCGGAAGCCAGATAACCTTGTTGAGGTTGTAGATGCGCTTATACTCGGCCTCTACTTCCTCTTTCGTGAACTCGGGATTACGCTTGCGGCATTCCGTGTCCTCGATGGCGATCAGAGTGCCGTGACCGTCAAACTCGCGGTCGCCGCCCTCCGAAACCATTTCGGAATTGACGATATCGAAGCAACCGAGCGCAACCGCCATGTGAACGGCTGCCTTACGTGCGGACTGACACTCCGGGGAGTTCTTGTCCCACACGCCGTAATAGGTCCAAGCGGGGTTGACCATATAAGAATGGCCTTTGTCGTCGACCATGATGCTGGGGCCGTTGTCGCGAACGTAGAAGTTGGAGTCTTCGAACTGCGTAATCTGGATACGGTCGAAATCCACCCCTTCCTCTTTAAGGCGCGAGCAGGCTTCCTCGTAGGAGCCGGGGGTGCCACAGTTGAGGTTGACCGTAACGTCGCCATACTCAAGCAAAGCTTTAATTACGTCAACGCAGGGCTGGCGATTATCGAAGCCCTCTGCGCGAATGTAATCGGGAAGCCATGTCACATAGACGTTGGAGCGCTTCTCAAACTCGCCCGGCATACGATAGTTCTCGTACATGGTTGGTCCTTCCGTCGGGTTTCCCGCAATGCTGTCCGGCCGCGACAATAGCGGGGTTACACCAGCTATAGTACTACTATACCTACCGTTCGGTAGGTGATTTTGTATAATTGCCATTCGCCTGTCGATACCTACCGTTCACCGTTTATAGTGGTCGTGTTTGGACACGAATTGATGTTCCGTTGCCATTCTTAATAATGTTGGCAATGCGGAAGTGATTTGCAATGGAGAAGTGAAGCGTGAGCACAAAGGGAAAAATATTGGATGCAATGTATGATCTTGTGGCAGAAGTCGGTTACGACAAGGCGTCCATTGGAAAAATCTGCGACCGTGTCGGCATATCCAAGCCATCGGTGTACTACTACTTTCCCTCTAAAGAGGATATTTTCACCACGCTCTTAGATAGTATGTTTCCGACTATCGACTATCAGCGCGACTACTCGCTAATAGTCGATAGGGACGGATTCAAGGCGGCGCTTATCGAGCTCGGCAATTCGGTTATAGGTGGCTATCGTAGTGATGAAAAGCGCCGTCGCGTGCTGGCCGAGGTCAGTATTCAGGCAAATCGAATCCCTGCAGTTCAGGAACGTCAGGCAACGGCGATCAACCGAACTATGGACGCGCTTAAAGACATCCTTCTCCATGGCCTAGAAATTGGCGCGTTTTCCGATGAAACAGACGTCATGCTGTACGTGCAGATTCTTTACACCGTACTTGAGGGAGCGAGCAATACCGTTGCCCAAGATGAAGACATCGATGAAAAGGCTGTTTGGGCAGGGATCGTCGAACTCATGTTTAAATAGGCGCGTAATAACAGAGGCACCTTGGCAAGCGCGATGCGACGACTTGCGGGGTCGCAGAATGGTTCGAAACCCGTGTTCGCGATGATTGCAAAAAGTTGTTGAATAGAAATTGGGGCCGATTCCAGCTATGTTGGAATCGGCCCCAATTTCGTTGTAACTTGCAGAGACAAATGACAGGGCTGAAGGGCAGTTCGTTGGTCAGGTTATTTCGCGGTAGTCTTATTGAGGAGACCGGAAACTAAAGCAAATGTCGCAATCAGAAGGTTGCAGATGATACAGAAGACGAATACTCCTTGGAAAGACCCTGCCATACCGTAAACCTTCATCATGACTGGCATTCCGAAAGCTCCGACAACATAGCCCGCTGAGCAAATAATCGAATAGATCCTTCCAAAATCGCGTGATCCGAAGAGCGAGAGGAGAATCATCGGCATTGCAGTTCCAACGATGGCGAACATGACGTCGTTTACGCCGGCCGCGATGATGGAAACGGTCTCGTTGCTTCCGCCAAAGATGAGAAGCAGGAATGAAAGAATGCTGACTCCCGTCCATGCGACCGTTGCTTTAATAGCACCGAGCTTGTCGCATGTTTTACCTACGAAGGGATTTAGGAAAATATCGGAGAGCGAAGCCGCCGAAACCATTAGGCTTCCCACGATGGGATTGAAGCCGACCTCGCTTGCATAGGTCGGGAACAGCTGGTTCATGCAGCAGGTGAGTTGCGCCACGCAGAGCAGAAGGGCGCAGAGAATAAAAGACGGCGTTTTCGCGGCATCGCGGAGCGCCATGCCCGAAGGGACATCTTCCTGTTCATCGGCGCTGTAGCTCTCATGGGTTTCGGAGGTGGTCTCTCCGTACGGAAGCATATTGCGATCAGAGGGCTTAAGGCGAATGATAAATGCGCTTGTGGGCAATATCATGGCTGCAGAAACGGCCGCAAGTACGATGTAACCCGTACGCCAGCCTTGCTGCTCGATGACCAGTGTAATGACAGGACTCAATAGCAGCGTGCAGAGAGAATTAACGCCCCACGCAAGGCCGATGGCAAGACCAGACGATTTACTGAACCATTGGTCAATGACATCGGACATGCAGACACCCGTTGTGAACGAAAAGCAGATGCCGATCACTGCGGCGGAGACGATGAACATCCAGACCTCGGTGTAGAACGCCATTGCGGCGCCGGCGGCAATAAGGACGAGTTCAACGCAAATATGCCATGGTTTGCCGATTACTTTTGGAATGAAACGACTCAAAAGTGGAAGCCCAAGCGCAAGGCCAAGAAGAATCGCGGTGAAATAGAAAGAGAAAGAAGTGTAGTCAAAACCCAGGTCTTCACATACAGGAGCGATGAATGAGCCGGCAATGATGCTGTAGGTGCCGGTTGTTCCCGCAGACATTAAACCGAGCGCAATAACGACAATCCAAGCAAATGCGCCGCTCTCACGGGGGCGGTCCTTTTCGGCTGGTGCGATGAGAGTCATGGTTACTCCGTTTCTATCGGCAATGCAACCTATATGCCTACCGATAGGTATATAAAGATGGAGATTCTTCGTCAAGTGTTAAGCGGGGAGCGGGGGCCCTTAACGTGCCGAACGGTAATTGGGTCCCCAATTTGACAAAGGGACTGTCCCTTTGTCACATTATTCGGAGCGTAGGGCCTCCACAGGGTCTTTCTTGGATGCGCTGCGGGCCGGCAGCAGGCCGGCAACGACCGTCAGCAGCACCGAAATCGCGATGAGCACCAGCGCATCCTGCACGGGCAGGCTCATCAGATTGGGCGCCTGTTTGGCCGCAAGCGCCCAGGCATTAACCGGAAAGCTTACGAGCACCACGACGGCAACGGCAAAGACGCCGGCAATGAGACCTTCGATGAAGGTCTCGGCGTTGAACACGTTGGCCACGTTGCGCTTCGACGCGCCGATCGCGCGCAAGATACCGATCTCCTTTTTGCGCTCCAACACGCTGATGTAGGTGATGATACCGATCATGATGGAGCTGACGACCAAGCTGATGCTCACAAACGCGATGAGAACCAAGCTGATGGCGTTCACGATATCGGTCACCGAGCCCATGATGATGCCCATGTAGTCGGTGTACGAG
>CAVCHM010000005.1:0-74185 GCA_963602135.1 bacterium | reverse complement strand
CATGGCCGCGAGAGCTTCGATACGTTTAGCCACAAGAAGAGCATCGTGAACAAGGTAACCTGGCTGGACGTGCCGTTTCGGTATGCGCCCTACGCAAGCTGGAAGCACAAGTTCGTGCGCATGTTTGTACACTAGAAAAGAGCGCGGGTAATACGAACAAGTGTTCCTATTACCCGCATTTTGCGTTAGACTACTGCTATGGAGCACGGATGGGCCAACTCCCTTTAGAAGGGATTTGATATGAACGTAAGCGATGTTATTTCGTTATTGGCGTTGTTAATCGCGGCTATCGAACTCGGCCTGTTTATCGGCCGAATGAAATAGCCGCCCCCGCGTAAGCGAAGACGGCCACTTCTCACGATGAAAACGTGTATTGGAGTTGGCAAGACCCGCGGCAACGGGTGCCATCCGTACCCCTATCTTATCTGCAAGCGCTCTGTCTCGCAAGCGTTGCGGCAACTGGGTGAAAGGCGCGAGCGGGTGAATTCGTGTCCGCACGGGCCCGTAAACTTCTCAGTAAGGTTAAGCGCCGGTTTATCCGGCCGTTAGAGGAGTTGCCATGTACGAGCCTTCACGTGTTCTTCTGTCATTTCATATCGCAGGATTTCAGTATGCCGATGGCGCCTTGGTCTTGGGCGATCTTAAGGTTGGCGATAAGCTGACGCTGTGTGCAGAGCGCGATAATCCCCATGATTCCGAGGCGGTTGCAATCTACTACGGCAACACTAAGCTCGGCTATGTTCCGGGAAACGAGGTCGGCCCGCTATCCGTGATGATGTATTACGGACACGAGGGTGTATTTGAGGCGCGCGTGCAGCAGGTTGCCCCCGAGCGCAGCCCGTGGCATCAGGTGCGTGTTGGACTCTACGTGGTGGATGCTCGCTAATCGGTTAGGGAGACTGCCATGTTTGATGACGACGACCAGTTCGATTTGACAGACGATCCGTTTGAGTGGGATATGCTACTCGATGACAATGAATTGGAGCGGGATCGTAAGAAGCGGCAGGATAAGAATGCCCAGGGTGACGCTTCGAAAAAGCAAGACAAGAGCCGCCGCGGACTGTTCGGCGGGTTCTTTGGATAACCGCCGCATCGCTGCGTCTGTATACTTAGCACGAGTTGAACACGTTGCGAAATGAGGACAGAGACGATGATGTGGTTTACCGCCGACCTGCATCTGGGCGATACGAATATCTTGCACGACATGGACCGGCCGTTTGGCTCGGTCGAGGAGATGAACCGCAAGGTCATCGATGCCATCAATGAGTGCGTAGCTGTGGATGACCGTCTCTACATCCTGGGTGACTTTACCTATCGTTTGCCCCTGGCGGAGGCGGTGCGCCTGCGCGAGCGTATTGCCTGCCAAAACGTGACGCTCATACGGGGCAACCATGACGGTGACTGGGAAGATCCCGACGTACCGCAGATTTGGGAAGACGTGCGCGATTACCTGGAGATTGCTCCCGGCTATGCCAAGGGCCATCGCCTGGTTTTGAGCCATTACCCCATGCTCAGCTGGAATGGCAAGGCGCGCGGCGCCATCATGCTGCACGGGCATATCCACAGCAGGGGAGACCGCACCAATGCGCGTAATCGCGATCGCGAGCGCCCTATCTTTCGCTACGACGTTGGCCTCGATGCCAACGATTACAAGCCCGTAAGCCGCGATCAGATTCTTAGCTTCTTTGGACTGTAATTCTTGAACCACCGCACAAACCGCGACAAAGGGGGCGGGCACCTTTGTCGTGGTTCTGGCGCCGTTGCCATTATGGCGGCGGCGCCTTTTTTGTCCGTACGGCGCGGTAGAGTGTAGGCGGTTGAAATTTGCGTCCATCGAGGAGCTGCTATGAACGAGATCAGGTGCCCGCATTGTGGCGAAGTTTTTAAGGTCGATGCTTCTGGCTATGCGGATATCGTCAAACAAGTGCGCGATGCCGAGTTTTCGCGCGACCTGGATGAGCGTGTGAAGGCGGTCCAGCGCGAGGGCGAGCAGGCGCTGGAACTTGAGCGCTCACGTTCGACGGCTGCCTTACAAAAGGCAGAGTCTCAGCGCAATGCTCAGCTTGCCGAGCAGAAGAACACTGCGGAGCAGAAGCTGGCACAAGAGGTTGCCAAGCGCGATGCTGAGCTTGCCGAGCTGCGCGCCAAGCTCGAGGGCGCTGCCGCAGAGCGCGAGAGCGCAAGTCAGCGCGCAGCGGTTGAGGCCCGTGCCGACGCTCAAAAGGAGAATGCTGAGCTTCAGCGCGAGATCGACAATTTGCGTGCGCAGCTGGGACGCAAGGATGACGAAGCCAAGCTTGCCGAGGCTTCGGCGCGCAATGCTGCTCAGAACGATTTAGCTGCACGCGATGCGCAGATTGCAGAATTGCAGGCAAAGCTCTCAGCGGCGGACAAGGCCCAGGAGATGGCGCTTGCCGCCGCTGCGGCCGAGTCGCAGCGTGAGATCGATGCCGCTCGCGGCGAGGCTGAGCGCACGCTTGCTGACTATCGCGCAAAGGTACAAGAGAAGTTTTCCGCCGCAAAGGCTCAGTCCGAGCAGGAGGCCGAGGGCCTGCGTGCGCAGCTGCGCGAACAGGAGCTGACGGCCAAAATGAACCTATCGGAGGCGGTCGCCGCGGCAGAGCGTGAGCGTGACGAGGCACGTGCCAAGCTGACGAGCGAGCTGGCAGTGCGCGATTCTCGCGAGGAACAGGTCAAGGCGGCACACGAGCTCGAGCTCGCGCAGGCCAAGCGCGTGAGCGACGAGTTGATCCGCTACAAGGACGAAGAGATTGAGCGCCTTAAGGAAATGAAGATCCGCCTGTCCACCAAGATGGTGGGCGAGTCGCTCGAGCAGCATTGCGAGACCGAGTTTAACCGTCTGCGTATGACCGCGTTTCCTAATGCGTACTTCGAGAAAGACAACGATGCGTCCGAGGGCACCAAGGGCGACTTCATCTTCCGCGAGTGCGACGCGAGCGGCAACGAGGTCATTTCGATTATGTTCGAGATGAAAAACGAGAACGATGAGACCGCGACCAAGCATAAAAACGAGGACTTCTTTAAGAAGCTCGATCACGATCGTCGTCAGAAAGGCTGCGAGTATGCGGTGCTCTGCACCCTGCTGGAGCCCGAGAGCGAGCTCTATAACGCGGGAATCGTGGACGTGAGTTACCGCTATGAGAAGATGTACGTGATCCGCCCGCAGTTCTTCATTCCCATGATCACGCTGCTGCGCAACGCCGCCATGGGTTCGCTGCGCTATAAGCAGGAGCTGGCGGAGTACAAACAGCAGAATATCGACGTCACGAACTTCGAAGCCAAGATGGAAAAGTTCAAGAATGATTTCGGTCGTAACTACGAGATCGCGAGCCGCAAGTTCCAAACGGCGATCGATGAGATCGACAAGACGATTAGCCATCTGCAGAAAACCAAGGAGGCGTTGCTGTCTTCCGAGAACAACCTGCGCCTAGCCAACAAGAAGGCCGACGATCTTACCATTCGCAAGCTCACGTGGGGCAACAAGACCATGAAGGCGGCGTTTGACGAGACGCGCGGGGCTGCGCCAGAGACAAACGATGAGCCCGCCGAGGCGGATTCGTATGAGGTCGAGGATGCCGAGTAAGGCATAGCGTATAGTGCAAAAGCGGGGCCGCTGGCGATATTGCCAACGGCCCCGCTTTGTTTCGTTCCAGTATGTTCGACTAGTCCTCGAGCAGGTCCTCGATAAAGCCGACACGGTAGTTCTTGAAGATGACCTCGCCGCCGTCTTGCGTGGCGTCCAGATTGACATCGCCCATGATGCCAAAGTCGTGGTCGGCATCCTCGTCGGCAAAGATCTGGTGCACGTGCCACACGTGATCGGTCTTCTCGTCGCTCTCGTCGATGGTAAACATCGCGGCGCTGCGGGCGTCGCCGTTGGTGAGGATTTCCTCGTGTTGCTCATGATAGGCGTCGAGCGCCTTTTGCCAGCGGATCTCGCTCATGCCCCAGTCCTCGTCGAGTTCGCCCAGGTCGCGAACGTGCTCGCGGGCGGCAAGGGTCACGCGGCGGAAGAGTGCGTTGCGCACCAGCAGCGTGCAGCCGCGACGGTCCGCCACGACCTCGTCGATGCCCTGTGGCGGTGCGGCGTCGAGTGCAGCGGGGTTGCCAGCGTTCTCCCACTCGTCCACCAGGCTCGAGTCGACCGAGCGCACCACAAAGCCGAGCCACGAAATGATGTCGCGCAGACGCTCGTCGCGCTTCTCGATGGGTACGGTGCGGTCGAGCGAACGGTAAGCCTCTGCCAGGTAGCGCAGCAAAATGCCTTCGGAGCGGGCGATGCCGAGCTTTTGAATATAGCCCTTAAAATCGCTTGCGCTTTCCAGCATATCGCGCAGGACGCTCTTGGGGGAGAGCTGGTAGTCGTTGGCCCAGGGCACTTCTTGGCAGTACTTATCAAAGGCGGCATCGAGCAAGTCCTCGAGCGGCTTTTCGTAGGTGACATCCTGGATGCGCTCCAGGCGTTCCTCGTATTCGACGCCATCGGCCTTCATTTCGGCCATCGCGCGGTCGCGTGCGGCGCGCTCCTGTGCGCGCAATACCTGCTTGGGGTCCTCGAGCGTAGCCTCGACCATCGAGATGAGGTCCATGGTATAGGTCTCACTCTCGGGGTCGAGTAGCTCCAGCGCGGCAAGCAAAAACGGCGAGAGCGGCTGGTCGAGCGCGAAGTCCTCGGGCAGATCGACCGTCAGCGCGTAGTCGATGTCCGGCGCGGCGTCAGCCGGAGCGTCGGACGCAGGCGGCACCTCGGTGCGAACGACGACGCCGGAATCGATGAGCGTGGCGAAGATTTCGTCGGCACGAACCTCGAGCTTTGCCTTTTCCTCGGGGGTCTGCAGGCTTGTCTCGATGAGGTCGTGTACGCGGGCGCGGGCGTCGCCGCCCTGCTCGACCACACTGATCACCATGGAGTGCGTGATGCGCAGACGCGGCTTGAGTGTCTCGGGCTGCGTCTCGATCAGGCGCTCAAAGGTCTGCTTGTTCCAGGTGACAAAGCCCTCGGGAGCCTTCTTCTTTTTAATCTTGCGGAGCTTTTTGGGGTCGTCGCCCGCCTTGGCCATGAGCTTGGCGTTCTCGATCTCGTGCTCCGGGGCCTCGGCGATGACCATGCCCTCGGTGTCAAAGCCCGAGCGGCCGGCGCGGCCGGCGATCTGATGGAACTCGCGGGCGCGCAGACGACGCATCTTGTAGCCGTCGAACTTGGTGAGCGCGGTGAGGACCACGGTGTGGATGGGCACGTTGATGCCGACGCCGAGTGTGTCGGTGCCGCAAATGACGGGCAGTAGGCCCTGCTGCGCCAGGCGCTCGACCAGCAGGCGATAGCGCGGCAGCATACCGGCGTGGTGCACGCCGACGCCGCAGCCGAGCAAACGCTTGAGGATCTTGCCGAAGGCCGTCGAGAAGCTCGTGCCTTTGGCAGCTTCCTTAATGGCTTCGCGCTGCTCCTTGCTGGCGATGCCAAAATTGGCGAGCGACTGTGCCGTCGCAAGGGCGGCATCCTGGCTAAAGTGCACGATGTAGAGCGGGGCCTCGCCGCGGCGCATCGCGAGCTCGACGGTGCCCTCGAGCGAGGTCGTCACGTAGTCGTAGCTCAGCGGCACAGGACGCGGGGCATCGACGACCAAGTCGCAAGCAGCGCCGGTGTGCTCCTCGAGTGAGGCGGCGATCGCGGTGACATCGCCGAGCGTGGCGCTCATGAGCATGAATTGCGTGTGAGGCAGGGTGAGCAGCGGCACCTGCCAGGCCCAACCGCGATCGGGGTCGGCAAAGTAGTGGAACTCGTCCATGGCGACGCAGCCAACATCGGCATCTTCGCCCTCGCGCAGTGCGTCGTTGGCAAGGATCTCTGCCGTGCAGCAGATGACGGGCGCCTTGGTGTTGATATGCGTATCGCCGGTGATCATACCGACGTTATCGCGGCCGAGCACCTGCACAAGGTCGAAAAACTTCTCACTGACCAGAGCCTTGATAGGAGCTGTGTAGTAGCAGCGCTTGCCCTGCGCCATGCCCATAAAGAGCATGCCCAGCGCGACGAGCGATTTACCCGATCCGGTCGGTGTTCCCAAAATGACGTGATCGCCGGCAGCCAGGTCCATGAGGGCTTCTTCTTGGTGGTCCCACAGCTCAATGCCGCGGTCGCTCATCCATTCAAAGAAACGTTCGAAGGCCTGATCGGGCGTGAGCCACGGTTCGGGCTCACTGCCATCCTCGGGCTCCCACCAGGTGGGGGAGAGCGCACCGAGCGAGCCAAACTCGGCTTCGGTTCCCGTGCCGCCCGAGAATGAGCTGGCGGCGCCGGCGCCGGAGACGGTGCTGGCGGCGGTATCTATCGTGGTCTGTGCCATGTGTTTGCTTTCTCTCGCCGTTTGTCCGCCAACTATTATGGCGTAGCGTCGCATCGATGCGTTCGCAGGCAATAAAATGCAGGAAATGGGCGTTCTGCCCAGCCGTTTGGTGCAGTTGCCGGCTAAGTGAGTAGACTTTTTGCAATATCGCGAGCACATGGCTTTTGCGCAAGGGCTTTACCTGCGGTTTTAGTTTTCGTTATGCGGATTGTGCTTGGCTATTGCAAAAAAGTCTACTCACTTAGGCTTGAGGGTCGTTCGTTGGTGCCAATTCGCGCTTGTTTGCCGGCGCCGCGACCATCAGAAGTCCCTAGGACTCTTGCGGCAGGCGTTTCTTGCCCTTGCGGGCGCGGTTTCTAAAGTTCTCGACGGCCTCTTCCATGCCCAGAGGTACATAGGTGAGCTCATCGAGGTTGTCGGGCAGGTAGCAGGCAAGGCTTTGCTCCTGCGCGCGGCCCGTCGCGAGCTGTTCATCGCTGGGCTGCGTGCCGGGTGTGGCGCAAATGCCATAGACGGCGGCACCCATCTCGCGCGTGCGGCGCTCGTATTCGGTCTCGGGATGCTCGGGATGGTCGCGGCGGACGTCGTCGCTTACCCAAAGCGTGTCGTAGCCTGCTGCGGCAAACTGCCCCAGGGCGTAGTCGCGCAATGGCTTGCTGTCGGTGCGCAGCGTGACGGTGGCACCGGCTGAAAAGAGTGGACGGTAGAGCATCAGATGGTCGACATGGACGAGTCGTTTTTTGGCGTACTTGGCCTTGGGCTGCGGCGTGGGAAAGTTGATGGTGATGGCATCGAGCTCGCCTGCGGCAAACAGCTGCGGCAGCGATGCGGCGCCTCGGGGCAGGACGAGTGCGTTGGTCAGTTCCTGCTCGCAGATTTTCTGTGCGGCATAGGCGATGCAGATGGGCTCCTGGTCCATACCGATAAAGAGCGTGGTGGGCTCACGGCGAGCGCGCTCTACAAGGTACGTTCCCTTGCCACAGCCAAGATCCAGGTGAAGGTGTTCGAAGGGCTTGCTGCCAACTGGCGCACAGGCTTCGCGCCAATCTCCGGCATAGGCCTCGGGGTTCGTCTCAATCGCATCGGCGTAGCGCTCCAGGCGCTCCTCGAGCACAAAGTTCTTAGGCGTGCGAACGTGGACGGCTCCCATGAGGCTCCTTGGTCATAAGTAGGGAACGCATAGCTGCGCGTTCCGTCAATGGGTTGAAAAAGGGCGGGCATGGCTTGCCCGAAAGATGCCATGCGGCTCGGTGGCGAGTCGCCGATACCTACAGACGCTTGAGAATCACATAGCGGTTGAGCTCGCCGCTGCGACCGTCGGCATGGAAGCGCTCAAGCTCGCGCACGGGGACCTCGCCGCTCTTGTAGAATGTGCGCACGCCGCGCACCAGGTCGGTGATCTGCTGATCGTCAAAGTGATGGCAATAGCGGTAGGCGTGGCGGTCGTTTTGCCAGCCAATGAGGTGGTCGCCGGCTTCAAACTGCGCGGAATCGTAACTTTCAAACGGCGGGGTGAGCTCGGCGCGGGCTTCGGCGCGAACGGCCTTGCGCGCCATGCGCTCGTCGTTCATAAACTCCCAAAAGCTGATGGCGATGATGCCGCCTGGGCGCGTCTGGCGCACTAGGGCGTCGAGCACGCGTACGCGGTACTCGCATGACGGCACGTGGTGCATAAAGCCAAAGCAGACCGAGATGTCGGCGAGCGGGGCGTCGAAAAGCACGTCGGGTGTCTCGGCGGGGTTGAGCTTCATGAGGGCATCGAGTACGTCGAGTTCCTGGAAGTGCAGGTTGGGAATGCGCAGGGCGTGGCCATGTGCATCGATGGCCAGGTCTTGGCACGAGTCGACACCATAGAACTCAAACGGACAGCTGGCATCTGCCGAGGGATTTGCGCCGTCGACGCCCTTGGCGGCAAGTGCGCCGCCGGCGGCAAAGTTCTCGAACCGCATATTGCCGCAGGCAAGATCGAAGACGCGGACGGGATGCTCGATCGTGGCGACGTCGAGCTGCCCGAGCGCGATATCCATGGTGCGCACCCAGCCGGGCCACGGGGCCTGGCGCGTATCGGAGAAGGAGGCGGAGTGCTCGCGATAGAACGTGTTGTTGAGCTGGATGAGCGATGAGGCGAAATCGCGGTTCACGGCGCGGAACTCCCTCCGTTGGCGGTGCGGAATAAACAGTACGACCATACTACCGTTAACGCTGCAACGGGGACAACCAAGCTACGGGTCATTGCTTTGTTTGGACACATTTCCGCAGCTCATATGCACCCGCAACCGCCGGTTGTCAAAAATCTCACTAGAATAGGTGGCATGCTTTTGGCGGTGGCGGATAGATTTTTAACTGTGCAAGGCGCCTTAAGAACAAAAACGGTCCGGCGGCACGGCTGGCATCACATAGGAGGAACCATGAATGTAGAAACTGCGCAGCGGCTCGCCGACCTTCGTCGCAGCAAGGGTTTTAGCCAAGAAGGGCTGGCGCGAAAGTTAGGGCTGTCGCGCCAGGCGGTCAGTAAATGGGAACGCGCGGAGAGCTCGCCCGATACCGAGAACCTAATCTCGCTCGCCAATCTCTATGGCGTGAGCCTGGACGAGCTGCTCAATCCGAGCGACGAGATCGAGGACGATATCGAGTTTGAGAACGAGGACCGCGCCCGTCAGCGCGAGGCCGAGGCGGCAGAGCGCGCCCGCACCCATGAGGCGGCGGCACGCGCCACGGAGGCAGCTACGCAGGCAAGTGATGCCGCGGCCAAGGCGGCGCAGGCGGCAAGCTGGAGTGCGCAGGCCGCCAATGCCGCTACGGCGCAGGCGACGAGTGGCACCGCGGTTGGCTCGACTCCGGTGAAGGGCCCGTTCCAGTCGTTCCCGTATTGGGCCGTGTGCTGGCTGCTGTTCTTTTTGCTGATGTTCCTGTTTGGTGCCGGTCCCTTTGCCGCGCTGATCTTCTTTACGATTCCCATCTATCACTGGGTGGCGCGTGCGCTCGATGGCGATTGGGCGCGCGGGGATATTCAGGTTGGCCTGGCGTCGGTGACAACTAGGGCTCAGAATGTTTCCGCTTCGGTTGATGCTGACGTGGCTACCGCGACCACCGCTGAGCCGATTGCCAAAGAGGGTGGTGAATGATGAAGCTTTCGCATGAATCCAAGGTACGCTTGGGCGTTGGCATCGGAGCGTTCGTGCTTATCATCGGGCTTGTCTTTGGCACTTCGCGGCTATTGGCTCATTCTGATATGGTGCGTACGACCGGTATTCTATCTGGCCATTTGTCTGATTTTGACGATATGTTTGACGAGGACGATTCCTTGAATAGCGGTAACTATTCCGCTCGGCCTCAGCAGCTTTCGAGCACGACTTTTGATGCCGATGAGTTCCGCTACCTCGATTTCGATATCAATGCGGCTTCGGTGGACGTCAAGGTTGTTGATGGCAACAAGGCTCGCGTTATCGAGCGGGGGCGCGTTGCCGAGGGTATGGATGCCTCCAAGGCCGCGACGCAAAACATCGCATCCGTCGAGGACTCGACGCTCAAGGTTTCCCAGTTTGGAAGTGATGACGGTAAGGCAATCGATCGCTCAGTTACGGTCGAGCTGCCGCGCCGTGTTGCCGAACATCTGAAGGGAGTCAACGCGCACGTGGGCTCGGGTGATCTGCAGATTGCCGGTGTCATCTGTGATGGTTTCGATCTTTTCCTGGGTGCGGGAGATGTAGAGTTTACGGGCAGCGTGACTGATGCGCTTAGCGCTGAGGTCGGTTCGGGCGATGTGACGTTCGAGCTCTACCAGGCCCCCACGAAGTCGATGGACGTGAGCGTGGGCTCGGGCGATGTGGAGATGACGGTTCCGAACTCGACGGGCTTTAAGGCGAGCCTCACCTTGGGAAGCGGCGACTTCGAGAGCGATTTCCTTCCGCTTGGCTACGACGGCGAGACCATTTTGAATCTTGAATTCGATAACGGCGATAAGTCTGCTACGTATCGTTTTGAGGTCGGTTCGGGCGACATGTCGTTTGATCCGGAGTGACATGCGGTTTTCGGAGATCGGTACATATAGGCATGCTCTTTGATGGAGGCGCCGGAGCCGTGACGGGCTTCGGCGCCTTTGCCTTTACAATGGGGACATGGAACAGATTATCTTGAACATACTCGAGGCTCTGCGTCGCGGCGAGACCGTGGACGACAAAGCGCTCGTCAAACTGATACATGCCGAGGCGCGCCGTGAGGGTGCCGACAAACGCGATTTGGCCAAGCGCCGTCTGCTGCCGTTCTACCAGCGGGTTAAACGTGAGGAGCCGGCTCGCTGGGCTGGGTGGAATGTTGATGTCGAATTGGAGCGTCAACTGCTGCAGGTCCTGCGTATGAAGCCTCGTCGCACGGCTTCGGGCGTGGCGACCATTACCGTCATCACCAAGCCCTGGCCGTGCTCGGGCGATTGCCTGTTTTGCCCCAACGACCTGCGCATGCCCAAAAGCTATTTACATGCTGAGCCAGCGTGCGCCCGTGCGGAGCAAAGCTGCTTCGATCCGTATCTGCAGGTGAGCGCCCGTTTGACGGCGCTTTCGCAGATGGGACATGCGACCGATAAGATCGAGCTCATTGTGCTTGGCGGTACCTGGAGCGACTATCCGGAAGGCTATCAGACATGGTTTATGTCGGAGCTCTTCCGTGCGCTCAATGACGATGCCGTCGCCGGCGTGGCGGCCAACCCCATGTTGGCGCGTCCGGGCATCAGCCGTGCCGAGGCAGGGCGCCTGCTCGATGACGCTCCCGCCGATGCGCTGCCGCCGGTGGTAGCGGAGCGTCGCGAGCGCTATCGGGCCGCCGGCATTGCGACAGACGAGGCCGAGCTCGCTGCCGGCGTTGCCGACGAGCAGGGGCGTGTGGATGCTGCCGTGGGCGGCTATAACCGCGCGGTGCGTCGTCTGTACGGCCAGGGCACGCCGTGGGGCGAGGTCGCCGAGTGGCAGACAGCAACGATGGAGGAGCTCGAGCGCCAGCAGCGCATCAACGAGACGGCGAAGCATCGCGTGGTGGGACTCGTTATCGAGACGCGCCCCGATGCCGTGACGCCACAGGCGCTCACGCTCATTCGTCGTCTGGGCTGCACCAAGATCCAGATGGGCATCCAGAGCCTCGACCAGCACCTGCTCGATATCAACGAGCGCCGCATTTCGGTGGCTCAGGTCGAGCGGGCGTTTTCGTTTGCGCGCCTGTTTGGCTTTAAGATCCACGCGCATTTTATGCTCAACTTGCTTGGCGCTACGCCCGAGGGGGACAAGCGCGACTACGAGCACTTTGTGACCGAGGGCGCCTTTATGCCCGACGAGGTCAAGGTCTACCCGTGCGCGCTCATCGAGGGCTCGCGCCTGGTGGGCTGTTATGAGCGTGGCGAGTGGTGCCCCTATACCGAGGAAGAGCTGCTCGACGTGCTGGCAGATGACATCGTGGTGACGCCGGCGTTCTGCCGCATCAGTCGCATGATTCGCGACTTTAGCTCCGACGACATTATGGTGGGCAACAAGAAGCCCAACCTGCGTCAGCTCGTCGAGAACCGCCTGGCTGCTCGGGGTGACGGTGAGACAGTGCGTGAGATTCGCTATCGCGAGATTAGCACGGCGGGCGCCGACTTGGATGAGCTATCTCTTGATGAGGAAGTGGCGTACGAGACGCCGGTGACGCGTGAACGCTTTTTGCAGTGGGTGACGCCCGAAGGCAAGATCGCCGGCTTTTTGCGCCTGTCGCTGCCCGACCGTTCGTTTGTTGCCGCGCATGCGGACGAGTTGCCGACGACGCTGGACGAGGCGATGATTCGCGAGGTGCACGTGTATGGCATGGCGGCACGCGTGGGGGATCAAGGTCAGGCGGCTCAGCATCACGGTCTGGGGCGTCTGCTCGTGGAGCGTGCGTGTGAGATTGCCCGGGATGCGGGTTATGCGCGTATCAACGTGATTAGCGCGATTGGCACACGCGAGTACTATCGCCATCTTGGATTTTATGACCATGGCCTTTATCTGCAAAAGGAGCTCTAGATGAACAAGCCGAGTGTTTCTGCCGGCGTCGTTGCCGGCGTTGCTCTGGGAGCCGCGGCGCTTGGTGCGGCTGCTGTCGCTGTTCGTGCTGCCTGTCTGCAGGTTGCGCGAACCCGCAATGGGTTGGCGCGTGTGAAACGCGTGCACAATGAGAGCGACGATGAGATTCGCGTCTTGGTGCAAGGCGGGGTCTACCAAAGTGCGAGTTACGTTGGCGAGCGTTGGGCAGAGCCGGTCTTTGCGTACTATCGTGCATTTGACGATGTGTTTGAGACTGAGGGCGCAATGCGTGATGCTTACGGGCATGGTATCGACCGTATGCTCATGCTGGGCGGGGGTGGGTTTGCCTATCCCAAGTTCGCGCTGATGTCGCACGAGGGCTTGCGCATGGACGTTATCGAGTATGACGGAGAGATTACGCGCCTGGCGCGCCGCTGGTTCTACCTGGACGAGCTGGAGCGCGCGGTGGGCGACCGCTTGCGGGTGATTACCGCTGAGGCGCGTTCGTACCTGGGTGTGACGAGCGTGGGCCATCGTCGCTACGACGTGGTCGTGAGCGATTGCTTTGGCGGTGCCGAGCCCGTGCGCGAGCTGGCGACGGTTGAGGCGTTGCGTTTGGTGCGAGGCAGCCTGAACCCCGGGGGTATCTACGTTGCCAATATCGTGAGCGCAAACGAGGGGAGCGACGTGACATTCCTGCGCGACTGCGCTGCCACGGCACTCGAGGTATTCGCCCACGCTTGGGTGGTCCCATGCGGTGATGCGGAGTTCGGCGGCGAGGAGAACTACCTGCTCATCGCCAGCGACGGCGACTACGCCTTTGCCGAAGCCGTGCCCTTCGACGCTGACTTCCTCGGCACCGTCCTTCACGACAAGTAAGTCTCCCCGTCCTAAAAAGACTGGTCTCAGGCGTGGTCGCGCCAGCTGCGGACACGCTGCTTCATGCCCTCGATGTCGAGCACGCCTTCGGCGAAGCCTTTGCGCACAAGCTCCTCGGGAACGTACTCGTCGTAGCGATCAAAATAAGGCACCTCGCCGGGATAGACGAGCTCGATGGGGTCGAAGTCCTTTTCGGCCTCGGCTGCGAGCACCTCAAAGAACGTCTTCTCGTCGGCCTTCATCTTAAACTGCATAAAGTATGGACGCGACGGATCGAGCCCGCGAAGGCCAAGCTCCGCGGCGCATTTAATCTTGAGCATGCGCTCGAGTGCCAAAAAGGCGTAGCTGCCCAACCAGGGGAAGAGCACCCAAGTGTCGCCACCCAGGTTGATGAGCGGCTTAGTTCCCGCGCCCGAAATCTCGGCGGTATGACGAGCCTGCGCCAAGCGAGCCTGTGCGTTACCCATAAGGTACGGATATGCCGCGTGCTCGTTGAGCGCCTTGCGCATGCGCTCGAGCACATGCGTGTTAATGTCGCCGGGGCAGTCGCCAAAGTAGGCCGGCACCCGGCCTTTGACCTGCGTGGCAAAGACGGTATGGCGCTTCCAGTCCACTTCTTCGACAATCCAGCAATGTCCAGCAATGGCGATGCGCTCACCGGGCGGTGGCGGATTGACGATCGTGCCCAACTCGGCCGACTCGCTGCGAACGGTGAACTCCTCGTTTTCCTGGAACACAGCGTAGAACTTAAAGTTGTTAATGATGCGCTCGCCCGCGAGACCCACGATGAGCCCATCGCCCTCGGTGACCTGGATGTGGTCGATCTTGATGAGGTGGCGCAGCAGTACGCGATAGTCATCGGCCGAGACGCGGTGGAAATAACTAAGCGTGAGCACGCGTTGGGCAAGTTCGGCCGGCGTGAGCTCTCCGGTGCTGGCGAGCGTCGACATGGTCTGGTGATAGAGCAGACTGTAGGGGAGTCGATCGAGCTCGGGTGGCTCGACCCACTTTTCTTCGCGATAGAGTTGTACGAGTGCGATGCCCTGTAGAAGCTTCCAGGGTATCGTTTCGGGCATCATCGTGCGGGGCTCGGGCTCCTCCTCGCGCATGACAAACCACATCTCGGGCGGAAGATCGCGGCGGCCTGTGCGCCCCATGCGCTGCAAAAAGGAGCTGACGGTAAACGGCGCGTCAATCTGGAACGCGCGCTCCAGGCGACCGATATCAATGCCAAGCTCCAGCGTGGAGGTGGTGACGGTCGTCTGTGCCTGCTCCTCGTCGCGCATGAGCTCCTCGGCCGTCTCGCGCAGCGATGCCGAGAGGTTGCCATGATGGATAAGGAAGCGGTCTGGCTCGTGCCGGCTTTCACAGTAGCTGCGCAACATGGAGCACACGGCCTCTGCCTCCTCGCGCGAGTTGGCAAAGACCAGGCACTTGCGGCCGCGGGTATGTTCAAAGATGTAGCCCATGCCGGGGTCGGCGTTGTCGGGTGCGGTGTCGGTGGGGTTGAGAAGCGCCTGCTCGGTCGCTCGTGGGATGTCGACTTCGCCCTCGGGGGCTGAGGAAGTGCGACGGTCCTTGGGAGCTGCCTTGCCCCGCGCCTGCTCGCGACGTTGACGGCGCTCCTCCTGTGTGAGTTGTCCACTATGGCGCATATCTTGGCCGCTGGCGGGCAGTGCCGCGGGTGGTGCCGACTCAATGCGCTCGCATGCGAGCACCTCGGCTTCCTGCGGGCCCGTGCTCATAAATCCTCGCTGCTGTGCCTGGGGGCCCGAGTTGTAGAAGTGCTCCATGGAGATGCGCCACACGCGGCGCGGTTCCTCAAAGCGGGGGATGACGCAGTCGCGCCCCGTTCCCTGTGAGAGAAAAGCGCCCGTGCGCTCGGGGTCTCCAATGGTGGCCGAAAGGCCGATGCGCCGGGGCTGCACGCCCGCCATGTGCGAAAGGCGCTCGATAAGGCAGAGCGTCTGACCGCCACGGTCACCGCGCATGAGCGAGTGGACCTCGTCAATGACCACATAGCGCAGGTCGCAAAACATGCGCGGGATTGCCATGTGCTTATGGATCAGGAGCGCCTCGAGTGATTCGGGCGTAATCTGCAAGATGCCGCTCGGCTTTTTGATGAGTTTGGCCTTATGCGACTGTGAGACATCGCCGTGCCAGTGCCAGACAGGGATATCGGCCTCTTCGCACAGATCGTTGAGGCGTACAAACTGATCGTTGATGAGCGCTTTGAGAGGGCCAATGTAGAGGGCGCCCACGCTCGCGGGCGGGTTCTCCCAAAACTCGGTCAGGATGGGAAAGAAGGCCGCCTCGGTTTTGCCGGATGCCGTGGATGCCGTCAGGAGTACATTGTCTTGCGTGTTGAAGATGGCATCTGCTGCCGCAACCTGAATAGAGCGCAGGCTCTCCCAATCGTGGGAGTAGATGAAATCCTGGATAAACGGGGCGTAGCGGTCAAAAGCGTTCATGGGGCCTCCTTTCAATAACGGGGTATCAAACGCAGCGGGCAGCAGGTCGTCGAATTGCAACATCGGCGTTTACCCAGATAAAACCTACCAAAATAAACCTGTCCCATTTTGGTAGGTTAGATGGTGAATTCGGCGAAGTTGCGGTCGTCGCTTGCGGTGCCGGCGTCGTCTGTTGCGGCTACCGGTGCCAGCGAATCGCCGCCGACGCTTTGCAGCAACTCGGCCACGTTGGCATCGGGGTTTTGACACAGGATGTCGAGTAGCTCGATAAAGTCGCGGATGACCTCGCGGGGCGTCAGGTGCGTATCGGCTCCCACGCGGCCAAACTCAATCTTGAGGAAGTCCACCAAGTCGTTTTCGGTGAGCGTGGGCGTCCAACCAAAGTAGCCGGCATGGATTTGCATGAGCTTTTCAATCAAGACCAGCAGCTCCTCGTAGGTGAGCGGCTGCAGACGAATGATGGGCGCGAGCATGTCCTTGAGGTCCTCGCGCGCAAATCGGCCCTGGGCGAGTCGGCTACGCAGGGCCTCGTAGGAAAACACGCCGCGGCGGCGGTCCTCGATAGAGGTCGGCGTGCCGCCCATAATCATGCCCAAGTACTGCGCCTTGCCTTGCAGCGTGTCGTTGTACATGGTCAGGATCTTCTCGTAGTTGTACTGGCGCGTGATAGCGTTGGGAATCTTGTACAGGTTTACAAGTTCGTCGATGAGCACCAGCATGCCCTTGTAGCCGCTGCAGACCAAAAAGCGTGCGATGAGCTTGACGTAGTCGTACCAGTCGTCGTCGCTGATGATGGTCGAGGAGCCCAGCTCGGCGCGCGCCTCGCTCTTGGTGCGGTACTCGCCGCGAATCCATTTGGTTACGCGGCTCATGGCCTCCTCGTCGCCCTCGGATACTGCCGCGCGATAGCGACGGAGCATGCGAGTGAAGTCGAAGCCGTGAACCATTTCCTCGAGCGGAGCGAGCTGTGCGTTGACGGTAGACTCGTCGGCGTCGGCGCACGAGGCGACCCAACGATCCAGGATAAGGTTGAGTGCGCCGCCCTCGGGGCGCGTCTTGGTCGATATGTTGCGGATGAGCTCACGGTAGGTGGCAAGGCCCTGTCCCTGGCCGCCCTGCAGACGGCGCTCAGGGGATAGGTCGGCATCGGCCACGACGAATCCCTCGCCCATGGCGTGCGTGCGGATCGTCTGGAGCAAAAAGCTCTTGCCGGCGCCGTAGCGACCGACTAGGAAACGGAAGCTTGCGCCGCCATCGGCGATGAGGCTCAGGTCGGTGAGCAGAGCGCGAATCTCGACCTCTCGCCCCACGGTGATATAGGGAAGGCCGATGCGCGGGACAACGCCGCCCTTGAGCGAGTTGAGAATGACGGCGGCGACGCGCTTGGGCACGCGGGGTGCTGCGGATGCGGTATCACTCATGGTCTAAGTATCCTCTCACGTCTGCTTCGTAGTCCTCGATAATGCGCGGTCCTGCCGCGCCAAATTCAATTACGGTGTCACCCACCAGGTCAAAGAGCGCCTCGTTGATGGTATCGACGAGCATGTCCTCGCTCTGGCCCGAGTGCGCCACTGCCGCTGTCGCTTGCGCTGCGTTTTGCTCGAGGAGCGCTCGAAGATAGGCGTCTGCGGCGGAATCGAGTACGGACGCGGTGTCGGCGGGCGTGGGCGCTGGTGCGAGGAGCGGGGCTACGACGCCAAACTGCTCGGTGGAGATGGTCGGCTCGCCAGCCTCGTCCCGCTGCATGGTCGTCGCGACTGGTTCGGCGATCGTGTCGGCCACGGGCTTGGCTTCCCGTCGTTCGGCAACTGCCGTCTCGGCATCCGCAAGCGTGCCGTCCTCGCGCTCCTCGTCGATCAAAAGCGCCTCGCGCGTTTGCGCGGCGGCGCTCCGAATGTGCCCCAGCTGGCTCAGGTCGATATCGATCTTGACGGGCTGATGAGCGGCATCCCATGAAAGCCATGCTGTGATCTCGTCATCGATAATTTTAGCCAGATATTTGGGGACCTTCTCTTCCTTAAGGGGATGGCCGGGATCCAGTGCCAAGCGCAGGCGCTGATCACAAGCGCGCATCATCTCACCGAGCTTGCTACTTTTTTGTCTGCTGCCGTGGATACGCATGCATTCCCAAAAGCCATTTTGGCAGCGGTAGATGTGAATGGGGTCCAGGCGATATTCGCAGTCCTCGTGGCGCTCGGGCGCAAAGAACACGGCCGAGGCAAACATGGTGTAGGGCATGGCCGTCTCCTCCCCAAACAAGCTCGCTACGATGCCGGTCTTTCGGTGCGTGTCATAGTAGCGCGCCATACGGACATACACGGCGCATGCCACGTGGCGCAGGTCACGATGGTGGGAACGGTCGAGCCGTGAGTTATTCAGGTTGTACGTCGAGAGTGCGTCGATGGCAGCCATGAGCCGCTCCTCATGCGCCTCATCGGGCGGAAGGGGAAGCGTGGGCTCGGAGGTCTTGCGACGTTTGGGGGGCAGGTCCGACGGCGCCGGCGCGGGTACAAGGTCTCGTGCTGCGCGGCGCAGCTCGATGAGGGCGTTGTCGAATGCGACGGTTTTAGAGTCGCGAAGCAGCTTGGGGTCGAGCTCATGGAACACGGCGTAGTCCTGCAGCCACACGCGTGCGAACCGGTCGATGCCAGGTTCAAAGGCGCGATAGGCATCCCAAAATGTCTTAATCTTGTCATAGCCGTCACGCGGATTGTCGACGCCAATGCCGCAGATCAATTCGTAAAGATAAAGAAAAGCAAACGAGGTCGATGTCTCCTCGATATTGCCGCGGCGCACTTGGGCACGCCAGGTAAAGTAGCCGCGCAACTGTCGATCGCTCATGGCATTGTAGGTGGGAAAGTACGACTTAAAGGTGCCGTTGTAGGGGCAATCGTCCTCGAAGTCGGCCATCAGCAGGCCTTGGCGGTAAAAGAGCTCCGCCTCCGATAGCCAACGTCCCGCGCCGCCTTTGGGATCCTCTTGCCAGCGTGATATCTCGCGCATCTTGCGGTACTGGTCGGGGAGGAAGTTCTGCATCTGACGACCGGTCTTGAGAATCGGCTCGTCAGCATAGATTTCGTTTGAGAAGCGGGCGGACTGATGGGTCCGGGCCTCGGCCATAATGCGCTCGATGAGCATCTTGACGTCCTGGTCGGCCACCGCTTCTCCTCTCCTAACGCAGCTTCGGTGACCTCATATCATAGCACAGCATCAAACAGATGTTCGAGATACCGCTGCGTAGATAGATTTAGAACAGGAGGGCGTAGATGACCGCCACGACGACGGAGGGGAGCATGTTGGCCGTGCGGAAGGTCTGAGGTCGAATAAGGTTAACGCCAACACAGAAGATGAGCATGGAGCCCACAAGCGAAAGGCTGTCGAGGGCTGCGGTGGTCATGATGGGGGAGAGTGCGCCGGCAAAAAGCGTGATCGTGCCCTGGAATACGGCAACGGGCAGGGCCGAGAAGATGCAGCCGCGGCCAAGCGAGGCCGTCATGGTGCAGACGATGATGCAGTCCAGCGCGCCCTTCAGGGCAAGCGTGGACCAGTCGCCGAGCAGACCGTCCTGAATCGATCCCACGATGGCCATGGCGCCGATACACACGGTGAGCGATGCCGAGACAAAGGCGTTGGTGAACTCGTTGTCGCCTTCGCTGCCGGTTTTGCGCTTGAGCCATTCGCCGAGGTTCTCGATGGCGGCCTCCAGATTGATGGCCTCGCCGATGAGCGAACCGAGGGCAAATGAGACGATAAGCATGGTGGTGCCGGTGGTCGCCAACGCCTCTCCATCGATAACGAGCATCTTTTGCATGGTGCCGCCCAGGCCGATAAACAGAACACACAACCCCGACGCCTTCATGAGCGTGTCTTGGATGCGGGGCGTAATGAAGCGCCCACCCATGAGGCCCAGCAGACCGCCCGCGATCAAAAGCGCGACGTTGATGATCGTTCCTAAACCCGGCATGAACCCTCCTGTAATTGATGCCAACGCGGCAATCGTAGCAGAACGGGGAGGGGAGCGCTCGGTATCCGAGCTACGCGGCAGTTAGCGGTCTAGGACAGGACGGGGCTAAAGTCGAAGCGCAGCGTCATGAGGTGCTGCGGGGATTCGATGGCTGCGGCAATGATGTCGGCATCTCGTGCACGATCGAACCCTTCAAGTTCCATTTGATAGGGGAAGTCTTCTTGGATACCGATGCGACGAGGAACCAAAAGCTTGGTTCCGTCGAATTCTTCGGTTCGCGTTCCGTCTGCTGCAACGGAATAAAGGTGTAACTTGGCGGTCGTTGTGGCATCAAGTGCCGAGATAGCTTGGATATCGTTCGAGGCGCTCCTTGCTCCCACTGCTGTAAGTGCCGTAGGCGCGACGACTTCACCCGAAGGCAAAAAGACGAGCTCGACGGTATTGGGGAATGCGATGAGGATATTTTTGCGGCGGGGCGCATTGGCGGCGACTGGCTCAATGCTTGCGGCATCGACGGTTTCCGTGTGGTCGAGCGCGACCATCATGCAACAGTTGCCTTCGTCGACATCTGGGGGAGCGGCAAAGTCCAGGCCGTCTTTCGGTTGGGGATCGCCTAGTTCGGTGGTGGTGCCATCTGGCTTCTCGAGAGGAGCCGGCGCGTTGTCTTCTGATGATGCGTCGTCTGCATCGTCAACATGCGCCGGTGCGTCTGCGATCTCGTCTTTGGGGGATTTGTCATTATCGCTCGATATGGGAGCAGCAATCCCGACGGACCCCACTCCGTGCCATGTCATTTGGAGCAGCGCCGGATCGGCGAGAATGCGCTGCACGCCTTGCGCCTGGGCATCGATATTGATGGGGGCGGGCTCTGATCCACGCGTGAGGTTAAGCGAGCCCTTCTGCCTATTGCTTTGAGCCTCTTGGTCGTCCGCGTCGCCAGCGTAGAACAACAAAGGTGCATCTCCCGTTGCGATGGCTTCGGTGTCCGCCTTGGTCAGTCGCAGCGATGCCGTAAAGGAGATGATGGGCTGCGCGCCATCGACATTCGAGGGAACGCAGCCCAGGCATACACCTCCTCCTTCTTCTTCATAGGCCGCGCTGTCGAAGACGACCTTCGCCCCGTTCGCCGAGTCATCGACCGAGGCGATATCGATGCGCAGCTCTAGGTCGCATGGGTCGCCATCGGCGTCGACTGCAGCCGATTTCCATGTGCAGATGGCATAACCTGCCTGGGGGCCGTTCTCCTTGTCCGGTCGCTTGATATCCACGACTATCGAGTCGACCGTATTGCGGTGAAGGCATCCCGAGGTTCGGACCGTGGCGTGTGCGAGCGAAAAACGTTGGCAGGCGACGATACCCGACGAATTCGCCACGGGGTTCAGAGCTTGCGGTAAGGAGTTTGCCGTGGCGGGCGTCGCCCAGGCGGCGAGAGGCGTACCGCTCGCCAGTGCACTGCAGAGCGCGGCAACGGGCAATAGATTTTTGGGTGCCATGGTTCTCCTATCTATTCCGCGCACTCCGGTTGTGCTTGGCTATTGGTTGCGTTTGATGTGCAGGCCAAGGCACGTCAGCCCTGCTCCCGCCGTTGCGACGCCTACCGCAATGAGTTGCCGGGTGTCGCTCGTCTGAGCGAGCGGCTCGTTACGGCTGCCGCGATCAAGGCCCGAAAGGTCGACGGTCACTTCTGTGGCCGCCTGCGCTTGCTCTTGTTGAGCAAAGGCTATGGCAGGTGCGGACGCCAAGATGCCGACGATGGCGGCCAGTGCAATCGCCTTAGGACGTGGCGTGCGCACCGGGCTCGACCGTCCAGGTGATGCTTGCCACTTGATCTCCCGTACCGGTGGCGTGGTAGATGTCACGCGTGACGCGGGCGACGTGTCCACTCACATTGAGCTTGATTTTGTCCGTTCCGTCGGCAATGCCCTGGTACTTCATGTCGAAGCTTACGTCCTTGGAAAGATCGAGGCCTGTAGTCTGAGTCGCCGAGCTGGCATCCTTTTCTGCCTTATCGGGGCCAACCTTAAAATCGATGGAGTTCTGGGCCGAGCCCGTCTTTGCGTCTGCAACGATTGTCCAGTCGTTCTTGGCCGTGACCTTCATGTTAGTGACGTGGATGCCATATGCCGAGAGGTTGTCGATGGTAATCGTCTTGTCGGAGGGTCCTACAAGCGTTCCGTCGGCGCTGGCGGCAAAGGGGATGACCGTTGGCGCCTTAAACGAAACATTGCTAATGTCGGCCTTCACCGTCACATCGGTGGTTCCAACGCGCACCTCTGCTATGGCCGCCGTTGGCGCGGCGCCCATCGCAAGTGCGAGCGTAAGCCCTGCGCCCACGGCGAGTGCCCTGGCTCCGCTCAGGTTCATGGGTGTGTTCATAATCGATCCTTTCTGCTCGTCACGGACTGTTTCCGTGATGGTTGGACGAATGGGGACAGGGTGCTGTCCCTGCGAGCGCGTCGGCCACTAGCCTTCTGCCTGGGCCACCCGCACTTTGACGCGCGTCGGATTGCCGTGGGTGTCGTAGGTCTTGGCATCGAGTGCCTGAATCTCGATATACGCCTCGCCTTCTTGGATATCGCCGGCGGGGCAGGTCTCAACCGTCTTGCCGGCTTCGACCACACCGGACTCATAGATGGTCTCGTCGTTTTGAATCACGCGGAAGCGCTGGGGAAACTTGTTGTCTTGGACGTTTTGCACGTTGACGCGCAACTTGCCGCCTTCCTGCAACTGTGCGACCGGCGCGACCGAGATCGTCATCATGTTGTCGCGGACGATGGCGTCGAGCTCATCCTGGATTTCTTGGCGCGATTTACCTTCTGCCGTCGTGACTGAGGCGCCCGCTTCGGGCACGGGCTGCGACTGCCAGGCGTATAACCCTACGGCGATGAGGGCGCAGACGATAGCCAGGCAGACAACGACGAGTTTCTTGCGACGCCCCAGTCCTGCAAGGCGGGGCGGCTTCTTCGCACTCATGCGGCGTCCTTGGTGGTGTAGACGCGTGCGAACGTGGACGGGTCCGCTCCAAAGAGCATGTGAAGCATCAGGCGGCGCGAATAGATGAGCTCGTCGAAGTCATGAGGGAGCTCGATGTTGTGGATACGCGCGATGTGGTGGGCGAGCGCCGAGAACGACTCGGGGTCGCAGATAACATCGGTGGTGACGTGGTAGACCGCCGTATCGGGGAACGCCTTTTCGTCGAAAGGCAGGAGATAGGGATCGTCGTCGACCTCGATGGCGACGCCGTACTGGGGCCAGTAATATGCCATGGGAACCTCCCTGCTTCTGGGGCCAAAACTTCCATTGGTTTTGGCTGTCGATGCCGACCGTATCAGTCGCTACTTGACCAATTTCTGACCAAATGCTTGACGGATTGACATCTCCGCAGGTAAAAGATGGTAAAAATTACTTCAACTTTTTTCGAGCGACAATTGCGTGGCCGCTGGCGGTAAAGCAACATGTGTCAAAAGCATCGTCTGCCGAGGAAACCTTGCCGCTCGCCGAATTGCACGAACGTAAAAATCGCCAATTATGGAGACGGTCTCGAACACGTCGACAAAACGATGCGGTAACATCTCCCTGCAAACACTGTAGTTAGCTAAAGGGGGAGTTCGCGTGTCTGCAACCATCAAACCCTTCACCGACGAGTTCGAAGAGTATGGTCGCGATGAGTCTCGCACATCGGGCGAGGCCTCGAGCATCTCGTTTCCGACAACGGAGGACGAGGTCCGCGCCATTTTGAAAAAGCTCCATGCCGAGCGTGTCCCGGTGACGGTTCAGGGCGCCCGGACCGGTCTTGCCGCCGGCGCCGTGCCTCATGGCGGTCACGTTCTCAATACTTCCCGCATGAATCGCTACCTAGGCATTCGCCGCGATGAGCAGGGCCGCTTTCTTTTGCGTGTGGCGCCCGGCGTCGTGCTGTCTGAGCTACGCAAGCAGCTGGGCAAGAAAATGCTGCCGACTGCCGGCTGGGACCAGGCATCGCTTGAGGCCTACGAGGAGTTCCAAGAAGCTCCCGAGCAATTCTTTCCTACCGATCCCACCGAGGCATCTGCCTGTCTGGGCGGCATGGCGGCATGCAACGCTTCCGGCGCCCGTAGCTACGCTTACGGCCCCATGCGCCCTCACGTCACGGGCCTTCATGTCGTGCTGGCCGATGGCGACCTGCTCGAGCTTCACCGTGGCGAGGTTTTTGTGCAGGGTCGTCGCCTTTCGCTCGTCACGGTGCAGGGCCGCACGCTCGAGCTCGACCTTCCCGGCTACACCATGCCCAAGACCAAAAATGCTTCGGGCTATTTCGTTGCTGACGATATGGATGCCATCGATCTGTTTATCGGTGCGTGTGGCACACTCGGCGTCATCACCGAGCTCGAGATTGCCCTGCAGACGGCGCCTGCGGTCGTTTGGGGCGTGAGCTGCTTCTTTGACAGCGAAGACAAGGCCGTGTCCTTCACCGATTCTGTGCGTCCCGTCCTGTCCCACGCGGCTGCCATCGAATATTTCGATGCGGGCGCCCTGGATATACTGCGTCGTCAGCGTGAGCAGTCGACCGCGTTCGCCTCGCTGCCGGCGCTCGACAAAGACGCCAAGGTCTGTGTCTACGTGGAGCTCGACTGCGACGACGAAGTCCAAGCGACTGAGGAGCTGTATCACTTGGGGTGGGTACTGGAGCTTGCGGGCGGCAGCGACGATGCGACATGGGTCGCGCGCACCGAGGTCGATCGCGAGTGCCAGCGATTCTTCCGCCATGCGGTGCCCGAGAGCGTCAACATGCTCATCGACGAGCGTCGCCGCACGGATCCCACCATCACCAAACTGGGCTCGGACATGTCGGTGCCCAACGCGCGCTTGGCCGATGTCATCGCCCTGTATCGCCGCACGTTGGCCGAAAGTGGGCTTGAATCTGCCGCCTGGGGGCACATCGGTAACAACCATCTGCATGTGAATATCCTGCCGCGCGATGCGCGGGACTATCGCGCCGGTGGCAAGCTGTTCGCCCAGTGGGCTTCCGAGGTCACGGCCATGGGCGGCGCCGTCTCCGCCGAACACGGTGTCGGCAAGATCAAGGCGGGCTTCTTGGAGACGATGTACGGTCACGAGGCCATGGTCGAGTCGGCGCGGCTCAAGCTCCAGCTCGATCCTGCCGGGCAGCTGGGCCGTGGCAACCTGTTTTCGGAGAAGCTCTTGGATGAGCTCGTCCAGAAAGGGGGCGCGTGAAGATGAGCGATTTCCATATGGTGGTGTGCGTTAAGGCGGTGCCGGGCAGCACCGAGGTCAAGATGGACCCCAAGACCAATACTATCGTGCGCGATGGCAAACAGGCAGTCATTAATCCCTTTGACGCGAGCGCTTTGGAATGTGCGCTGGCGCTGAAGGACGACTTTATCGGCTTTGGCATGGACGTGCGCGTAACGGTGGTGTCGATGGGCATTCCCGCGACCGAATCGCTGCTGCGCGACTGCATCGCCCGTGGCGCCGATGACGCACTGCTGCTAACCGACCGCGCCTTTGCAGGTGCCGATACCCTGGCAACCACCTATGCCCTCAAGTGCGGCATCGAGGCGCTCGACGAGGACTTCGACCTGCTCATCTGCGGCAAGATGGCGGTGGACGGCGATACGGCCCAGATTGGTCCCGAGCTTGCCGGTGCTTTTGAGATTCCCTGCGTGACCGACGTGAGCTGCGTGCAGAGCGCGGGCTTTACGACCTGTGGTTCACTGGCGCTTGTTCACGGCTGCGATGCCGGCGAGGAGACGGTCTATCTTGAGATGCCGTGCGCGATGACGACTGCCAAGGAGATTGGCCAGCTGCGTATGCCGAGCATTGCCGGTATTCGTGCGGCCGAGGAGGCGGACGTGCGCGTGGTCAACGCTGTCGACGTGAACGCCGACCCCGCGCGCTGCGGCCTTGCCGGCTCGCCGACGCAGGTCGTGCGATCGTTTGTGCCCGACCGCGACCAAACGTGTGAGGTCGTTGACGGAACGGCGTCCGAGCAGGCGGCGAAACTTGCCAAGATTATCGAGGGGATGGCGTAGATGAGCGGACTGATTATCGATAGCGAAGCCTGTATCGGCTGCGGTCGCTGCGTTCGCGCCTGTGCTTCGGGCGGCATCGTAGTGGAAGGCGAGCGGCTCAACCGTTGCGCCCGCGTAACCGACGGCTGCATCCTATGCGGTGGGTGCGTCGACGCTTGCCCCGTCAATGCCATTTCGATCGAGCGCGACGAGGCCGCCGGCGCGGTGGACCTTGATGCATATCGAGACATTTGGGTATTCGTTCAGACCGACGAGCACGATGTCGTGGCCCCGGTGGCCTACGAGCTCATGGGCAAGGGGCGCGAGCTTGCCGATGCCCGTGGTTGCCGTCTGGCGGCACTGGTCGGTATGGGCCCCGAGGGTTCTCTCGGTGATCTGGAGCATCTGGTTTGCACCGGTGCAGACGAGGTCCTGGTCTGTCGCGACGAGCGCCTGCGCCAGAACGACGCGGGGGTCTACGCCCGGCTGATCTGTGATTTGGTGGCAGAGCACAAGCCCGAGGCCATTCTGTACGGTGCGACCGCCTTTGGCCGTGAACTGGCACCCGGCGTTGCCGTGCGTTTGCAGACGGGCCTTACGGCTGACTGCACCGTACTTTCGATGGATACGGAGACGGGCCTGCTGCAGCAGACGCGCCCGGCGTTTGGCGGCAACTTGATGGCCACCATCATTTGCCCCAACCACCGTCCTCAGATGGCAACGGTGCGCCCCGGCATCTTTAAGGCGCCCGAGTTTGACTACAGCCGCTCTGGCACGATTACCCAGGTATTCCTTGCGGAAGACGCCAAGGCTCGTGTCGAGATTTCGATTCCCGCCGAGGAGTGGGGACAGCAGGCTTCGATCGCCGATGCCGAGCGCCTGGTCGTGGTGGGTCGCGGCATTGGTTCCAAGAAAAACCTGCCGCTGATGCGAAGGCTCGCCGAGGCTCTGGGAGCCGAGCTTGGCTGCACGCGACCTGTCGTGGAGGCCGGCTGGTTGGAGTATCGCCATCAGATTGGCCAGACGGGAGTATCGGTTTCGCCCAAGCTTCTCCTGAGTATCGGTGTTTCGGGCGCCATCCAGCATCTTGCCGGCATCGGTGGGGCGGAGTGTATTATCGCCATCAACGAGGACCCGGATGCCCCCATCTTTGGTGCTGCCCAGTACAAGGTTGTCGGCGATGCCGTCGAGGTCGTCGAGGAGCTGCTGGCCCAGCTTGAGCGCTAGGCGCGCGCCAGCCAGCCGCGCATCTCGTCCTTAAGACGGCTCCAGGTTGCCTGTGTGGCGGGGTCGGTAAAGGGCTGTGTAATACCAAAGGGCGCGTCGAGTAGGCGGTAGATATCGCCCTGCTCGCGCGCCAGCGCGCGGCTCGCCGGATAGACGAGCTCAAACATAAAGCAGATGAGTCCCACTAGGTAGTCCGCCGGCTCGTCGCGTTCGTCGCGAGCAACGCAGCGGTGCTCGTCAAAGGCGGTAAGCGCCGGTGCCGAGAAGTGGCTGGCAAGAAATGCGTCCTCATCCACTTTGAGGATGGTGTCGACGGTGCTGTCGGCGATGGTGCGCATAATGTCGATCTTGTCGCCATCGCGTACGATATCGCAGAAGCACCGTGTACGCTCGTCGAGTTGTGCCGGCAGGCGAAAGTCACTGTGATAGGCGATGCTCGCGCGGATGAGCTCGTCGTGCTCTTCGGTCTCGATAAAATCTCGGATGCTTGTTGTGGCAGGTGCGTCGTCGGGGCTCTCGCCAAAGAGGACCTCGATGCCCAACGCCGCATGGCTCATGCTCTCGGCATCCTTAAACGTGTCCCAGCGCCGCAGCTGCTCAAAGCGGCCCATATCGTGCAGCAGGCCGCAAAGCCAGGCCAGGTCAATATCCTCTGTCGACCAGCCCTGCTCACGCGCCACGGCATCACATGCCTCGGCAACGTGGTACGTATGCTCGATTTTGAGTGCGATGCGCGGATTGGCGGCATCGTAAGCATCGGTATAGCGTTTGAAGGCCGCGGTCGCCCGGCCCCGATCGATAGCTGTCATAATGACTTCCTAAAAAGCTGTGTCTTTCGATCCGGTGGCAATTGTAGGCGAACTCGGTTGCCGGCGGACGACGATTACAATGTGCGGTTGTGCACGATGCGGATGACTTAACAGAGCGAGGAACGATATGGTGCTCAGAATTGTTAAAACCGTTTGGCCGGTGATGCTCACCTATGTAGCGGTGGGTGCGCCGTGCGGAATGATTATGGCTCAGACGGGGATGGAGCCCTGGATGGTCTTTGCCCTGAGTTCCACGTTTGTAACGGGTAGCGGTCAGTTTATGATTTGCAACCTGTGGCTGGCAGGCGTGCCGGCGGCATCGATCGTCGCCTCCGTCGCCGCCATCTCCTCTCGCTTCGCACTCTACTCGGCATCGCTTGCGCCCCATCTTGCCGAGGCTTCGAAACGCCAGACGCTGGCAGTCACGGCAACGCTTACCGAGGAGGCCTACGGCATCTCGTTGGCCAAATTGGTCGAGGGCGATGGTTGGGGTCCTAAAGAGGCCTTTGCGCTCAACGCGATCTTGATCGCAACGTGGGGCGTCGCGTGCACGGCGGGTGCTGTCGCCGGTGCCGCCGTCGATGTTCCTACCGCTATCGCGGGCTTTGTCTGCACATCGCTCTTTATCTGCCTGCTCTTTTCGCAGCGCCTATCGCGTGGCAATGTCGTCGCGGCGGTTTCGGGCGCGGTGTCCGTCGCCATGTTCAAGTTCTTGGGCCTCACGAATATCGCCGTGCCGGCAAGCGTCGTGGTCGGCGTTGCCATCGCGCTTGTGTGCGATGCCGTATTCGACGGAAGGGGTGCCCGCGATGCCCGTTAACGAGTTCTTGGTTCTGTGGCTGTCGTCGTGGGCGGCCATCGCATTCTTTCGCATCGCGCCGGCGTTCGCCTTGCGCGGACGGACCCTGCCGCCTCGCGTCACCGAGGCCCTGGGCTACATTCCACCCGCTGCCTTTGCCGCGCTGGTCGCCAACGATTTGGTAAGTCCCGGCGCGTTCGATGCGGGGCTGTGGCCCGCCCTGGTTCCCTGGATTGCGGCTGCCGGCGTCGTCGTGGTGGCAATCAAGACAAAGTCGATGTTGTGGTGCTGCGTCTCGGGCGTTGTGCTGTATATCGTTTTGAGCCTCATATAGGGGCCAGCGCCTCCTTTTGCCGTCACTGCCCCGAATCGAATTTCTCATCGAGCTGGTCTGCTTCTTCTGGTACCATGGTCAGACTTTACTGTAGCAAAGCATGACGTGGGCTTTTGTTCCCCGTCAGCGGAAATGGGGGTTTCATGGCACAGGAAGCAACCGCCAACGAGCAAAAGAAATTCAAGGTCCCGCGTATCCCGGGCGACATCATGATCTACCCCATGATCGTCGGCCTCTTGCTCAACACCTTCTGCCCGCAGGTCTTTGAGATCGGCGGCTTCTTTACGGCTGCCTGCCGCGGTGGCTCCAATACCATCGTTGCGGCGATCCTGCTCTTCGTGGGTGCCGGCATCAGCTTTAAGTCCACGCCGGGCGCCATCAAGACCGGCATCGTCGTGCTGATCCCCAAGCTTGTCGTCGCGGCGGCTCTCGGCTTGGGCGTGGCCTATTTCTTTAACGACAACTTCCTGGGTCTGAGCTCCGTGTCCATCATCGGTGGCATCACGTTCTGCAACATGGCGCTCTATACGGGCATCATGGGCGAGTTTGGCGACGAGTCCGAGCAGGGTGCTGTCGGCATTCTGTTCTTTACCGCCGGCCCTGCCGTCACGATGATTATCCTCGGTGTCTCGGGTCTCGCTAACATCCCACTGGGCACTATCGTCGGTTCTATCCTGCCGCTCGTTATCGGCATGGTCCTGGGCAACCTGTTCCCGTTCATCAAGAACCTGCTGGTTCCTGGCGCCAATCCCGCAATTGCCGTTATCGGTTTTCAGCTCGGTGCGTCCATGAGCCTGTCGAGCTTTATCACCGGCGGCATCTCGGGCATCCTGCTGGGCCTCATCACACTCTTTATCGTCGGTCCCATCACCTTTGCCTTTGAGCGCCTGTGCGGCGGCAACGGTAAGGCTGCTGTTGCCTGCTCCACCATTGCCGGTACGGCCATGACCACGCCGGTGGCCCTCGCCGAGGTCGCTCCGCGCTATGCCGAGCTTGCGCCCACCGCGTACGCCCAGATCGCCACCGCCGTTATCATCACGGCGATCATGGCCCCGATCCTGACCGGCTGGGTCGACAAGAAGTTCTGCCAGGGCAAGGAAGACCTGTCGGTTGCCGGTGTCGAGGCTATCGAGGAGGCTGTCGCGACCGATATCGATGGCGAGTAGTCGACTGTTCGAATCAATGAAATCGGCGTGTGCAATTCACGCCATCCGAGCGCCCGTACAGCATCTGTTATTCAGTGTCATTCGGGCGCTCTGCTATGATTCCCCATACCCCTGCGGAGTAAGGGGTGTTTGGTGTCCGGCAAGATCCGGGCGATTCTGGCCACTTGGATATAGAGGGGATGGAACCTAGTGGTTAAGGCACTCAAGATCGAGATTTTTGTGCTGTGCATGATTATTCTTATCGGACTTGCCGCACGAAGCCGCCGCTCCTTGTTCTCGAGCACCCAGCAGCTATTGTTTAGCATGCTCGGCTACACCTCTGCCGCCTACATTTTCTTCGATATGATTTGGACGCTCTCGGACGGCGTGAGCACTCCTGTGGGCATTACAGCCAACTGGATTTCCAACGCGGTCTCGTTTTCGCTGTTCGCCGTCGCGTGCCTCATTTGGTTCTTCTATTCCGAGACGATGCAAGGCTCGCGATTCCTGGCCACGCGCTACAGGATGGCACTCGTGGCATTGCCTACGGCGGTAGTGGTCGCCCTGGCATTTACCTGCTACTGGACACATGCCCTGTTCTATATCGATGCACAGGGCGTATATCGTCGCGGTGCAGCTTATATGATTCAGCCTATCGTTAGCTACTGTTACGTCATATATACGTCCTTGCATGCCTTTGTTCAGGCTCGAAAAGTCGAAAGCCTGCAAAAGAAGACCATTTATCGCACCCTCGCCTTTTTCGCGGTCCCCGCTCTGGTGGGCGGTACCTTTCAGGTCGTATTTTCGGTGCCCGGCCTTTGCGTCGGCATAATGATCAGTATTTTGCTGCTCTATATCGTCTACCAGGAGCAACTGATCTCGACTGACCCGTTGACTGGACTCAACAACCGCAACCGTTTTGAGACCTATATGCTGTCGCTGTTCTCGGGTGCTGACCAGGCCGATGATGTGTATCTGCTGATGATGGATGCTGACGGCTTTAAGCAGATTAACGACCACTATGGACATGTCGAGGGCGACCATGCCCTTCAAGTTGTTTCGAAGGCGCTCAAGGACGTCTGCTCGGTGTCCGGCGGCTTTATCGCGCGCTATGGCGGCGATGAGTTCGTGGTGCTCCAAAAGGCAGCGACGGAGCAGGAGATTATAAGCCTGTGCGTGGCGATCAACGACGAACTCGCGCGCGCCGAGGTGCCGTATGCATTGCGGATGTCCATCGGTTACGCGCGGGTCGGTGATGGTGTCGATACGTGGCAAGACTTACTTCGCGCTGCCGATGCGGAACTCTACCGTGTTAAGGCCGAGAAAAAGAAAGCCGGCGTCCAGATACGCTAGAAAAGGGGGCGCGCGACCGTTGTGCTGGTCGTGCGCCCTTTTTGCGTTGGTGGGATTAGTAGCGGCTGTCGAAGATGCGCCTCGTCTTTTTCTCGGAACGCGGCAGTTTGCTAGGCCTTTTTTGGTTTGTTGACGATGATGATGCCGCCGCAGACCAACAGCAGGGCAACGATAACGGTAACGGGGCTCGTACCGGCGCCCTCGCCGAGCAGCAGCGCGCTCAGCAGTACGCCAAAGACCGGATTCATAAACCCAAAGACCGAGACGCGGCTGACGGGATTGACGGCAAGCAGACGCGACCACAGCGAGTAGGCGACCGCGGAGATAAGCGCCATGTAGACGATGAGCGCGATGGCGGGGGCAATCGCGGTGGGGGAGAGCACGCCGCCCATCAAAAAGCCGATAGCAGTGAGGACAAGGCCGCCGACCAAGAACTGCCAGCCGGCAAGCAAGACGCCGTCGTGCTCGCGCGAGAAGATGCCGATCAGGCAGGTCGAAAGGGCGCCCGCGACGGTGGATGCCAGGATAAAACCCTCGCCGTCGAGCGTAAAGCCAAAGGTGCCGTCCGCGCCCGAAAGGTTGACGAGCGCGACACCGGCAAAGCCCAGCACGCAGCCAAGCACTTTGGCCGCATCGAGCTTTTCGGTGCGAAACGCCAGGGCGGCAAAGAGGATGGCTAGGAAGTTGGCGCTGGCCTCGATGATGGAGCTCGACATGGCGCTCGCTCGGGAGAGACCAAGGTAGAAAAAGAAATACTGGCCGATGGTCTGGAAGAGCGACAGGGTGAGGATAGGTTTGATGTCGCGTGCCTGCGGAACGAGCGGGCGGCGCTGGGCGACGCTCATGCCAACAATGACCAGTGTGCCGGCAAGGGCGAAGCGCAGACCCGCGAAGAGCAGCTGCGAGGCACCATCGTGCGCGGGGATGCCAAAGAGCGCGTAGCCGAGCTTAATGCAGGGAAAAGCCGACCCCCAGAGCGCACAGCAAACGAGGCAGCCCAGGATGAGTCCGGGCAGGGTGGCGAGATACGGCTTGCGGCTTTCCATGATGTCCTTCCTACATGCGCGAAGCAAAAAAGAACCCGCCACCGGGAGTGTCGGTGGCGGGTGTTGTAACCCGATGGGATTGTACCCGATGGGAACGTTTTAGGCGAAGTAGGCTACGCCGCTCTCAAAGATGGGCATGAACTTATCGCCGGGGACATGCTCGGGCACGTTGCGGTACAGGTTGTCGCCGCGACGCTCGGCGTGGCCCATCTTGCCCAGGACACGGCCGTCGGGGCTCGTGATGCCTTCGATGGCGAGTGCGGAGCCGTTGGGGTTGACGGAAAGATCCATGCTCGGCTTGCCGTCCTCGCCCACGTACTGCGTGGCGACCTGGCCGTTGGCGATGAGCTGGGCGAGCACCTCGTCGTTGGCGACAAAGCGGCCCTCGCCGTGGCTGATGGCGACGGTGTAGGGGTCGTCGAGGCTGCACTGCGACAGCCACGGGGACAGGTTGGACGAGATGCGGGTGCGCACCAGACGGCTCTGGTGGCGGCCGATGGTGTTGAACGTCAGCGTGGGCGCATCGGGCGTGGCGTCGACGATGTCACCGTAGGGCACCAGACCGAGCTTGACCAGGGCCTGGAAGCCGTTGCAGATGCCCAGCATCAGGCCATCGCGGGCCTTGAGCAGGTCGCGGACGGCCTCGGTGACCTCGGGAGCGCGGAAGAACGCCGTGATGAACTTGGCGGAGCCGTCGGGCTCGTCGCCGCCCGAGAAACCGCCGGGGATCATGACGATCTGGCTTTGGCGGATGCGGCGGGCAAGCTCATGGGTGCTCTCGGCGACGGCCTCGGGCGTGAGGTTATTGATCACGAAGGTGTCGGCCTCGGCACCGGCAGCGCGGAAGGCACGGGCGCTGTCGTACTCGCAGTTGTTGCCAGGGAACACGGGGATGACCACGCGCGGGCGGGCGATCTTGGCGCCGCCGTACACATGGATATCCTTGGCGCGGAAGTCGATGGTCTCGACCTCGGCGGTCTCACCGGCGCTGCGATAGGCAAAGACGCCCTCGATGCCGCTCTCCCAGGCCTCCTGGAGCTCGGAGAGCTCGATGACCTCGGAGCCGGTGTCGATGACATAGCCCTCGACGGTGGTGCCCAGGGGCTCGACGACAACGCCGTCGGCGACCTCGGGCAGCTCGGCGTCCTCGGCGAGCTCGACGATAAAGCTGCCGTAGAGCGGGGTGAAGAGGCTCTCCACGTCCACATCCTCGGCAAGCTCGATACCGATCTGGTTGCCGACGCACATCTTAAAGAGGCTCTCGGCGCCGCAGCCGTAGCCGGGCGTGGAGACGGCCAGGGCGTCGCCGGTGGCGGTGAGCGCCTCGACGGCGTCGAACGCTGCGAGCAGCTGCTGAGCGTCGGGACGGTAGTCCTCGCCGTAGGTGGCGGGGGCGATGCGGACGACGCGGTGCGTGAGGCCCTTGAACTCGGGCGAGACGGCGCGGGCAGCCTTGCCCACGGCGACGGCGAAGCTGATCAGGGTCGGCGGAACGTTGAGCTCGCCGGCCTCGTCCTCAAACGAGCCGCTCATGGAATCCTTGCCGCCGATGGCACCGGCACCCAGGTCGACTTGGGCCATGAGGGCGCCGAGTACTGCTGCCATGGGCTTGCCCCAGCGCTCGGCCTCGGTGCGCAGACGCTCGAAGTACTCCTGGAAGGAGAGATAGGCGCGCTTGTGCTCAAAGCCGGCGGCCACGAGCTTGGCGATGGACTCGACCACGGACAGGTAGGCGCCCGCAAACTGGTCGGCTTCCATCAGGTAGGGGTTGAAGCCCCATGCCATGGCGCTTGCCGTGGTGGTCTCGCCGTCCACGGGGAACTTGGCAACCATGGCTGAGCTCGGGGTGAGCTGCGTCTTGCCGCCAAAGGGCATGAGCACGGTCGCGGCGCCGATGGTGGAGTCGAAGCGCTCGGACAGGCCCTTGTTGGAGGCGACGTTGAGGTCGGTGACGAGCGAGGTCATGCGCTCGGCAAGCGTGGTGCCGGCCCAGCTGGGCTGCCACACGCTGCGGGCGCACACGTGGGCGACCTGGTGCTTGGGCGCGCCGTTGGAGTTGAGGAACTCGCGGGACAGGTCGACGATGGCGACGCCGTTCCAAGCCATGCGCATGCGCGGCTCGGCGGTAACCTCGGCGATAACGGTCGCCTCGAGGTTCTCCTCGGCGGCGTAGCCCATGAACTCCTCGACGTCACCGTCGGCGACGGCGCAGGCCATACGCTCCTGGGACTCGGAGATGGCGAGCTCGGTGCCGTCCAGACCGTCGTACTTCTTGGTCACGGTGTCCAGGTCGACATACAGGCCGTCGGCAAGCTCGCCCACGGCGACCGAGACGCCGCCGGCGCCAAAGTCGTTGCAGCGCTTGATCAGGCGGCAGGCATCGCCGCGGCGGAACAGACGCTGCAGCTTACGCTCGACCGGGGCGTTGCCCTTCTGGACCTCGGCGCCCGAGGTCTCGATGGACTCGGTGTTCTGGGTCTTGGAGGAACCGGTGGCACCGCCGATGCCGTCACGGCCGGTGCGGCCGCCCAGCAGGATGATCTTGTCGGTGGGGGCGGGGCACTCGCGGCGCACGTGGTTTGCCGGGGTAGCGCCCACGACGGCGCCGACCTCCATGCGCTTGGCCACGTAGCCGGGGTGATAGAGCTCGTTGACCTGGCCGGTGGCAAGGCCAATCTGGTTGCCGTAGCTGGAGTAGCCGGCGGCAGCGGTGGTCACGAGCTTGCGCTGCGGCAGCTTGCCCTCGAGCGTCTCGGACACGGGGACGGTGGGGTCGCCGGCGCCGGTGACGCGCATGGCCTGGTACACGTAGCTACGGCCCGAGAGCGGGTCGCGGATGGCGCCGCCCACGCAGGTGGCGGCACCGCCGAAGGGCTCGATCTCGGTCGGGTGGTTGTGGGTCTCGTTCTTAAACAGGAACAGCCAGTCCTGCTCCTCGCCATCGACATCGACCTTCACCTTGACGGTGCAGGCGTTGATCTCCTCGGACTCGTCGACATCGGTCATGACGCCGGTCTTCTTGAGGTACTTGGCGCCGATGGTGCCCATGTCCATAAGGCAGACGGGCTTGGTGTCGCGACCGAGTTCGTGGCGCATCTCCATGTAGCGGTCGAAGGCCTGCTGCACCACGGCGTCGTCGATCGTCACGTCGTCCAGGACGGTGCCGAAGGTGGTGTGGCGGCAGTGATCGGACCAGTAGGTGTCGATCACGCGGATCTCGGTGATGGTGGGGTCGCGATCCTCATCGCGGAAGTACTGCTGGCAGAAGGCGATGTCCGCCTCGTCCATGGCAAGGCCGCGCTCGGAAATAAAGGCGGCAAGGCCGGCTTCGTCGAGCTCGCGGAAACCGTCGAGCACCTCGACGGGCTGGGGCTCGGGGGTCTCCATGTACAGCGTCTCGGGCAGGTCGAGCGAGGCGATGCGCGCCTCGACGGGGTTCACCACGTAGTGCTTGATGGCATCAATGGCGGCCTCGTCCAGAGCGCCCGAGATCATATAGACCTTGGCGGAGCGCACGGCGGGGCGCTCGCCCTGGCTGATGAGCTGCACGCACTCGCTGGCGGAGTCGGCGCGCTGGTCAAACTGGCCAGGCAGGAATTCGACGGCAAAGACGGCGCCATCGCTTGCGGGGAGCTCGTCGTAGGTCACATCGACCTGGGGCTCGCTAAAGACGGTCGGCACGCAGGACCGGAAAAGCTCCTTGTCGATGCCCTCGACGTCGTAGCGGTTGATAATCCTCAGGGCCTCGATGCCCTTGATGCCGAGAATTTCGGTCAGCTCGCCCTTGAGCTGCTGAGCCTCGACGTCGAACCCGGGTTTCTTCTCCACGTAGATACGAGAGACCATTGGTTCCTGCCTTCCTGATCGGTTGGGCGTACGGTACGGTATGCGGCAGCGGTCGGTTTGCGGGGTCTGCCCTGCGGTCGCCTTGAGCCACATGTTTGTAAACCTCACTATGATACGACAGCTCGCGGCGCGTTGAGGACGGCGAGGGTGCTACAGTGAAGCGCAAACAAGAGAAAGGCATCACATGGCATTCGTTTCGCTCGCCATCATCGCACTCGTGGCCTTTGCGAGTCCTTTTATCGCCTCGGCGATTCCCGGAAAACCCGTTCCCGAGACGGTCTTTTTGCTCGTGCTCGGCGCGGTACTGGGACCCCATATGCTCGGCGTCATCCATGTAGATGCTGAGGTCTCGCTTGTGTCCGAGCTGGGCCTGGCCTTTTTGTTCCTGCTTGCCGGCTTTGAGATCGACCCCAAGAGCATCACGGGCGTCGAGGGGCGCTACGGCTTGGCGACGTGGGTCGTCACGTTTGGTATCGCCTGGCTTGCCGTGCGCTTTACCCCGTGGTTCTCAGTCAGTCATTTCGACGGTATCGCCGTGACGCTTGCCCTCACTTCGACGGCGCTCGGTACGCTTGTGCCCATCATGCGTGAGCGCTCGCTCACCGGCACGCGCGTGGGCGACTCGATTCTCGCGTATGGCACTTGGGGCGAGCTCGGTCCCGTGCTCGCCATGTCGGTGCTGTTGTCTGCCCGCACTGGCATCCAAACGCTCGTTATCCTTGGCTTGTTTGCGGTGGTTTGCGTGTTGCTGGCCGTGGTCCCGAGCCGCTCCAAGCGCGTCGGCAGCCGCTTCTTTGCATTTGTTGAGGAGCGCGCCGATACCACGTCGCAGACCTTCGTGCGCCTGACGGTGCTCATCCTGGTCACGCTCGTGGCATTCTCGGCTGTCTTTGATCTCGACATCGTGTTGGGTTCTTTTGCCGCCGGCTTTGTCCTGCGCTATATCATCCCCGAGGGCAACCATACGCTCGAGACCAAGCTCGACGGTCTGGCCTACGGTTTTTTGATTCCGGTGTTCTTTACCGTATCGGGCGCAAAGATCGATCTGACGGCCGTGGCGTCGCGCCCGGGTCTGCTCGTGGGCTTTATCGTGGCGTTGCTGATTATTCGTGCCGTGCCCATCCTCATCTCTATGGGCATTTGTCCTGCGACGCGCGATGTGTCGGCGTATGGTCGCATTACCGTGGCCCTGTACTGCACCACGGCGCTTCCGATCATCGTTGCCGTGACGAGCGTTGCCGTCAACGCGGGCGCGCTGTCGCAAGATATTGCGTCGGTCATGGTTGCCGCCGGTGCCATCACGGTGTTCTTGATGCCATTGCTCGCGCAGCTCTTCTACCGCGTGGTCGACGCCGCACCGGTCGCTGCCGTGGCAGAGGTTGCCGAGCATCCATCCGATGCGCTTGACATCCTGCGCGCCCATCACGATTTGGCGAGCCTGCTCGCACGCGAGCACGAGCTGCTGACCTCGCATGGACATGGTCGCGTATTCGAGGGCTTGCCTACGCTCGATACGATTGCCGAGCGTCTTTCCGCCGAGGCAGCGAACGGCCACATCGATGCCCGCATCGTGGACGCGGCGCATCTTCTTGCCGATAAGACCTATGGTGATGAGCTTGACCCGTCCGAGCTGACTCCGCGTGAGCGCCGCCGCCTGGAGCGCGCCAAGCTCGCCGTGCACGAATACCGCCGCCGCATGCTGGAGCTCTACGCGCGCGATGAAGCCCAGGACGACGACGGCAAATAACGAGATGCTTCCCTAGGGGAAGGCGCGTCCCACTTTAAAGACCCGAAACGGGGCGCAGTTTCCGCGAGAGACCCGTTGCGGAAAGCGCGTCCCAGAATCGGCGTTCAAAACGGGGCACACTTTCCGAAACATGGCCCTGAGGGAAGCTGCGTCCCGGTCTGAGCCGGAATTCTGGGACACGGCTTCCACTTCAAACAAAAGAAGGCGCGCTGCCTGCGGTTGATGCAGGCAGCGCGCTTTTTGCGTTGAGCTCCGTTGAGGTTCGAAGTCGTGGCTTGCGACCTTTAGGAGCGGGCGGCTCCGTCGACGGGGAGCACGGCGCCCGTGACATAGGATGACATGTCGCTCGCTAGGAAAACGAAGGCGTTGGCGATGTCCTCGGGCTCGCCCATGCGACCCAGCGGAATGGTGGCGATGATGGGCTTGATGACCTCTTCGGGCAGGTTGGCGACCATATCGGTCTTGGTTACGCCTGGGGCGACGGCGTTGACGCGAATACCCATGGGGGCGAGCTCGCGCGAGAGCGACTGGACCATGCCGTTGACGGCAAACTTGGACGTGGGGTAGCCGACGCCAGAGGGCTGACCGTACTTGGCGACCATCGAGCTCGTGGTGGTGATGGTGCCGCCGTGGCCGGCCTCGGTCATGATCTTGGCGGCAGCCTGGTGGCCGTTAAAGACGGCGACGACGTTGAGGTCCATGACCTTTGCGAACTCCTCGGCCGTGTAGTCCAAAAGGGGCGAGCGCTGGGAGATGCCGGCGTTGTTGACGACCGTATCGAGACCGCCCATGTCGGCTGCAGCCTGGGTAAAGGCCTCGGTCACGGCCTCGAGCGAGGTGAGGTCGCAGGAACGGCCCCAGACCTTGGCGTCGGGATAGACAGCTGTCAGCTTCTCAACGGCTGCATCGGCAGTCTCCTGGCGCGAGCCAAAGACGGTGACGGCGGCACCCTCCTCGATAAAACGGCAGGCGATGGCATAGCCGATACCGCGCGTGCCTCCGGTGACGATTGCTTTCTTGCCCTCGAGCAACATGGTGCCTCCATTCTTCGGGGGTGGACGTACGCAGCACAGCGTAGCGGTAGCCGGAATCGGCCGCGTTTGCATATCGGTGAACGGTAGCCCGCGTTACCGATGAGCGGCTCGCGCAAATGTGCTCTGCCGTTGTGCTTAGGGCAGGAGACAAAAGGGCTCCCGTCCCACATCGGACGGGAGCCCTCAAAGCGCGTATTGCTAGGCGATTGATGGACTAGTTCGCCATGACGCCTTCGGTCCAGGCCTCGACGTCCTCGATACGCAGGACGTTGGCGACCTCGGCCACGCAGTCGACGCTGGCAAGCTCGGCGGCGGCAGCCTGGACGTCCTTCTCGAGCGCGCAGTGCGTCAGGAAGATGACCGAACAGGCATCGTTGACGCCCGACTTGCCGTCCTCGACCTGGTTGATGAGCGAGATCGAGATGTTGTGCTTGGCAAAGATATCGACCGTCTCGGACAGGGCGCCCACGCGGTCGGCGACCTTCAGGCGCACATAGTACTTAGTCTGGAGCTCGTCCATGGGCTTAAAGGCGAGGTTGTGACCATAGGGCTCAATCTCGGGCAGCGGAGCCACGCCGCGGCTGATCTGCTCGGAGAGCGACAGGATATCGCCCACGACGGCGCTCGCGGTGGGGAAGGAGCCTGCGCCGGCACCGTAGAACATGGTCTCGCCCACGGCGTCGCCTACCACGTAGACGGCGTTCATGGCGCCGTTGACCTTGGCGAGCATGTGGTCGGCGGGAATCAGCGTGGGATGCACGCGGACGTCGACGCCGGCGTCGGTGTTGCGGGCGATGCCGAGCAGCTTAATGGTGTAGCCGAGCTCGCGGGCCTGGGCGATGTCCTCGGCGCCGATGGTACGGATGCCCTGCTGGTACACATCGTCGGTGGTAACGCGGGTGCCAAAGCCGATGGAGGCGAGAATTGCCGTCTTGCTGGCGGCGTCGAAGCCGTCGACGTCGGCGGACGGGTCGGCCTCGGCATAGCCCTTGGCCTGCGCGTCGGCAAGCACGTCGGTGTAATCGGCGCCCTCGGCGTCCATGCGCGACAGGATATAGTTGGTGGTACCGTTGAGGATGCCGGCGATGGTCAGGATCTTGTTGCCCACCAGGTCGTGCTCGAGCGTGCTCACGATGGGGATGCCGCCGCCGCAGCTGGCCTCGCACTTAATCTGCACGCCGCACGCGCGCGCCTTCTCGGCGAGCGTCTCGACATGACGGCCCAGCAGGGCCTTGTTGGCAGAGACGACGTGCTTGCCGTTCTCGAAGGCGGTGGTGAAGATCTCGGTCGCGGGGTGCTCGCCGCCGATGAGCTCGACGACGATATCGACGGCGGGGTCGGTGACGACGTCGTGCCAGTCACTCGTAAAGGCCTCGCGCTCAATGCCTGCCGCCTCGGCCTGCTCCCAAGCAAGCGCGCAGGCGCGGGTCAGCTTAAGGTCGATGCCGTAGGCTGCAAGGTACTCATCGTGGTGGCTCTTGATCAGACGGGCCACGCCGCCGCCGACGGTTCCCAGACCAATCAGACCGACGTTCACGGTGCGCAGGGGTTCGCTCATAGATAGCTCCTTCGTGCATCTTATGGATGGATTAACCGCTTAAAGGTTGAGTGCATTCTAGCGTGAACCGAGGGCGCGTGCTCGCAAGGCAACAGGAGTCGCACAAAACGGCACCCCCGAAACGCTGCGGAAACTTTGGAAACATGCTCACTACATACGACCTACAGCCTATGTGATTCAGGACGGCAAGTACATCGCCGCCTAGGTGTGCACAAAACGCGAACGGTGAAGCTGTTTTAATCAGGGCAGGGACGCTTGTAACAGAACGGAAACAATACTTTCACACAATAAAGTGGCTAAACTGCATAAACCGACAGAAATACGCATGAATATGGATAAATGGACAAAACAAAAGAAAAGTTGAAATAATCGCCACTTTTCTCAACTAAAGCGTCTACTATTTTGCGAACGCCGAACACGGCGAAGGATGGCCTGTCGGGTAACTGAAACCCGACGAGATTTGAGAGGAGAGCCGCATGTCGAGCCTCACCGGTAAGTCATTGAACCCTGTTATGAATCGCAGGAGCGTTATCGCGAGCGCAGCAGGTCTGGGGGCGATGTCCATTCTAGCTGGCTGCTCCTCCAACGGCGGCGACAGCGGTTCCGCTTCGAGCGACGCTTCGTTTAAGATCGGCACCATCGGCCCGCTGACCGGCGCCAACGCATCCTACGGCAAGTCCGTTACCCAGGGTGTCGAGCTCGGCTGCAAGGATTTCTCGACCAAGGAGCTGCCGCTTGCCAGCAAGGCCGAGGATGACCAGGCCGATGGCGAGAAGGCCGTCAACGCCTTCAACACCCTGCTCGACTGGGGCATGCAGGCCCTCGTCGGTCCGACCACCACGGGTGCGTCGGTTGCCGTTGCCGCAGAGTGCGGTAACGACCCCAAGACGTTCATGATCACCCCGTCCGCGTCCTCCGAGGACGTCACCGACGGCAAGGATTGCGTCTTCCAGGTTTGCTTTACCGATCCCAACCAGGGCGTCAACGCTGCCAAGTTCCTGGCAGAGAAATATGCGGACGAGAAGTTCGTGCTGTTCTATAACTCCGGCGACGCTTATTCTTCGGGCATCGCAGATTCCTTTAAGGCCCAGGCCGCTGAGTCCAAGCTCGAGATTGTTGACGAGGAGACCTTTAAGGACGACTCCGCCACGAGCTTTACCAACCAGCTGACCAAGGCCAAACAGGCCGGCGCCACCATGATCTTTGCGCCGATCTACTACACGCCGGCGTCCGTCCTGCTCAAGAACGCCAAGGACATGGGCTATGACGTCAAGATGATGGGCTGCGACGGCATGGACGGCATCCTGGGCGTTGAGGGCTTCGATACCTCTCTTGCCGAGGGTCTGCTGCTCATGACCCCGTTCTCCGCCGACGACGAGAAGAACGCCGACTTCGTCAACGCCTACAAGGATAAGTACGGCGATACCCCCGACCAGTTTGCCGCCGACGCCTACGACGGCGTGCACGCGGTGGCCGAGGCCGTCAAGGAGGCCGGTCTTGGTGTCGACGCCGATCCGACCGAGGTCGCCGAGAAGCTGTCCAAGGCTATGCTCAAGATTACCGTTGACGGTCTGACCGGCAAGCTTACCTGGAACGATAAGGGCCAGGTCCAGAAGGAGCCCACGGCGTACGTCATCACCGACGGCAAGTACGTACAGGCCTAATTGGCCGCCTTACATAGAGCGGTTTTGATCCCAAGCAGGGGAGGTTTTGGCCTTCCCTGCTTGCTTGGTATCTAGGGACGATGTAACGTCCCTGTTTCATACATCAACTGGAAACCTATTCGAAAGGGGGATGTGGAACATGACGGTCTTTATCCAATACCTGGTCAACGGCCTGTCCATGGGCAGCGTCTACGCCATCATCGCGTTGGGCTACACCATGGTCTACGGTATCGCCAAGATGCTGAACTTCGCTCACGGCGACGTTATCATGGTCGGTGCCTATATCTCGTTCTGCGCCACGTCGTATCTCGGCCTCCCGGGCTGGGCATCTGTAGTTCTCTCTTGTGTGGTCTGTACCGTTCTCGGTGTTCTCATCGAGGGCCTGGCCTATAAGCCGCTGCGCCAGGCAGGCCCGCTGGCCGTTCTCATCACGGCTATCGGCGTGTCCTACTTCCTGCAGAACGCCGCGCAGCTTCTGTGGGGCGCCACGCCCAAGAACTTCACTTCGCTCGTCACCTTCCAGGTGCCGGAGTTCTTGGCCAAGTTCAACGTAAGTGCCGTCTCGCTCGTCACCATCGTCGCCTGCCTGGTTATCATGGCCGGCCTGATGTTCTTTACAGGTAAGACCAAGATGGGCAAAGCCATGCGCGCCGTGTCCGAGGACAAGGCCGCCGCTCAGCTCATGGGCATCAACGTCAACCGCACCATCTCGATGACGTTTGCCATCGGCTCTGCGCTTGCCGCCATCGCCGGCGTGCTCCTGTGCTCCTACTCGCCGGTGCTGCAGCCCACGACGGGCGCCATGCCTGGCATCAAGGCCTTCGACGCCGCCGTCTTCGGTGGCATCGGCTCCATCCCCGGCGCCTTTGTCGGCGGCATTCTCATCGGCATCATCGAGGCGATGGCGCAGGCCTACATTTCCACGAGCCTTGCCAACTCCATCGTCTTTGGTGTTTTGATCATCGTCCTGCTCGTCAAGCCTGCCGGCCTCTTGGGCAAGTACGTCCCCGAGAAGGTGTAGGTGAGCGTTATGAAGTTTCTTAAAGACAAGCAGACGCGTCACGACTTTGTCACGTACGCCATGTGCATCGTGGCATTCGCCATCGTGTTCTTTATGCAGTCCAACCATATGATCCCGCGCATGATCGCCGGTCAGTTGGTTCCCATTACGGCCTACATCGTCATGGCCATCTCCCTCAACCTCGTCGTCGGTATCGCGGGCGACCTGTCGCTGGGCCATGCGGGCTTTATGAGTGTCGGTGCCTACACGGGCATCGTCACCGCGGTCGCCCTCGAGAGCGCCGTTCCCTCCGATCCGGTGCGCCTGATCATCAGCATCGTGGTCGGCGCTATCGCCGCTGCCATCTTGGGCTTCTTGATCGGTATCCCGGTCCTGCGCCTGAGCGGCGACTATCTGGCCATCGTGACCCTGGCTTTTGGCGAGATCATCAAAGAGATCGTCACCTGCCTCATTGTGGGCGTCGACTCCCGCGGCCTGCATGTGATCTTTAACATCACGGGTAACTCCACGATCGACGACCTGCACCTGCTCGAGGACGGCACCGCCATCATCAAGGGCGCCCAGGGCGCCTCGGGCGTGTCGACGTACTCGACCTTCCTCGCCGGTGCCATCCTGGTCATGGTCGCACTCGTGATCGTGCTCAACCTGGTTCGCAGCCGTACCGGCCGTGCCATTATGGCCGTGCGTGACAACAAGATCGCTGCCGAGTCCGTGGGTATCTCCGTCACCCAGTACCGCATGATCGCCTTCGTGGTTTCCGCTGCCCTCGCCGGCGCTGCCGGAGCCCTCTTCGGCGGTAACTTCTCGCAGCTCTCCGCCACCAAGTTCGACTTCAACACGTCCATCCTCATTCTGGTGTTCGTGGTCCTGGGCGGTCTGGGCAACATGCGCGGCTCCGTCATCGCGGCGGCGTTGCTTACGGTGCTTCCCGAGCTGCTCCGTCAGTTCTCGGACTACCGCATGCTCATCTACGCCATCGTGCTGATCCTGGTCATGATCTTTACCAACAACCCGCAGCTCAAGGCATTCTTCGGTCGCGTCAAGGACCGCTTTGCTTCCAAGAAGGAGGTGGCAGCCGATGCCCAGTAAATTTGAGTTCAACAAGGGCAAGATGGTCCCGTATCCTTCTGGCGCCATCGTTCCCGACCGCGACCTGGGCGAGCGCCCGGCGCTCGAGTGCATCCACCTGGGCATTGAATTCGGCGGCCTTAAGGCAGTCGACGACTTTAGCCTGACCATCGGCAAGACAGAGATCGCCGGTCTCATCGGCCCCAACGGTGCCGGCAAGACCACGGTCTTCAACCTGCTCACCAAGGTGTATCAGCCCACGCACGGCACCATCCTGCTCGACGGTGAGGACACCTCGGGCAAGTCGGTCTACCAGGTCAACCGCATGGGTATTGCCCGTACGTTCCAGAACATTCGCCTGTTCAACACCATGACGGTGGAGGATAACGTCAAGGTCGGCCTGCACAACCAGGAGCGCTACTCCGGCTTTGAGGGCGTGCTGCGCCTGCCGACGTATTGGAAGCACGAGAAGGCCGCCCACGAGCGCGCCATGGAGCTGCTGTCCATTTTTGACATGGAGCACCTGGCAAATGAGCAGGCCGGCTCGCTGCCTTACGGCGCCCAGCGTCGTCTGGAGATCGTCCGCGCACTTGCCACCAACCCAAAGCTACTGCTGCTCGACGAGCCTGCCGCCGGCATGAACCCGTCCGAGACCGCGGAGCTCATGGAGAACATCGTCAAGATCCGCGACACCTTCGGCATCGCCATCATGCTTATCGAGCATGATATGTCGCTCGTTATGAACATCTGCGAGGGCATCTGCGTGCTTAATTTTGGCAAGGTCATTGCCAAGGGTACGGCCGAGGAGATCCAGAACAACGATGCCGTTATCGAGGCATATCTGGGCAAGCAGGATAAGGGGGAGAACTAAATGGCAGAGCCGATGCTTTCCGTCTACAACATCAATGTCTGGTACGGCGCTATTCACGCCATCAAGGACATCTCCTTTAACGTCAACGAGGGCGAGATCGTGGCCCTGATCGGCGCGAACGGCGCCGGTAAGTCCACGACGCTTAAAACCGTCTCAGGCCTGCTGCGTTCCAAGACCGGCTCCATCAAGTTTATGGGCGAGGACATTACCCATACGCCTGCCGATAAACTGGTGGGCAAGGGCCTGGCCCAGGTGCCCGAGGGCCGTCGCGCCTTTTTGCAGATGACGGTCGAGGAGAACCTGGAAATGGGTGCCTATACACAGCCCAAGTCCACGGTGGCTCCGGGCCTTGAGCGCGTCTACGAGCAGTTCCCGCGCCTTAAGGAGCGCCGTCGCCAGGTCGCCGGCACCCTTTCGGGCGGCGAACAGCAGATGCTCGTTATGGGCCGCGCTCTTATGAGCAACCCTAAGCTGCTCATGCTCGACGAGCCTTCCATGGGCCTGGCGCCGATTCTGATTGAGCAGATCTTCCAGATTGTCGAGGACCTGCACAAGGCCGGCACCACGGTGCTTCTGGTCGAGCAGAACGCCCAGATGGCGCTTTCAATCGCCACGCGCGGCTACGTGCTCGAGACCGGCAAGATCACCATGACCGGTACCGGACAGGAGCTCCTGCACGACGACAACGTCCGCAAGGCATATCTGGGCGGCTAGGGACTTCCGCCGTTCTGCCGAACGGCGGACCGGCCGACGCTGCGCGGGCGCCCTGATCGACGTGCCGAAGCTCCTCACCCTTGGGGCTATGCCGCGGTACGAGGCCAGGTGGTCATGGTCCGGGAACCTCGCGATGTCGAATGACACCGCGAGGTTCGCCGCCGTCCTCGGCGGCCTCGGCCCCCGAGTGGGCGATCCCCACGCGCTAACGCCTGCAAACAAGGGGATCGCCAAGACGCCGCCGGGCACCTCCGTCATAGACGTGGAAGTGCGGCCGCGCTGAAGCTCTGCGCGGTGTCTGCTCGCTTATGTGCGCATCACGAAGGAAGACCAGATCGGTGAGCGGGATTGGCCCGAAGTCGAGAGATTCCCATCAGCCTCTCGTCGGTCGATGACCGGTTCACCACGCAGGAAGAGCGTGACGGAAGGTCTCGCAAAAAGGCTCCGAGCGCGGCGTGCTCATGCCCGTCGTGGTGCGCCCGAAGGGGGGGGGACGGCTGCTACGAGCTCGATCATTTGCGAGGAGAAGACGAACCAGTCGTTGCAGATCCAATATGGATCTCGCCGACCTCGGCAAGCTGCTCGATGAGTGGAAGCCCTGTCGGGTCGTCTATTTCAACACCACCCAGAATGATGGTGTCATCGCGCAGGTCGATCTGCGTGTTGAGCACAGCGAGGTTAAAGCCGGAGGCCACAAATCCGATAGCAGCCAGGACGAGCCCCGTGGCAACAAGCCCACCCGCTACGGCAAGGTAAATCCTTTTTACGCTGGACATGTTTGCACTCCTTCCTATGCCGTGAGCGGCGCCGCTTCGGCGCCCATGCGGCTCTTATTGCCTCGATCTTTCCAGAAGGGCGAAACGGCTTTCTTCGCCCAAAGGGCAGAGAGGCGCGCAATCTGCTTGGACGCCGTCCAGGCGCCGGCTCCCGTGAGGAGCGCCACACCGATGGAAGCGAATCCCATTCCCATCGAGGCCAAAACGTACGGAACATGCCCGATAATGATGCCGTCCACGGCGAACAGGAGCCCTACCAGGCCCGCGCCCCCGAATGCCGCGGCCACGATCCACACGCAGAGCGCAAGAACCCAAATACAGATGTAGACTGCAGTGGCAACGGCGACGAACGCGAGCAGCAGCGGAATCCATACCGGAGAGCCCACGATGGCGAGCGCCCATAGAAGTGCCGTGCTCTTGCGCTTGGTCCTCGCGATCGCGCGCGGCACGGCGGGCAGTTCGTCGAGCGTTGCCTCGGCGACCTCACCGGGCGTGCCCATGGCGGCCACAGCCTCGGCCTCCGTCATGCCGTCCTCCATACGGTCGGCGATGGCCTCCGCGTAGAACTCCTGCGTTTCCTTTACCTGATCTGCCGGCAGGCAGGCCAGAAGCTCGCTCAGCCGGTTCAAGAACTCATCGCGCGTCATGGTGCGCCCCCTCCACGTAACGGTAGATCTCCTGCACGGATGGCCATTCGGCGAGGAACTCGGCGATACGCTCGCGCCCGGCGTCCGTGATGCGGTAGTACCTCCGCAGCCGCCCGTTGTGCTCGGCGGAGCGCGCGGTGATGCAGCCCGCCTTCTCCAGGCGCTTGAGCAACGGATAGAGCGTGGATTCCGTGAGCCCCATACTCGCGGGCACGTCCTTCACGATCTGATAGCCGTAGGATTCCTCGCCCGAGACGGCCGCGAGCACGCAGGCCTCGAGGAAGCCGCGCTTCATCTGTGCCTCCATCCGCACACCTCCTTTCGTAGTATACTGTGTAACACCTACTATATGACACATAGTATATGATGTCAACAGTTGTCGTATAGGGAGTCCGGTCTGTCTGTCCCCTGCGGGTACTCATTGGGGACGTACTTAAATGAGTACCCATCGCTCAAGGTGGCACCTGGGGACGTTCCTTATGTGCCGGCACTTTGGGACACTCCTTGTCAAGGTTTTGTTCCATCGTGCGGGTTGCTATTTAACGTGCGACAATGCCGTGTGGAAATCGAAATGTCTCCTGGGGGCTATCTATGCTGTACGAGTTTTGTGCCGAGAACTTTGAGCGTGTGCCGGCGGCTATCGATGCCGGTGCTAAGCGCATCGAGTTGTGCGACAACCTTGCCGTCGGTGGTACCACGCCCTCGGCCGGCGTTATCAGCACTACGGTCAGCTATGCTCACGAGCATGACGCGCGAGTGATGTGCATGATTCGCCCGCGTGGCGGTGACTTTCACTACAACCAGGACGAGCTGCGCATGATGGAGATGGACTTGGGTCTTGCCGTGAGCGCCGGCGTTGACGGCCTGGTCTTTGGCTGCTGCAAGCCCTGTGCCGGCGGCTGGGCGCTCGACGAGCTCACCCTCGGCGCCCTCGTGATGGCTACGGGCTGCGCGACCGAGGAGTGCAAGCGCGGGGCCATCGATATCACCTTCCACATGGCCTTTGACCAGCTCTCGCCCGAGGCTCAGCTGGACGCCATTGACACACTCGCCGACTGCGGCATCACGCGCATCCTGACGCATGGTGGTGCTGCCGGAACGCCGATCGAGGACAACCTGGAGCACCTGTCGCGTCTTGTCGAGTATGCGGGCGACCGCCTGACCATCCTTCCCGGCGGCGGCATTTCTACGGCCAACCGCGATACCGTGGCGGCGGCATTGAGCGTCTCCGAGCTCCATGGCACCAAGATCGTGCCGCTGGAGGCGTAACCCGTGGCGCTGGTATTTGACGTTCAGCAGGCGAACGGTAAGCCCGACGATAATCGTCGCCCTGGCACCGCGTGCCCCTTTTGCGACACGGAGGGGCTCGCCAACATCATCCAGCGCGATGGCGACTGCATCTGGCTCGAGAATAAGTTCAAGACCTTGCGGGCCACCCGTCAGACCGTATTGATCGAGTCGGCCAATCACGACGCCGACCTGGTGACCTATGAACCGGATGAGCTGCATCATGTGATGAGGTTTGCCCTGGGCTGTTGGCAGCAGATGATCGATTCCCAACAGTACCGCAGCGTGCTCATGTACAAGAACAAAGGCCCGCTTTCGGGCGGCAGCCTCGTCCATCCGCACATGCAGATTGTGGGCTTGGAACAGGAGGATGGCTATGCTTCGCTGGCTTCCGCCAATTTCGAAGGCATCGATGTCTGGCGGCAGGGGAGAATCTCGGTCAACATCTCAACCGAGCCGATCATGGGGTTCTTTGAGGTCAACATCTCAACCGAGCCGATCATGGGGTTCTTTGAGGTCAACGTCTCGGCTCCACAGGGAATCGCCGCCAGCGACGACGCCCACGACCAAGCCGAAGCGGACCTGTTTGCCGATGCGATTCAGGTGGCCCTGCGCTATATCCTGCACGAGCACCACGGCGGTCGCGCGGAGTCGTACAACCTGTTCTTCTACCACATGGGCGGCCGGACCATTGCCAAGGCGCTTCCGCGTTGGGTGGTATCGCCCTACTTTGTGGGCTATCGTCTGGCCCAGGTCAATGCCGAGACCACGCTCGATATCGATGCGGAGTGCCTGCGCACACATCTGGAAGCGCTCGCGTAGCAAAGCGAGCATCCGCGCACTGCGGACGGCCTAGCGTGCCATCGCGTCGCGGCCGGCCTCGACGCGCTTGCGTTGTTTGGCGCGCTCCTCGCAGGTTAGGCACTCAAAGAGATGCCCGATAATCGAGGCCAGCACCTGCTGAAACAGCGTGCCGCACATGACGGGGAACACGACCTCGCCCGGAAAGTACTGCGTGGCGATGACGGCACCCGAAGAGATGTTGCGCATGCCGCAGGTAAAGCACATGGTAGTCGTCTCGCTATATGGCAGATGCAGCGCACGTGCGACCAGAAAACCGACGACAAAGCCGCTGATGGCGAAGACCAAAATAAAGAGGGCGACTTCCAGGCGCACCGCGTTTATGTGCAGCACGTACTCGCTCATAGCGGTGGAGTTGGACGCGATGACGCCCATCATCATGAACTTGCAGGCGGGCGAGAGCACGGGAGAGAGTTTCTCGTGGCCCCAGCCGCGCGTGAGTTCATTGATGGCAATACCGAGCACAGCGGGGATGGCGATCATAAAGGCCATGTTCTGCATCATGCTCGGCACGTCGATCGAGACGGTGGCGCCCAGCAGGAGCTTGAGCGTAAGCGGAATCGTCACAGGTGAGATGACCGAGGACGTCAGGATGATGGTGAGCGCGAGCGGGCCGTTGCCGCCGAACATGCTGATCCACATAAAAGCGGTGACGGCTACGGGCACGCTGTACTCGAGCACAATGCCGCAGACGAGGTTGGGGTTGGAGCCAAAGAACAACGATCCCATGGCATAAGCCGCGATGGGAATGAGCACCGCCGAGACCAACAGCGCCAGAATCAGATGTAACGGACGACGGAATACCTCGGCCACCTGATGGAAGGTGTTGCTCAGTGCTCCCTGAAACGTCATGAAGGCAAACAGGGTGGGAACGATAGGCTTGAGCACACCGATCTGCTGGGGAAAGAGCACGCCGAGCGCCACGCAAATCGGGACGATGACCTGCATGTGTCCCGCGAGAAACTTGCCCAGTCCAACCCATTGCTTCATATATTCCTGCGACCCCCTTTGCCCATAAATGCATTTGAATGGATATGCTAGACGCTCGCATGCGCCCGTGCGGCAGAAACGCTCGAATATTTCGAGGATGTTGCCGCCTTCGTTTACCGAAACCGCGGCGTGCTGCGGCGATTTGCGTCTGCTCTGCACGGTATAATAAATCCGTTCAACAGATCTGCCTGCCGAAGCGGGCATACACAGAGGACTCATCGCTATGAACCGTGAGAGGTATCGCGGCGACCTGCCCCTATCGGGGGTGGGCGCCTATGTCATCGCTTAAGACGACGCATCGCTGGGCGGTCGCTCAGCAAAACCCCGAGCTCGAAAAGGAGCTTTCGGCTGGCCTGGGCATTCCCGGGCTGGTGGCGCGTATTATGGTCGCGCACGGCATTACATCCATCGAAGAAGGTCAGCTGTTTTTGACGCCTTCGCTCGATCGCGACTGGGCCGACCCACTCATTATCCCGGGCATGTCGGTCGTTGCCGACCGCGTCGAGCGTGCTATTTGCAACCACGAGCACATTGCGGTCTTTGGCGATTTTGACGTTGACGGTATTACGTCGACCTGCCTGTTGACCGAGGCACTACGCACGTTTGGCGCCGATGTCACGCCGTTTATTCCGCATCGCTTTGACGAGGGCTACGGTCTTTCGCGTGCGGCGCTCGACCGCGTTAATGAGCTCGCTCGCCCCCAGCTGATTGTGACCGTCGATAACGGCATTGCCGCCAAGGAAGAGGTTTCCTATCTGGAGAGCCTGGGAATCGATTTGGTGGTCACGGACCATCACGAGCCTTCCGACCAGGTGCCGCAGGGTGTGCCCCTGACCGACCCCAAGCTCGAGGACGAGGGCCCCTCGCGCGAGCTTGCCGGTGCTGGTGTGGCGCTCAAGCTGGTGCAAGTCCTGGGTGAGCGCCTGGGCAAGCCGTCGTATTGGCGTTCGCTAATCGAGGTCGCGGCGCTGGGCACCGTGTCCGACATGATGCCGCTCACGCCCGAGAACCGCGCGCTGGTTGCCGAGGGCATCCAGCAGATGCGCGTAACCGCTCGCCCGGGCTATATCGCGCTTGCCGCGCTCGCCAAGGCGGACCTTTCGAGCATTACGGCGGATGGCCTGTCATTCTCGCTCATTCCCCGCTTAAACGCTGCCGGTCGCATGGCCGATCCCAAGCTGGCGCTCGACCTGCTGCTTGCCCGCGATCCCATCGAAGCAAGCGCACTGGCGGCTGAGCTCGAGGAAATCAACCGCCAGCGCCGTGAGATCGAGGCGGAGCTCACGCGCGATGCCATGGCAAAGGTCGAGGAGACCTATGACGGCGGACGCGCAATCGTCGTGGGTGGCGAGGGCTGGCACGAGGGCGTCAAGGGCATCGTGGCAAGCCGTCTGACCAACCGCTATCACGTGCCGGCGCTGCTGTTCTCGATCGAGGACGGTATCGCGCGCGGCTCTGGTCGCTCGGTGGGCAAAGTCAACCTGTTTGACGCCGTCGAGCGCTGTTCCGACCTGCTGATTCGTCGCGGCGGACATGCCGGTGCGGTGGGTGTGACCATCGAGGCATCCAAGCTCGATGAGTTCCGCCGCCGCCTTTCCGCCGTGCTGTCCGAGCTTCCCGCCGAGGACTTTGAAGACACCGACGAGGTCGCCGCCACCGTCGACCTTTCCGAGCTGAATATCGAGACCATCGAGCAGATCTCCCGCCTTGAGCCGTTTGGCCAGGGCAACAAGGTGCCGCTGCTGGCTGCCGAGGGCGTGACGATGTGCGACCGCGCCGTGGTGGGCAAAACCGGCGAGCATATGCGCTTTGTGGCGACCGATGGCGCCGCGAGTGTGCCGGCCATTATGTTCCGCGTGCCGCAAATCGATAAGCTCATCAACTGCGATAGCGCTGTCGACTTGGTGTTCGAGGCCGTTGCCGAGCATTGGCAGGGGCGTGTGAAGCCCAAGCTCATGATCAAGGATGTTCTGGTCCGCGATACCACGCTGCCCAGCGTCGACGATCCGGCATGCGAGCTTCGTCGTGGCGTGCAGCCGGCGGATTTCGGCCTGCGCCTGGAGTCGCGTAAGCGCGAGACGCTCGCCCAGCTTTCCTATACCGAGCTCACGCGCTCGCTTATCCATAGCTTTATCGGATCGAACCAGCCGCACCGCGCGCAGGCTGAGGCGCTCGATGCCTTGGCCGACCACCAGAGTGTCTTGGCCGTTATGGGAACGGGCCGCGGCAAGTCTCTCATCTTCCATGTACATGCTGCGCGCGAGGCTGTCCTTCGCGGACGTGCGAGTATCTTTGTCTATCCGCTGCGCGCGCTTGTTGCCGACCAGGCCTATCACCTCTCGTCGACGATGGCAGCGCTTGGCATTGGCGTTGGCGTGCTGACCGGCGAGACCGTGGAGGCCGCACGCGATGATGTGTTCGCCGGCCTAGCTTCGGGCCGCACCGGTATCGTGCTCACGACGCCCGAGTTCCTATCTATCCACCGTGACCGCTTCGCGCGTTCGGGCCGCATCGGCTTTGTCGTTATCGATGAGGCGCACCACGCCGGCCTTGCCAAGGGCGGCGACCGCAGCGCCTATCTCGACATGCCCGATATCCTCAAAGCCCTGGGCGACCCGGTTGTTATGGCTGCGACGGCCACCGCGACGGCTCCGGTCGTGGCCGAGCTTGCCCGCATGCTGACGATTACTCGCATGGTGGTCGACGAGACGGTGCGCGAGAACCTGCAGCTCGAGGACGACCGCGACCTTGCGAGCCGCGAAAACCGCCTGGTGTCAATCGTGGCGACGGGGGAGAAGACCGTCATCTACGTCAACTCGCGTGATCAGTCCGTGGCGCTTGCCAAGACGCTACGCAAACGCGTTCCCGACTACGCGTCGCATATCGCCTTTTACAACGCGGGCCTTACACGCACCGACCGCCATCGCGTAGAGGAGGCGTTTCGTGACGGAAGCCTCAGCTGCATCGTCTCGACCTCTGCCTTTGGCGAGGGCGTCAACCTTCCCGATATTCGCCATGTCGTGCTCTATCACATGCCGTTTGGTGCGATTGAGTTTAACCAGATGAGTGGCCGCGCCGGTCGCGATGGACGGCCCGCCGTGATTCACCTGCTCTATTCGTCGCGCGACGCCCGCATTAACGAGCGCCTACTCGACTGCTATGCGCCCGAGCGCGACGAGCTCGTCACGCTCTATCGCGCGCTGCAAACCATGTGGCGCTCCAACCGCGGCAAGACCGGGGACGATTCCTTTAGCGCGAGCGATATCGACATCGCGCAGATGTGCCTTGCCATCGATGCTCGCACGCCGGTCGACGAGCGCTCGGTGGAAAGTGGCCTGGGAATCTTCGAAGAGCTTGGTTTCTGTTGCGTCTCGGGGTTTGACGACACCCGTCGCATCGCGATGGCCGAAAACCCCGGCCGTGTGCAATTGAGCAGGTCAATTCGCTATTTGGAGGGCTTGCGTTCGCGCATGGAGTTCTCGGCTTTCCGGAGTTGGGCGCTCGATTCGTGCGCTTCTGATATGCTAGCCAAAGTTAACCGCCCGATCGTACCGCGGGCCTAGGGGAAGGGGACCTCGATGGATGCCGCAGCCCGTACCGCCCATGATTCCACCCTCCAGCCGTTCTCGGAGATGGAGCACTATAAGCATGCCGATGAGCTGCCGCCCGAGATTATGGCGGACAGCTACGACAAGCTGGAGCGCCTGTGCCTCAAATATATGAATGAGGACGACTTCTCTAAGGTGGAGCAGGCCTACTGCTTTGCCGCCGAGAAGCACTGCAACCAAAAGCGCCGCTCGGGTGAGATGTACATCAACCATCCCGTCGAGGTCGCCATCATTTTGGCCGATCTCAAGATGGACTGCGATGTGGTGTGCGCCGCGCTGCTACACGATACCGTCGAGGATACCGAGACCTCGCTTGCCGATGTTTCCGGCCTGTTTGGCGATACGGTGGCCGAGCTCGTCGATGGCGTGACCAAGCTCACCAACATCGAAGTCGACAGCATGGACGAGAAACAGGCGCTCACGCTGCGAAAGATGTTCCTCGCCATGTCCAAGGACATCCGCGTCATCATCGTTAAGCTTGCCGACCGCCTGCATAACATGCGTACGCTGGCGGCCCTTCGCGAGGACCGTCGCCTGTTTAAGGCCCGCGAGACCATGGACGTGTATGCGCCCCTGGCCGACCGTCTGGGCATGAGCTCTATTAAGTGGGAGCTCGAGGACCTGTCCTTCTTCTACCTTGAGCCCGATGCCTACCAGCGCATCGCGCGCATGGTGGCTGAGTCGCGCGAGGTTCGCGAGCGCTATCTGGCCGAGACCATCAAGACGCTCACCGACGAGCTCAACCGCATTGGCCTGGAGGGCTTCCAGATTAATGGCCGCTCCAAGCACTATTGGTCCATCTACCAAAAGATGAAGCGTAAGGGCAAGGAGTTCTCCGAGATCTACGACCTGGTGGCGCTGCGCGTCATCACGCATTCGGTGCGCGATTGCTACTCCACGCTCGGCGCGGTGCATACGCTGTGGCACCCCATGCCCGGTCGCTTTAAAGACTATATCGCCATGCCCAAGGTCAATAACTACCAGTCGCTCCATACGACGGTTATCGGTCCCACGGCCCGCCCGCTCGAGATTCAGATTCGAACCTATGAGATGCATGAGCAGGCCGAGTACGGCATTGCCGCCCACTGGCTATATAAGAAGTCGGGCGGATCGTCTGCGTCTAAGACCAATGATGCCCAGCGGCTGGACGACCAGATTAACTGGCTCAAACATTCGCTCGATTGGGCTGCGTCTGATGAGATCACCGACGCCAAGGAATACCTGCATTCGCTGAAGGTCGACCTCTTCGATCAAGAGATCTTCGTCTTTACGCCCAAGGGTGAGGTCATGGCGCTTCGTGCCGGTTCCACGCCGCTCGACTTTGCCTACGCCGTTCACACCGAGGTGGGCAACCACTGCGTCGGCGCTAAGATCAACGGTGCGGTGGCCCCGCTCACGCACGAGATCAAGACGGGCGACCGCGTTGAAATCCTGACCAACAAGAGTTCCAAGCCGTCTCGTGATTGGCTCAAGATCGTTAAGACACCTTCCGCCAAGTCAAAGATCCGCCGCTATTTTGCCGCCGCGACCAAGGACGACGACGCTGCTGCCGGCCGCGATATACTGGCCAAGGACTTGCGCAAGCGCGGGTATGGCATCTCTACGCCGCGATCCACGCGTGCGCTCAACGCCGTGGCGGAGCAGCTGAACTTCAAGCAGCTCGAGGACCTGTTTGCCGCCGTGGGCGCCGGCAAGGTTGCCCCGCGCGCTGTGGGTAACAAGGTCGAGCAAATCTTGGACCCCAAGCCCGAGGAACAGCTCACCAAGGCCGAGGCTATCGCCGAGGTCGTGAAACAGCCGGCCCGAGGCTCCAACCGAAAGCCGCAAAAGCGCGGCAAGAGCGCCAGTAACGGCATTATCGTCAAGGGCGAGAGCAACAGCGGCCTGCTGGTCCGCCTGGCACATTGCTGCAATCCGGTGACGGGCGACGATATCGTCGGCTTCATCACGCGCGGTCGTGGCGTTTCGGTGCATCGCGCCAACTGCCCCAACGTCAAGGGTCTTATGGAGCATCCCGAGCGCATGATCGAAGTGGAGTGGGACGGCGCTGCCGACACCCTCTTCCAGGTCGAGATCGTGGTCGAGTGCCTGGACCGCATGGGCCTGCTCAAGGATGTCACTATTGCCATTGGCGATGCGGGCGGCAATATCCTTTCTGCCGCCACGTCGACCAACCGCGAGGGTATTGCAACCCTGCGCTTTATGGTCGAGATCTCGGACGCGAGTGGTCTGGATCCGCTGCTGGCCTCTATCAGCAGCGTTGACTCGGTCTACGACGCGCGCCGCCTGATGCCCGGCGAGGGTGGAGCCCAGCTTAAGCGCCGCGTTTAGTCGCGACGAACGCGCCACATTATCAATATTCGCTACACTCGAGGCATCGTTTGATGCCTCGAGTTCTATAGAGAGGAGAGGGACATGAGTGCTATGTCCTTGGATGTAACTCCCAAGGGGTCGGTCGAGATCGAGACGCTCGTAAACGGTCCCATTCAGACCAATAGCTATGCTCTTATCTCGGACAATGAGTGCGTGATTATCGACCCTGCGTGGGAAGGCGAGCGCCTGGTGGAGCATATTCGAGCCGAACATCCCGGCGTACGCGTGCTTGGCGCCGTATGCACTCATGGCCATGCCGATCATGTTGGTGGTGTTGCCGGCGTGCGAACCACCGTTGGCGAGGGCTGCCAGTATGAGCTGTGTGCTAAGGATGCGGCGGTGCCGCATACGAACATCAAGGAACAGCGAGCTATGTGGGGCATTGAGACGCCCGACCCCGGGGAGCCGACGTGCCTGCTCGCCGAGGGCGATGCTATCGAGGTGGGCGATATCTGCCTGCAGGTGATCGAGACACCAGGGCATACGCCGGGCGGGATCGTCTTGTTCGCCGCCACCGAGCAGGGAAGCATCGCCTTTGTTGGCGACACCCTGTTCCCGGGCAGCCACGGCCGCACCGATCTTGCCGGTGGCGACGAGGCGGCGATTCTGCGCTCGCTCTCCAAGCTCGCCCGGCTTCTCCCGCCCGATACCGTTTGCCTAACCGGCCATGGCGATTCGACCACCATGGCACGCGAGCTCATGCAGAACCCTTTCATGCAGGTGTAGCTTTATAGTCAGCTTCTAAAGCACGAGAAGCGTCCAAACGTCAAGCTATTTTTCCCCAACGGGTCAATTTCGTAGGGCAAACGGTCAAAAAAGTCTGTTTGGACGATATTCGTGAACAAACGAACGTTTATGCTCGGGTGCGCCGTGGTAAAATCACAGGCGTTATCGGAGCAACCTTACAGGAGGTTTCTTTTATGCTCGTCAACGCAGCAGACATGCTCAAGAAGGCCGAGGCCGGCAAGTACGCTCTCGGTGCCTTCAACACCAACAACCTCGAGTGGACCCTGGCTATTCTCCAGGCCGCCGAGGAGGCCAAGTCTCCGCTGATCCTTCAGTGCACCGCTGGTGCCGCTAAGTGGATGGGCGGCTTCAAGGTCTGCGCCGACATGGTCAAGGCTGCCGTCGAGGCCACGGGTGTTACCGTTCCCGTCGCCCTTCACCTCGATCACGGTTCTTACGAGGACTGCTTCAAGTGCATCGAGGCCGGCTTCACGTCCATCATGTATGACGGCTCTCACGAGGAGACCTTCCAGCTTAACCTCGACCGCACCAAGGAGCTCGTTGATCTTGCCCACTCCAAGGGCATGTCCATCGAGGCCGAGGTCGGCGGCATCGGCGGCACCGAGGACGGCGTGACCTCCAACGGCGAGCTCGCTGACCCCGCTGAGTGCAAGCAGATTGCTGACTTGGGCGTCGACTTCCTCGCCTGCGGCATCGGCAACATCCACGGCGTGTATCCCGCCGACTGGGCTGGCCTTTCCTTCGAGCGTCTGGGCGAGATCAAGGCTCAGACCGGCGACCTGCCCCTCGTTCTGCACGGTGGCACCGGCATCCCCGAGGATCAGATCAAGAAGGCCATCTCCCTGGGCATCTCCAAGATCAATGTCAACACCGACCTGCAGCTCGTCTTCGCCAAGGGCGTCCGCGAGTACATCGAGGCTGGCAAGGATCAGCAGGGCAAGGGCTTTGACCCCCGCAAGCTCCTCAAGCCTGGTCGCGACAACATCGTTGCCCGCACCAAGGAGCTCATGGAGGAGTTTGGCTCCGTCAACAAGGCGTAAGCGTCGCTAAACTTCCCGCCGGAAGCCCCGTCCCCCTACACTGTTTCCTTTGCGCTCACCTGGCTTCGCCAGAAGTCGCGCTAAGGAAACAGTTCCGGGGGACGGGGCTTCCTTCGTTTAACGCCGCAGGGTTACTGGGCTGAATTCATTTTTAATAGGTACCGTTTATCGGTGTTGAGGGTTCCTTTGTTGGGGCTTTCTTTTTTATCTCGCTACAATGTGCTTCAAGAGTTCTAATGACTTGGAGTTTGGTATGGCTGTTATTGATGTGCTGCCTTCGGATGGGAAGGTTGTTGACGAGGGCCCTGTTGGTTGCTCTGTTGATGTTTGCTGTGATGATTTTCGCCATCTCGATATTGGGCTACCGCCCGAGATTCTTCGACTTAAGGATGCCGGGTATTTGACGCAGGCTGTTGCTGCCTGCGATCGCCTTTTGGAACAGAACCCTGAGCCTTCGTTGGCTGCTTGTGTTCGTGCCGAGCGGTATCGCATGCTCGAGACGCCGCTTCATTTTTCGGTGTCGCGTGATCAGGCTATTGCGATGATTCGCGAGGAGTGGCCAGAGTTTACCGAAGAGCAGTTTGATGACCTGATTAATCGTAAGCGTATCGATTGGCGCTTTATCGATGGCGAGCTGTTCGTTCTCGACAACTTCCTCGATTCGCTTCGCGTGTACCCCAAGGAGGTTCCGGGCCTGCGTCCCGATTCTACGGACGGCATCGCGCTGCGTAACCAGATGCTCAGGGAGATGGAGTCGCAAAACGGGTTGACTCGCGTCATCACGCTTAAGGCATCCGTGTCTGTCCCTGGGGCTCTGGAGGGAGAGGCTGTTCGCGCGTGGCTACCCGTTGCTGCCGCCTGTCGTCAACAGTCTCATATCGAGGTTCTCGATATGACGTCGGAGGGTACCGTTGCCCCTGAAAACGTTTCGGCTCGTACTGCCTCTTGGACATCTTCGACTGAACATTCATTCTCGGTGACCTATCGCTATCACATCGATGCCGCCTATTGCGATATCTATGGTGGCGCGCTCCCATCGCATGCGTGCATGGACACGCCGCTGCCCGAGGACACTTCCGAGGACCGTCCGCACATTGTGTTTACGCCGTACCTGCGACAGTTGACGGAGCGTGTTATTGACGGGCTCGATGATCCGCTCGATCGCGCTCGTGCTATCTATGATTACCTGACACAGCATGTCGACTATCGCTATCAGCCACCGTACCTGCTTTTGGGGTCTATTGCCGACGACTGTGCACACTCGCTCCGCGGCGATTGCGGCGTTATGGCGCTCACGTTTATCACCATGTGTCGCATTGCGGGCGTTCCTGCCCGTTGGCAGAGCGGCCTGTATGTTGCGCCCGATTCGGTGGGGCCGCACGATTGGGCTGAGTTCTATACGCCACAGACCGGTTGGCTTAACGCCGATGTTTCGTTTGGTTCCTCTGCGCGCAGAATGGGGGAGGAGTGGCGCCGTCGTCACTACTTCGGCAATCTCGACCCGTGGCGCCTGGTGGCCAACGATCGATTCCAGGCTGAGCTTGTGCCTGCTTTCGATGGTATGCGCGAGGATCCCTATGACAACCAGATGGGCGAAGTCTCGGTTAACGGACGCGGGTGCCGCCGGCGCGAGATGCTCCGCTCGGTCGAACTCATCGAAATGCTTGAAGTTCCATTTTCGGACTAATCAACAGAAAGCTGTGATAAACTAACTCACGCATTACGTGCCCGAGTGGCGGAATTGGCAGACGCAGTGGACTCAAAATCCACCGTTGGCAACAACGTGCGAGTTCGAGTCTCGCCTCGGGCACCATACATGCAAGTGAGCGTCCAAGGGGGTCAAGGCCCCCTTTTTCGTGCCGAACTCGCGTGAGCGCGCGGAGCGTTAAGCAAACAGGCCTGTGGCCTGTTTGTAGCGGAGCGTGGCGAGGGCGCCGTGCGCCCGAAGCCCGGGGCTTCGCGAAGCGAAGGCCCTTCGAGTCTCGCCTCGGGCACCATACATGCACCTGCGCTTCAAGGGGGTCAAGGCCCCCTTTTTCGTGTACGTAATGTGATAACGCGCGGTACGTGTTATTATTCGCAAGGCGTTGTTCCCGCAATGCCCTAAAGAGGAACCCGAGGGTTCCCACCTTTTGGCGCCAATGAGCAGCTGACTGGTCATACAACTTAGATTCCCTTCCTCATATTGAGGATGTCTATGTGTACGACCTGGTTGCAAAGAAGCGCCGGGTTATTTTTTTATGAATGGAGGTAGGGAAAATAGCTAAGTCTGATGACACCCGCATCAACGACGAGATCACTGCATCTTCGTGCCGTTTGATTGGCGTCGATGGCTCTCAGCTCGGCCTGTTCGCCATCCGCGATGCCCAGCGCGTCGCTGACGATCAGGGTCTCGACCTGGTCGAGATCGCTCCCAACGCGGAGCCGCCGGTCTGCAAGGTCATGGACTACGGTAAGTTCAAGTACCAGCAGGCCATGAAGGCCAAGGCCGCTCGTAAGAACCAGTCCAAGGTCGAGGTCAAGGAAATGAAGTTCCGACCCAAGATTGACGTTGGCGATTACGAGACCAAGAAGGGCCATGTTCTGCGTTTCCTCAAGAAGGGCGCACGCGTTAAGATCACCATCATGTTCCGCGGCCGTGAGATGGCTCACCCGGAGCAGGGTCTTAACGTTCTCGAGCGCCTCGCCGAGGATCTCAAGCCTTACGCTACGGTCGAGTCCAAGCCTAAGATGGAAGGCCGTAACATGCTTATGCTGCTCGCCCCGATTAAGGGCGCCTTTGATGAGGATAAAGCGGCAAGCGATACCAAGTAACTAGTGTTCTGTAACCGATTAAGGAGTATTTCATGCCTAAGATGAAGTCCCACAGCGGCACCAAGAAGCGTTTCCGCAAGACTGGTACCGGCAAGCTTATGCGCGCCAAGGCTTTCAAGAGCCACATCCTGAGCAAGAAGTCCACCAAGCGTAAGCGTGGCTTCCGTCAGGAGACCGAGATCGCCGCTGCCGACCGCAAGGTCATCAAGTCGCGTCTCGCCTAAGTTCGCGTTCCCGTTTTTCGTTTAACCGTCTAGGAGTTGATAGAACATGGCACGTATTAAGCGCGCTGTTGCCGCCAAGAAGAAGCGCCGTACCGTTATGCACCGTGCGAAGGGTTACTACGGTGCCGCTTCGCGTACTTACAAGCATGCTAAAGAGCAGGTCCAGCACTCCCTGCAGTATCAGTATCGTGATCGCCGCAACAAGAAGCGCGAGATCCGCTCTCTCTGGATCACCCGTATCAACGCTGCTGCTCGCCTGAACGACATCTCTTACTCTCAGTTCATGCACGGCCTGAAGGTTGCCGGCATCGAGCTCGACCGCAAGGTCCTGGCCCAGATGGCTTATGAGGACATCGAGTCCTTCAACGAGCTGGCTACCATCGCCAAGAAGGCTCTTGAGGCCTAATTGATTCTCTTGAATCGCTAGGGGAGTGTCGCGCTGTGCGCGGCGCTCCCTCTTTTTATCTAAAGCGCTGGTTTATATAGCAAAAGCGCGGGTAGATAGACACTTACAGGTGACCGATCTTTATATATCTCTTAACCGAAGGGTCATCATCTGATACGTGCGGTATTTCTGCACCAGCCTTTCTATTACTTATATAGGAAGCGATATGTTGTGTAGGACTCGTGAAGAGTGGAATTGACGTCCCACATCGCTTTGCGGTCTGGCAATATATCTCCTTGCCGCGCGGCCCGGTGAGACCGGATCAGCCGCCAGGCGTGCACCTTGAGAACCGGATACTGCGAGGATGGACACTTACTTCAGTGTCGCATCCGGGCAGACATCGAACCATTTGAAATGGTCTAACTTGGATTTGTTTTTCGCAAGGCCGCCGAGAGGCGGCCCCGAGAAATTCCTTTTCCTATCTAATAGAACCATATGAATCGAACGGAACCGATCAGCGATGACTGAGAGGACCGGACGGGCTCGAAGCCCAACATATTTGGACGGAGAGTTCGATCCTGGCTCAGGATGAACGCTGGCGGCGCGCCTAACACATGCAAGTCGAACGGCACCCCTCTCCGGAGGGAAGCGAGTGGCGAACGGCTGAGTAACACGTGGAGAACCTGCCCCCTCCCCCGGGATAGCCGCCCGAAAGGACGGGTAATACCGGATACCCCCGGGCGCCGCATGGCGCCCGGGCTAAAGCCCCGACGGGAGGGGATGGCTCCGCGGCCCATCAGGTAGACGGCGGGGTGACGGCCCACCGTGCCGACAACGGGTAGCCGGGTTGAGAGACCGACCGGCCAGATTGGGACTGAGACACGGCCCAGACTCCTACGGGAGGCAGCAGTGGGGAATCTTGCGCAATGGGGGGAACCCTGACGCAGCGACGCCGCGTGCGGGACGGAGGCCTTCGGGTCGTAAACCGCTTTCAGCAGGGAAGAGTCAAGACTGTACCTGCAGAAGAAGCCCCGGCTAACTACGTGCCAGCAGCCGCGGTAATACGTAGGGGGCGAGCGTTATCCGGATTCATTGGGCGTAAAGCGCGCGTAGGCGGCCCGGCAGGCCGGGGGTCGAAGCGGGGGGCTCAACCCCCCGAAGCCCCCGGAACCTCCGCGGCTTGGGTCCGGTAGGGGAGGGTGGAACACCCGGTGTAGCGGTGGAATGCGCAGATATCGGGTGGAACACCGGTGGCGAAGGCGGCCCTCTGGGCCGAGACCGACGCTGAGGCGCGAAAGCTGGGGGAGCGAACAGGATTAGATACCCTGGTAGTCCCAGCCGTAAACGATGGACGCTAGGTGTGGGGGGACGATCCCCCCGTGCCGCAGCCAACGCATTAAGCGTCCCGCCTGGGGAGTACGGCCGCAAGGCTAAAACTCAAAGGAATTGACGGGGGCCCGCACAAGCAGCGGAGCATGTGGCTTAATTCGAAGCAACGCGAAGAACCTTACCAGGGCTTGACATCAAGGTGAAGCGGCGGAGACGCCGTGGCCGAGAGGAGCCTTGACAGGTGGTGCATGGCTGTCGTCAGCTCGTGTCGTGAGATGTTGGGTTAAGTCCCGCAACGAGCGCAACCCCCGCCGCGTGTTGCCATCGGGTGATGCCGGGAACCCACGCGGGACCGCCGCCGTCAAGGCGGAGGAGGGCGGGGACGACGTCAAGTCATCATGCCCCTTATGCCCTGGGCTGCACACGTGCTACAATGGCCGGTACAGAGGGATGCCACCCCGCGAGGGGGAGCGGATCCCGGAAAGCCGGCCCCAGTTCGGATTGGGGGCTGCAACCCGCCCCCATGAAGTCGGAGTTGCTAGTAATCGCGGATCAGCATGCCGCGGTGAATGCGTTCCCGGGCCTTGTACACACCGCCCGTCACACCACCCGAGTCGTCTGCACCCGAAGTCGCCGGCCCAACCGAGAGGGGGGAGGCGCCGAAGGTGTGGAGGGTGAGGGGGGTGAAGTCGTAACAAGGTAGCCGTACCGGAAGGTGCGGCTGGATCACCTCCTTTCTAGGGAGATAAATTCTTAGAGAGACAAACTTTAACTCGAATAGAGGGCAGGAGCCCGTCCGGTGGATGTCGCCCGGGGGAAGTCCCCGCAGCACCCGGTCCCCGGGGTCGCACCCGCGTACCTTGAGAGCCGCATAGCGATAGGAGAGAGATGGAAGATCCAATTCTTCCAGACTCGATTCTTTTCTGCGATTAAATAGAGAATGATAGCAATCATTCATCCGATCCAAACAAGAAGAATTCACTTATATATGAGTGAGGAGCATCTGATCGCGAGCACAGTCAAGACTGTGCCGCGGTATGAGATACCCGAATTGCGACATACGAGCGCTATTCATGATATCGATTAATTAGATTAATTAGCGACACGTGGATATCCCGCGGGCCCGAGAGCGGTCCCGCAAGATACCACGGGCGCACGGCGGATGCCTTGGCACAGGGAGCCGATGAAGGACGCGGCAAGCTGCGATAATCCCCGGCGAGGAGCACACATCCTTCGACCCGGGGGTCTCCGAATGGGCGAACCCATGCACAGCAGTGTGCATATCCCCGGCCTGAACACATAGGGCCGGGGAGGACAACCCGGGGAACTGAAACATCTAAGTACCCGGAGGAGAGGAAATCAATCTCGAGACTCCCCGAGTAGCGGCGAGCGAAAGGGGACCGATGGCCAAACCGTCGAGCGGGCATACCCGGCAGGGGTTCCGCCGACGGGGTTGCAGGGCCGCGCATCCGGGGGCTGCCGCCCCCGGGCGCAGGTCCGGCTGGGGAGCGGAACGGCATGGGAGGGCCGGCCGCAGCGGGTGACAGCCCCGTACGCGAACCCAGACCGGACGGCGCGACGCGGTCCCTGAGTAGGGCCGGGCACGTGAAACCCGGTCCGAACCTGGGTGGACCACCATCCAAGCCTGAGTACTACCCTGTGACCGATAGCGCACCAGTACCGTGAGGGAAAGGTGAAAAGCACCCCGGGAGGGGAGTGAAACAGTACCTGAAACCGTGCGCCCACGAGCAGTCGGAGCAACTTTTTAGTTGTGACGGCGTGCCTTTTGTAGAATGAGCCAGCGAGTCGCTGGCGCGGGGCGAGGTTAACCGAAAGGGAGCCGAAGCGAAAGCGAGCCTTAACAGGGCGACTTGAGTCCCGCGCCGCGGACGCGAAGCCGGGTGAGCTATCCGTGGGCAGGCTGAAGCGGGGGTAAGACCCCGTGGAGGGCCGAACGCACGTCGGTTGAAAACGGCGGCGATGACCTGCGGATAGGGGTGAAAGGCCAATCAAACCCGGAGATATCTCGTTCTCCCCGAAATAGCTTTAGGGCTAGCGTCGCGCGTTCACCGCCGGAGGTAGAGCACCGGATGGACGAGGGGGCTTCGCCGCCTACCGAATCCAACCGAACTCCGAATGCCGGCGGCCCAGAGCGCGGCAGTCAGAGCATGTGGGCTAAGCTGTGTGCTCGAGAGGGAAACAGCCCGGACCGCCCGCTAAGGTCCCCAAGTTCCAGCCGAGTGGCAAAGGATGTGCGTCCGCCCAGACAACCAGGATGTTGGCTTAGAAGCAGCCATGCATTCAAAGAGTGCGTAACAGCTCACTGGTCGAGTGGACATGCGCCGACAATACACGGGGCTAAGCTGGACACCGAAGCGGCGGGATTTTAATTCATTAGAATCGGTAGGGGAGCTTCCCATGGGCGGAGAAGCCGGAGGGCGACCGACGGTGGAGCGCATGGGAGTGAGAATGCTGGCATGAGTAGCGAGAGACGAGAGAGTAACTCGTCCGCCGTGAACCCGAGGTTTCCTGGGCAAGGCTAATCCTCCCAGGGTCAGTCGGGGGCTAAGGCGAGGCCGGGAGGCGTAGCCGACGCGCAGCAGGCAGACATTCCTGCACCGCGCACGCGGCGCTACGACCGACGGGGCGACGGATGGGGGTGGCTCGGCGGGGTTCTGGACGTCCCCGTGATGGAGCGCGGCCCGCGGACCAGGGAAATCCGGTCCGCAGAAGGGCGAGGCTCCGGACGAAGCACTTAAGCGAAGCGAGTGAGCCCGAGGTCCCTAGAAAAACCCCTAGGCAGGCGCGTGCGCGCCCGTACCGCAAACCGACACAGGTGGGTGGGTAGAACATACCGAGGCGATCGGGTCAACCATGGTCAAGGAACTCGGCACAATGGCCCCGTAACTTCGGGAGAAGGGGTGCCCGCGCGTACGTGAACGGACTTGCTCCGGGAGCGGAGGCGGGCCGCAGTGGAGAGGCCCAAGCGACTGTTTACCAAAAACACAGGACTCTGCAGAAGCCGCAAGGCGACGTATAGGGTCTGACGCCTGCCCGGTGCCGGAAGGTCACGCGGAGGAGTTAGCCGTATCGGCGAAGCCCCGAAGCCAAGCCCCGGTAAACGGCGGCCGTAACTATAACGGTCCTAAGGTAGCGAAATTCCTTGTCGGGTAAGTTCCGACCTGCACGAAAGGCGCAACGACTTGGGCGCTGTCTCGACCATGGACCCGGTGAAATTGCACTGGTCGTGAAGATGCGACTTACCCGCGGAAGGACGGAAAGACCCCGTGAACCTTCACTGCAGCTTGGCATTGGCCGCTGGTCCCGCGTGTAGAGGATAGGCAGGAGGCATCGATCCGGAGGCGCCAGCCCCCGGGGAGCCGCCCTTGGAATACTGCCCTCGCGCGACCGGCGTCCTAACCCGAGGCCGTCAACCGGCTCGGGGACCGTGCCAGGCGGGCAGTTTGACTGGGGCGGTCGCCTCCTAAAGGGTAACGGAGGCGCGCGAAGGTCCGCTCGGGACGGTCGGCAACCGTCCTTTTGAATGCAAGAGTACAAGCGGGCTTGACTGCGAGGCCCACAAGCCGAGCAGGTGCGAAAGCAGGCTCTAGTGATCCGGCGGCCCCGAGTGGGTGGGCCGTCGCTCAACGGATAAAAGGTACTCCGGGGATAACAGGCTGATCTTGCCCAAGAGTCCACATCGACGGCAAGGTTTGGCACCTCGATGTCGGCTCATCGCATCCTGGGGCTGGAGCAGGTCCCAAGGGTACGGCTGTTCGCCGTTTAAAGCGGTACGCGAGCTGGGTTCAGAACGTCGTGAGACAGTTCGGTCCCTATCCTCCGTGGGCGCAGGAGAATCGATGGAGGCTGCCCCCAGTACGAGAGGACCGGGGTGGACGCACCTCCGGTGAACCGGTTGTCGACCAACGGCACGGCCGGGTAGCCGCGTGCGGCGCGGATAACCGCTGAAGGCATCTAAGCGGGAAGCCGTTCCAGGGATTAGTTCTCCTTCCGGTAAGGGCCCAGGTAGACTACCTGGTCGATAGACGGCAGGTGCAAGGCTGGCGACAGCCTCAGCCGAGCCGCACTAATCGCCCGAGCTCTTCCGGAACCGCACCTCGCGGCCCGCGGGACCGAGCGCTCATGCGCGGTCCGGGCACGAGGATGCCCCCGAGTCACTCCCCCCTATACGCCATGCGGCCCCCAGGGCACGCAGATATCGACCCAGGACACCGTAACGGTGGGCGCCGCCCACCGGTCAGCGGCCAGAGCATGGGGGGCACGCCCGGTCCCGTTCCGAACCCGGAAGCTAAGCCCCATCGCGCCGAGAGTACTGCGGGGTCAGCCCGTGGGAGGCCAGGGCGCCGCTGACCGGTGGACGGCACCGAGCCGTGCGCTTGAACTGAGAAGGGGGAGGCCTCGCGGGCCCCCCCCTTTTTTGCGTTAACACTTCACAAATGAGTTGCATTTCACCTGTAACCCGGTTGGGCTTATGGGTAATGAGCTTTTATTTAAAGACAATAAATCGAATCACAAGGGCAACTGCTATGACCACAATGATCAAAAGCAGGAATTGGAGTCGATGCTGCTTACGTCGTTTACTTGATGAAACGAAGATCGTTTTCCCTTGTTTTGGCGTCTCGAGATAACGAGCCGAATGCGTCAAGGTTTGCTTAGGTCGAGGACCTCTTTGCTGCCGAGTTGCGGGCGCTTTCGTCGGGTCGTCACTGATTGAGCTGTTTTTTGATAACGGTGCATCTTTCAGATATACGGGATCGCCCGATGCGACGCCCATATGCTTACGTCCCGTTTGGGCATCCTCGAGCGTTTGATATCGATTTCTCTTCACATACTCGGGCTCTGGATCATTAATGGGCTCTTGCGAGATGTGAGGGCGACGGAACCGCGGCGGCTGCGTGGAAGTATCTTCCCCCCGCGTCGGCATAAACATATTGTTCTGGTTTTGGTCGTCCATGATGCCCTTTAGCTCGTTACCAACAACGCGTACGTGCCCATTGTAAGCCCCTTGTTCTTTGTTGCTGGGGACATACTCGCTATTTAAGCTCTGGTTCAAAGAACCTTAACCTTCCTAAAACATGAGTCATACGCACTTAGATATGCTTATAGTAATAGACTCAAAAAACTTTATAGTCGATGTATATATGAGCACCAGGTGGGCATATACAAGAGCGTCAAAAGAAGTCCCAGTCACCTAGAAGATGACTCGGCAGTCCTTAAAAGGAGTGGTAAACATGGCAAGCATGGTTCCTTATCGTTCGGTTTTTGGCGTTCGTCCCTCTGCAAGCTCGCTGTTCGATCTGTTTGATGATATGACCGACCTGGCGAACAACTCGATCGCCTCCAAGGCGTTTCCCGTTGATGTTGAGGATAAGGGCGATGGCTATGAGGTCAAGGCTTATCTGACCGGCGTCGCCAAGGACGATATCGATGTCGAGCTTAACGAGGGCCGTCTGTCCATTAGTGTGAATGTCGAGGAAGACGAGGAGAACGAGGGCAAGAACTTCCTGCAGAAGGAGTTCAGCTCGTACAGCGCAACTCGTGGCGTGTATCTAAAGGACGCTTCGAGCGAGGGCCTCTCGGCTAAGTACGCTGACGGCATCTTGACCGTCACGGTTCCCAAGATCGTCGAGAAGAAGAACGTTACGAAGATCTCCATTGACTAACTTCGTTGGCGTTCTGTGCTATTAAGAGATAACAAAAGGGGCTGGGAAGCGATTCCCGGCCCCTTTTGCTGTCTAGGATAATCTAATGAATGGTTGCTGGCCGATGCTGGCTTGCGGGGCGTATCGAGAGTTTTCGCGATCCTTGGAGAAGGGTGGCGGAGCTGCCGACCTCGTCATCCAAGGTTGCGGCTAGAGCTTTGGCATAGCTTTTGACGGTAAGGCTCGGGCGATTATTATCTTGGCTGATATGCATGGCAATGAGCTGTTCGGTGCGATCGGTAACGAGTTCGCGCGCGGCTTCGGCGGCTTGGTCGTTGGAGAGGTGCCCCCTTGCAGACAGGATGCGCTCCTGAAGAAAGCGGGGATATTCTCCCTCGCGCAGCATGGTCACATCGTGGTTGCTTTCGAGCGCGAGGACTCGACAATCTTTGAGGGTGTTCATGGCTTGGCTCGATAGCTCTCCGGTGTCGGTGGCAAAGCCGATAGAATCATCGAGGGTGTCGAATCGATAGCCGACTGGATTGATGACATCGTGTGATGTTGAGTAGGTTTGCACGTGGATGCCGGCAATGGATAGGGTGTCACCGGGATCGAACTCCTCGACAGACAGATACGAAAGATTTTCTTTGCTCGAAAGTGTGCCCCTGCTGGCATAGAGGGGGCCGTGCCAGTGCTTGCACCAGACATCGAGACCTTTGATGTGGTCGCTGTGCTCATGAGTGATGAGAAGAGCCGAGACGTTGACTGCCGAGAGCCCCAGTTCTGCCATGCGCTTTAATGTCTCGCGGCGAGAAAGACCGTCGTCAATCATGATGAGCCCTCGGGGGCCTTCGATGAGCGCGCAGTTGCCTTTTGAGCCGCTGCCAAGGATATGAAGGTGCAGACGAGACATAATATTCCAAAGGATACAATGGGTGCGAACGAATAGAGGAGGAAGCAAATGCCAACGGTATCTCAGCATTATGGACACCATGCTGCATCGTGGGCTGATGATAGGGCCCTGGCAACGCGGCAGACGGCTGCCCCCGTGGTGCTCATGGTATCAGGTGGTGCGGACTCGACGGCATTGCTCCTTATGGCATGCACATCAAAGTTGGATATTCTGGATGGGCGTGGTGTGGCCCCCATCGCGCGCGAGCGACTGCACGTGCTGCATGTGAACCATCATCTGCGCGGCGAGGCATCCGATGGCGACGAGGCCTTTGTGCGCGGCCTATGCGCACAATATGGCTTGCCGCTGTGTGTTGAGCATGCCTATTTTGATGATGAATCGGGCAATATCGAGGCGGCTGCCCGCGAGGTGCGCTATGCCGCGGCGCGGAGGTATGTTCGCGAGCTCTGCGCCCAGACGGGGGCACCGCGAACGGCGGCTCGTATCTGCACTGCGCACACGTCTTCGGATCGCGCTGAAACGTTTTTGATGAACGCGATTAAGGGTTCGGGGCCCGCTGGCCTATCGAGCATTCCTCGCCGGAGGAATATCGTGGTGCGTCCCCTGCTCGACCTGACTCATGATGAGCTCGTGGGCTATTTGCAGGTGCATGGTCAGCCGTGGCGAGAGGACGAGAGCAACGAGGACGTGTCGTACTTGCGTAACTATGTGCGCCATCGAGTGATGCCGGTGGTGGCGCAGCGCAACGCGAGTGTCTGTAAGACGATTGGCGCCGCCTGCGAGATCTTGGGCGATGAGGACGCCTTTCTTTCCCAGCTTTCCGCACAGGCGTTTCGAAGCTGCCTGCGTAAGGAGGCGGCGGGTGCACTAGTTCTTGACGCTCGCCGACTGGCCGCGGCCGAGGTGGTGATTGCTCGGCGCATGGTGCGACTGGCAATTAAGCGTATCGACCCCGACGCTCGCCCGGAGATGCGGCATGTGGAGCGCGTGCTCGCCTGTGTCGCCGAAGGCTCGGGTTCGGTCACGCTGCCGGCGGGAATCGATGCGCGCGTGGAGTTTGGCATGCTGTCATTCAAGGCTCCGGCGGCGCGCGAGGGGTTAGTTGCCGATTGGGTCACCATTCCCGGTCGATTGCCGCTGGGGGCGGGCCGCGTTCTGGTGGCAGAGCCGATGGCCGTCGAGCCGGGGTGTGATATTGTGCGCCGTGCCCGCGAACTCGCGGGTGCCGGAGGGGCGGCCGCGATGGTGGATGCTGCGACGCTGGGCTTTGCCGATCGCGATAGCGAACGGATGCTCGCCGGCTCGCGCGGGGAGATTCCCACCGAGGCACGATCGGCGCGCCTGTGGGTGGATAGCCCTGTGCCGGGAGACGTGATGTGCCCGTTGGGGATGAACGGCCGAAGCAAGAAAGTGTCAGACCTGTTAAACGAGGCGCGCATTCCTGTTTCAGACCGCTCTGGCGTACCCGTGGTAAGAACGGCTCCGGGAGGTGCCGTAGTATGGGTCGCGGGCGTTCGCGCGGACGAGCGTTTTAAATGCACGGCCGCAACGCGCGTGGCATATCTGCTTCGTGTGGTCGATGCGGAATAGCGCTTCGCGCCAGCTATTCTGTGCGACGTTGACGGTATTCCCGCGCTGATGGCGCACGTGCTGGTAAATATACCCCGTGCGCTGCTAGAATGTGTAGTTCGCGTCCATGCGGCGGTGCGTGGGCGATAAGCACAAGAAAGGGTTGTCATGGCTTCTCAACATCCGGATATCGAGAAGGTTCTGTTTACGCAGGAGGATATCGACGGTATCGTCTCTCGCCTAGGCGAGCAGATTACTCGCGACTACGCGGGTAAGGATCTGGTGCTGATTGCGGTCCTGCGCGGCGCCGTGGTCTTTATGGGCGACCTGATGCGCAAGATCGAGCTGCCGACCAACATCGATTTCATGGCTGTTTCGAGCTATGGCGACGGTGTGAAGTCCTCGGGCATCGTGCGTATCATTAAGGACCTGGATATCGACATCCGCGGTCGCGACGTGCTGATCGTCGAGGACATTCTGGACTCGGGCCTGACGCTCAAGTATCTGATGAAGAACCTCGAGAGCCGCAAGCCCGCCTCGCTGGAGGTTGCCGCCTTCCTGTGGAAGGACGTTGAGGACCGTACCTCGGCCGTCACGCCCAAGTATGTTGGAACCCATTGCCCCGATGCCTTTGTGGTGGGCTACGGCCTCGACTATGCCGAGCGCTATCGTAACCTTCCGTATCTGGGCATTTTGAAACCGGAGGTTTATTCGTAAGATGCCCGACGACCGTAACGATAACAATTCCCAGACTCCCCGGGAGCCTAAGATCCCGGGGATGCCCGGAGGCAAGAAGCCCACGCGTACGGGCTGGCTGTATTTTATTTTGGCTTGCGCGCTTCTGGGCTACGCCTTCTTTAACATGGGCTCCGGCTTTGCCAATTCCAGCAATACCGTAAAGCTCGCGACGAACGAGATGGTCAACGCCATTAAGCAGGATCGCGTCGAAGATTTGACCTATACGGTTCAAGACGGAAGCGTGGCGGGTCATTACTGGAAGACGAAAAAGGACAAGGGTGACACGAGCGAGCTCAAGAGCTTCTCCTCGACCTACGTCGGTTCCGATTCGCTTGCCGAGCTTATGGCGGAGCACCCCGATACCAAGTACATCGTCAACACCAATGACCCCGATTTTTGGGGCGACTTGGCGATGAGCGTGCTTCCGACGATCGCCCTGATCGCCATCATGTTCTACTTTATGCGCCAGATGATGGGCGCCAACAACAGGAACATGCAGTTTGGCAAGACCAACGCCAAGACCAACGAGGCAACGCGTCCCAAGGTCAAGTTTGAGGATGTTGCCGGTGTGGACGAGGCAGTCGAGGAGCTCGAGGAGATTCGCGACTTTTTGAGCGATCCGGACCGCTATCGCAAGCTGGGCGCCAAGATTCCGCGCGGCGTGCTGCTGGTTGGCCCTCCGGGTACCGGTAAAACCCTGCTGGCCAAGGCCGTTGCCGGCGAGGCGGGCGTGCCGTTCTTTAGCATCTCGGGTTCCGACTTTGTCGAGATGTTCGTGGGTGTCGGCGCCAGTCGCGTGCGCGACCTTTTTAAGGAGGCCAAGTCTCAGGCTCCGTCAATCATCTTTATTGACGAGATCGATGCCGTGGGACGTCAGCGCGGAGCTGGCTTGGGCGGCGGTCACGACGAGCGCGAGCAAACGCTCAACCAGCTGCTGGTCGAGATGGACGGCTTTGAGGAAAGCGAGTCGGTCATCCTGATCGCTGCGACCAACCGTCCTGACATCCTGGATCCGGCATTGCTGCGTCCCGGCCGTTTTGACCGTCAGGTTACGGTCGACCGTCCGGATGTGAAGGGCCGCGAGCAGATCTTGCGCGTGCATGCCGAGAACAAGCCGATGGACGAGGACGTGAAGTTTGAGAAGCTCGCCCAGATGACCGTTGGCTTCACCGGCGCCGATCTGGCAAATCTGCTCAACGAGTCTGCGCTGCTGGCTGCCCGCCGCCATCGTTCCGTGATCTCGATGGACGAGGTCGAGGAGTCGATGGAGCGCGTGATTGCCGGACCGCAGCGCAAGGGTCGCGTGATGACCGAAGCCGAGCGCACCACGATTGCCTACCATGAGAGCGGCCACGCCCTGGTGGGCCACATCTTGGAGCATTCCGATCCGGTTCATAAGATCTCGATCGTCAGCCGCGGTCAGGCCCTGGGCTACACACTGCAGCTTCCGCAGGAGGATCACTTCCTCAAGACCAAGAACGAGATGCTCGACGAGCTCGCCGTGTTCTTGGGCGGTCGCGTTGCCGAGGAGCTCATGTGCGACGACATCACGTCGGGCGCGAGCAACGATCTGGAGCGCGCGACTAAGATGGCGCGCGAGATGGTCACGCGCTTGGGTATGAGCGAGGAGCTGGGCACGCAGGTCTTTGGCGAGGCGCAACATCAGGTGTTCCTGGGTCGCGACTACGCCGATCACCAGGATTACTCCGAGGAGACGGCGCGCCGCATCGATATCGAGGTTCAGCGCATCATGCGTGAGGCCCATCGCCGTGCGGTCGAGATTTTGGATGCCCGTCGCGATCAGCTCGATCTGATGGCGAAGGTGCTGCTTGAGCGCGAGACCGTCGAAGGCGACGCCGTGAACGCCCTGCTCGACAACGAGTGGGATGCCTACCTTGAACGCGAGGGCGATATCCTGGCGGCCAAGGAGGAGCGCAACGCCAAAGCTGCCGGTATGCCGACCAAGAAGCGTGCACCTCGCATGAGTGAGGAGGAGCTGGCGGCCGATGCTGCGGCCTTTGCGCAGGCGGCCATGCAGGAGGATGCCGAAGCCGCATCCGATGATGCTGACGAGGGCAATGCCGTCAATGCTGACGGCAACACCGACGCCGACAAATAGTTCTTGTAGCGAAAGCCTCTGCGGGGAAACCTGTGGAGGCTTTTTCTTTTGAGCGATATGTTGATTGGGGACAGACTTAAATGAGCGTTTTCACGCATTTGAACTGCATCCCATTTCTTGGACTTTGAAATTAAGGTTCGAGAAAAGGGA
>CAVCHM010000004.1:0-97267 GCA_963602135.1 bacterium | reverse complement strand
GGTCAGCCCGTGGGAGGCCAGGGCGCCGCTGACCGGTGGACGGCACCGAGCCGTCATCCAGACTGAAGAAGGGGGAGGCCTCGCGGCCTCCCCCTTTTTTGCGTTAAGCCAGATCTAACAAACTCGCTGTGTTTTATGACCCTCGTTTGTCGCATCTTCCGTTAACGGGCTACAATAACTTAGTCTGTGCAATATGGAGGTGAACATGGCTGAAGCTGGTATCGGCGTTGATATCGTCGAGATTTCCCGCATGAAATCAATCCTTGAAAAGACGCCGTCGTTTGCTCGGCGTGTGTTTACCGAAGAAGAGTGCGCATATTGCGACGCTTCATCGCGTCCTGCGGCGCACTATGCGAGCCGTTTTGCTTCTCGTGAAGCGGTTCTCAAAGCTCTTGGTACGGGTTTTAGTCAGGGCGTCGGCCGCAAAGACGTCTCGGTGACGCGTGATAACCTCGGAAAGCCTAAAGCGGTGCTTTCGGGTCGAGCGCTCGAGATTGCTCAAGAGTTGGGTGTCGTTGAAGTTGCGCTCTCCATTACTTTGACGGGTGATCTGGCCGTAGCCAATGCCATTGCGATCACCGAGGATGCTCGACCAAAGCCTAAGGAAGAAAAGGTGAGCACCAAGGAACGCGTTGCACAAACTTATAAAGAGGCTCGCTCGGTTTTAGATGAGCTTGAGCAACTGCAAAATTCAGCTTTGACGGAGCACCAGGGCGATGCTTCGCAAGATACGCTAGGAGCATAGATGAAACCGGTTTTGAGTACCGAGGAAGTCGTTCGCCTCGAAGATATTATCGAACGCGAAGGAACTTCGAAGGCCGAGCTTATGGAACTGGCGGGTGAGTTTGCTGCTCGTGAAATTCTAAAACTCAATCCCGATCGCGTCCTTGTTCTGGTCGGTTTTGGCAACAACGGTGGCGACGGCTGGGTCGCGGCTGATATTTTGAGTCATAAGGGCGTTGATGTGGATATCGTGTCTCCGGTTGAGCCGGATGAGATTCCTGCCGCTCTGGCTCGCCATGTTGCCCGCCGTACCGCCGGTCGTGACGTGCATGTGTGTGTCGGTCCCTCGCGAGATGAGCTTGAGGTTTTGATTGATAAGGCCGACGTTGTTGTTGACGCTATCTTTGGTACCGGTTTCCACGGTGACCTGCGTGCACCGTTCTCCATCTGGATTCCGACAGTTAACGACTGCGCCGACCATGTGGTGTCCATCGATGTTCCTTCGGGTCTGAATGCCGAAACCGGTGTTGTCGACGATGATTGCATCCGTGCCGAGCGCACGGTCACGATGATCACGCCCAAGATTGGCCTCTACAGCGCTGATGGCCCAGAGTACGCCGGTGATCTGGTGTGCGGTGGCCTCTATGATCGCCTCGATGAGGTCATCGATGATGTCGACCATGCCGCCGAGATTGTCGAGCCCGGTGACCTGGTGGGTTTCTTTGCTCCGCTGCCCACGAATATCGATAAGTATTCTCGCGGTTCCGTCCTTATTGTTGCCGGATCGGCGCAGTATCCTGGCGCTGCCATTATGGCCGCCAAGTCTGCTGCCCGCGCGGGTGCCGGCTATGTGGCTGTCGCGACGCCTGATGCGTGTGCCAATCTTATTCGTATGGCACTTCCCTCGATTCCGGTTTTTGCCATTCCGTCTGATTCCCGCGGCTCTTTTGGTGCCGCTGCTCGTATGACCGTGTGCGAGATTGCAAAGAAGTACAGCTGCGTACTGTGCGGTCCCGGCATGACGACGTCTGCCGGCGCCATGCAGGTGGTTTCGGGCTTGTTGGAGCTTGATGTGCCGCTGATCCTTGATGCCGATGCGCTCAACTGCCTTTCTAAGATTGCTATTGACGGTATCGATAGCAACCCTGAGATGTATCGCCGTGAGCAGCCACTCGTCATGACGCCGCACTATCGCGAGCTTTCGCGCTTGGTTGCCGGTGACGAGGTTAACGATCTGGGGACTGCAATCGCGGCCGCGCAGAAGGTCGTCTGGGCTGCTGGCTCCGACAATCTCGTGGTTATTGCCAAGGGACCGACGACGGCTATCTGCGGCGTTGAGCGCGTGCTTTTGCCGCTCTCGGGCCCGGCGTCGTTGGCGACTGCCGGTTCGGGCGATGTCCTTGCGGGCATTTTGGCTGGCACACTGGCTACCATGCGTGATGAGATGGATCGCTGGGAGCTGCTGTATTCGTATGCCGTTGCGCTTCACAGTTACGCGGGTTTTGCCGCGGCGACGGAGTACGGTGAGAAGAGCGTTATTGCGATCGATCTGATCGACTTGATCGGTCCTGCCATGGAATTGGCGGCAAAGGACGCACTCGATGATCTGGGAATCATGGACGAAGGGTCGGATGACTAATCATGAATAAAGCCGATTTAACGCGCTGGTCCTGGGTTGAGATTGACCGAGGGGCGCTTCGCCGCAACACGAGGGCTTACAAGAACCTGCTCGATCCACGTCAGCGACTGTGCTGCGTGGTCAAGGCCGATGCCTATGGCCATGGTGCCGTCGAGTGCGCCAAAATCATGTACTCGGCCGGAGCCGACATGTTCGCGGTGGCAACGGTCAACGAGGGTGTTGAGCTCCGACAGGGCGGGATCACGAAACCCATCCTCATCCTGAGCGAGCCGCCTATCGAGGCCATTCCGACGTTGCTCGAATTCGATATCATGCCTTCGGTCTATACGTCCGATTTCGCCCTTGCCTATGGCGAGTGCGCTGTCGCGGCAGGCAAGGTGGGTAAGTACCATCTAGCCATCGAGACGGGCATGAACCGCATCGGTGTTCACTACACACAGGTGCTCGACTTTGTTCGTGGTATTAGCTTCCATCGCGGTATCCAGTGCGATGGCGTCTTTACGCACTTCGCAACGGCCGATGAGCCTTCGGGTTGGGACTACAAGCTGCAGTGCCAACGCTTTACCGAGGCCGTTCAAGCCATTAAGGACGCGGGTTTTGAGTGCGGTATCGTGCACTGTGCCAACACGCCGTCCTCGATGCTCGATCCCTCGATGCATTTTGATATGATTCGCGCCGGCGTTGGCTTGTACGGCATGCAGCCGTGCGAGCTGAGCAGCCGCGTAATGCAGCTGGACCCCGTCATGAGCGTTCACGCGCGCGTGACGCGTGTGGCACATCCTGCAATGGGCGAAGGCGTGGGCTACGGATTTACCTACCGCGTGCCGCGCACACGCGTTCAGATTTGCACGCTGCCGATCGGATATGCCGATGGTCTTTCGCGTACGCTCTCCAATCGTATGGACGTGCTGTATCGCGGCGAGCGCGTGCGTCAGGTGGGTAACATCTGCATGGATCAGTTTATGGTCGCCATCCAGTCCAATCCGGCGCATGAGATTCCCGAGGCCGAGTATGGCGACGAGATGATTATTGTCGGCCGCGATGGTGATGCCGAGATCACCATGGATGAGATGGCCCGACTGCGCGGCACGATTAACTACGAGGTTGCTTGCGGCTTTGGCATGCGTCTCGACAAGGTCTACGTGTAGGAGCCACTATGGGTGTCATGCATATCCCCGGACATAGTCACCAAGCGCCGCGCGAGGTTGCGCTCGAGGAGATTGAGGCTGTTTTAGGCGACTGCCATCTCTGCCAGCTCTATCAGTCGCGCCATAACATCGTGTTTGGCGTGGGAAACCCCCAAGCCCGCGTCATGTTTATCGGCGAGGCGCCGGGGCGTAACGAGGACCTGCAAGGCGAACCGTTTGTGGGGGCGGCGGGCGAGGATCTTAACGGTATCCTGTCGCTGGCTGGCCTCAAGCGCGAGGACGTCTACATTGCCAACGTGCTCAAGTGTCGCCCACCGGGAAATCGCAATCCTCGGCCCGAGGAAGTGCTGGCCTGTTCACCGTTTTTGCGTGAGCAGATTCGAAGCATTTGGCCCGACATCATCGTGACGCTCGGTAACCCCGCGACGCACTTTGTGCTTAAAACCGAGATCGGCATCACCAAGCTGCGCGGCAGGTTCCATCAGATGGGGCATTTTGTGGTGATGCCCACGTTCCATCCGGCGGCGGCGCTGCGTAATCCGGCGTGGCAGGAGCTACTGGAGGAAGACTTTAAGATGCTGGGCGACTATCTGGAGCGGCATCCCGCGCCAGAGGGTGCCTCGGAATAATAAGGAGCATATATGTCCCTGGAGCGCCTGGAGGTAGGTATTTATAAAACGGTTTGCTCTGCCGATACGGAGCATTTTGGCGAGTTGGTTGCGCCGTGTCTGGAAGACGGTGATGTGCTGATCTTGACCGGCGGCCTCGGGGTGGGCAAAACCCACTTTACCAAGGGCGTTTCGCGTGGTTTGGGCGACGGCCATATGGTCACGAGCCCCACATTCGCACTCATGGCCGTTCATGACCAGGGGCGTATTCCGCTGTTCCACTTTGACCTGTACCGTCTGGAGCATGCTTACGAGCTCGAGGATACGGGCATTTTCGATGTACTGGGCTATGAGGGTGCCTGTCTGTTGGAGTGGGGCGAACAGTTCCAGGACGAACTGACAGACGAGTATCTTTCGGTAACGCTTAAGCGTGATGAGAACGATAGCGACGTGCGAACGATAACGCTCGAGGCGCACGGCGAACGCGCAGCGGAGCTTTCCGATTTGATTGATAAGGCTGTACAAGATGAGCTTGCATAACGATTACGCGCTGGTGGTGGCGCTCGATACTTCGACCGATATGCTTGCCTGCGCGGCAAGCTGGATTGATGGGCAGACGGGCGAGGCGAAGCTGGTGAGTGGCGACCATATGTGCCGTCGCCATGCCAATGTGGAGCTCGTGAATACCGTCGACAGTGTGCTTGCTCAGGTTGGCATGAACCGTGCTGACGTGGGCAGTTACGTCGTCGGTCGCGGTCCTGGTTCGTTTACCGGCGTGCGTATCGGCATTTCCACCGCCAAGGGCTTGGCGCGCGGCGCCAACGTGCCGCTGTTGGGTGTGTCGACGCTCGATGCCTGCGCATGGACCGCGTGGAAGGCTGGTGTGCGTGGCAAACTCGGCATTCTGGCCGATGCCATGCGCGGCGAGGTGTATCCGGCTTTGTATGTACTGAGCGACGAGGGCCCCGAGCGTCAGTTTGAGCGCGAGCACGTGGTCAAGGCTGCCGTGGCGCTTGATGAGTGGCGCCAAGCCGCGGACTGGGACCAGGTTCAGCTGACTGGCGACGGTCTCGTGCGCTATGGCAAGCTGCTGGGCGAGGATGAGATCGCTCGCTGCGTAGAGCGCGGCTTGTGGTGGCCTTCGGGCGGGGGCCTCCTCCTTGCGCATGCCGCGGGTGACGGCGACCCGGCCCGCGTCCTTCCGATCTATACACGCCTTTCTGACGCCGAGGAAAACGAGCGCAAACGCCTCGGTCTTGCCGAGAGCGCGCAGAGTGAAATTACGGGCGTCGCCGATGAGCTCGCCGGCCGCCATCTGCAATTCCGCCCCATGGGTGCGGCGGACGCCGAGGGCGCGAGCGTGCTGGAGGCCGCCTGCTTTGAAGGCGCTGGGCACGAGGCGTGGACGCCGGGCATGTTCCTGTCCGAGCTGGGCGAGGATGTTGCGGCGCCGCGCAGCTGGTGGGTGGCGCACGACGACGGTCAGCTGCTGGGGCTTGCCGGCGGCATGGTCGTAGACGGTGACGTGCAGATTCTGGATGTTGCCGTCGACCCGAAGCATCGCCGCGAGGGTATTGCCCGCAAGTTGCTGTCGCACGTGAGCTACGATGCCCAGATGCTCGGCTGCACCACGGCTTCGCTCGAGGTCGAGGACGGCAATGAGGGCGCTATTGCGCTCTATGCCTCCCTGGGCTTTACCGAGGCGGGCTGTCGCCGCGGTTACTACGGTGTTGGCAAAGATGCCATCGTCATGACGGCGCCGCTGCCCTTGGTGCTCCCGGTCGACAACGCTTCGCCCGAGCCGACGGCGGCTGAGCAGCGTGTATGGCCGCTACCTGCACCCGAGCGAACCGTTGAGGAACGCGCCGAAATTGAGCGTCGCCGCCTGGTGCTTGCCATCGAGAGTTCGTGCGATGAGACGGCTGTGGCGATTATCGATGCGGACGGTAATATGCTGGCCAATCAGGTTTCGACGCAGATCGATTTTCATGCCCGTTTTGGCGGCGTAGTGCCCGAGATCGCTTCGCGCAAGCACGTTGAGGTTATCGTGAGCGTCGTGGACGCGGCGCTCGAGGATGCCGCGGCATCCCTTGGTCTTGAGGGCGGGGCCATCGCGCCGAGCGAACTCGCCGCTGTTGGCGTGACGCAGGGTCCGGGCCTGGTGGGTGCTCTGGTGGTGGGCGTCGCCTTCGCCAAGGGCTTTGCCTATGCCGCCGGTAAACCGCTCGTGTGCGTCAACCATCTGGAGGGTCATCTGTTCGCCAACCTGCTGGCGCAGCCCGACCTCAAGCCGCCGTTTATCTTCACGCTCGTCTCGGGCGGTCATACCATGCTTGTTCACGTCAAGGCGTGGGGCGACTACGAGGTGCTCGGCGAGACGCTCGACGACGCCGTGGGCGAAGCCTTTGACAAAGTGGCAAAGGCGCTGGGCCTGGGCTATCCCGGCGGCCCCATCATCTCCAAGCTTGCCGAGACGGGCAACCCCAAGGCGATCGATTTTCCCCGCGCGCTTAACAGCAGGGGCGATTATCGCTTCTCGCTTTCGGGTCTCAAGACGGCGGTGACGCTCTACATCGAGCAGGAGACCAAGGCCGGGCGTACGATTCATCTGCCCGACCTGGCGGCTTCGTTTGAGGCCGCGGTCTTTGACGTACAGTACAAGAAGGCCAAGAACGCGCTGCATGCCACCGGATGCAAGGAATACTGCATCGGCGGCGGCGTCTCGGCTAATCCGCATCTGCGCGAGATGATGATCAAGAAGCTCGGGCGCCAGGGCATCCGCGTGACGGTGCCGCCTCTTTCGGCATGCACCGACAACGCTGCCATGATTGCGGAGGTCGCCCGCCGTAAATTCGACCGAGGAGAAATCTCGCCGTTCGATGTCGACGCCGATCCGAACATGACGCTGTAGTCGCAAAGGCGCGGTCCCCGACCGGAGGGGCCGGATATAAGGTTTCCTGCTCTACAGTCCTGCGCAAGACGAAGGCCACATTAAGTGGCCTTCTTTGCGTGCGGAACTCGCGATAAACCTTATATCCGGCCCCTCCGGCCGGGGACCTTTCTGTATCGATATAGCTTCTGAGCTGGTTTGGCGTCGACAACGTCCAGCAAGGTTAACAAACCAGCGTCGAATTTCCGGCGTTCTTTAGCTGAAAGAAACCTACCTGATAATCGACTCAATATCTCGGCTCTTATATAGCAGTCGGCGGACTTCCATAACGTCGTCGATGACGACATAAAAAACCATGTAGTTACCAACGTAGAAGCGGTAATACGGGTGCAATCGCCTTCTTGTCGAAGGGTATGTTGGCGACATGGTTGGACTCTTGAGATGCTCGAGTATGCCTGCTTCAACATTGTTGACAAGCCTATTTGCTGCAGCGGGGTTATTGAGATCAAAGGCGATATATGACGCTGCTTGGCTGAGGTCCTCCCAAAATAGGGGAAGATAGCGGAGCTTATAGGGCCTGTTCATTGAGACCGCCGTTGAGCATTTTTCTGACAGAGCCAAAGACATCGTCGTGTGTATAGCGAAGTTGCATGCTGGCAGCCTGACGATCGGCGGCATCAAGGGCGCTCTCGATTGTATTGCTCAGCGACTTGTACTGCTCAAAGCTCATGACGACCATAGAGCCCCGCCCGTTTTTAGTTAGAAAAACCGGACCCTCTTGTTCGACTTCGCGTTCAACGTCCGGGTAGTGATTTCTAAGATCTGAGACTGGCCTAATATTCACAGCTACCTCCTGAGCTATCAGGATATTATCGTAATTATGATAACAGAGTTGAGATTTGGGATGGGAACTCCTCGGGGGCGGGGCGGGCGCCTGCCGCCATATATGAACTTTATCGCGAGTTCCGCACGAACAGGAGGCCACTTAATGTGGCCTCCGTCGTGAGCAGGACTGTCCGAGCAGGAAAATTCATATATGGCGGCAGGCGCCCGCCCCGCCCCCGAGGAGCATCTCTCAAGCAAAAACTGTCGTTGGGTAAAGTCCGAGGTCAGTGGCGTTTTATACTGAGAAATTCAAAAAAGTTGAAAATTCATTACAAATTTGCGTTGACTTTAGGTAACTAAAGTTTCATACTCCTTTTCAACCACTGGGGGATGTGAACACGCACGGATCGTTCGCATCATGATTGAAGAGGATTTCTTAGACATGTTCACGCATCAGCTAAACATTATCAGCGTAGTAATTATCTGATGCGGGTTAGCACATACAGCTAGCCCGTACGATAACGGGCGGCTGATGAAGATGAGGGCCGTCGAGCGCAACCGACGGCCCTCATTTTTTATGCCTGAGTAGTTCTTTTTAGAGGAGGAAATGTAATGAACGGAGTTTTGCTCATGGTTGTGGCTGCGGCGGTGCTCGCCTGCGGCTATCTGGGCTACGGCCGCTGGTTGGCCAACAAGTGGGGCGTTGACAAAGAGGCCCTCACGCCGGCCAAGCGCATGAAGGACGGCAAGAGCTTCTCGCCCGTCTCCGCCTTCACCGCGTTCTCGCACCAGTTCAGCTCGATCTGCGGTGCCGGCCCTGTCACGGGTACGATCGTCGCCATGGCCTTTGGCTGGCTGCCCGTCGTGCTCTGGGTCCTCGTCGGCGGCATCTTCTTTGGCGCCGTCCACGACTTTGGTGCCCTGTACGCTTCGATGAAGAACAACGGCAAGTCGCTCGCTCAGCTCATCGAGAAGTACATCGGCAAGACCGGCCGTCGCCTGTTCCTGCTGTTCTGCTGGCTGTTCTGCATCATCGTCATCGCCGCTTTCACCGACATGGTCTGCAAGACGTTCATGTTCACCCCGGCCGTTGACGCTTCTGGTGCTGCTACCGGTGCCATCGACTTCACCAAGTCCTATGCCGCCGGCTGCGCTGGTACCATCTCCATCCTGTTCACCTTCGTCGCTATCGCCTTTGGTTGGGCCCAGAAGAAGTTCAACCTCACCGGCGCTGCCGAGTTCGTCACCGGCGTGGTCCTTATGGTACTCATGTTCGCCGTCGGCATGCAGTTCCCGGTCTACCTGGATAAGTTCCAGTGGTTCGCCGTCGTCATGGTCTACCTGGTCTTCGCTGGCGCTATGCCCATCCAGATGCTCAAGACCCCGCGTGACTACCTCACTTCCATCATGATGATCGTCATGATCGCCTGCGCTGTCCTCGGCATCGTTGTCCTGGGTGTTCACGGTCAGGCTACGATGACCGCTCCGGTCTTCACCGGCTTCTCTGGTGCCTCCGGCATGATGTTCCCGGTCCTGTTCGTCTCCGTCGCTTGCGGTGCTCTCTCCGGTTTCCACAGCCTCGTTTCTTCCGGTACTTCCTCTAAGCAGGTCGAGAAGGAGCAGGACGCCGTTAAGGTCGGTTACGGCGCCATGGTCGTCGAGTCCTTCGTCGGCATCCTTGCCATCATCGTTGCCGGCATCATGTTCTCCGACATGAACACCGCCGGCACCGGCGCCCTCAACGCCGGTGTCGCTTCCACCCCGTTCCAGATCTTCGCCGCTGGCATCTCCCGCGGTATGCAGGCCTTCGGTGTTGACGGCACGCTTGCTACCGTCTTCATGACCATGAACGTCTCCGCTCTGGCCCTGACCTCGCTCGACGCCGTCGCCCGCATCGCCCGTACCTCGTTCTCCGAGTTCTTTGCCCAGACCAACGACGCCCTGGCCATCGAGTCCAAGGCCGGCTACATGAAGGTCCTCGGCAACCCCTGGTTCGCCACGGTTGTCACCCTGCTTCCTGGTCTCGCCCTCGCTTTTGGTGGCTATGCCAACATCTGGCCGCTCTTTGGTGCTTCCAACCAGCTGCTCGGCGGCATGACCATGATCACCCTCGCCGTGTTCTGCAAGTGCACCGGTCGCAAGGGTTGGATGCTCTACGTGCCCGTCGTCTTCCTGCTCTGCTGCACCTTCACCTCGCTGGTCCAGAGCGCCATGGGCTGCATGACCGCTGTCCAGCAGTTTGGCTTCTTCGGTACTATCCCGGCTACCGCCACCACGGCTGCCGTCTCCGTCGCCGCTACCAAGGGCCTGCAGCTCGTCTTTGCCGTCCTGCTGATGGTCCTGGGCCTCATCGTTGCCGTCAACTGCCTCAAGGAGTTCTTCGGCAAGGAGGCCGGCTCCATGCCCGACGAGGAACCCGAGTGGTCCGAGATGGGCAAGGCCGAGTATGGTCGCGCCGCTGCTGCTGAGGCTCCTGCCGATGCTGAGGCCGCCAAGGCTTAGCCGATCGGACGGATTGAATCCTCCATCTCTATGACTCGGAAAGACCGGGTCCGCAGAACGCGGGCCCGGTCTTTTTTCATGCGAGAACGGGTGATGCAAGGGCGTCCTCGCAGATGTTTTGCGTGGATAGGCTCGCGCGTTGTACCATATAGACGTATATGTGTACATATGAAAGGGACCCCGTGGCTAAGACGGTATATTCCGATAACCAAAACAATGTCGATGCCCTGGCTGAGCGCCTGAGCAGCCAGACGTCGCTTTCTGTCGAGCGCGCCAAGCTGGTTGCTTACGACCTGCTCTGTCGCAAAGCGCTCAAGATTAAGTCGAGCGCGCTGGCACAGATTTTCCGCTCCGTTGATAAGGAATGTGATACCAAGGCGATGCGCGATGAGCTTATCGCGGCAAAGATTGTGACCAAGATCGAGGGCAGCGGCATTAACGGCCGCCCGGCGTTCTATACCATCAATGCCGAGATTCATGATGCCCAGGAGCAGCCTGTCGAGGATTCTGTTGAAGTGTCTGCTGCGGAAGAAGTTGCCCCGCGTGAGCATATCGATACTGACGAGCTGCTCGATGAAAACGTCGTTCGCGCTTTTACCGCCAAGGCGGGTCGCGGCGGCTTTGGCGGGGGCGGCAAGCGTGATGCGCAACGCCGCGCTCAGCAGGAGCGCTTCCGTCGCGCCGTTGCTCAAAAGGATGGGGCCGTTACCGAGGTTGTCGAGAACGAGCCTGTCGTCGAGCCGCAGGAGCCTGTGAAGGAGCAAAAGCCCGTGGAGGCCCAAGAGCCCAAGCGTCGTCGCGGTGCTCACTTTAAGGCTGCGCAGCAGGACGTTGTGCGCGATGCCAAGGAGGCTGCCGAGGCTGCGGACGATTCCGAGAAGCCGGCCAAGAAGGCCTCAGACTCGTGCCGTCCCGGTCGCGGCTTTGCAGGTCGCGCGTACCCTGTAAAGCGTCAGGAGAAGGTCAATCAGGTTCCGGAGGCGCGGGCCGAGAAGGCCGTGAAGTCTGCCGAGCCGGAAGTCCGTGAACAGAAGCCTGTTGATGAGCAGGCTGCTTCCGATACGGAGACTCAGGGCCAGCAACCTGCGGCTGAACAGACGGGGGAGGGTACTTCGAGCAAGCATCGCCGCCGTCGTCATCGTGGCGGTCGCAGCTCTAACGCTCAGGATGCCGCCGAGAATGTAGCGCCGCGCGACGAAGATGCGAAGGTGGATGCTCCGATGGGGCAGCCCAAGCGTCAGCCGGCGAAGGAGGGCAAGCCCGAGCGTTCGCAGAAGCAGATGTCTACTTCGAAACGTGAGCGCAATGTCCAAGGCGATTCTAAGCACAAGTTTCAGAAGAAACCCGAGTCTGCCGCAGCAGATACGGCTGCCCAGCGGGCTGAATCGACTACCCATGGCGAGGTTTCGGCGTTTGCCCTGGCCCGCGTCCTGGGCAGGCAGCTGCTCAAGGTCGTCCCCACGCCCACGGCGCTCTCCAAAATTAAGGAACAGCAGACCCAGATCGTTAAGGTCGAGGGCAAGGACGGCAAGAAAGCTCCACAGCGCGCCCAGCACAACGAGATGTCCAATCGCAAGATTGCCGAGGAAATCGCAATCATCCAGGCTTGGGTCGAGCAAAACCGCGGTGCCGATACTCCGGTTGCCTCGCGCCGCCAGCGCGCCTACCAGATCTTCAATGACGAAAAGGCTTTTGACGGCAAGCATGGCGAGCGCCTGATCAGGCGCATGACCGAAAAGGGCATCAGCATGCAGGCGATCAAGGTCGCTCCCAACCGTCCGGTGCACTTTACGGGCTTCTTTACGCTGGGCGCCGACAAGCCGTTCATTATGGTCGAGAACCTGGATACCTACGACGAAATCGTCAAGCTTCTGCGTGGCCGCAAACATGCCAAGCTTTTTGGCACTAAGGTGGGCGGCGTGATCTTTGGCGGCGGCTGCAAGGCGAGCGTCTCACACGCACTGGATGATTATCTGGCCGAGATCGGCTATCGCTTTAGCTATGTCTACTACGTGGGCGATATCGATCGAGAGGGTGCACGCATCGTCGAGCAGGCCCGCAACGCCAACGTTGTTGAGATTTGCCTGCATGCCGGCATGTATCGCGCCATGCTTGCCGAGCATAAGCGCCGCGTGAAGGCCGGCGGCGCGTGCGAGCCCGCGGCTGCCAACCAGGGCGTGCCGCAGAATCTGGCCGCCACGATTAAGGATCTGCCCATGGTCACGCGCGTGCAATTCCGCAACGTGCTGCGTGAGGGCGGGCGTATTCCGCAGGAGATCCTGATGACCGCCGACTATCGGGATGGCGACTCGGGAAGCTTCGACCGCATGCTGAACAATTAGGGACGCGTGGCCCCGGCGGGCCGGGCATTAAGTTTGTCGCGAGTTCCGCACGCAAAGAAGGCCACTTAATGTGGCCTTCGTCTTGCGCAGGACTGTAGAGCAGCAAACTTAATGCCCGGCCCGCCGGGGCCACGCGGCACTTGGTTGTCGCAAGCGGCTCGCTTTTCGGAACTGAGCTGATATTTTCTAGATGTAAGGCGCTCTTGGTCGTTAAGGGCCTGGGGTGCCTGTCTTTTGGAGGTAGATTTTCCCGTGCTGGACGAGAAGTTGTGTTGCCTTGCGGGTTCGAATCCCTCCGCTTGTCCACAAGAAAGCGCCCCGGGCTGATGAAAGCCCAGGGCGCTCAGTTACCTTGGCTGGGACGGAGGGATTCGAACCCCCAACAGCCGGCACCAAAAACCGGAGTTCTACCGTTGAACTACGTCCCAGTATGGGTGTTGCACAAAAGCAACTCGTTTAGTTTACCTAATCTGCGAGGGCATCGCAAACGCCATCGAGCAGGCGTACGGCGAGTGTCTGGGCGTCGCTGGCAGTGAAGGTGCCGTTGTAGCGCGTCATGCCGGTGAGCTCAATGCGGATGCGTGCCGGCTTTTGCTGCGCGGCGACATTGGCGGTGCGGATGCGCTGGGCCAGGTTGTGGCACTCGGCGAGGGCAATCGTGGCGCGCGGAGCGGCGTCGGCGGGCAGCTCGTCGCTTGCGATCTCGAGCACCAGGTCAACGTCGGTTGGGACCTCGGAGTCGCAGAGCATCATGCCGCTGTTGTCGGTCGTTGCCGTGGCGATGTTCCACATGCGCGAAGCAACGCTGCGTGCGATGGGGTCCTCACCGATAACGGCGATCTGGAAGCGCTCGAGCACGTTGGCGGCGCGAGCAAAACCGATGCGGGACTCGGCTTCGGTGACCGAGGGCTTGCCCTCCCACACATGGTGCAGGCGGTTGATGTAGGCGTAGGTGTCCTGGAAGGCCATGCCGTCGGCAAACAGGCCGACATTTTCCTGGAACTGCTGCAGGGCGGCCTCGGTATGCGGACCAAAGTAGCCGTCGTCTTCGCCACAGGCAAAGCCCAAAACGTTGAGAGCGCGCTGCAGGGCCTGCACATCGGCGCCATGGAAATTGGGCATGCGCAGATACAGAGTGCGGTCGCCCAGCTTATACGAGGCGTCGACCAGGGCGCTCCAACAGGGGATATCGACGGCATGACCGGCAGCAAGGCCGCTGTCGAGCCTAAAGGTGCTGACGGCCTGCTCGGTGGTGGTGCCAAAGCGCTTGTCGACAACCTCGGCGTCATCGATTGTATAGCCGAGCTGCAGAAGGCGGGACTGAACATCCTCGACGGCTGCTCCCTGCATGCCCGTGGTAATAGGTTCCATGAACGAACCCCTTTCGGCGTACCATTCGTACTATTTTGAGCGTGTGTCGGATAGACAACGCGAGACAATTTATAAACATGCACTCAATAGTGTAGCAACTTGTACCCAAACTCGCTGCCCACAGGTTTTATGACCCCCGCTAGTTAAGACGCTCCACAAAGAAATCTGCCATTGAGAGGAAGAGCTCGCGCGCATGCGGGTCGAGCTCGACGCCTTCGATAGCGGCCTTGGCCTTAGCGGTCAGGTCGAGCGCATAGGTGTGGGCGTAATCGATGGAGCCGGTCTCCTGGAAGATCTCCACGGCGCGTGCGAGCTGCGCAGGGTCCTCGGTGCCCGAGGAAAGGATTGCCTCGATCTCGTCGTGATAGCGCTCGTCTGACAGGGCATGCACGGCAACGAGGGTGCGCTTGCCCTCGGTGATATCGGTGCGGAAGTCCTTGTTGGCGGCCTCCTTGGTGCCGATCAAGTTGAGCAGGTCGTCTTGAATCTGGAAGGCAAGGCCCGTGTGCAGCCCAAAGGCGCGCAGTGCCTCAATCTGCTCTTCGCTGCCGCCGCCGATAATGGCTCCGGCGGCAAGCGGCGTCGCTCCGCTGTAGTACGCGGTCTTGTGCGTCGCCATGTCCAGGTAGTCATCAACCGAGATATCAAAGCGCTCGTCACGGACCCAACCCAGGTCAAGCGCTTGACCCTCGATGGTGCGGACGATCATCTCGGTAAGCTCGTGGAGCACACGCAGCTTCACGTCGGACTCGAGCGTGGGATCGTCGAGAACCGTCTTGGTGACCATGGTGAGCGCCAGGTCGCCACAATTGATGGCAAGGCCCGTGCCCTCGGTAAGGTGCATGCAGGGCTTGCCTCGACGAAGCTGTCCGTTGTCGGCGATGTCGTCGTGAATCAGCGCGCCTGACTGGAAATGCTCGATGGCCGCCGCTGCGCTGCGGGCGCTCTCAAAGCTGCCGCCTACCGCAGTGGCGGCGAGCATGCAGATGAGCGGGCGGTGGCGCTTGCCAGCGTTTGCCGTAAATGCCGAGAGCGGGGTATACAGGTAGCGCTCGATATCGGCGGAAGTCGCCTGTCCGTCAAAGAACGTGGCCAGATAGTCGTTAATCTGGTCAAAGTGCTGGGCTAAAAAGCTGGTAAACGGACTGGACACGGGTTCTCGCATTCTTTGATAGGTTGCATCGTTGCATTATGCAGACAACATATTGCCACATTAGGGCGTCGAGCGCGGCGGTTGAAGACGATTGGTCCATGCGGCCGCAAGTGCGGTAGGGGCTTGGCTAGATAAGCCCAAAGTGTTCGAGCGCGGTGACGACGCCGTCGTGGTCGATGCTGTCGGTGACATAGTCGGCCTTTTCCTTGAGGAAGTCCGGCGCGTTGCCCATGGCGATGCCAACGTCGACGGCGTTCATCAGCGAGACGTCATTGCTGGCGTCGCCGATGCCGTATACGGTTCCGTGGTGGGGATCGAGGGCGTCGAGTACGGACTGGATACCCTCGCGCTTGGTGCATTCGCGAGGCGAGATTTCCGTTACATCGAGCTCGAGCTCGTTGAAGCACAGCAGCGGCTCAAGCTCCTTGTCCCGAGCAATGCGGCTGGCGAGCGGCGTGGACATCAAGATCTTGTAGGCGCCGTAGTGCTGCAGCTGCGTTATGGCATCTCCCACGGTGCGTGCGTACCCAGGCGTGTCGGGTGCGTCGGCGCTCATGCGCACGACGCCGTTAAGGCCCTCAAAGCGGATGACCTCGCCCGACTGCTCAAGATAAGGGATAAGGCGTTGCAACATGCCGGGAGTCATCGCCAGGTCGCGAATCGCCTGTCCACCGAGTTCGACATAGCCGCCTGCGAGACAGATGATGCCAGCCCAGGGCAGCTCGAGCAGTTTGGGATGGATGCAGCTCAACGTGCGCCCTGTGCAGATAAATGCCATGTTGCCGTTGGCAACGAATGTGCGGATGGCCTGTGAGACGGCCTCGTTGGGATAGGGGGAGAGGTCCCGTTCGTCCTCGGGGAGCTCCTGGGCCACGCGGGGGTCTTGCCAGGCAAGCGTTCCGTCGATATCAAAGAAGCAGATATTTGCAGGCTTTTGAAGAGTGTCGCCGGGCACGGGATGGGGCTCTTCGGGGGCAAAGCCCGGCTCGAGCCCCATGATCTGATCGAAGTGCTCCTTAATGCGCAAAACGGAGATGCCGATGATCACCTGGGCGGTTTTGCCGGTGATGATGAGGCCCTTGGCACCGGCTGCGACAAACGATGCATTGTCCGCGACGATAGAGGGATCGACGACCTCCACGCGCAGGCGTGTGGCGCAGTTGGTTGCGCCCACGATGTTGCCAACGCCACCCAAAAGCTCGACGACGTGCTCGGCAAGCAGGTGATCGAGGTTTGCCTGCGCATTGGCTGAATCATCATCGAAAGAGTCCCCTTTGTCCTCCACGCTCTTTGCTGACTGTTTGTCGGTGGCGCGATTGGCGCCATGGTCCTCGCGCCCCGGGGTTTTAAGGTCGAGGGCTAGGATGATACCGCGGAAGCTCAGGAAAAAGATGACGCTAAAGGCAAGCCCAATACCGAGTGCCATAAGGTAGGCACCGGCGTGCGTGCGCATGAGCGGGATAAAGTTGAAGGCCGCCATTTCCATAAGGCCGCCCGAGAAAATGCCCACGATGCCAAAGAAATTCATGGCCATGGCAAGGCAGGACGATAAGGCGGCATAGAGCACGAAGAGCCCCGGATAGGTGAACATAAAGAGGAACTCGAGCGGTTCGGTGACGCCGCAGACCACCGAGGTGACGATGGCAGGCAGCAGGATGACCTTAAGGCCGGCCCTGCGATCGGGTTTTGCGGTGGTGTAGAACGCCGCGGCGATGGCGGGCAAGCCAAAGAGTTTGACCCAGCCGGTGGCGGTAAAGCCAGCCCAAGGAGCAAGTTCCTTAAGGGGGCGCGTGCTGTGGGAAAGGATGGGAAGCAGGTTGGTCCACGTGGCGTAGACGCCTTCGTTTACGACCAGGTTGTCGTAGTAGATCGGCATGTAGAGCAGGTGGTGCAGGCCGAAGGGTTCGAGGGCGCGCTCCAAAAACACGAAGAGGCCCACGCCTAAGGTGCCGACTCCCGCAAGCGCATGGCGCAACGTATCGGTCGCTCCATATATAAAGGGAACGGCGATTGCCGAGACGATGGCGAGGCCGAGAACGGCGAAAAAGCTGATGAGGTAGACCAGCGAGGAGCCGGAGAACGTGCCAAGCCAATCGGGCACCTTGGCATCGTAGAAGCGGTCATGGATGGCAACGACGATGGTTGAAACCGCCAGCGGTCCGATGATGCCGGTGTCGAGGGTCTTGATGCCGTCGATGACGGTGATGCCGGTGGCGGGAGCAAGGGATGAGGGGTACATAAGACCCAGGTTGTCACCGCTGATTTTGATGATCTCGCTCAAAAAGAAGCAGTAGGCAAAATATGCCACGAGCGCTTCGAGGCAGCAGCGCGCCGGTTGCTTTTGGGCGAGGCCAATGGGTAGGGCTATGGCAAACAGGAGCGGAAGGCGCCTAAAGACCGTCCACGATCCGCGCTGGACGATGGTCCAGAAGAAGTACCAAGGCGTTCCGTATACGGCAAGGTCGCCGACAATGTCTGCGGTCGTGGCGAGGGCGGAGATGCCGACCATGAGGCCTGATATAGAAAACAGCATGGCGGGCGCGAACATGGCTCCGCCAAAACGTTGGATTTTCTGCAGCATAATATGCCTTTCGGATGCAACATGCTGTGCGAGCAAGAACGTTTAAACAATGAACTCATTGTAGAGGACTGGCTGCTTGCCGCATTGACGGTTTTGATTCGGTCCGATTTGGGTTTCGGGGGAACCGTCGACGGTAAATAATCCGTGCTTTACCGATAATCGGTTTAAACAACTTTAAGAAATGCTATCGTGCCTAGCCATACATATTCATTAGAGGTGAAATCATGCCAAAAGCGATTTACGAAGGAATCTACCGCGAGATCCGTTCGCGCATCATCAACGGGACCTATGCGTTTCAGGAGATGCTGCCAACCGAAGCCGAGCTGACCGCGGAGTTTGGCTGCACGCGCAATACCGTTCGACGCGCCTTGAGCATGCTGGCCGACCAGATGTTTGTGCAGCCTATACACGGTAAGGGCGTGCGCGTTATTTGGCTTACGGGCGAAACCGACATGCTGGGCGCACTCGAAGAGGTTGAGTCGTTTGGCGAGTTCGCAAAACGCAACAATGCCGTCGCATCGACCGAGGTCAAGTCTTTTGAACATTTGATTTGCACTGAGCAACTCTCACGTCGCCTGGGCTTTAAGGTGGGCGAGGAGCTGATTCGCGTAGTGCGTGTCCGAAGCCTCAACGGCAGCGCGCGCCAAGTGGACCATGGCTACTTTTTGGCGTCGATCGCCAAGGGCCTGACCCCCGAGATCGCGGCGGATTCTATCTACGGCTATCTGGAGCACAAGCGCGGCGTCAAAGTGATGGCGAGCCGTCGTACGGTGAGTGTCGAGCTCGCCAACGATGAAGACTGCAGCTATCTGGACCTCGGCAAGTACAACTGCGTCGCCGTTATGGAGAGCCAGTCGTACACCTCGGACGGCATCTTGTTCGAGGTCACGCATGCCCGCACACACCCCGAGATCTTCCATTACCGCGTCAATTCCAAGCGATAGCCGGCTAGCTCGCAGCCTGACGAGACTCATGCCCTCAAAGCGAAAACGCCCGGTCAAACCGACGATGCATCGGCTTGATCGGGCGTTTTCTCTGCATTCGATAACAAATAATTGTTTATACAAAACTTGTCAAGTATCAAGTCGAAATTACCGTTCACCGAAGTTTTTCTACCGCTCTAGTAATACTTGTTCAAACAACTAGCCAAATAGCGTATTGTACAAGTCAGCAAAAGGGGCAAAGTCCCCGAGCCAATCTCCGAAGGCGGCGGCAAAGGGTGCCGCCACGGTGTGAAAGGGTGGATTGTAATGAAGAACGAAATGAGCAGAAGGCAGTTCCTGGGCTTTGCTGGTTCCGCGGCTGCGGTTCTTGGTCTGGGCCTCGTGGGCTGCGGTGGTTCTGCCGGCTCTGGCTCCTCTGCTTCTGGTGACGCTGCCGAGGTCTACTTCCTCCAGTTCAAGCCCGAGGTCGACAAGGAGTGGAAGGAGATCGCCAAGGCGTACAAGAAGGAGAAGGGCGTCGAGGTCAAGATCGTGACCGCCGCCTCCAACACCTACGAGGAGAAGCTCAAGTCCGAGATGTCCAAGAGCTCCGCTCCGACGCTGTTCCAGGTCAACGGCCCCACCGGCCTTAAGAACTGGAAGGACTACTGCGCCGATCTTTCCGACACCAAGCTCCGCGGCGAGCTCATCGACGACTCCCTGGCGCTGCAGTCCGACGGCAAGGATCTGGGTATCGACTGGGTTCAGGAGAGCTACGGCATCATTTACAACAAGGAGCTCCTCGAGAAGGCCGGCTACAAGGCCGAGGACATCAACTCCTTCGACAAGCTGAAGGCTTGCGCCGATGACATCCAGGCCCGCAAGGACGAGCTCGGCGTTGACGGTGCCTTCACTTCCGCCGGTATGGATGACTCCTCCAGCTGGCGCTACACCACGCACCTCGCCAACCTCCCGCTCTACTACGAGTTCGAGAAGGAGCACAATCAGGAGGACGACGAGATCAAGGGCGAGTATCTCGACAACTTTAAGCAGATCTTCGACCTGTACATCACCGACTCCACCTGCGATCCTTCGCAGCTCGCCTCCAAGACCGGTGACGACGCCACCAACGAGTTCGCAACCGGCAAGGCCGTCTTCTATCAGAACGGCTCTTGGGCCTACGCCGACCTCACCAAGGCCGGTATGACCGACGACCAGCTCGGCATGCTGCCGATCTACATCGGCGTCGACGGCGAGGAGAACCAGGGCCTGTGCTCCGGCGGCGAGAACTACTGGTGCGTCAGCTCCCAGGCTTCCGAGGATGCCCAGAAGGCCACCGAGGACTTCATGTATTGGTGCGTCACTTCTGACACCGCCACCAGCATCATCGCTGACAAGATGGGTCTGACCGCCCCGTTCAAGAGCGCTAAGGAGACCACCAACGTCTTCTCTCAGCAGGCCGTTGCTATGGCCAAGGACGGCAAGAAGACCGTCGCTTGGGACTTCGTTTACATCCCCTCCGAGGAGTGGAAGAAGAACCTCAAGCAGGCTCTCATCGCTTATGCTGCCGACAACACCAAGTGGGACGGCGTCAAGAACGCCTTCGTCGATGGCTGGAAGACCGAGAAGGCTGCTTCCGAGTAAGCAGTTGCTGCCCAAGCTATCTGATTAGCGACAGGGGGCGGGCAGACGTAGGTTTGCCCGCCCCCTGCATATTGAAAGGACCCTTCTATGGGCAAAGCACTCAAGCGCTGGTGGCCGCTCTTTATGCTGCCCACGTGCCTGGCGTTTATGATCGGGTTCGTGATTCCCTTTATCCAGGGTTTCTATCTCTCGTTCTGCCAGTTTATTACCATCAATAACGCGCACTTTGTCGGTATCGAGAACTACGTGCGCGCGCTGTCCGATCCGCAGTTCTCCACGTCGTTCTTCTTTACCGTGGCGTTTGCCTTCCTGTCGACGGTGCTCATCAACGTGATCGCGCTGGCCATTGCGCAGGCGCTCACTCGCAAGGCGCTCAAGGGCACCAACATCTTCCGTACGATCTTCTTTATGCCTAACCTGATTGGCGGCATTGTACTGGGTTACATTTGGCAGATTCTGATCAACTGCCTGCTCTCCAACGTGGGTGCCCAGCTTATCGCCCTCAACTCCGCCGCTGGCTTCTGGGGCCTTATCATCCTGACCCTGTGGCAACAGGTCGGCTACATGATGATCATCTACATCGCCGGTCTGCAGTCCATTCCGTCTGACTACATCGAGGCCGCCAAGGTCGATGGCGCTACGGCATGGCAGACGTTTTGGAAGGTTAAGATCCCCAACCTGATGCCGACCATCACCATCTGCCTGTTCCTGTCCATCACCAACGGCTTTAAGCTGTTCGACCAGAACCTCGCCCTTACCGGTGGCGCCCCGGCGCACTCCACCGAGATGCTCGCCCTGAACATCTACAACACGTTCTATTCGCGTGCTGGCATCGCATGGCAGGGCATCGGTCAGGCCAAGGCAGTTATCTTCTGCATCCTGGTTGTCGCTATTTCTATGATCCAGCTTAAGGCCACGAGGTCCAAGGAGGTGCAGCAGTAATGAAACGCGATAAGGCTATCAACCGCGCGCTCTCGATCTTCTTTACGATTCTGTCGCTCGCATGGATCTACCCCGTGTTCATGATTGCGCTCAATTCCTTTAAGAAAGCGACCGCAATCAGCACCACCACGGCGTTCGATCTGCTCACGCCCGAGACGTTCAACGGCCTCGCAAACTACGTGCACGCTCTGAACGAGCAGGGCTTTGCCTCGGCGTTTATGTACTCGCTCATCATCACGGTCACGTCGGTCGTGCTGATTCTGGTGTGCTGCTCCATGTGCGCTTGGTACGTGGTGCGCGTCAACAGCAAGATCTCGAACTTCTTCTATTACCTGTTCGTCTTCTCGATGGTCGTACCGTTCCAGATGCTCATGTTCACGCTGTCCAACCTCGCGGACCGCATCGGCTTTAACACGCCGTTTAACATCTGCTTCATCTACCTTGGTTTTGGCGCGGGCCTCGCGGTCTTTATGTTCGCCGGCTTCGTCAAGAACATCCCGCTCGAGATTGAGGAAGCGGCCATGATCGACGGCTGCAACCCGGTCCAGGTGTTCTTTAAGATCGTCCTCCCCATCATGAAGCCCACCTATCTTTCGGTCGGCATCCTTGAGACCATGTGGGTCTGGAACGACTATCTGCTGCCCTACCTTACGCTCGACTCCACCAAGTACAAGACCATTCCTATCTTGATCCAGTACTTCCGTGGCGGCTATGGCCACGTCGAGCTCGGCCCCATGATGGCCTGCATCATGATGGTCGTTGTCCCCATCGTCATCATGTACATCTTCTGCCAGAAGTACATCATCGACGGTGTGGTGGCAGGTGCCGTCAAGGGCTGATGCCGTAACTGTTTTGCAAGTTTTGGCGGCGCCCCTCAGCGCGGCGCCGCGTATCGAAAGGTAGAGACATGGCCGAGATCGTTCTCAAACATGTTCAGAAGGTGTATCCCAACAACGAGTCAAAAAAGAAGGGCTTCTTTGGCAAAAAGAAGAAGACCGAGGAGAAGAAGCACAACCTCAAGGTTACCGAGGACGGTGTGCTCGCTGTAGAGGACTTCAACCTCACCGTTCACGACCAGGAGTTCATCGTCCTCGTTGGCCCTTCTGGCTGCGGTAAGTCCACGACGATGCGCATGGTTGCCGGCCTGGAGGACATTACCTCGGGCGATGTGCTCATCGACGGCAAGCGCGTCAACGACGTCGCTCCCAAGGACCGCGATATCGCCATGGTGTTCCAGAGCTATGCTCTGTACCCCAACATGACGGTGTACGAGAACATGGCGTTTACGCTTGAGCTCAAGAAGGTCCCCAAGGACGAGATCGACCGCAAGGTTCGCTCCGCCGCCGAGATCTTGGGTATTACCGAGTACCTCGACCGTAAGCCCAAGGCGCTTTCGGGCGGCCAGCGCCAGCGCGTCGCCATCGGCCGCGCTATCGTTCGTGACCCCAAGGTCTTCCTGATGGACGAGCCGCTGTCCAACCTGGACGCCAAGCTTCGTAACCAGATGCGCGCCGAGCTCATCAAGCTGCGCCACGAGATCAAGGGCACCTTCATCTACGTCACCCACGACCAGACCGAGGCCATGACCCTCGGCGACCGCATCGTGGTCATGAAGGACGGCGTCGTCCAGCAGATCGCCACGCCGCAAGAGGTCTTCAACCACCCCGCGAACATCTTCGTCGCCGGCTTTATCGGCGTGCCGCAGATGAACTTCTTCGATGCCCAGCTGGTGCGCTCGGGCGACGGCTTTACCGTCAAGACCGAGGATATGAACGTTGCGCTCGCCCCCGAGACTTGCGCTCAGCTTGCCCTCAACTGGGACGGCGGCGACGTCAAGGAGATCACGGCCGGCGTGCGCCCCGAGCAGATCCTGCTTGCCGACAAGGGCGAGGAGGGCGCGCTCCAGGGCACCGTCGAGGTGACTGAGCTCATGGGTTCGACCGAGCACGTCCACGTGACTGCTCCCGATGGCCAGTTCGTCCTGATCATTCCCGTTGTCGACCTTGAGGCCAAGGGTGCGCTCAAGGCGGGCGACCCCATCTGGTTCAAGTTCGAGAAGAACGCGACCCATCTCTTCGATAAGGTGTCTGGCAAGAACCTTATCTAGGCCCGGTGCATCCAGGCCCTCCCTTTGGGCGACTGCGGCTTTGCCATCCTTTTGCCGTGGTCACATATAAGGCTCCCCTTCCGTCCACTGGGCGAGAGGGGAGCCTTTCTTTGTGCCGGGGCTGCCCATCTGTCAGTTTGTCTTGATCTGTAACAGGAGGAGGGCCAAATTGGGCCTAGGTGTTACAAGTTGAGATGTTGTCGAGCTGCCTGTCCTCCCATCTCAATCCGTAACACGAGAGGCTGATTTCGGCAGCTACCTGTTACAGATTGAGATTGTTTTAGCCAGCTTATCTATTTGTCTCGATCTGTAACAGTAAGGGCGGATTTCGGACGTTAGGTGTTACAGATTGAGATAAATCCTAGGGAAAGGACCGGTTTGTCTTGATCTGTAACAGGTAGGACCGTTTTGGCCGAGTGGGTGTTACAGATTGAGACGATTTGGTCGAGGCGGGCCACGGGCAACACGCGGGCACAAAAAGCGGAGCCGTGTTGCCACGACTCCGCTTTCAAGAGGATGGGTAAGGGGAATGGGTTAGTCCAGGTGCCAGATTTCGTCGTTGTACTGGGAGATCGTACGGTCGGACGAGAAGGTGCCGGCGTTGGCGATGTTGATCAGCGCCTTGCGCATCCAGGCATCCTGGTCCTCGTAGTCGGCCAGCACGCGCTCCTTGGTCTGGATGTACTCCTCAATGTCGAGCAGGGCCATAAACCAGTCCTTGCCCTTGATGTCGTCGTGCAGACGCTGCAGGCGCTCCGCGTTGCCGGTCGCCATAAAGGCGGGGTTGGTGATGAAGTCCACTAGCAGCTTGATGCCGGGCTTGCGGTAGAGCGCGCCGGCGTCATAGGTGCCGTCGGCGTAGAGCTGCTCGACCTGCTTGGACGAGGCACCAAAGGTGTAGATGTTCTCGTCGCCGACGAGCTCGGCGATCTCCACATTGGCGCCGTCGAGCGTGCACAGGGTCAGGGCACCGTTGAGCATGAACTTCATGTTGGAGGTGCCGCTCGCCTCCTTGGAGGCCAGGCTGATCTGCTCGGAGATGTCGGCAGCGGGAATCACGCGCTCAGCGGCGGTGACGTTGTAGTTCTCGATCATGACGACCTGCAGGTGGGGAGCCACGTCGGGGTCGTTGGCGATCCACTGCGACAGCGTCAGGATTAGGTGAATGATGTCTTGGGCGATGGTGTAGGCAGGGGCCGCCTTGCCGCCAAAGATGATGGTGACGGGGTGCTTAGGCTTATTGCCGTTTTTGATGTCGAGATACTTCCAGATGATGTAGAGCGCGAGCATCTGCTGGCGCTTGTACTCGTGGATACGCTTGACCTGGACGTCGATGATGGCGTTGGAGGGAATGGTCACACCCTGCTCAAGCGCCATGAACTGGCGCATGATGGCCTTGGCCTCGATCTTGGTGGCAGCCAGGCGCTCAAGAACATCCTTGTCGTCGGCGAATTCGGCAAGCTTGCTCAGGTCGCCGGTGCTGCGCCAATCGGTGCCGATTACATCGTCGAGCAAGCTGGCGAGCGCGGGGTTGGCGCCATGGATCCAACGGCGGAAGGTGATGCCGTTGGTCTTGTTGGAGAACTTCTCGGGATAGATCTCGTAGAACGGATGAAGCTCGGTGTCCTCCAGGATCTTGGTGTGGAGGGCGGCTACGCCGTTGATGGAGAAGCCAAAGTGGATGTCCATGTGGGCCATGTGGACGGTGTCGTGCTCGTCGATGATGGCGACGCGCGGGTCATCGTGCTCGGCTTTCGCGATCTCATCGAGCTTGACGATAATGTCGGCGATGGCAGGGGAGACCTTCTGCAGGCTGGCGAGCGGCCACTTCTCGAGCGCCTCGGCAAGGATCGTGTGGTTAGTGTAGGCGACCATGGAGCGTACGATGGTCACGGCCTCGTCAAACTCGATGCCATGCTCGGTGGTGAGCAAGCGAATGAGCTCGGGGATGACCATGGTGGGGTGCGTGTCGTTAATTTGGACCACGGCGTAGTCGGCCAGATCGTGCAGGTTGCTGCCGCGCTCGACGGCCTCGTCAATCAGGAGCTGGGCGGCGTTGCTCACCATGAAGTACTCCTGATAGATGCGAAGTAGGCGGCCCTGCTCGTCGGAATCGTCGGGGTAGAGGAACAAGGTGAGGTTCTTGGCGATCTCGGTCTTGTCGAAGTCGATGGAGCTGCCGGGGACCAGGCCGTCGTCGACGCTCGCCAGGTCGAACAGGCGCAGGCGGTTTTTGGTGGGCTGGTCGTAACCGGGCACATCGATGTTGACGAGCTTGGAGGTAACGGCAAAATCGCCGAACTCGACGGTGTAGGAGCGGTCATCGTCGACTAGGATGTCCTGCTCACCGAGCCACTCGTCGGGGACGGCCTTCTGCTGGTTGTCGACAAAGCGCTGACGGAACAGACCGTAGTGATAGTTGAGGCCCACGCCATCGCCGGTCAAGCCCAGCGTGGCGATGGAATCCAGGAAGCACGCGGCCAGGCGGCCCAGGCCGCCGTTGCCGAGCGACGGCTCGACCTCGAATTCCTCGATCTTGTTGAGGTCGTGGCCTGCGGCGGTGAGCTGGTCCTTAACCTCGTCGTAGATGCCGAGGTCGATCATGTTGTTGATGAGCAGCTTGCCGATCAAAAATTCGGCGGAAATGTAATAGAGTTTTTTCTTGCCGTTGTTGAGCGGGCAGGTGGCGGAGCGCTCCTGCACGAGTTTGACCAGCAGCTTGTAAATGCGACGGTCGTCGAGCTGCTCGAGCGAGGTGCCAAAAGACTGCTCGGCGAGTTCCATGAGGTTAATTTGGGGCATGTTTTCTCCTGTGATGGGTTGTTTCATGTCTGCAATTCATAAGAATCCCGCGCGAGGGGATTGGGGTGGCCTCGCGCGGGTAAGCAAGCGCGTCCGCACGGTGGGGAGGGGTCGGGCGCGGTAGCTCCTATTGAGGAAGCTCGATTTCGGCTTCCGACGGGATGCGGAAGTAGGTCTCGGTCCAGTCGGTGAGTTTGTGCTCGAGCTCGCGGGTGATGGCGCCGTCGAGCATGCGCCAGGTCCAGTTGCCGCCCAGCGTGGCAGGGGTGTTGATGCGCGCCTCGTTGCCCAAGTTGAGCAGGTCCTGCATGGTGTAGATGCACGTGTCGCTCACGCTGGCTGCGATGGTTCGGTTGAGCGCGTCGGCGATGGGTTCGCCGGCCTGCTGATGGGTGTACAGGGCTGTCTGCTCGCGCTGACGCGGGGTAGCCGTTCCTTCAAACCAGCCGCGTGCCGTCTCGTTGTCGTGGGTGCCCACGTAGGCGACGGTGTTGGCAATGTAGTTGTGCGGCAGGTAGTACGAGTTGGTGCCCTCAAAGGCAAACTGCAGGATCTTCATGCCGGGGAAGCCCGAGTTGTCGCGCATATCGATGACGCCGGGGGTGAGGAAGCCCAGGTCCTCGGCGATGATGGGCAGCGTGCCGAGCTTTTCCTCGAGCGTCTTGAAGAGCTTGAGGCCGGGACCCTGCGTCCACGAACCGTAGGACGAATCAGGCGAGGAGAACGGCACCTCCCAATAGGCCTCGAAGCCGCGGAAGTGATCCAGGCGGATGACGTCGTACATGTCGAGGGCGGCGCGAATGCGGCCCTCCCACCAGGAGAAGCCGTCGGCCTCCATGGCGTCCCAGTCGTAGATGGGGTTGCCCCAGTACTGGCCGGTAGCCGAGAACTGGTCGGGCGGCGTGCCGGCGACGCTCACGGGATTGCCGGCGGCGTCGATCTTAAAGAGCTCAGGTGTCGCCCACATCTCGACGGAGTCACGCGAGACATAGATGGGCAGGTCGCCGATGATGAGAATGTCGCGCTCGTTGGCATAGGCCTTGAGGCGGCTCCACTGGCGATCGAAGAAGTACTGCGTCATCTGGTGGTAGAGCATACGCGCCGGATGGTCGGCGCAGACCTTGGCGGAAGCCTCGCCGCGGGTGCGGAGCTCCGCGGGCCACTCCCAAAACGCCTTGAGACCGCACTCCTCTTTGACGGTCATGAACTCACAGTAGGGGATGAGCCAGTCCTCGTTGGCCTGGATAAAGTCATCGAAATCGGCCGGCTTGTCGGCAGCAAAGCGCTCGGCGGCGCGGTCGAGAATCTGACGGCGGCCGCCAAAGATAGCACCGTAGTCGACATTGCTGGGGTCGGATCCCAGATACACGCCATCGATATCGCGCTGCTCCAGATACCCTGCCTCGATAAGCTCGGCAAAGTCGATAAAGTTGGGGTTGCCTGCGCGGGCCGAGAACGACTGATAAGGCGAATCGCCATAGCTGGTCGTCGTAAGGGGCAGAATCTGCCAGTAATGTTGTTTGCACGAGGCGAGAAAATCGACGAAGTCGTAGGCATTCCAGCCAAAGCCGCCGATTCCGTATGGTCCGGGCAGAGATGAGACGGGCATGAGGACGCCGCTTGCACGCTCCATGAATGCGCTCACCAACCTTCTTGTTGTGGGGTCGGCCTGCCGATGGGTGTGCAGTCCGCCTCCGATGTTCTGATTCGATACGCCTATTGTAAAACATGTTGTTTAAACATGTACAGGCAAGATAAAAAAGTTGGTCGATTTTCGGCGAATGGCTACATGCCATGAAAAAGCCCCGACCTCACAACGTGAGATCGGGGCAAGAACGGTATGTAGGTTTTTGCTACTCGGCGTCGGTGAAGCCGTTGGGGTTGTGGCTCTGCCAGTTCCAGCTATCGCGGCACATGTCCGCGATGTCGTACTGGGCCTTCCAGCCCATCATGCGCTCGGCCTTGGAGGCATCGCACCAGTTGGCAGCGATGTCGCCGGCGCGGCGCTCGCGGATCACGTAGGGCAGCTCCTTGCCACAAGCCTTGGAGAAGGCGGCGACGACCTCGAGTACCGAGGTGCCGGTGCCGGTGCCCAGGTTAAAGATCTCGACGCCGGTCTTGCCGTTCATCCAGTTAAGGGCGGCAACGTGACCAGAGGCCAGATCGCACACGTGGATGTAGTCGCGCACGCCGGTGCCGTCGGGGGTGGGGTAGTCGTTGCCAAAGACCTGAACGGCCTCGAGCTTGCCCACGGCGACCTGGGCGACATAGGGCACCAGGTTGTTGGGGATGCCCTTGGGGTCCTCGCCGATCAGGCCCGACGGATGAGCGCCGATGGGGTTGAAGTAACGGAGCAGCACGACGTCCCACTCGGGGTCGGCGGTGTGGACGTCCATAAGGATCTGCTCGATCATCCACTTGGTCCAGCCATAGGGGTTGGTTGCGGGCTTCTTGGGGTCTTCCTCGGTGACGGGCGGGTTGTCCGGGTCGCCGTAGACGGTCGAGGAGCTCGAGAAGATGATGGACTTGCAGCCATGGTTGCGCATGACGTCGATGAGCACCAGGGTGTTCTCGATGTTGTTGTGGTAGTACTCGACGGGCTTGCTCACCGACTCGCCGACGGCCTTAAAGCCGGCAAAGTGGATGACACGGTCGATCTGATGGGTATCGAAGATCTTGTTCATCGCATCGCGGTCGAGCACGTTGGCCTCGTAGAAGGTGAGGTTCTTGGCGGCCTCGTCGCCCACGATGGTCTTGACGCGGTCGACGGCGACGGCGCTGGAGTTGGAGAGATCATCGACGATGACGACCTGGTAGCCACCCTCGAGCAGCTGAACGACGGTGTGCGAGCCGATAAAGCCGGCGCCACCGGTAACGAGGACGCAGGTGTCTTTGGGGTCGAGTGCTTTGGACATGTAGTCTCCTATCGAATCAGGAACACTTCTAGAGGGGAGTATAGCGCAGGCGGGGACGCCCAAATGGTGCACTGTAGGAAAAGCAGAGGATTATGTTAACGTACTCATATAAGAGCTTGCTCAATTGTTACCTCAAATTTGACAATTGCTTACGAGCCGCCGACCTTGTAGTTTCCTGCCGTTCGTGGAAATCGTTGGGACGCGCCATATGTACGCTAATATGTATGAGTTGAGCGACATATAAATAAGCATGTAACGGAGTACATATGTCACCAAACAGCGATTCCATCCTTTCCCAGGAGCTCTCGCGCCGCACTGCCCTTAAGGCCCTGTTCGGCGCCGCTTCTGCGGCAGTTCTTTTTGGCCTGCCCACTCGCGCCCATGCGGCGGAGGCTTCCAAAGAAACCACCGATAAATTGAATGCCGCCCAGGCCCAGCTCGACGAGGTTCAGGCCCAGCTCGACAGCATCGCAAATGAGTATGCGGCGCTGGCCAACAAGAATGCCCAGACCCTCAATGACATCGAGAATGTCCAGGGCAAGATTGACGACACGCAGGCCCAGATCGATGAAAAGAAGGCCGAGCTCAAGAAGAAGCGCAACGACCTTTCCGATCGCGTGGCCGCCAGCTACAAGTCCGGCGGCACGAACATCCTGTCGCTGCTGCTGGCCTCTGGCTCGTTTGAGGAACTCGTTGCCAACGCGCATTACGTTGAGAAGATCAACAAGAGCGACCGCGATGCCATCGAGGATATCCAGACGATTCAGGCTGAGCTCGACGCACAGAAGACCGAGCTCGAATCACAAAAGGCCGACCTGGAGAAACTCAAGGACCAGCAGACGGCTCAGATGCAGGATATGCAGGCCAAGCAGCAAGAAGTCCAGACCGTGCTGAACGGTCTTTCCGACGACGTCAAGGAACTCATGGCTCAGCGCGATTCCGAGATCCTCGCTGCCGCCCAGGCTGAGGAGGCTGCCAGGAAGGCCGCCGCTGCCGCGGCCGCCGCGAACAAGAACAATTCCTACTCGGGTGGTTCGAGCTCGGGCGGTGGATCGTATGCGCCCGGAACTCCGCAGCAGAATGCCGGCTCGGGCAAGCAGCAGGCTGTCGTCAACGCGTGCTACTCCACGCCTTCGCCGGGTCAGAACTGGTGCGCGGCGTGGGTTACCAATGTCTTCCGTAACGCCGGCGTTGGCTACTTTGGCGGCAACGCCTGCGACATGTTCAACGCCTGGTGCTATAGCTCCGACCGCTCGGCGCTGCAGGTGGGCATGATCGTGGCCGATTCCTCGCACAGCGGCACGGGTGCTCCGGGCCTTATCTACGGTCATGTGGGTATCTACGTTGGCGGCGGCATCGTTATGAGCAACGAGGGTGCCATTACATCGAAGTCGCTTGATTCGTTCATCAGCTTTTATGGTACTGGCTCTGGCGTGCGTTGGGGCTGGCTTGGCGGTATTGCGCTGTCGTAACTGCGGCTTGAAGCTGGTTGGTCCGGGACTGCGGGCGAGGCATAAGGTTGCCTGCTCTACAGTCCTGCGCAAGACGAAGGCCACATTAAGTGGCCTTCTTTGCGTGCGGAACTCGCGATCAATCAAATATATTGCGGGCGGGCACGCGGCCCTCTCGGGTTCGGGGCGCGACACACCGGACTGGTTGTCTGAATTAAAGAAAGTGAAGGCCCCTTTCGGGGCCTTCTTTTTTAGAGGAATTCGCCTACTCGGTGGACTTCGGGTTCTAGGTCTACGTTGAATTGGTCTTTGACGGTTGCTTGGATGTGGCGGATGAGTTCGTCGACATCGGCTGCGGTGGCGTGGTCGGCGTTGACGATGAAGCCGCAGTGCTTTTCGCTCACCTGCGCGCCGCCGATGGCGTGTCCTCGCAGGCCGGCGTCCATGATGAGCTTGCCGGCAAAGTAGCCCTCGGGGCGCTTGAAGGTGGAGCCGGCACTCGGCATGTCGAGCGGCTGCTTGTCCTCGCGGCGCTGGCGGTAGTCGTCCATGTCGGCCTTGATCATCGCGGCGTTGCCCGGGGCGAGATTGAAAGTGGCCGAAAGCACGACGAAACCGTCGTCGGCAATGCGGCTCTTGCGATAGCCCAGGTTGAGCTCATCGACATCGAACTCAATAATGCTGCCGCTACCGCGGGTGCCGTCGTCGAGCATGCGGGCGGGCTTGTAGACGCGCACGGACTCCAGCACATCGGCCATGCAAGCGCCGTATGCTCCGGCGTTCATGTAGCAGGCACCGCCGACCGATCCGGGAATGCCCGAGATGGGCTCCATGCCGGTAAGGCCGGCCTCGGCTACCGCGGCTGCGACATCGGAAAGCAAGGCGCCGGCTGCCGCCGTGACGTGCGTGCCGTCGACCGTAATGTCGGAGAGGCCCTCGCCCAGCGCTACGACGACGCCGCGGATGCCCTTGTCGCCGACGAGCAAGTCGGAGCCGTTGCCCACGATGGTGAGTGGTAGATTGCAGCGATAGCAGGTATCGAGCGTGGCGACGAGGCCCTGCTCAGTATCGGGCGTGACAAAGACGTCGGCCGGACCGCCGATCTTAAACGTGGTGTGCTCGCGCATGGGCTCGCTCATCAGCACGTTGTCCTCGCCGGCAACGCCAGCGAGCGCGCACAGCAGGTCCTCGTTAAAAAAATCGTTCTCGTGCATACGAATATCCGCCTTTTGGTGGTCGTTGTCATCAATCGATTGCAATATACCCCACCCGGACGGATTTGGTGCGCTGGCGGCGATAAAACAGCCGTCCACCGGATTGGTAAAGTGTTTATCACCGAGGTAGAGGGGTAGTCGCTATACTTTCAAGAGATTGCGCGTAAACCCGGAAGGAGCGAGATGGCCAACAAAGTCACCCTCAAGCAGATCGCCCAGGAGGTGGGGCTTTCCCCCTCGTCGGTCTCGCTTGTTCTCAATAATCGGCCCTGTCGCATCTCGGAAGAAAACCGCAAGCTCATCAAAGAGGTCGCGGCGCGCAACCACTATGTTCCCAACCAGATTGCGCGCAGCCTGGTTATGCGCGAGTCGCGCACGCTGGGCCTTATCGTCCCTAACATCGAGAGCCGCTTTTTTGCCTCGCTCGCCGGTAGCCTGGAAAAGCGCTGCCGCGAGGACGGCTATGCGCTCTTCATTACCAGCTCGGGCGGAAGCGCCGATGACGATCTGGAGCTGCTGCGCCAGCTGGTGACGCGCGGCGTTGATGGCGTCTTCCTGGTGGTGGGTGACGAGTTCTCCGATGACCGCGCCCTGCGCGAAGAAGTCAGCCACCTGCCCATCCCAGCCGTAATGGTCGACCGTGCCATTGAGGGGCTCGAGTGCGACAAAGTGATGTTCGACCACGAGATGGGCGGCTATATGGCCACCCGCTATCTGATCGAGCAAGGCCACCGCCGTATTGCCTGCCTGGTTAATGCCCGCCGTTCCAATACGGGTCGCAAGCGACTTGCCGGCTATGAGCGCGCGCTGCGCGAGGTTGGCCTGCCGATCGACGCGCGTTTGGAGTTTGAGAGCGAGTACTACATTCCGAGCGCATACGAGGCCTCGGAGGCAGTGCTCGCAACTGACGCCACTGCCGTGTTCGCAAGCTCGGATAACATTGCCCTCGGTTTGCTCAAGCGCTTGCACGAGATGGGGAAGAGCATCCCGGGCGATATCTCGGTGGTGAGCTATGACAACTCGGCGGCCGACGTTCTCTTTGAGCCGGCGCTGACCGCGATTGAGCAGGACCCTGGTGTCCTTGCGGAGCATGCTTTTGGCTGCATGTCCAAGCGTCTTGCCGGTAGGGGCGGCAGGCGTGCCGAAGAGGTCGTTCTGGAGCCGGAGCTTATCGTTAAGGACAGCGTGCTCGAGCTTACTAAACACAACTAAACACGTTTACCAATTTGCAGAGACCGAATGTGGAGTACCTGTGACAATCAACGCCGCAGGTGAATGTCGCGTTTTGCTAATCGATGGGATTGATAAGGATGGTAAAACGTTTTTTCACCATGATAAAACGTTTTAGCAAATATACTGGTCCCAACGAAGGGTTGCCGTATCGGAGGGCGACCGTGCAGCGAAGGGACATAAACAATGGCTAAAACACTGGGAACGCCGTGGCAAAAACTGGGACACGAGGTTCCGGCTTCCGAGCTCGAGGGTGTCGATCTGTATTGGCGCGCTTCGAACTACCTGTCCGTCGGCCAGATCTACCTTCGCTCCAACCCACTCATGCGTACCGACTTTGTGGACGAGAAGACCGGTGAGACGCGTGACTTTGGCCGCCCCGACGTTAAGCACCGCCTGGTTGGCCACTGGGGCACCACGCCCGGCATTAACTTCCTGTTCGGTCATGTCAACCGCCTCATCGCCGATCACAACCAGAACGCCATCTTCCTGATGGGCCCCGGTCACGGCGGTCCCGCCGGTACCGCCCAGTCGCTGCTCGACGGCACCTACCGCGAGATTCGTCCCGACATCACCGATGACGAGGCCGGCCTGCAGAAGTTCTTCCGCCAGTTCTCCTACCCCGGCGGCATTCCGAGCCACTTTGCGCCCGAGACGCCCGGCTCCATCCACGAGGGCGGCGAGCTCGGCTACACGCTCAGCCACGCCTACGGCGCCGTCATGGACAACCCGAGCTTGCTTGCCGTGGCCGTGGTGGGCGATGGCGAGTCCGAGACCGGCCCGCTTGCCACCTCTTGGCAGTCCAACAAGCTCGTGAACCCGGCAACCGACGGTATCGTCCTGCCGATCCTGCACCTCAACGGCTACAAGATCGCCAACCCCACCATCCTCGCCCGCGTGTCCGACGAGGAGCTCACCAAGTTCTTCGAGGGCATGGGCTATAAGCCGCACTTCTTTGTCGCCGGCTTTGACGACGAGAGCCACGCGAGCATCCACGAGCGTTTCGCCGCCCTGTTTGAGCAGGTCTTCGACGAGATCTGCGACATCAAGGCCACCGCTCAGGCCCAGGCCGCCGCGGGCGAGACCGTGGTCCGTCCTGCCTACCCCATGATCGTGTTCCGCACGCCCAAGGGCTGGACCTGCCCCAAGCAGATCGACGGCAAGAAGACCGAGGACTCTTGGCGTGCCCACCAGGTGCCGCTGGCGAGCGCCAAGGACACCCACGAGCACTTCCGCGTGCTGCGCGAGTGGCTGCGTTCCTACAAGCCCGAGGAGCTCTTTACGCCCGAGGGCCAGGTGCGCCCCGAGGTGACGGCCTTTATGCCGACCGGCGAGCTGCGCATTGGCGCCAACCCCAACGCAAACGGCGGTAAGGTCCGTCGCGAGCTCGAGCTGCCCGATGTCCACACCCACGAGATTCCCGTTGCCGAGAAGGGTCACGGCTGGGGCTCCACCGAGGCCGCCCGCGTCTTTGGTGAGTACACCGCCGAAGTCCTGGCCAAGAACATGGACGATTTCCGCATCTTCGGCCCCGACGAGACCGCATCCAACCGCCTGCAGGCTGCCTACAAGGTGACTAAGAAGCAGTGGGACGCCGGCTTCTACGAGGATGAGGCCAACGACGAGCTGCTCGCCGGTTCCGGCAAGGTCGTCGAGCAGCTGTCCGAGCACCAGTGCGAGGGCTTCCTCGAGGCTTACGTGCTCACCGGCCGCTCCGGCGTGTGGAGCTCCTACGAGAGCTTTGTCCATGTGGTCGATTCCATGGTCAACCAGCACTGCAAGTGGCTCGAGGCCACCAAGCGCGAGATTCCGTGGCGTGCCCCCATTAGCGGTCTTAACATCTTGCTGTCGAGCCACGTCTGGCGTCAGGACCACAACGGCTTCTCACACCAGGACCCCGGCTTTATCGACCTGCTGCTCAACAAGGCTAACGATACGCATATCGTAAACGCCTACTACCCGGCCGACGCCAACATGGCCCTTGCCGTGGCCGAGCGTGTCTACCAGTCCACCGACTGCGTCAACGCCATCTTCTGCGGCAAGCAGCCCGCTCCGACCTTCCAGACGGTCGACGAGGCCAAGGCAGAGCTCGCCGAGGGCGTCGCGACCTGGGAGTGGGCATCGACCGCCGACTCGCTCGCCGAGGCCGACGTCGTCGTTGCCACCTGCGGTGACGTACCGACGCTCGAGGCCCTGGCCGCAACCGATATGCTGCGTGAGCTGGGCATCAAGGTGTGGTTCGTCAACGTGGTCGACCTGCTCAAGATCCAGAACGTCTGCGAGAACGACCAGGCTCTCAGCGACGAGCGCTGGGCTGAGCTGTTCGGCAGCGGCGAGAAGCCCGTCCTCTTCGCGTTCCACGCCTATGCCGGCACGATTCGCCGCCTGATCTGGAACCGCCCCGGCCACGATGCCTTCCGCGTCCACGGCTACGAGGAGAAAGGCTCCACGACAACGCCGTTCGACATGCTGCGCCTGAACAACATGGACCGCTGGACACTGGCCGCCGACGTGCTGCGCATGGTCGACGCCGATAAGTTTGCCGAGCAGATTGATAAGTGGGAGGCATTCCGCACCGAGGCCTTTGAGTTCGCGTGCGATGAGGGCTACGACCACCCGGCCTTCACCGACTGGGTCTGGCCCGACGCCGCAGCCGCAACCGCTGCCGACGGCGCGCTCTCCGCAACGCAGCTTACTGCCGGCGACAACGAGTAGGTAGGCATCCGGGACGGTCTCGCGCTGGGGCCGCCTCCGGGCGGGCTGCCTTGCTCTGAGAAGTGTGCTCCGCAGAACTTCTCAGAGCAAGGCAGCCCGCCCGGAGGCGGCCCTCTCGACCGTTTCGATATGCGGGGCTGATAATTTCATTTGCCGCCGATTCCGTCATCGAAATCGTCGCGAACGAAAATGCAACGATTATTAAATCGTTGTACAATCGTTGCAACGATTGAGCTAGGGAGCGCCTATGCAACGGGAAACAAACAATCTCGAATATAAATCGGAGATAAACAGGGGTTTTCTGAAGACGGTCAGTGCTTTTGCCAACTTTGGCGGCGGCCGGATAGTATTTGGTGTCGATGACGATGGGTCCGTTGTGGGGATTAAGGATCCCGTGCAGGCTTGTTTGGATATAGAGAACAGAATCAACGATGCAATTAAGCCACGCCCTATGTTCCTTCTCGAGGTAAGCGAGGATGGATTAACGGTCGAGCTTACAGTGGAAGAGGGGCTTGACAAGCCCTATCTAAGTGGCGGGAAAGCCTACAGAAGGTCGGATTCCGCGACTGTCGAAGTCGATACTGTCGAGCTGAGGCGTTTGGTTCTCGAAGGTCAAAACCTGAGCTTCGACGCACTGGCTGCCGGCCCGGACAAGCTGGTTTTTTCTGTTCTTGAACAGGAGTTGTCGCATGCCCTGGGAATAGAGAAACTAACAAAGGACGTGATGAGGACGCTCGGCCTTTTGGATGGCGAGAAGCTCACGAATGCAGCTGCCCTACTGGCAGACAATAACACGTTTCCCGGAATAGATATGGCAAGGTTCGGAGCCGATCAGGACACCATTCTCGATAGGGAGGTAGTTGAGGGCGTTTCGGTCCTTACCCAATTCGACCGCGCGATGGCGTTCTTTGAGAGGTACTGTGAGTATGACGTGATTAAGGGCGCGAACAGAACCGCTGTTGAGAGGATTCCAAAGACCGCCTATCGTGAAGCTGCTGCAAATGCGCTCGCGCACCGAGCCTGGGACGTTGGCGCATGTGTGAGAATCTCGCTGCTTCAGGAAGGTATTGAGATCGTATCGCCCGGCGGGTTGGTCCCGGGGATGACGAGGGAAGCGTACCTGGACGGACGTTTTTCGCTGCTCAGGAACCCAGTTCTAGCAGAGAGTATGTTTCGCGTTGGCCTTATTGAAAAGTTTGGCACGGGCGTTCGTCGCATTAGAAGGGCATACGACGGCACGGGAGTTATCCCTCGCTTCGAGTTGGGCGACGGTTACGTTTCCGTCGTGCTCCCATTTGTTGACAGCCTGTCTGCATTGTCGGATGCGGAGCAGGCCGTGCTCGATACTATTCCCGAAAACAGGCTTGTCTCTAGGTCGACTGTGTCGGAGATAACAGGCTTTGAGAAGACGAAGACGATTCGCCATTTGAAGTCTCTCGTGGATAAAGGTTATTTGCGCCAAGAAGGTGAGGGGCGTGCCAGGAGATATACTCGTGCGGAATAGCCTTGTCTTGCCCGGCCCTCGTCCGTGTATTCCCCGCTTGGCGAGCCATAGACGCCATGCACCGATGCGCTAAAGCAGAAGCTTGAAATTGGTGCTATATTCAGCTTGAGTTGTTTAATGTTAGTACGGGAGGCTGATATGGGGCTGTTCAAGAAGAAAAACCCGCAGGATGCCTTTGATCCCGATGTGTTTACCATCACGGATACGATTTTGGACCCGCCGCGGTTTACGTTTTTGCCTGCTATCTACCAAGATTCCACGCGCCGCAAGTGGGCCGTGCATCAGCGCGGTGCGCAGCCGAAGATCTTTGATTATGCGGATGTGCTGCAGTGCGAGGTGGCCGAAGCCGGCGATCCGGAGACCGACGAGACGCCTTCAAAACAGGAATTTGCCCAGTGTATTCTGGCAAATCCCGCGAAAGCGGCAAAAATAAACGCTGCCAAGCGTAATATGTGTCTTGGTATGGGTGTTGTTGTAGCGGTTCAGACGGGAAAAGACGAGGTTTCCAAATTGGAGATTCCCGTTATGACCGACGAAGTCAAACGCGATTCAAACCTATATAAGTCGTATCGGAATGTCGCCGAGAAAATCAAGGCCGAGTTTGATGCCATGGGAGGGCTGGCCTAATTCTGGTGACATACATTTTTGAATGAGGAGTCTGTGCAATGGCAGGCGAATCTTATGTAATTCCCCCCAAAGACCGTGCTGTTGAGGGAATTCTTTGGTACATCCAGCACCATCGGCTTGCCGGCGGCGATCGCCTGCCGGCCGAGCGCGTGCTGTGCGAAGATATTGGCGTTTCGCGTACGGCGTTGCGCGCTGGCATCACGCGGCTCATTTCGTGCGGAACGCTCGAAAGCCGCCGCGGATCGGGTACGTATGTGTGTCCTCCCAAACCACTGAACATCTTCCAAGAAACGTACAACTTCTCCGATGCCGTGCGGACTGCCGGCCTGCACCCCTCTTCGCGCTTGGTTTCCACCGAGACGGTCGAGGCAGATGAGGCGCTTGCCGACAAGCTCGGGGTTGCCGCAGGCGCTCCCTTGCTCCGCATGCAGCGCGTCCGTCTTATTGAGGGCGAGCCGGCTTCAATCGAAACAGCCCATGTCAACCTGTCTCTTTGCCCGTCGCTTCCCGACCATGATTTTGAGCACGAGAGCCTCTACGACGTCTTGCTCAGAGAAGGCGGCGTGCGTGTTGAGCATGGACGCGAGCACATCTCAATCTCGCGCTTGAACGCCGAGGAGGCTGAGCTTCTCCAGCAAGAAGAGGGAACGCCGGTATTCTACGAGAGCACGATTGAGTTTGATAAAGACATGCGCTTTGTGGAGCATTGCAAATCGGTGATTCTGCCCACGAAGTTCCGCTTTGCCGATAACGGCGAAAAGAACGGCATGAAGAGCATGGCAGGTGAACAATGGCTGAAACAGTAGAGACCACCCCGGTCTATATGCGCATACGCCGCCGTATCGAGGAGCGGATCGAGCGCGGCATATATCCCACGGGCTCGATGATTCCGTCCGAGAACGAACTCGCCGAGGAGTTTGGCACGACGCGCCTGACCATCCGAAGTGCCGTGGACGAGTTGGTTCGTCGCGGCCAGATTCGCCGTGTTCGCGGAAAAGGCGCCTTCGTGGCGCAGAAGGTGCCCGTTACGTTTGAACGTACCGGCGGCTTCCGTGAATCGGTCCGCGCCTCGGGAGGCGAGCCGTCCGTTCGTATCCTCGCGCGCTCCAAGCGTTATGCGGGTCCGTACTATGCCGATCTGTTTGGCATTGCCGAGGATGACCTGCTCTATTCCATTCGACGTCTTAACTGCGTCAATGGTGACCCCTTCTCCATCGAGATGGCGCTGATTCCCTGTCTGCTGTTCCCGACCATCGAGGAGATCGATGTGTCGGTCTTCAGCCTGTACGAGACCTATGAGATGCTGGGGCGAAAGCCGGTCATGGCGCAGGAAAAGCTCAATATCGAGGCGCTGGGAGCACGCGACGCAGGCTTGCTCGATTTGGAGCAAGGAGACCTTGCCTTGACGCTGGAATGCGTGAGCTATGACGCGAGCGGTCAGGCGATTGAGTACGTCAAATCGTTCAATCGCGGCGATGCGGGTGGATATACCTATACGTACTAGCTGGTGTTTTTGCATAACGGGCAGAAAAAGCCGACTGATTTCGAATCGTTAAGCAGGCTGTATATACAACCTTACATGGTTCAAAATCGACCGTTCGCCGATGGGGAAAGATTAGTCGGCAAATAGGTATCAAAAAGCCGTAACCTGTAACTGTGATTGGTATCAAATACTAATAATTTGTTACGAGGTGAGACGATGAAAATGCTCGATTACGTTCAGCTTGCCCATGTGCGTATGGGCGAGAACCTCGAGCGTTCGTCCGAGCTTGTAGGCCAGCTCGTCTATATTTTCCAGTCCGCATCCTTTGGCGCGCTGCGTATCGTTGCCTCGGGTTCGTCCCGTCATGCCGCCGATTGCGCCCGCGATTACCTGCAGGACGCACTGCAGATGCAGGTGTCCGTTGTGACGCCTGAGGCCTTTGTCGACTTTGAGCATGCCTATCCGCAGAATGCGCTCAACATCGCTATTTCTCAGAGCGGCTATTCGACTAACACGATTGCGGCGCTCGACTACATGCGCGCGAACGACATGGCCGCGGTTGCGCTCACGGCAAACGTCGAGGCTCCCATTAGGGATCATGCCGATATCGTTCTCGACTACGGCGTGGGCGTCGAGTCGGTGGACTTTGTGACCTTGGGTGTCCAGACACTTATCGAGTACCTGGTGCTCTTTGGCATTTACGGTGGTCAGGCACGCGGGACGATTGACGCCGATGACGTCGCCCAGCGCCTTGACGATCTGCGCGAGGCCATCCAAGCCAACGCCGCGATGTGCAAGACCGCCGAGACCTATGTCCAAGATCATCTGCTCGAGCTGTCGGAGCACGTGCCGGCCATGGTTGTGGGCAACGGTCCCAACTATGGCGTTGCCGAAGAGGCGGCGCTCAAGCTGAGTGAGACTATCAAGATTCCGGCCATGCATCACGAGGGCGAGGAGTTCGTCCACGGCCCCGAGATGCAGGTTACTCCGGGCTACCTGGTGTTTATCGTCGACGACCCTCAGGGCTCGGAGCGTCTGGCAAATATCGCCGACGCGCTGTCGAAGGTAACGAAAAAGGCCGTCCTGCTAACCATGCATCCCAAGGGCAAGGCACACGAGATTGCGGTGCCGCAGGTGGCTCCGCTGCTTGCCGCGATTCCCAACCTGGTGTTCTTCCAGACGATGGCGGCAATGGTCACCGAGCGCCTGAACTCGTGGGATGTCCATCCGTATCTCGATGCCGTCTCCAAGCAAATGGAGGTTAAGGCGGAGGGCTACGAGGAATCGGTCAACACGCTTAAGGCCAAAGCAGCTGAGTGTTACGGAATGTAGGCGGGCGTTGTCGCTCGTTGGCATAGGGGATTGTTAAGGCATCCCCAGAGAGGAGAAGCAAATGAAGGAAACCGAGAAGATCGAGATCATGAATTTCGACCAGGAGGGCTACCTCGAGGACGGCAAGGCGCTCTACGAGACCGGCAAGAAGATGACCGCGCTCGCCGACAAGGTCGCCGACGAGGGCTACGACGCCGTGTTCCTGATGGGTGTTGGCGGCACCTGGGATGAGCTCATGCAGCTCGAGTACCTCATGAACAAGTTCGGCGACCGCGACCTGGAGGTCTACCTGATCCACGCCGCCGAGTGGAATGTCTCCGGCCACAAGCGCATGACCGACAAGTCGGTCGTGCTCACCGCCTCCGAGTCCGGCACCACCCCCGAGGTCCTCGAGGCCGTCAAGAAGATGAAGGACATGGGCGTGCGCGTCTACGCCATGACCAAGCCCGAGGGCCCCATCGGCCAGGCTGTCGGCGCCGAGAACTGCGTCGCCATGGCTTCTGACCATGGCTCCGGTGGCTGCGAGAAGGGCTACTACCTCGCCGACTGCTTCGGCCTGCGCCTGCTCAACCGTCGCGGTTGCTTCCCCAAGTTCGATCTGTTCATCGAGCAGACCAAGGACATCTGGAAGGACATGCTCGATATCCGCAAGCGTTTTGAGCCGCGCGCCGAGGAGCTCGCCAAGAAGTACGCCCTGGCCCCCTACACCATGTTCATCGGCTCCGGCGCCCTCTGGGGCGAGACCATCCTCTTCTCGATGTGCATCCTCGAGGAGATGCAGTGGAAGCGCACCCGCTACATCACCTCGGCCGACTTCTTCCACGGCACCCTGGAGCTCGTGGAGCCCGGCGTTCCCGTGTTCCTGTTCATGGGCGAGGACGAGTGCCGTAAGCTCGACGAGCGTGCTCGCGCCTTCCTGACCCGTGGCGTCACCGGCGACACCGACATCAACATCATCGACACCGCCGAGTTCGCCATCCCCGGCCTTGACGACGACTTCCGCGTCATCGTTTCCCCGTGGATCCTGACGGTGCTCGTGACTGACCGCCTGGCTCGCTACTACGAGACGGTCACCAAGCACAACCTCAAGTATCGTCGCTACTATCACCAGTTCGACTACTAAAGCCAAGCGCGGGGACGCGTCAGTCACGGAAGGATTCGCAGAATGAGACAGTACATCATTGCCAGCCATGCACACTTCGCTACCGGCATCAAGGAGAGCATTGAGCTGCTCTCGGGCGCTCGCGACAACGTCCACGACCTTTCGATGTTCGTCGACGATCGCATGGACGTGGCCGAGGAAGCCCAAAAGCTGCTGGCAGGCATGTCTGCCGACGATGATGTCGTCGTCTGCACCGACCTTTTTGGCGGCAGTGTGAACAACGAGTTCACCAAGATCGTCCAGACGCGTCCCCGCACCTACCTTGTCACCAATATGAACCTTCCGCTGCTCATCCAGCTGCTGTTCTCCGATGAGTCGGCTCCGGTTGAGGAGACAATTCGCGCCATCGTCGCTGCGGACGATACGCGCGTCAAGTTCGTCAACGACCTGCTGGTCGATGACGACGAGGAAGAAGAGTTCTAATCCGCAGCGCCTATCGCAACGCCGCTCGCCGGCACAAGACCTTTGGGGGGTCACATTATGATTCAGCTACTTCGCGTCGACCATCGTCTGCTTCATGGCCAGGTCGCAGTCTCTTGGGTCCAGGGCCTTGGTTCTAACTGCATCTTCTGTGTGGGCGACAAGGTCGCCAACGACCCGGTGTGGAAGACCACGCTCAAGATGGGTAAGCCTGCCGGCTGCAAGCTCGTCATCAAGGACATGGCGAATGCCATCGAGGCTATTAACTCGGGCGTGACCGACAAGTACAAGATGATCATCTGCGTCGCCACCATCGCCGAGGCAAAGCAGCTCGTTGACGGCTGCCCGCAGATTAAATCGATTAACCTGGGCAACACCAAGCCCAAGGACGAGAAGCGCCCCGACGCGCGTCAGGTCTCTCGCCAGATCTTCCTGACCGCGGCCGAGGAAGCCGATGTGCGCGAGATGCTGGACCGTGGCGTCGAGGTCGAGATTCGTCCTCTGGCCGATGACCCCAAGGTTGACTGCGCCAGCGTGCTCTAGGCGGTTAATTTCGAAGAGCTCCGTCTCTTCGTAGTTTCCTAATTGGAAAGGGGGATATATGCTTACCCAAGCAATCCTCATCGGACTTATCGCCGCATTTGGTAAGTTCGACTACCAGCTCGGTACGCTTTACGCGTTCCGTCCCATCGTCCTGTGCCCGCTCGTGGGCCTGGTGCTGGGGGATTTGCAGTCTGGTCTTGCGATTGGCGCGAGCCTGGAACTGCTGTTCATGGGCTCGATCTCCATCGGTGCCTATGTTCCGCCCGATGAGACGATCGGCGGCGTGCTCGCCTGCGCCTTCGCTATCCAGCTGGGCCAGAGCACCGAGGCTGCCATCGCACTCGCCATGCCCATTGCAACGCTGTGCCTTGCCATCAAGAACATCCTGAACGCGGCCCTGCCGATTCTGGTTGACCGCGCAGACGTCTTCTCTGCCCAAGGTAACCTCAAGGGCGTCTACGCGATGCACTTCCTGATTGGCTCCACGGGCGTCCTCATGGCGTTCCTGCTGTGCTCGCTGTCGTTCTACCTGGGCGCTGACGCCATCCAGGGCATGCTCGACTTCATCCCTGAGTTCGTCCTTGACGGCTTTGGCGTCGCCGCCAACATCCTGCCGGCCATGGGCTTCGCCATGCTCGGCCGCCTGGTGCTCACCAAGCAGCTCGTGCCCTTCTACTTCCTGGGCTTCCTGCTGTGCTCCTACGCCAACGTGCCCGTCCTGGGCGTCGCCCTGATCGCCATCATCATCGGCATCGACAAGTTCGACCTGCTGGGGCTCGGCGGAGCCCAGCCCCAGCTCTCCGCGGAAGGGGATGAGGACGATGACTTCTAGTCCCGAGAACAAGATCACGCGCTCCGACCTGGTCAGGAGCGCCGTCAACGTCGGCTCCCTGGGCATGGAGTTCTCCTGGACCTACTACAAGCAGATGAACATCGCCTTCTGCCTGATGGTCGCCAACATGCTCAAGAAGATCTACGCCGGCCGCCCCGACGACTACGCCGAGGCCCTGCACCGCCACTGCGCGTTCTTCAACATCACCGTCCAGTTCGCCCCGTTCGTCGGCGGCATCGCGATGGCCATGGAGGAGAAGGTCGCCCGCGGCGAGATCGAGCCGGAGAGCGTCAACGACGTCAAGGCCGCCCTCATGGGCCCGCTGTCGGGCATCGGCGACTCCATCTTCCTGTCGACCCTTCGCGTGGTCGCCGCCGCGGTGGGCATCAGCCTGTGCCAGGCCGGCAACCCCTTCGGCCCCATCGCCTTCCTGCTCATCTACAACGTCCCCGGCTTCGCGCTGCGCGTCTGGGGCGCCGTCAAGGGCTACGAGCTGGGCGTGGGCTTCCTGGACGAGGCCCAGAGGACCGGCCTCATGCAGAAGATCATGACCTGCGTCGGCATCGTGGGCGTCATGGTCGTGGGCGCCATGTGCAAGGACATGTTCTGGGCGAGCATCCCCGTGGCCATCGGCTCGGGCGACGACGCCCAGACCCTCCAGGACATCCTGGACGGCATCATGCCCGGCATGCTCGGCATGATCGCCTTCTGGCTCTACTACTGGCTGCTGTCCAAGAAGATCAACCCCATGGTGCTGATCGTGGCCACCATGGTCGTGGGCATCGTCGGCGCGTTCTTCGGCGTGCTGGCGTAAGGCTCGGCCATATCTATCTGCCCCCAAGGGAAACGGCGACCCGCTGCGGTCGCCGTTTTTTATTACCGAAAGCTAGCTGGAGGTGCTTCGTGAATCGATCTGACAATCCACCCGACAATGGCGTGAGCGGTGCGATGTACCTATTTGGCACGGCGCTCCTGTGGAGCTTTATCGGCATCCTCGTTCACGCCAACTCACAATCGGCCCTTTTGATTGGCGCCGTCACGGCGATATTCATGGCGCTGTGTATTCTGTGCGTGGGCAGGCCAAAGCTGCGTATAAGCCGCTTGATTGTCCTTGTGGCCATCTGCAATTTTGTAACGGGCACCACGTTTAACTTCGCCAACCAGCTCACATCGGTCGGTAACGCGATTGTCTTGCAGTACACCTCGATGATCTTTGTCATTGTGTACCAGTCGCTTGCATCGCGCACGTTTCCTTCGACGGCAAAGATCCTCTCCGTGGTTGCTGCCTTTGCGGGCATGGGGCTCTTCTTTTTGGGCGATTTGAGTGCCCAGGGCATGCTCGGTAACTTGCTTGCGGTCATTTCGGGTGCCACCTTCGGGCTGTGCTTCTTCTTGAATGCGCGCCCCGATGCTTCGCCGATGGTGTCGTCGCTTATATCGTGCGGGATCTCGATGCTGCCGATCTTCTATTTCGCGGGCAGCCTTGGTGCGGTCAAGCCCTTTGAGTGGGGCCTTATGGTGGTTCACGGTTTGTTTTGCAGTGGCTTGGCGAGCGTTTTGTATGCTAAGGGGATCGCGCGCACCAATGCGTTTGCGGCCAACTTGGTCTGCATGAGCGAAGTGGTGCTCGCGCCCTGCTGGTCGGCACTTTTGTTTGGCGAGGTCTTTAGTTGGAATGAGCTTTTGGGCGCGGCGATCATCGTCTCGGTCATCGTTGCCAACCTGGTTTCCGATGCCTTTGGCGACGGTTTTCTCGTTGCGCTCGTTCATCGTCGCAACAGGGATTGCGCCTGAGGGCCAATAGCCGCCGTTTACGGATAAAAACACCCCGCTGAGCGAGTGGTATTAAATAAGGCAAACCTGCATATCTATAATTGGTATCAAATCGTTTGTGCCTGGTATGGGTGTTAGCAGCACGCCAGGTGCGCTTCGAGTCGTATGGTCGAGTTTCCGAATTGATATCAGATGCGCGCGCAACGGGGCTGACGACGGCTCGAGACCTATATTTGGAGGAACTATGCTTACCCAAGCAATCCTCGTCGGCTTAGTCGGAGCCTTTGGCTGCCTCGACTATCAGCTCGGCTCCCTCTACGCGTTCCGCCCCATCGTCCTGTGCCCGCTCGTGGGCCTGGTGCTGGGTGACTTGCAGACTGGCCTCGCCGTAGGTGCGAGCCTGGAGCTGCTGTTCATGGGCTCGATTTCCATCGGCGCCTATGTGCCGCCTAACGAGACGGTTGGCGGCGTGCTCGCCTGCGCCTTCGCGATTCAGCTCGGCCAAGGTACCGAGACGGCAATTGCCCTGGCTATGCCCATCGCCGTGCTTTCGCTGACCATCGGCAATATCACCAACGCGCTCTTCCCCGTCTTTGTGGACATGGCCGACAAGTTTGCCCTCAAAGGAAACCTCAAGGGCATCTATGCTGTGCACTGGGGCATTGGCCTTTGGGGCTGCCTTGAGTATTTCCTGCTGTGCGGCGGCGCCTTCTATCTGGGCTCCGATGCCATCCAGGGCTTGCTCAACTTTATCCCGCCTTTCATCATTGATGGTTGCGGCGTCGCGGCCAACATCCTGCCGGCCATGGGCTTCGCCATGCTCGGCCGCCTGGTGCTCACCAAGCAGCTCGTGCCCTTCTACTTCCTGGGCTTCCTGCTGTGCTCCTACGCCAACGTGCCCGTCCTGGGCGTCGCCCTGATCGCCATCATCATCGGCATCGACAAGTTCGACCTGCTGGGGCTCGGCGGAGCCCAGCCCCAGCTCTCCGCGGAAGGGGATGAGGACGATGACTTCTAGTCCCGAGAACAAGATCACGCGCTCCGACCTGGTCAGGAGCGCCGTCAACGTCGGCTCCCTGGGCATGGAGTTCTCCTGGACCTACTACAAGCAGATGAACATCGCCTTCTGCCTGATGGTCGCCAACATGCTCAAGAAGATCTACGCCGGCCGCCCCGACGACTACGCCGAGGCCCTGCACCGCCACTGCGCGTTCTTCAACATCACCGTCCAGTTCGCCCCGTTCGTCGGCGGCATCGCGATGGCCATGGAGGAGAAGGTCGCCCGCGGCGAGATCGAGCCGGAGAGCGTCAACGACGTCAAGGCCGCCCTCATGGGCCCGCTGTCGGGCATCGGCGACTCCATCTTCCTGTCGACCCTTCGCGTGGTCGCCGCCGCGGTGGGCATCAGCCTGTGCCAGGCCGGCAACCCCTTCGGCCCCATCGCCTTCCTGCTCATCTACAACGTCCCCGGCTTCGCGCTGCGCGTCTGGGGCGCCGTCAAGGGCTACGAGCTGGGCGTGGGCTTCCTGGACGAGGCCCAGAGGACCGGCCTCATGCAGAAGATCATGACCTGCGTCGGCATCGTGGGCGTCATGGTCGTGGGCGCCATGTGCAAGGACATGTTCTGGGCGAGCATCCCCGTGGCCATCGGCTCGGGCGACGACGCCCAGACCCTCCAGGACATCCTGGACGGCATCATGCCCGGCATGCTCGGCATGATCGCCTTCTGGCTCTACTACTGGCTGCTGTCCAAGAAGATCAACCCCATGGTGCTGATCGTGGCCACCATGGTCGTGGGCATCGTCGGCGCGTTCTTCGGCGTGCTGGCGTAAAGCCTGCAGCAACGTTTTATCGACCTTGCAAAGGGATGGAGCAGGCCTGCGCCCTCCATCCCTTTTTGTATAAAGGAGTTCGTATGTTCGCGAAGGATCGCGAAGCAATGCGCCTGACGCCGGCGGAAGTCAGGCTGATTCTTATTGAGTCCCTGCAGTGGTGCGCCAACAACGCGGTGTACTTTTTGGGGCTTATCGGGGCTGCTACGTATGATTTGGCGGGCACCGCCTTTTTGGTCGCCGCCATCACGCTCGTGCGCAACCTCACGACGTCGGTGGGCAATATGGTGTCGGGTTCGGTTATCGACCGCTTTGGCCCGCGCCGCACGTCGTTTGTGACATGCGTGATCACGGCGGTGCTGTCCCTCGGCATTGGCCTGGCGCCGTTGTCCGTTCCCGGGCTGGTGTTTGCCGCATGCGTTTTGGGACTTTCGGGCGGTTTTATCAACACCTGCACGCATGCGTTTCCGGGGTATCTTGAGTCGACCACCGAGGGCCGCACGCGTGTGAACGGCCTGATGGTCTTCTACAGCAATATCGCCTATACCGCGGGGCCGCTTCTTGGCGGTGCCATCGTGAGCTGCTTTGCCACGCAATCTGTCTATCTGCTTATGGCGGCAATGATGGGCGTGGCGGCCGTGCTCTCCTTGGGTTGTCACGAGTGCGTTGCTCCCGCAAAAGGGGAGAAGCTAAAGGGTGGCATCTTGACCGGCATGGTCGAGGGTGCCCGGCTCACGTTTTGCAACCACGATCTGCGTCTCATCTTTATTTCGGGCTTTTTGGGCTTCTTCGCATTTGGCGCGTTCGATTCGCTGGAGTCGCTGTTCTATCGCGATGTGCTCAATGTAGATATCGTCTGGCTGGGATGGCTGTCCTCGGTCGTGGGCCTTACCTCTTCGGTGGGCGCCTTCGCCCTGACCAAGCTTTCGGCTCGCCATGTCAACCTGCGCCTGTTGCTTGGGTCGCTCATGACGGTGGGCATTGGGTCCATGGTGTACGTGGGCACCGATATGCTGGGGGTGGCGATTATCGGTCAGGCGATTAATGGCTTGGCTTGGGGTTTCCTGGAGCCGCTCCAGATGATCCTGATTCAGGAGCGCGCGGACATCAAATACCTGGGACGCATTACGGGCTTTGTGCGTTTTGGTCTGATGAGTGCCGGCGTGCTGCCGTTGCTGGCCGCTCCGTTTTTGGCGGAGGCCTTGGGCGTTCAGACAGTGCTGTTTGGAGCTTCGACAATCATTGCGCTGGTAGGAACGCTGTTCTTTGTCACGCAGGGGAAGCGCCGGGAGTGCTAGATATACATCTAATTCTAATTTAATACCACTCACCCGAGAATTTCGACCGTTCACCGAGGATCGGCGCAGATTACAAAGTGGTATTAAAAACACGTTGGGTGTATGTCTATAATTGGTATCGAAAAGAAACGCGATGTATAGAGTCGCGTGCGGGACAGAAAGGACAAACCATGAAGGAAACCGAGAAGATCGAGATCATGCACTTTAGCCAGGAGGGCTACGTCGAGGACGGCAAGAACGTCTACGAGACCGGCAAGAAGATGACCGCGCTTGCCGACAAGGTCGCCGACGAGGGTTACGACGCCGTGTTCCTGATGGGCGTCGGCGGTACCTGGGACGAGTTTATGCAGCTCGAGTACCTCATGAACAAGTTCGGCGACCGCGATCTGGAGGTCTACCTGATCCACGCCGCCGAGTGGAACGTTATGGGCCACAAGCGCATGACCGAGAAGTCCGTCGTGCTTACCGCCTCTGAGTCCGGCACCACCCCCGAGGTGCTCGAGGCCGTGAACAAAATGAAGGAAAAGGGCGTGCGCGTCTACGCCATGACCAAGCCCGAGGGCCCCATCGGTCAGGCTGTCGGCGCCGAGAACTGCGTCAAGATGGCCTCCGATCACGGTAACGGCGGCTGCGAGATGGGCTACTACCTCGCCGACTGCTTCGGCCTGCGCCTCCTCAACCGCCGAGGCTGCTTCCCGCAGTTCGACAAGTTCATTGAGCAGACCAAGGATGTTTGGACCCACCTGGTCGATATTCGCAAGAGCTTCGAGCCGCGCGCCGAGGAGCTCGCCAAGAAGTACGCCCTCGCGCCCTACACCATGTTCATCGGCTCCGGCGCCCTGTGGGGCGAGACCATCCTCTTCTCGATGTGCATCCTGGAGGAGATGCAGTGGAAGCGCACCCGTTACATTACGTCCGCCGACTTCTTCCACGGCACCCTTGAGCTCGTGGAGCCGGGCGTGCCCGTGTTCCTGTTCATGGGCGAGGACGAGAACCGTAAGCTCGACGAGCGTGTCCGCGCATTCCTCAACCGTGGCGTGACCGGCGACACCGACATCAACATCATCGACACCGCCGAGTTCGCCATCCCAGGTCTGGACGACGAGTTCCGCGTCATCGTGTCTCCGTGGATCCTTTCCTCGCTGGTCACCGATCGACTCGCCGCCTACTACGAGACGGTCACCAAGCACAACCTCAACTACCGTCGTTACTATCACCAGTTCGACTACTAATCGACTGCTAAGCAAGAAGCACCCTGCCCGGGCGCATGCGTCCGGGCTTTTTTATGCTGAAATTCGCTAGAAAGGGGAATCGAATGAGGCAGTTCATCGTGGCATCCCATGCTCATTTCGCGTCCGGAATCGTCGAGAGCATCGGCCTGCTTTCCGGCGAGCGCGAAAACGTCCATGCGCTCTCTATGTATGTCGACGGAAACGAAGACCTGGCCAAGGAGGCCGCAGCGATTCTAAATAGCTTTGCCGCGGACGATGAGGTCGTCGTTTGCACCGACCTGTTTGGCGGCAGCGTCAACAACGAGTTCACCAAGATCGTCCAGACGCGTCCCAACACGCATCTGGTGACCAATATGAACCTGCCGCTTCTGATCCAGCTGCTGTTCGTGTCCGATTCGACTCCGATCGACGAGGCCATTCGTCAGATCGTCGAGGCGGACGACACCAAGGTCAAGTACGTCAACGACCTGCTGGGCCAGGCCGAACTCGATGAGTTTTAATCGTTAGGAGCACATCATGATTCAGATGATTCGCGTAGACTATCGACTGCTTCACGGCCAGGTTGCCGTGAGCTGGACCTCGGCTTTGGGTGCCGACTGCATCCTGCTGGTAAGCGACACGGTCCTCAACGACAAGCTTCGTCTTCAGGCCCTGTCCCTTGCAAAGCCGGAGGGCTGCAAGGTCGTCGTTAAAAACACCGAGGATGCCGTCAAGGCGCTCCAGAGCGGTGTGACCGACAAGTACAAGCTCTTCGTTGTTTGCGAGACGATTCAGCAGGCAGGTGCCGTCGCAAAGGCGATGGGCGTCAAGAAGATCAATCTTGGCAACGTTGCCTTTAGCGAGGACGCCCGCCAGGTCTCGACGAGCGTGTTCCTTACGCCCGAGAACGAGGCGTACGTGAAGGAGCTGCTCGGCGAGGGCTACGAGCTGTTCATCCAGATGATTCCGGCGGATGCAAAGACTGACGCCGCAAAGGCCATCGGTTAGGGGCTGTCATGGTTATCAAGACAATCCTGATTTTCCTTATCGCCCTTTTGGGCTATTCCGAGTGGCTGACGGGCACGAGCTACCTCCAGCGTCCCATTGTGCTCGGACCTCTGGTCGGCCTTGTCATGGGCGATGTGGTGACCGGCACGATCATGGGCGCTACGATGGAGCTCGCCATGGTCGGTGCTATCTCGGTCGGTGCCTATAACCCGCCCGATACGATTTCTGGAACCATCCTGGGCGTATCTCTTGCCATGCAGGCCGGCGCGGACGCCTCGGCGGCACTGACCCTGGGTATTCCCATCGCCACGATCGTTCTGGCACTCGACACGGCCCTAGGTCAGCCGGTCATGCTGCTGCTGGTACACCGTATCGACAAGAACGTCGAGGACGGAGACACCAAGGCCATTACGCGCAACATGCTCATCGCCGGTTACGCGCAGAGCTGGTGCGGCCTGTTGATCATTCCCCTGGCCTTCTTCTTTGGCGCCGATGCCGTGGCCAGCCTGCTCAACATCATCCCCGATTTCGTTCAGACCGGTATGGATGTCGCCGCTGCCTTCTTGCCTGCACTCGGCTTTGCAATGCTGGCTCAGATGATTATGAACAAGACCGTGGCACCGTTCTTCTTCGCAGGCTTCTTCCTCGTTGCCTACTTTGGCATTAGCACGACGGGTGTGGCGATCTTCGCCGCGATTATCGTCGTCGCGATGACGGTTTTGGGCGAGAAGAAAAAGGCGGAGCAGCCCGTGGCGGCAACCGAGGATCCTGCGATTGGGAGTGGGTTCGATGAGTTTTAAGTTTGAGTCTTCCTACGACGGGCTGATTACCCGCGCAGATCTTAAGAAGCTGTTCTGGCGCTCGATTCCCTATGAGCATTCCTGGAACTACGAGCGTATGGGACACATCGGCTTTACGTGGGCTCTCATGCCGATCCTGCGCAAGCTCTATCCGCAGGATGCGGACTTTAAGGCTGCGCTCAAGCGCCACATGGAGCTGTACAACGTTACGCCGTACATCTCGACGCTCCCCATGTCCATTGCCGCGGCAATGGAGGAGGTCAACGCTACCGACGAGAGCTTTGACACGAGCGCGATCTCCAACGTTAAGCTCGCGTTGATGGGTCCGCTTTCCGGCGTGGGCGACGCCTTCTACTGGGGCACGCTGCGCATTTTGGCTACGGGTGTCGGCACCTCGCTGGCACTGCAGGGTTCTATTCTCGGTCCGATTTTGTTCCTGCTGGTGTTCAATGTTCCCCACTACATCATTCGCTATGTGCTGACGTTTGTGGGATATCGCTTTGGCTCGGACATGATCAGCAAGGTCCAGGAGTCGGGCATCATGGACACGATCGTCAAGATGGCCTCCATCATGGGCGCTATGGTGATCGGCGCCATGACCATGGAGATGGTCACGGTGGACATTCCGCTCATGGTTGGCGCGGGCGATGGTGCTCAGACGCTGGCCGAGCTGCTCAACGGCATCTTCCCGGGCTTTGTCACGATGGGGCTGTTTGGAATCGTCTATCTCATGCTCAAGAAGAAGATGAATCCGCTGCTCATCATGCTGGTGATTTTGCTCGTGAGTATCGCCGGCGCGTTCTTTGGAGTACTTGGTGTTCAGTAGGGCATCCGTCATAATCAAAACAATGTAAGAGGGGGCGTCGCGCACACTGTGCTGCGGCGCCCTTTTGCCGAAAGGTGGACAAGATGGAGTATCCACAGCTTGCCGTTATGAATATCAGCCATCGCTACTTTGACCTGGAGGAATTCTTCTCCTCGGCGGCGGCTTCGGGCTATACGTGCTGCGAGCTTTGGACGGGCGCGATGCACCTGTATGTCGATTGCCATGGCTATGATTCGCTCGAACAGGTGAGGGAACTTTCGCAGCGGTATGGGGTCCGGATTGTCGGCATTTGCCCCGAGCAGAACAACCCCAAGCCGTGGAATATCGCGGCGCGCGGGGAGGAATCGCGTGCCCGTACGCTCGCATACTTTAAGAATGTCGTGGATATCGCGGTGGAGCTTGGGGCCGAGCAGGTCATGGTGTCGAGCGGTTGGGCATTTTTGAATGAGCCGATCGAGGACGCGTGGGCGCGTAGCGCCTCGATGCTGCGGTCGATTGCCGAGTATGCGGGCGAGCGCGGCGTTCGCCTGGTGCTTGAGGCCCTGCAGCCGGTTGAGTCGATGATCGTGAACTCGGCGGCCGATACCAAGCGCATGATTGACGCGGTTGACCATCCTGCGCTCAAGGCGTGCCTTGATATGGGCGCCATGGCGGTGGCGGGGGATACCATCGACGATTATTTCGATGCGCTCGGCGATGACGTTGCCCACGTGCACTTTGTCGATGTTGCGGCAGATGGCACGACGCATCTGGCCTGGGGTGACGGCGACCGCGATATGCGTGCCGACCTGGATAGGCTAGTGGCGCGTGGCTACAAGGGCGTGGTTTCGGCCGAGACGTATGACGGGCGCTATTTCGCCGATCCCGCGGCAGCCGATGCCCAGGTTATGGCGGTGTATCGCCGCGCGACTGGCGCCTAGGCGAGACGGGGTGCCGAGCTGCTGTTCGGCGGATTTCGGCTGGGCGCTCGAAATGGGACGCGCTTTCCCTATGTTTCCAAATGAATACGCTGCGAGCCTAGAGGGACGATTCTCCCCGCAAGCACTCTAGTATGCTAAAGTACCCAGAAGACCGGCGGAGCTATGCCGGTCTTCTGTTCTATACGAAGCACAACATGAGGAGGCTCACCAGATGACGGCCACACCGTGGGGATTCCGGGACATATTGCCCGAGGAGGCTCAGGCGCGCGAGGAGATTGCGCTGACGGTGAAGGGCTGTTTCAGGGAGCATCATTACCTTCCGGTTGAGACGCCGCTGCTCGAGGACAAGGGTTCGCTCGAGGAGGGCGGCCGCATCGCGGATACGCCGTTCAAGCTCTTTGACGACGACGGCCGCCTGCTGGTGGTCCGTCCCGACAACACGCTGCCCATCGTGCGCCTGGTCTCGACCCGCATGCGTGCGGCCGACCTGCCCCTGCGTCTGCGCTACGAGGCACCGGTGGTTCGTGAGTGCCAGCGCAACGCCGGCGGTTCGCGTCAGTTCACCCAGCTGGGCTTTGAACTCATCGGCGCGGGCGATACCGCGGGCGATGTCGAGATTGTCTCGCTGGTCGCCGAGGCCGTGCGCAAGCTGGCACTGCCCGATGCACGCATTATCGCGGGTAGCGTGCGTCCGTTTAAGGAGCTGCTCGCGGCATGTGAGGATCGCGAGCTGGCTGCCGAGGCGCTGCGTTGCGTGCACGCCAACGACTTTGTGGGCCTCGATGCCCGCGTGGCGGAAAGCAACGAGCCTGAGGCCGTCAAGGCCGCCATTAGCGAGCTGCCGCGCCTGCATGGCGGTGCCGAGGTGCTCGACCGCGTGGACGCGCTGCTGGCAGCGGCCGGTATCGTCGCGCCGCTCACGCGCGAGCTGCGTGCCCTGGTTGAGGGCCTGGCTCCCGAGGATGCCCAGGTGCTGTCCTTCGACTTCTCCATCATGAATTCCTTCGATTACTACACGGGCCTGGTCTTTAAGGCCTACGCCGGTGGTCTGCCCGATCCGGTGGGCTCGGGCGGTCGCTACGACTCCATCTTTACCGGCGCGTTCGGCGATAGCATCGAGGTGCCGGCGGCGGGCTTCGCCTTTTCGCTCGAGCGCCTGGAGGCCGCGCGCACCTCGGCCGAGGCCGCCTCCGATGGCGATTACGCCGTGGGCCGTGGCGCCGAGGGTCCGCTGCGCATTGCCGTACCCAAGGGTTCGCTTAAGGCCGATACCCTCGACGTGCTCGAGGCCGCGGGCTTGGATGTCTCGGAGCTGCGCGATCCCGGTCGTCACCTGATCGTGCGCGGTCGCGACACGCGTGCCGGCGAGGGTGCGGTTGGCGATATTGAGTTTGTCATCGTGCGCCCCAGCGACGCGCCCGCTTTTGTGGGCTGCGGCGGCGCCGACTGCGGCATCTGCGGCTGGGACTCGCTCATCGAGGCCGACCTCAACCTGCTGCAGCTGGTCGATCTGGGCTACGGTCTGTGCACCTTTATCGAGGCGGAGCCCGCGTGGCGCGCCGGTCAGGCCGAGCGCAACTATGCCCGCCGTGGTTCCCTGCGCGTGGCCACCAAGTACCCGCGCATCGCGAGCGCCTGGTATGCCGAGCGCGGCGTGAATGCCGATATCGTTTCGCTGCACGGCAATATTGAGCTGGGGCCCATCGTTGGTATGACCGACCGTATCGTGGACATTACCGCCACGGGCGCGACCCTGCGCGACAACGACCTGGTCATTACCGGTCGCATCATGGACTGCACGGCCCGCTTCTTCGTCAACCCGGGTGCCGCGCGCTTGGATCCGCGTGTGCGTAACCTGGCCGACCGCCTGGCAGCTGCCGTGAAGGACAAGCATTTTGAGCCCGTCGCGGGCTCGGCACAATAGCGCGAGCGCGCACGGGCGCCCCCATGTCCGGGCTTCGGCCGATTGGTACTGCTGCCCGGTCTCACGTTTCTCAAACGCAACCTCAACCGATAGGGGATACCGATATGAAGACCATCAAACTTGCTCCCGGCGAGCGCCTCGTCACTAATCAGCTCAACCGCAAGGGCGTGCTGCCGCAAGACATCGTCGACGCCGCCCGCGATATCGTAGCCAACGTGCGCGCCAACGGCGATGCCGCGGTGCGCGATTACTGCCAGCGTTTTGATGGCGTTGAGCTGCAGAGCTTCCGCCTGCCGCAGGAGCAGATCGACGCCGCGCTCGAGGGTCTCGACCCGGCCTTTGTCGCCGCGCTGGAAAAGGCCGCGCGCCAGATTCGCGAGTTCCACCAGCGCGAGGTCGAGCAGAGCTGGTTTACCACGCGCCCGGACGGCACGATGCTCGGCGTCAAGGTGACCCCGCTCGCCGCGGCCGGCATCTACGTGCCGGGCGGTCGCGCGCAGTATCCCTCCACGGTGCTTATGAATGCCATTCCCGCCAAGGTCGCCGGCGTCAAGCGCGTGGTCATGGTGACCCCGCCGCAAAAAGACGGCCTGATCAGCCCCTACACGCTTGCCGCGGCCAAGCTCGGCGGCGTGGACGAGATCTATATGGTGGGCGGCGCCCAGGCCGTGGCCGCGCTGGCGTACGGTACCGAGACCATTCCGCGCGTCGACAAAATCACCGGCCCGGGCAACGCCTTTGTCGCCGCGGCCAAGCAGATCGTGTCGGGCGACGTGGGTATCGATATGGTCGCCGGTCCCTCCGAGGTCTGCGTGCTGGCCGACGCCACGGCCAAGCCCATGGTGGTTGCGGCCGACCTGATGGCCCAGGCCGAGCATGATCCGCTGGCAGCCTGCTATCTGGTGACTTGCGACGAGCAGTTTGCGCGCGAGGTCGAGGCGGGTACCGACATTCTGGTGGCACAGTCGCCGCGTGCCGAGATCACGCGCGCCTCGCTCGACAACGAGGGCACCATTGTGGTGGCTGCCGACATGGCTGCCGCCGTCGAGGCCGTGAACACCGTGGCGCCCGAGCACCTTGAGCTGCACTGCAAGGATGCGATGGGCCTGCTCGGCGGCATTCGCAACGCCGGCGCTATTTTTGTGGGCGCTTGGAGCTCCGAGCCGCTCGGCGATTACGTTGCCGGCCCCAACCACACGCTGCCGACCGGCGGTACGGCCATGTTCTCCAACCCGCTTTCGGTCGAAGAGTTCGTTAAGCGCTCGAGCGTTATCTGCTATACGCCCGAAGGTCTGCTTTCCGACGCTCCCGCTACGCAGCGTCTGGCCGAGGCCGAGGGCCTGTGGGCGCACGCACTTTCGGCCGCGCTGCGTCGCCGTGTGCTGGAACAGGGCGAGGATTCCGTGAGCGCCGAGTCGCTGGCCGCGGCCGACCTGACCAAGGTTGCCTGGCCGGGCGATACGACCGCGACGGTTGCCGAGGGCGTGGACCTGGCGGCGGCTGCGACCGGCGAGGAGGCCTAATATGGCCGAGTTGACGCCTCGCATGAAGGAGCTCGTCCAGCCTTACTTGGCTGGTATTGAGCCCTACGATCCCAACTTTACGCCCACACGCATCAACCTTTCGGCCAACGAGAACACCTATCCCGTGCCGGCAGGTGTGCGCGAGGCGGTCGATGCAGCGCTCGCCGCTACGCCGCTCAACCGCTATCCCGATCCTATGTCGAACGACTTGCGCGACGAGCTGGCCGCCTGGCATGGCGTGACGTGCGAGAACATCTGCGTGGGCAACGGCGGCGATGAACTGCTCTATAACTACCTGTTGGCGTTTGGCGGCGCGGGGCGGACCCTGCTCAACTGCCCGCCGTGCTTTAGCGAGTACGCCTTCTTTGCGTCTCTGTGCCAGACCGAGGTGCGCGACGTGTGGCGCGACCCGGCGAGCTTTGAGCTCGACCAGGCCGCCGTGCTTGCGGCGGCGCCGGAGTGCGACCTGGCCATCGTGACCTCGCCCAACAATCCCACGGGTGACGTGGCTCCGCTCGACTTTGTCGCGGCGCTGTGCGACGCCTGCCCCGGCATGGTGATGGTCGACGAGGCCTACGTTGAGTTTGCCGACGATTCGTTTGGCGCGGCCACGACGACACAGGGACTTATCGCCGAGCATCCCAACCTGGTGATTCTGCACACGCTGTCCAAGGCGTTTGGCGCCGCCGGCACGCGTCTGGGTTATGTGATCGCAGCGCCCGAGGTTATCGAGGTGTTCGCGGCGATTCGCCAGATCTACTCGGTCAACGTGCTGAGCCAGGCGGCGGCACTTGCCTGCGTACGTGCTCGCGATGCGTATGCGCCCGTGGTGGCGCTGGTTGCGAACGAGCGCGACCGCGAGCTGGCTTCCCTGCACGCGATGGGTGCCGCGGGCCTGCCGGTGGAGGCATGGCCGAGTGCGGCGAACTTTGTGCTCGTGCGCACGCCGCACGCCACGCGCGTGCGCGAGCGCCTGCGCGACGAGTATTCCATTTTGGTGCGCGACTTTAGCTACGCGCCGGGGCTCGCTGACTGCCTGCGCATTACCGTGGGCACGCCGCAGGAAAACGACGAGGTGCTGGCCGCGTTTGCCGCGCTGGTGAAGGAGGAGATGTAGATGGACCGCTATGCCGAGGTAACCCGCAAGACGGGCGAGACCGACATTGTCGTAAAGCTCGACCTGGACGGATCTGGCGTGTGCGATATCTCGACCGGCGTGCCGTTTTTCGACCACATGCTCAACGCTTTTGGCCGCCATGGCCTGTTCGATCTGACGGTGCATGCGGTGGGCGACGTCGAGGTCGACGCGCACCACACCGTTGAGGACACGGGCATTGTGCTGGGCGAGGCGTTTTGCCAGGCGCTGGGCGACAAGGCGGGTATTACGCGCTTTGCCGACGCGGCGATCGCCATGGACGAGACACTCGTGATGGCCGCCGTGGATATCTCGGGTCGCGGGCAGGCCTATTGCGAGCTGCCCGTGCCGACTGAGCGCGTGGGCAGCTTTGATACCGAGCTGGCCGTCGAGTTCTTCTATGCCTTTGCGCGCGATGCCAAGCTCACGCTGCACGTGCGCGAGCTGGCGGGCGGCAATTCGCACCACATTATCGAGGCCGCCTTTAAGGCCGTGGGCCGCACGATGCGCCGCGCCTGCGAACTCGATCCCCGCGTGCAGGGTATCCCCAGCACAAAGGGCTCGCTGTAACCGTCACAAGGGTAAAACCACCACGAAGATGCCTGTCCTCTTTGTGGTGGTTTTGGATGATGAGAAGTGGAGGGGTCGCGTGGGCGAACCGAAGATCGTGGTGGTCGACTACCACAAGGGCAACTTGTCGAGCGTCGTGCGCGGGCTTGCGCGCGCCGGTGCTGCCGCCTGCACGTCGGACGATTCGGAGCAGATCCGCAACGCCGACGGCCTGGTCATCCCGGGCGTGGGTGCGTTCTATGACGCGATCGCCTTTATGCGTCAGAGCGGCGAGGAGGTGGCCGTGCTCGATGCCGTTGCCGCCGGAACTCCGCTGCTCGGCATCTGCCTGGGCCTTCAGCTGTTTTTTGAGCGCGGCAACGAGGGCGCGCCTGCGAACGAGGACGCGGACGCGGACGACGATGCCTCCGAGCAGGCCGGTGGTCCCTGGGTCGATGGCCTGGGCATCATGCGTGGCTCGTGCACGCACCTGGAGTCGAGCCGTCTGAAGGTCCCGCACGTGGGCTGGGACCAGGTGCGCATGACGCCCGCCGGTGCGGCCGATCCGTTGCTTGCCGGTTTTGCCGAGGGCGCCAACATGTATTTCACTCACAGCTACGCGGTGGCCGACGACGTCGATGCCGCCGATGTGTTGGCGCGCACGCACTATACACGGAGCTTCCCGTGCATCGTGCGCCACGGCAACGTGTGGGGCTGCCAGTTTCATCCCGAGAAATCCTCTGCGCTGGGTCAGCGCATCCTTAAGAACTTCGTGAGCATCGTCGAGGGGGCCGGCCGATGATCCTGTTTCCTGCAATCGATTTGATCGGCGGCAAGGTCGTGCGCCTGGAGCGCGGCGACCGGAGCCGCTGCAAGGTATATTCCGACGACCCCGTGGCCGTTGCTCGTTCCTTTGCCGAGCAGGGTGCGAGCTGGGTGCACGTCGTCGACCTGTCCGCTGCCTTTGGCGAGGACGAGGACGCGTGCGCTGCCAACTCGGCAGCGATTAAGGCCATCTGCGGCGTCGACGGTCTGTCGGTGGACGTGGGCGGCGGCGTTCGCTCGCTCGCGCGCATCGACGAGCTGGCCGGCTACGGCGCGCGTCGCATCGCACTGGGCACCGTGCTGGTGACTGAGCCGGGTTTTGCCGAGGTGGCGGCCCAAGGCTTTGGCGAGCTGCTGGTGGCAGATATTGCCGCCCGTGACGGCCAGGTCAAGGTGAACGGTTGGCGCGACGGTGCGGGTGTGGCGCTCGACGATGCCGTGGCGCAGCTCACGGAGCTGGGCTTTAAACATCTGGTGTATACCGATATCGCGCGCGACGGTATGCAGACGGGCATCGACGTGGCAGCATATCGCCACGTGGCCGAGGTCGCGGGCTTTCCCGTTGTGGCGTCGGGCGGCATCTCGACGCTCGATGATATCCGTGCGCTCGCCGCGGTGGGCGAGGGCGCTATTGAGGGCGCCATCACCGGTCGCGCGCTCTACGAGGGCAACTTTACGCTGGTACAGGCGTTGGCCGCCGCGCGAGGGGAGGAGTAGCCCATGCTTGCCAAACGCGTGATTCCCTGTCTGGATGTTAAGGACGGCCGCGTGGTCAAGGGCGTCAACTTTGTGAGCCTGCGCGATGCTGGCGACCCGGTGGAGCTGGCGCGCGCCTACGACCGCGAGGGTGCAGACGAGGTCGTCTTCCTGGACATTACCGCGACGAGCGACAACCGCGCGACGACCATCGAGATGGCGGCGCACGCGGCCGAGGAGCTCGCTATTCCCTATACCGTGGGCGGCGGTTTCCGCGACTTGGCGGGCATGCGAACCATGGTTGCCGCCGGTGCCGACAAGGTGTCGCTTAACTCCGCCGCCGTGCGCGATCCGTCGTTGATCAGCCAGGCCGCCGCGGCGTTTGGCAGCCAGGCCGTGGTCGTGGCGATTGATGCCAAGCGCGTGGGCCTGCCCGGTCAGCCGGATGCCGACAAGTGGGAGGTCTTCACGGCGGGCGGTCGCAACGCCACGGGTATCGATGCGGTGGCGTGGGCCGAGGAAGCGGCTCGTCGCGGCGCCGGTGAGATCTTGCTCACCAGCATGGATCGCGACGGCACCAAGGCTGGCTTCGACCTGGCACTCACCCGCGCCGTGGCGCGCGCGGTGCCGATCCCGGTGATCGCAAGCGGCGGCGTGGGCACGCTCGAGCATTTTGCCGAGGGCGTGATCGAGGGCGAGGCCGATGCCGTGCTGGCGGCGAGCGTCTTTCACTTTGGAACTTTCAGCATTCGCGAAGTCAAAGAATATATGGCCTCTCAAGGCATCCCTGTGAGGTTGGACTTCTAGTGCTGCGGGCTGCGCTGCGGCTTGCCCAGGCACCGCATCTTGCCGCTCAAACCGTCGCTCGCGTACCAAAGTACGCGTCGCTCCTCTTTCGCGGCAACCTGCGGCACCTGGACAACCCTCGCCGACCTGTGGGATTTCGTTTATTACTTGGGAGAAATGATGACTGAGGTGGTAAATGCTACCGAGCTCAAATATGACGCCCGCGGGTTGATTCCTTGTGTGGTTCAGCAGCATGACACCGGTGAGGTGCTTATGGTTGCTTGGATGAACGAGGAATCGGTGGGGCTGACGCTCAAGACCGGGACCACGTGGTTTTGGAGTCGCAGCCGTCAGGAGCTCTGGAACAAGGGCGCGACGAGTGGCAACATGCAGGAGGTCAAGGAGCTCTGGGCCGACTGCGATAGCGATACGCTGCTGGTCAAGGTGGACTCACCGGGCCCGGCCTGCCATACCGGCAACCGTACCTGCTTCTTTAAGCGCGTGGAAGGGGGAGTGCGATGAAAGTCGTGACGCCGTTCGAGGTCGCCGAATGCAACACCGAGCTCCTCCGCGCGGGCGTGCCATGCCGCGTGCACCTGACTGATGCCTGCGGGGCGCAGTCGCTTTGGCTCGAGGCCGAGAAGGAAAGGCTCAATGAGGCCCATGCCGTCATCGTCGAGTTCTTTGAGAAAAAGGGCGCAAAGCCTCGGTTCGATGAGACCGGTACCTACTTTACGCTGCAGTAACGAGAGGAAATAACCATGGGAGTCAGAACAGCTAACGTGCAGCCGGGAAACATCGGTGAGACGCTGACGGGACTGGCTGAGGTGATTCACGGTCGTCGCGACGCATCGCCGCAGGAGAGCTATACCGCGCGTCTGCTGACCGACGTCGAGGACGAGCTTCTCAAGAAGCTTGCCGAGGAGGCGAGCGAGGTGATCATGGCCTGCAAGGATAACGACCACGATCACATCCGCTACGAGGCCGGCGACCTGATCTACCACCTGCTCGTGACGCTCGAGCGCTACGGCATCACCCTCGACGAACTGGCCGGCGAACTCAACGCCCGCCGCCACTAGTCATTGGGGACGTTCTTAAACGACTAGTTAGGCGAGGGGCGTGGATTCCCATTCGCCGGTGGGGTGGGGGATATCGAAGGCCCGGTAGCCGCAGTCGTAGGCGTGGGCCTGGGCCTCGCGGATGTTCCAGCAGATGTCGCAGGCGCGGTGCGCGTCCGAGCCAAAGGTGATGGGCACCTCGGCATGGGCGAAGCGGCGCAACAGCCCGGTCGCGGGGTAGTAATCGTCGAGCCCCTTGCGCGGTGCGGCGGTCGAGACCTCAACGCGGCGACCCGTATCGTGGGCGCATTCGGCCATCTGCTCCCAAAACGGCGCGGGGTCAAAGTCGGGTGCAAAGCCGTCCTTCGAAAAGCGCATGACCAGGTCGGGATGGGCCATCGCGTCAAAGTTGAGTGAGCTTTCGCAAGCACGGCACCAGTCGTCGACGTAGCACTCCCACACGCCGCGCACGCCTAAGTTTTCCCAAACATGCAGGTTGGTATCGTCGTCGATCCAACCGCAAAGGGAATCGGGTGTATCGGGGCGCGCGACGTCCTCTGTCCCTGCCGTGCCCGCGGCGCCTGCCGCAATATCGCCCGGGTTGCCAATCCAGTGCACGCTGCCCAGACGTACGACGGCGCCCTGGGACCAGTGCTCTACCAAGGGCTCGCAGCCCTCGTACCAATCGCATTCAAAACCGTAGATAAAGGTGAGCTCCGGCGCAATCTGCGCGGCGAGTTTGCGGGCGTCCTCAAAGGCCAAACGATGTGCCGGCAAGTCGCCCTCGACGACCTGCACCTCGCAGTTAGCATCCATACTGGCGGGCAGGGTAAGGTGGTCGGTCGAGACCATGACGCGGCAGCCGGCGGCAGCAGCGGCACGGACGTTGTCCTCGAACGAGGCGTGCCCGTCCGAGAACGAGGTATGAGTATGGCAATCGACCAGCGGGCAGGCGGGCATGGCGACTCCTTTGCATTTGGTGAATCCGCTCCATTGTAATGGTGCAGCTCTCAACACGCCGCGCACGCCGGGTGCCGAAATCGAGTGGAAAGGCGGGGCGGCGCGTGCCGGCGCCGGCGACTACTTGCTTCGTGTCGCCGCTCGTTTGGACTGCACGGTTATAATCGCGTGCCGCACGGCGGTGACGGGACGATAGCGGATCATACGCGGTCCCGACCAGCGCATGACCTCGCGGATCTTCTCGCGCATGGCAGGCCGGTAACAATGCGAAGGACAGGCCGAGCAAAATGTCTTGGTGCCCATGTGCGGGCAGTGCTCAATGCGCGCGATGGCGTATTTCTGCAGCTCGGCGCATTCGGGGCAGAGCGTAACGGTTCGGAGCCCGAGTTTGACGCGAGTGGGCTTTTCGCCGTTGGGAGCCTGCTTACCCTCGTGGCCGCCGCGATGATGCCCGCGGCACCACAGTGCAATCATCTGCGACACCATCTGGGCCTCGCGTGCACGTTTGCGCGCCAGCTCCGGCGTGTCGACCGGGCGCGCCATTAGCTCAGCCTCCCGTGCTCGACCGAAAGCGAGCAATCGGCAAACGCGCAGGTGCTGGCACGGTGGCTTACGAGCACAATGGTCTTGCCGCGGCGCTTGAGCTCGTCAACGGCCTGCATTACGGCTGCCTCGTTGAGAGCGTCGAGTGCGCTGGTGGGCTCGTCGAGCAAGATGAAGGGTGCGTCGTTGAGGAAGATGCGCGCAAGGCCGATGCGCTGGCGCTCGCCGCCCGAAAGCGAGTCGCCCAGCTCGGCAACGGGCGTGTCGAGACCCTGCGGCAGGCGGTCGATGAGGGCGGTAAGCGAAGCGGAGCGGCAAGCGTCGAGCAGCTCGGCATCGGTGGCGCTGGCGTGCGCAACCAGCAGATTCTCGCGTACGGTGCCGCAGAACAGATGTGTGTCCTGGGTCATATAGGCCTCGTGGCTGCGCAGGCTCGCCGTGTTGATGTGGCGGGCATCGATGCCGCTCACCGTGATGGTGCCAGCTGCGGGGTCCCAAAAACGCATGAGCAGCTTAAGCAGCGTCGACTTGCCCGAGCCCGAGCGCCCCATGATGCAGGTCATGGTGCCGGGCGCAAAGGTGCAGGTCACGTCGTCGAGGATGAGACTCGCAGCGGGGTCGTTCGCGGCCTGCTCTGTGGCGTCGGCGCCGCCCGCGTCCACGCCGCCCGCATAGCTAAAGCTCACATGCTCGGCTGCGGCTCCGGCAAACTCAACGTCCTGTCCATCGGCGACCTCGGCGCACTGGGGCTGCTCGTCGAGCAAATCGAGCACGCGTGCGCCCGAGGCGAGCGTCTCCTGAAGTGAGGCGCCCAGGCGGCTCACGGCCATCACCGAGCCAAACGACGACACAAAGGTAAAGACGGCGACAAACGCTGCGGCAAAGTCAATCATTCCCGCAGCCACCAGCTGCAGCGCACGCCCGAGCATCACCAGATTGACCGCAAGAATAAGCGCATCGGCTACGGCCTCGCTGGCCGCCTGGCGGCGCTTGAGGCGCGCGTCCACGGCGCCGACTTGCTCGGTCAGATTGCCCAGGGCACGGCTACGATCGGCGCCACCGGCAAACTGGATAGTCTCGGACGCGCCGCGTAGACTGTCGAGCACAAAGGCACCCAGCTTACCGGCGCCCTCGCGGCTCTGACGGCCGGTGGTGCCGCATGCCTTGGCCGAGATCAGGGGCAGCAGCACGCCCAGGACCGCGTAGGCCACGAGCGCGATGCCCGCGAGCTCGGGGCTCACAGCCAGCAAAAAGCCCTCAAACACAACGGTGCAGACCAGAGCTATGGCAATGGGCGAGATGGTGTGCGCGTAGAAGACCTCGAGCAGCTCGATATCCGAGGTGACCAGGCTCACGAGCTCGCCCTTGCCGCGGCCCTCGAGCTTGGCGGGGGCGAGCTGGCGCAGGGCGCCAAACACCAGGTCGCGAATGTGTGCGAGCAGACGGAATGCGATGTAATGGTTGCAGAGCTGCTCGCCGTAGTGGAGCGGCCCGCGCGCGATGCCGCAGGCGGCGCAGGTCGCGCATGCTGCGATAAGACCAAGCCCCAAGGCGTTGCGGCCCAGCGCGGCCATAAGGCCAAGGGCGCCAAAGGCCGGCACGAACGCGGCGGTGAGCATGCCGATGCTGCCCAGCGCGACGGCTAGCACAAGCCAGCCGGCAAGCGGTCGGACGAGCCCCATCATGCGCCACATGATGGACGGCGCCGAGCGACGGGCGCGGCCGGAGTCAGGCGCCGCGGCAGCGGAAGACGAACTAGTACCGTTGAGGCCATCGGCACAGGCGGCGCTGCCGTCAACAGCCTCAACCGCGCCGGCATCCTCAGCATCACCCTCTGCATACGCATATGCCGAGAGCTGCTTCTGGCTGTTCCACATGCGCGCATAGGCGCCCGCGGCGGCCAAGAGCTCGCCGTGAGTCCCGTGCTCGGCAATGCGGCCGCGTTCCAGCGCCAGGATCTGATCGGCGTCCACGATCGTCGACAGGCGATGCGCCACCACGATTACAGTGTGCCCGCCGGCAAGCGACGCGATGACCTCGCCGATCGCGGCCTCGCTTGCGGCATCGACGTTGCTTGTAGCCTCGTCAAACACATAGATCGGCGAGTCGTGCAGCAGGGCGCGGGCCATGCACACGCGCTGGCGCTGGCCGCCCGAAAGGTTGGTGCCACCCTCGTTAATCACCATGTCGAGCCCGCCGTTGGCCCGTACAAAGGCCGCCACGCGCGTGCGGTCGAGCGCGCGCAAAAGCTCGGTGTCGGTGGCGTTGGGCTGGGCGAGCAGCAGGTTGTCGCGCAGGGTGCCGGCAAACAGGTAGCCGTTGGTGGGCACCAGCGTGACGGCGCGCATGAGTGAGGCGGCCGTGACATCGCGCAGCTCGACGCCGCCAATGCGCACGCTGCCGCGGTAGGCGTCCTTGCGGCCCGCGATAATCCCCGCGAGCGTGGACTTGCCGCCGCCGCTTTCGCCCACGAGTGCCACGAGCGAGCCGTGCGCAATGGTCGCGCTGGCGCTGTCCAGCACGGTGCGGTCGCCGTAGGCATAGCTCACGCCTGCGAGCTCGATATCGCCGCGACCATCAAGCTCAACATCGCCGCGCTCGGGCTCGGGCGTATCCAAAATGCCAAACATGCGGCGCGAGGCGGCCATGCCGTTCATGGCCGTGTGGAACAGCGATCCCAGGCGGCGCATAGGCAAAAAGAACTCCTGTGACAGAAAGACGATGAGGAAGGCAGCCTCAAAGCCGATCTTGCCCGTGGCGAGCTGCAGTGCGGCCACGATAATGCCGAGCGCGGCGCCCATATAGACGACCAGGTCCATAACGCAAATGGAGCGCAGCTGCATCACCAGCAGGTGCATGGTCGCTGTGCGGAAACGCTCGGACTCGGCGTTGATGCGCTCGTGCCAGCTTCGATCGGCCTGGTAGACCTTAAGGGTGGTGAGACCCTGCACGGCCTCCAGGAACATGCCGCCAAGATCGACATAGCTGCCCCAGTACTCGGCACCGATCTTTTTGGCGTTGCGCATGACCATCATAATGGAGACGGGGATGACCGGAACGCAGGCGAGCAGCAGCGCGGCGGGAAGACCCGCCTGGCCCACGAGCAGTACAAACAGCGTGATGGGTGCCAAGCCGGCAAAGAAGAGCTGCGGCAGGTAGCCGCCAAAGTACACCTGGAGTTGCGTGGCGCCCTCGACGCTGGTCTGGACGGCCTCGGCGGTGGGGACGGTCTCGGTGTAGGAGGGGCCGAGTGCGGTGAGCTTGTCGTAGACGAACGAGCGCACGCGGCGGACGGCCTCGAACGCGGCTTTGTCGCCGGCGCGTTGGGCCAGGTAGATGGAGGCGGCGCGCACGATGATGGCGGCGGCGAGCGGCAGGGCCGCCTGTGCGAGGGCATCGACGGCGAGCGCGGCGGAAAGGCCGTCCGTGACGATGCCGCCCAAGATGCGCGCAAGCACCCACATCACCGTGATGTTTGCCATGAGCGCGATCCACTTAAACAGGACGCTTGCCATAATGTAGGGCGTTGCCTGCGGAACCAGGGAGAAGAGCCGCTTCTCGAACATGAAACCTCCTATGCCGTAACGGTGCCGGGCGGGGTCCTCGGCAGCCGCTTAGTTAGCCAAATGCAACTAGAGTAACATCGTGCAGCGGGTAAGTATGCCGAGGGTAATTTTTGGTCGATGAACTGCGTAGAAAGTCCAAAATTGTTGAGTGCGGCGAACTTTGTGGTGGACGGAGTGCGGGCGCAATTCTGATCGTGTGCGGCCTCGCTCCAAAACGTGTACGTCAGCCTCCAAAACCGACAAAAAATGACATGTTTGGAGGCTGACGTACACGTTTGGATAGGGGTGAGGGCGGCGACGGACGAAAGTCACGCCTGTGCCACGTCCGATGTGCTAGCGTTTGGGTGAATAAAACGAGCCCGTGCGGAAAGGATTCGGACCGTATGCAACGTGGAAGTACATCTCCGCTGTCCCGCGAGACCGATGCGCCCGAAACTATCGTCAAGCTGGAGTGCGACATCGATGACGCGTCGCCCGAGGTGCTCGCCTACGCCGCCGACCGCCTGCGCGAGGCCGGCGCCCGCGAGGTGCACTGGCTGCCCCTCTACTGCAAAAAGGGCCGCCCCGGATGGCAGTTGCAGGTGATTTGCTCGCATGAGGATATCGAACGCCTGCAGACGATTATCTTTTTGGAAACCACGACCAACGCCGTTCGTCGCCAGGTGATGGAACGCGTTTGCCTGCCGCGCCGATTCGAGCAGGTGACGACGCCTTGGGGCGAGGTATCCGTTAAGGTGGCGACTCTGCCCGACGGCAGCGAGCGCGCGGCTCCCGAATACGAGGATTGCGCCCGCCTTGCCCGCGAGCATGGCGCGCCGCTCCAACGCGTGATGCAGGCGGCTCAGAGCGCGGCGCTGCGATTTGAGTAACACGGTAGATGGGCTCCACACCCGCCGGACCCCGTATTCAGCCCCCATCAACTCCGCTTCGAAAGGACTCCCCATGAAATACCTCATCGCCTCCGACATCCATGGCTCGGCATACTGGGCCGAGCGCCTCTGCGCTGCCATCGAATCCGAGCAGCCCGACCGCATCGTGCTGCTGGGCGACCTGCTCTACCACGGCCCGCGTAACGACCTGCCGCGCGACTACGCCCCCAAGCGCGTGATTCCGCTGCTCAACGCCCTGGCCGACCGCATCATCGCGGTGCGCGGCAACTGCGACGCCGAGGTCGACCAGATGGTGCTCGACTTTCCCGTCATGGCCAACTACGCCACGTTGTTCGACGAGGCCGGCCGCGAGCTGTTCTTGACACACGGCCACGTTTTTGGCGCCGGTATGCACAACAGCGTCGACCATGTGCCCGCGCTGCCCGAAGGCTCCGCGCTCGTCTACGGCCACACGCATATCAAGGTTAACGAGGCAAGCGAGGCGCACCCGGGCCTGTGGCTCTTCAACCCCGGCAGCGTGAGCATTCCCAAGGACGGTACGCACAGCTACGGCATCTACGAGGGCGGCGCGTTCCGTCACGTGATCCTGGAGGAGGAATAACCATGGCGCAGCACATGGCTCAGCAAAATGCCGAGGGCTCGCGCGATCTGTCCACGCTGGTCGACGCGTCGGCCGAGCTGCAGCATCTGGTGCAGACCATCTGGCGCCTGCGTCAGCCCGATGGCTGCCCGTGGGACCGCGAACAGACGCATCAGAGCATTGGCAAGAACATGATCGAGGAGGCCTATGAGGCGCTCGACTGCATCGAGGCCGACGATGCCACGCATCTGCGCGAGGAGCTGGGCGACGTGCTCATGCAGGTCGTACTGCATGCGCAGATCGCGGCGGACGCCGGAGAGTTTACGCTGGCCGACGTGGCGCACGATATCGACGCCAAGCTCATCCGTCGCCATCCGCACGTCTTTGGCGATGCGGATGCCGACAGCTCCGACGAGGTGCTCAAGATTTGGGACGAGGTCAAGCTTGCCGAGAAGGCTGCCAAGGACAAGGCTGTGGCGGCGGACGAGGCTGCGCCCGAAGGCCTGCTCGACGGCGTGCCCACGCACCTGCCGGCGCTGATGCAAGCTCAGAAGGTGTCGCGCAAGGCGGCGGCCGTGGGCTTTGAGTGGGAGACGGTCCAGGATGTGTGGGACGAGGTCGCCGAGGAGCGTGCCGAGTTTGAGGCCGAGGCTTCCGGCTCGCCCGAGCGCGAGATGGAGTTTGGCGACCTGCTCTTTGCTCTGGTCAACGTTGCGCGCAAGGAGGGAATCGACGCCGAGAGCGCCCTGCGTGCCAGCACGGCAAAGTTCCGCCGCCGCTGGGCCGCGATGGAGCAGATGGCGGCCGACGCCCACGTTGATCTGGCCGAGCTTTCGACCCACGGCCTCAATGACCTCTGGGATGCCGCAAAGGCAGAGGAGTAAGACTGCGGGGGCGACGGGACGGACTTGTCCCATCGCCCCTATTATTTTTTAAAAAGATTGTATCCCTTGGCTAACTTAGGGCATAATGCAAAAAGTGCGATAAGGCTAACTTATGAACCTGCGCGCCGCTGTAGCGTGCAAGCCGTGTCGCCAAGCATTCAACCCGTTTCCAAGTGAGAGGGAGACAACATGAGCGATATTTTGGACGTCTACGGTCGCGAGGTGCTCGACAGCCGCGGCAATCCCACTGTCGAGGTCGAGGTCGTGCTCGAGGACGGTAGCTTTGGCCGCGCAATGGTGCCTTCGGGCGCTTCGACCGGTGCCTTTGAGGCCTGCGAGCTGCGCGATGGCGACAAGGGTCGCTACCTGGGCAAGGGCGTCTCTCAGGCCGTCGAGCATGTCAACAACGAGTGCGCCGATGCCGTTGTGGGCCTCGATGCCTTCGATCAGCGCGCCGTCGATGCCGCGCTGATCGCCGCGGACGGTACCCCCAACAAGACCAAACTCGGTGCCAACGCCATCCTGGGCGTGTCGCTGGCCGTCGCCCGCGCCGCGGCCGAGTCGGCGGGCTTGTCGCTGTACCAGTACCTGGGCGGCGTCAACGCCCACCTGCTGCCCACGCCCATGATGAACATCCTCAACGGCGGCGTGCATGCCGACAACAACGTGGACTTCCAGGAGTTCATGATTATGCCGGTGGGCGCCCCGAGCTTTGCCGAGGGCCTGCGCTGGTGCGCCGAGGTCTACCACACCCTTAAGGGCGTGCTGCACGAGGCCGGTCTGGGCGGCGGCGTGGGCGACGAGGGCGGCTTTGCGCCCAACCTCAAGACCAATGCCGAGCCGTTCGAGTACATCACCAAGGCCGTGGAGAAGGCCGGCTTTAAGCCCGGCGTCGACTTCATGTACGCCATGGATCCGGCATCGACCGAGTTCTACAACGCCGAAACCGGCATGTACGAGCTCAAGGGCGAGGGTGTTGAGTACACGAGTGCCCAGATGGTTGATTACTGGGAGAAGCTCGTCGACACCTATCCCATCATCTCCATCGAGGACGGCATGGCCGAGGAAGACTGGGACGGCTGGGTCGAGCTGACCCGTCGCATTGGCAACAAGGTGCAGCTGGTGGGCGACGACCTGTTCGTCACCAACACCGAGCGCCTCAAGAAGGGCATCGAGCTGGGTGCCGCCAACGCGATCCTGGTCAAGGTCAACCAGATCGGCACGCTCACCGAGTCGCTCGAGGCCATCGAGACCGCCAAGGAGGCCGGTTACGCCTGCATCGTGAGCCACCGCTCCGGCGAGACCGAGGACTCCACGATCGCCGACCTGGTCGTGGGTGTCAACGCCGGCCAGATCAAGTCGGGCGCCCCGTGTCGCAGCGACCGCATCGCCAAGTACAACCAGCTCATCCGCATCGAGGACGAGCTCGAGGGCAGCGCGCGCTACGCCGGCAAGGCCGCGTTCTACAACATTCGCTAAACAAGTGGTGCTCGCGGGGGCGGGGTTGACTCGGCTCCGCTCCACTTCTGATGGCCGCCATTGGGCGCTGGGCCGTGTGGCTCAGCGCCTTTTTTATGTCGAGCAAAGGCTGCCGAAGGCGTTGCGCATGCTCGTGCTATAACTAAAGGACTTAGCGCAAACAAACCTCAACCGCACAAGGCGCACATGGATCAGATTTACGACAACAGGTACTATTCCGCCGGTTCGCGTGAGCCGTCACCTCGCCGTGCGCGTACGGTGCCGCTCGGCGGGTCCGCCTACGCCGGCGTCGACCGCCCCGTGCAGCGCCCGACAAGTACCTCGCGCCCCAATGCTCAAGTGAATACTTCGACAGATGGACCGGTGCGCCCGGCACGTTCGTCGCATACGTCGCGTCCCTCGACTCAGGCACACGACAAATCGAGCAGGCCCTCGAACCGTTTTTCGGGCTCGGACTTTATGCGCTACGCCAACGACAACGCGGTGGTCAAGGCGATCTATGACTTTACGCATGGCTCTCTGCGTCCGCTGTTTATCGGTATCGTGGTGGCGCTGGTGCTCGTGAGCCTGTATTTCCCCGTGCGCGACCTGTACGTGGCAAAGCGTTCGAGCGATATCTTGGCCAAGCAGGTCGAGATTCGCCAGCAATACAATGATGAGCTGCAAAAAAGCGTCGACAAGCTGCTCTCGGAGGAGGGTATCAAGGACGCGGCGTCCGAGGACCTGGGCCTGGTGATGCCCGGCGAGAAGAAGATTGACGTGCTGGGCTTGGACGACGATTCGGACTCGTCGTCGAGCAAAAAGTCCTCAAACGCCAAGAAGGCCAGCGAAGTGGCCAAGGAAATCGAAGAAGTCGGCAAGGACGCGCCGTGGTACATCCAGGCGCTCGACATGCTGTTTGGGTTTAACGGCGTCGAGGGTCAGACGGTCGTGTCCAACGGCAAATAGCGCCCGGAGGGGAGCCCGCAATGACAAATTGCAAACGCTATAAGGTAGCCGCGATCGACCTGGGAACGGTGTCGTCGCGACTGGTGTTGGCCCAGGTCGAGGGCGGAGCGATTGTGGAATCGTCCAAGCATACCGAGATTACCGACCTGGGCGAGGGCGTGGACACGACGGGACGCTTTTGCAAGGCGGCTGTCGAGCGTGTGCTCGCTGCGTGCCGTACGTTTGTGGACGAGGCGCGCGCCTTTGGGGCCGTGTGCGTCTGCACCACGTGCACGAGTGCCGCGCGCGATGCGTCCAATGCCGCGTTGCTGCTGGACGGCCTGCGCGAACTGGCGCTCGAGCCGCAGGTGATTCCGGGCGAGGTCGAGGCGCGCCTGACGTTTTTTGGCGTGGCGCACGACTTTGCAGGCGAGCGCATCATCGTTGCCGATTCGGGCGGCGGATCCACGGAGCTCGCGACGGGCGTCTATGCGCCGGAGCGCGGCGTCTTTGCGCTGGAGGGAACGCGCTCGCTGGACATCGGTTGTCGCCGCGTGACGGAGCGCTTTTTCTCCGCGTTGCCGCCCGCGGATGGCGAGCTTGCTGCCGCTGCCGCGTGGGCAGGCGAGCAGTTTGCCGCCTATTTTGAAGGCCTGCCCAGCGACTTTGAGCGCGCCGAACGCCTCGTTGCGGTGGGCGGCACCGTCACCACGCTCGTGGCACTCGTTCACGAGCTGGAGCCGTATGATTCGAGCTTTGTGCACCTGCGCGAGCTTTCGATGGAGCAGGTTTCGGCTGCCATCGAGCGTATGTCCGCGCTGGATGTGGAGGGTATCGCCGCGCTACCGGGTGTACAGCCCAAACGCGCGGGCGTGATTCTGGCCGGCGCCGTGGTGATTCGCGAGCTCATGCGAGCCGGCGGCTACAAGACGCTCACCGTAAGTGAGAACAGCCTCCTCGCCGGCATGGCCGCCACCATCAACGAGGTTCTCGACGGCGCGACCCCCACCATCGCCTGGACCCCGAGCCTGAGCACCCTTTAAAAGTAGTCAAAAAAGCTCTGTCCCAAATGAGCTGCTCTGCAGTTGACGGCACCTAAAAGAAACGAGCCCGCATCCCTGGGGGACACGGGCTCGTAAGCACTACATGGTAGGGGCGGTGGGACTCGAACCCACAATCCTTGCGGCGAGAGATTTTAAGTCTCCTGCGTATGCCAATTCCGCCACGCCCCCGTGAGACTAGAAGTCTAGCACAAGCCGTCCGTTACGCGTTGACGGCCATCGAGTGCTGGCCTGACTTTTCCAAGTACTCGGCAAACTTGGCCTCGTCGCCCTTGTTCTGGTACTGCAGGGCCAGCAGGTACTCCAAGCGGCAGCGCTTGACCGGGTCATCGCCGACATCCTCGAGCATGCGCTCCAGCTCGGGAATGTCGTTGTGACGCTTGAGGATCATCGTGTCGTACATCAGTTGGCATTCGTGTGCAACCGCCTCGGCTTGACCGCCCTCAAAGCCTTTGATCTCGCGCAACAGCTCTTTGGACTTTTTGCGGTCCTCCTGGCCAACATAGTAGTTAAAGGCCTTGATCACCAGGTCGACGCGCTGCATCTTGGGCAGGTTGAGCCCCAGCAGCAGATCGAACGTCTCGTCAGCGCGCTCATGGTCCTCGCGTAGCAGATAGGAGTTCAGGCGCAGGTAGTCGCGGTTGTAGCGCGGGTACAGCATGCTGGTGAGTTTGCCGTCGAGCAAACGATCGAACTCGGCCCACTGTTTGGCGGCCATCAACTGCTGCAGGCGCTTGAACGTGGTGCGTTTTTTGACGCTAAAAAACACCGACACGGCGATGCAGATGATAACGACGGCGGTCCAGAGTGTGCGGGAATCGGGCATATTAGGGTCCTTAGTCGCTCATAAAGCGAGCGGTATGACAACACGTACTAGATGTATTATACGCAGCGCGCAAGCAAACTGGCATAAAAGCTCATCGAGGCTGAGTGCCATCGCTCGCTGCGGTACACTTACCTAAAGTAAACCATGAAGGGAGACACTACCTATGAAGAAGATCGTTTTGGCTTGCGGTGCTGGCGCTGCTACTTCCACGCTTGTTGCCCAGAAGGTCGCCACCCTGCTCGACGCCAACGGCTATGCCGGCAAGTATGAGATCGTGCAGTGCGCCATCTCCGAGGCCAAGGACGCTTGCGACGAGGGCGCCGACCTGCTGATCGCCACCACCGTTGCCCCCGAGGGCCTCACCTGCCCGTACGTGAGCGGCGTGCCCTTCATGACCGGCATGAACCGCGTTGCTGCCGAGAAGGCCGTCCTTGACGTTATGGCTCAGTAGGCGCTGCCTGTATGAATGAGCAGAACGCCAATCCGGCCGAGCTCTTTGGCATGCGCGTTGCCCATGTGGGCATTAACGCCACCGACCCGGCAGACGCCCTGGAGATCGCGGAGCTGTTCTCGACGATGATGGGCCTGCCCGTTATCGAGACCCCCGTTTCGTACTTTAACGATTCGCTGGTCGAGATCATGAAGCAGAACGGTCGTGGCACCAAGGGCCACATCGGCTTTGCCGTCAACGACATCGACGCTGCCGAGAAGTGGTTTGCCGAGCGCGGGCTCGAGGTCAACGAGGAGTCGCGCGTGCTGCTGCCCGACGGCGGCACCAAGCTCGTGTACTTTAAGCGCGAGTTCGCCGGCTTCGCCGTGCACCTGTGCCGCGAGTAGCGCACAGGCTGCTATAGCTAGCAAAAAGGGATAGGGCCGCATGGCCTTATCCCTTTATTTATGCCGAGGGGCTTTCTATCGTGGCAGGCGAATCGTAAAGCGGCTGCCGACGCCCTCGACTGAGGTCACGCCAATGACGCCGCCGTGGCTGTCGACGATCCACTTGGCGATGGCGAGCCCCAGACCCGAGCCCTGCGCGCCGGCATCGCGCGCGTTGTCGGCGCGGTAGAACCGTTCGAATGCGTGAGCTGCGGATTCCTGGTTCATGCCGATGCCCTCGTCCTCAACACTTATGTCGATCGTGCCCGCGCCCGCATCCGGCGTCACGCCAAACGAGATGGATGTGCCCGCGTCCGAATACTTGGCGGCGTTCTGCACGATCACGCGCAGAGCCTGCTTCACGAGCGCCACGTCAACGGGCGCGTCGCAGCGCGGGTCGCTGGTAAGTGCGGCATCGTACGCCAGTCGATATGTGTGCGCGGCATCGATCATCTGCGATTCCTCGCATACCTCGCCGACCAGTGCGGCCAGGTTAGTATTCGCACGCCGCAGGACCGTGCGCCCGGCATCGCCGCGCGCCAAAAACAGCAGCTGCTCTACGAGCTCTTGCATGTGCTCGCTTTCGGCCTTGAGCGAGGCAATGGACTCTGCCAGCACGTCCGGGTCGTCTTTGCCCCAGCGGTCGAGCATGTTCACGTAGCCCTGAATCACCGCGATGGGCGTGCGCAGCTCGTGGCTCGCATCGTTGACAAAGCGCATCTGCTGCAGCTTGGCCTCTTGCATCTGGCGCAGTAGGCGGTTGAGTGCAACCTCGATGCTTGCCAGGTCGGCGTCGCCGGTAGTGACGCTCGGCGAGTCGACGCTTGCGCGCTCGATGGCCTGCTCCAGTGTTTCCATCTTGCCGCCGGAGAGCTGCATGCGGCCGAGTTCGTCCACGCGCAGGGCCAGATCGTTGAGCGGCGCCATGGTGCGGCGCACGCGGCGGGCACCGCCGAGCATGTTGAGCACGCTGATGACCTGCCAACTCACAACGACAAGGTAGAGAGGCCATAGCGCGACGAGGTCCTGCGCGAGGGGGAAGGTCTTGGTGGTACGCGCAAGCTCGACGGTATAGGTGAGCGTTGTCAGGTCCCAGCCGCGCGCGGGCGTCAGCGACATGCTGCGAACGGCGGCGCCGGGGATCCATCCCGCGGTAAACGCGCCATCGGGCAGCGTCTGGTTGTATCCATAGACGAGGATCGCCGCCGCAATAACCAACAGTAACAGATCGAGCCAGATGTGGCTCATCAAGCGGCGCCACATATAGCTCCAGTTGATGGCGCGGGCGATGGAGGTGACGCGCTTGACCTCGGCGTTACGCACGGCAGACATAACCCACCCCGCGCACGGTCTGGATGATGCGGGCGCCGCCGGCGTCCTCGATCTTGGCACGCAGGTGCGCGATGTGTACGTCGACGTTGTTGGTGTCGCCCACGTATTCGTAGCCCAGCGCTTCGTGCGCGATGCGCTCGCGCGTGAGCACGGTCTCGGCATGCGCCATAAGCAGGGCGAGGACGTCGAACTCGCGGGCCGTGAGCGCGATGGGCGAGCCGCCGACCGTGACTTCGCGGCGGTCGGGGTCGAGCGCAACCGAGTCAACGGTAAGCGCGGCGTGGGAGGGCGTGGCAGCGGTCTGGGCCGTGTCGGTTGCCGGGGGCATTGTGGCGATACCGGCGGCCGTGCCGCTCGCTACGCCAGCCCCGGCGCTGACGCCGCCAACGCCCGAAGCCGCTCGCACGGCTTCCGAGCGCTTCAGTGCCACGCGGATCCGTGCGAACAGCTCCTCAATCGCAAACGGCTTGGTCAGGTAATCGTCGGCGCCGGCATCGAGCCCGGCCACTTTGTCCATCACGGCATCGCGCGCGGTGACCATAATCACCGGCACATCCTTGTGCTTGCGGACACGCCGCAAGACCTCCATGCCGTTGAGCTGCGGCAACAGCACGTCGAGCAGAATCAGATCGTAGTCGCGCTCCAGCGCCAGGTCCACGGCGGTGCGGCCATCGGCGGCGTGTTCCACCTGGTAGCCCTCGTGCTCCAGCTCGAGCGTCACAAAGCGGGCGATTTTCTCCTCGTCCTCTACGATCAGGATCCGTGCCATGCGTGCCCCCGTCTGCGATTACTTGTCGTCGTTGAGATTTTGCTTGATGTCGTCCGCGGCGTTAGCAGCGCTATCCATAAGGTTGTTGATGCTGCCGGGCACGTCGCCGTCGCTGTCGATGCGGTAGCGCATGCCAAAGAACAGGCCAATCAGCATCAGCCATATCGTGGCGCCCCAGGCAAACAGCGCGACGATGGGAATCAGGATGGGGATGTTGAGGATGATCGCATCGCGGCGCGTGGCGATAAACTTGGTGTCCAGGCTCAGGCGGAAGAGCTTTTTGAGGTACTCCCACACGCTGTCCATCTTCTTGGAGAAGTCGGTCTTTTCGCTCGACTTTTCGTAGGCTGCCTGCGCGGCGACCATCTCGGCAGAGGGCTCATCGACTGGCGCGGACTCGGTGGCGGCATGCGCCGACGTGGTCTGGGTCTTGCCCTGCGACTCGAGCCAAATGATGGCATCCAAAACGTTGCCGTCGGCAGCGTCGAGCGCCGCCTTGGCATCGGTGTAACTCACGTTGCACTTGGTGCGGATGGTTTCAACTTTTTCGAGGTCGTCCATGACCTGTCCTTTCGTTCGATGGGCGCGACGCCGGGCAATTTGCTCGGGCGCGAGCGTTGCGTTCGGCGGTCTGCGTTGCGCCGCCCCGCCCTTGGTCGAACTCTATAGTGCAGGTTATAGATTAAGCGATTCTTGAGCCAAGATTAATGTTGGATGAGTTTTTGGGTGGCAGTGGGAAAAGTATTAGACCTCGATAGCGGGAGATGGGGTGCCGGTACAAAACGGCGTCAGAAATGGGATAAGCAAGGCGTATGGATCGCACGGATCAAAATCACGTTGCAAAAGTATGAAAATATCCTACAATTGCAACATGAAGTACTTTAGCAACATAACGGCGATAAGCGAGCTTTCCGAGAGTGAGGGCGTGTTTACCACAGCCCAGGCGGCTCGCATGGACATTTCTCGAGATGCGCTGGCGCACTCATGCCGCGTGGGGCGTCTTGAGCGGATATGCCACGGCGCCTACCGGATGTCGGGCACGCAGCGCCGAGGCACCGATGAGCTCAACGCTCTTTGGAAGCTCACCAATCCCTCCCTTTGTGCGTGGGAGAGAAAGCGCCAGTGGGATGGCATCGCTGTGAGCGGTACGACGGCGGCGAACCTTCAGCAAATCGGCGATTTTTTTCTGTTCCCCTACAGGATGACCGCGCCCATGCGCATCAATACGAGAAACGAATCCCTTTCTTTTGTAAAGCGCGAGATTGCGGAGCAGGATATCGTCTGGCTCGACGGCCTGCCGGTAACCAAACCCGAGCGCACGCTTGTCGATCTTTGCCTCGATTGCGAGGACCCCTCATTAATTATCGATGCCTATAACGACGCGCTTGGGCAAGGGCTCGATATGCAGCGGCTGAAAGATCTTGTAGAAGAGAACTCTAAAACCGCCAAACGACGCGAACTAATGAGGCCTTTGCTGATGGCTCTAGGTTGTGACTGAATACGCAGGCCTGATGTTGGCTAGTTGCAAGTTGGGGCAATTGTTTGTCCGTGCGACACGTTAATCTAAGTTACCGTTGAAAGGCGTTGCAACAAAGTGTTGCAACTGCCATGCATCGCGTTTAATCTTGATAACGCTGTGTCAATTAGCGGACAGTTCGTCCGTAGTTTGTTCCGATTGGATAGCATGAAAGACGTTAGGGAAGAGATAACTGCCAAACGCAAGGAGCTCGCGCTGACTCAGAAGGAGTTCGCCGCCGCTCTTGGCATGGGACCTAATGGTGATAGAACCGTCCGGCGTTGGGAGACTGGCGAGACCAGTCCATCTGCTACGGAGCTCACGTTTATACGCTCCCTAGGTTATCAGGCGCCCTTTGCGCAGGGTGATCGGGAGGACGCTCCTTTCACTTACATTGACCTATTTGCTGGTATCGGTGGCATTCGCTTGCCGTTCCAAGAACTTGGTGGCAAGTGCGTTTTTTCTTGCGAGTGGGATAAATATGCACAGAAGACGTACCGCATGAATTACGGTGATCAGCCAGCTGGGGACATTCATGACGTTCGTTCGGACGACATTCCAAAATTTAACGTTTTATTGGCGGGATTTCCGTGCCAGCCATTCTCGCTCGCGGGCGTTTCAAAGAAAAAATCGATGGGACGTGCTACTGGCTTTGAAGACAAGACGCAGGGGACATTATTTTTCGAAGTAGCTCGTATTATTCGCGACAAAAAACCTGATGCTTTCCTGCTGGAAAACGTTAAAAACCTAACGAGTCACGATCGCGGCAAGACCTTCAGGATTATTATGCAGACCCTTAAGGACGAGCTTGGTTACGATGTGCACTACAAGGTTCTTGATAGCAAGAATTGGACTTGCCAGCATCGTGAGCGCATTTACATTGTTGGCTTTAAGAAAAAAACTAATTTTGATTGGGACCAACTAGAGCTTGGGGGCGGTGGGCACACCGTCGGGGAGATTCTTGAAGATGCTCCTGATGATCGATACGTTCTTTCCGACAAACTGTGGGCTTATTTGCGTGCATATAAGGAAAAGCATCAGGCGGCAGGCAATGGCTTTGGCTATAGCACGGTTGGCCCCAATGACACGACAAGGACGCTTTCAGCACGCTATCACAAGGACGGAAGTGAGATTCTTGTTTCACGTGGCGAGGGGAAGAACCCTCGCAAGCTGACTCCGCGTGAATGTGCCCGACTTCAAGGGTTCCCCGATCAATTCATTATTCCGGTTTCGGATACGCAGGCATATCATCAATTTGGTAATTCTGTCACCGTACCGGCTGTGCGAGCAGTGGCCAAGCTGATGATGGGAGCGTATTTCGATGGACTACGGAGTTCTGAGTAGCTATTTTGACGGCGCGGTTGCGAAGAAACTCGTTGCTGTTGATATTGATAGAAAACGCAGCAACCAGCATGAATTCAACGGAACTGCGGAGCTCCGTTCCCTGTTTGGCGACGATGATATAAGAAATATACCGACGACCTTCGTATTTCTTTGCGACGATGCAGACCCTTTGTTTGATCACGGGTTTACGACTTGGTACGACGCGCGCAGGAAGCATCCGACTAGGACAGAATACAGGCTCTATTACAACGATAGCGAAGCGATACGAGCCTCGAGAATCGGTGACCTGATGGTCATTGCACCTTCAGACGAGCATGGTCTTCTGATTGTATTTGCTAGACAAGGATCAAATGCCGAGTGCCAATTAAGATGGCTTTTCGGTTTGAACGAAGTTGACGACAGTGGTTTTTCGCGGTCAACCGCAGATGACAGGCGAATAGACTCAATCGCCGCATCCATTCTTGAAGCGATTGGCATCGAAGTTTCGCTTCCCACGTCGGCTGTTACGTATTTGGATGAAATGGTCGAAAAGTTCGGTGATTCTTTTCCCAAAGGGATTGAATTCACGAGGTATTCCATCTCGACTTTGGGTGTGCTTGATTGGAGGAGCAACCCCGACAAGTGCCTTCTTGACTGCTATGAGCGAGAAGAGATTCTCTTTAAGGTATTCGAGAGACATTTGCTTGAGCGCGATTTGGCTCCCTATCTAAGAGGCGATCTCGATGTTGATGGAGTGTTACGGACCACGATGTCAGCTTTCCAGCGGAGGAAATCGCGCGCGGGAACTGCTTTCGAGCATCAACTTGAGTACCTGTTTAAGGGATGGGGCATAAGTTATTCCGCTCAGCCGTATACTGAGGGCAAATCAAAGCCAGATTTCATTATGCCGTCGATTGAGGCTTATAGAAATCCTTTGTATCCTGCCGAGAAGCTGACCATGCTTGGCGCAAAAACGACCGTTAAAGAGCGCTGGCGCCAAGTGTTGGAAGAAGCGGATAGAATTGAAAATAAGCATTTGATTACACTTGATGTGGCGGTGAGCACTGAGTACACGGACTCGATGCGCAGGCATAGTCTCCAACTGGTTGTGCCTCGTCCTGTATTTGGTTCATATACGGCTGAACAGCAAAGCTGGCTGATGGACGTAGGGGAGTTTTGCCAACTACTGGTCGATAAAGAACGACAATAGTTCATTTCTATACCGGAGTTTTACATAGCCAGCTTAATAATAAGCGCGCAAGTGCGTCGGGCATAAATGACGTCCTTGCGCGCCGATGCTTTGCCTAAGTATCCGCTAGCCCATAAGAACTGCGAGCTTCATCGAGTTTTCAACGGCAGTGTAGCTCATAGCGCCCTTGCCGACCTTTTGCGGATCGTAGTCAGATTGCTGAATGACACCGCTGTATTGAGCGACGACATTTTCAAATGCCGGGCTATCGAGGAACTTGTGAGGATCAGTTTTCCAATACACCTTCCCCTGATCATCTGCTTCCATCAATGCGCGGAGGCCACAGACTAGGGGGTAGATAAAGCCATCAGGAACGGGATTGTCCGTTGCCTTTTCAAAGAAGGGAGTTTTGTATTCATTGCGACTATTCTTAAGGCTCTTAACGGCGCCGATTTTTCCGTAGCTTCCTGTTTTGTTGTAGTGCTTGGGGAAACGCGAATAGATTTCATCGTATAGACCGGGAAGGTCCGTAGCCACTTTGAGTGCGCTGAGAACTTGCGGATTCTTGAGTTCGCGGCGCGCTGAACCAGCAGCTTTGCTTACTCGGTCATCCCTCATAAGCTGCAAGAACTTTTCCTGGCACTTCTCCTTGCCGCTATAGACTAGGGGAAGTTGTGGCGCTTCGACGTCGCCAGAGGTGACGTTACTCGAGATGAGCGATAGCGGGATCCAAGAGAGTGCGACAAGCTTTCTGGATTCAATGGGGTTGCCGTCGTTGGTTTTCCAGCTGATTTTGGCTGCAAATTCAGGATATTTTTCGGCATAAAGAGCCTTAAAGGAATCGAAAAGACCTTCCTGATTGCCCTTGGTGCCTTGTGTGAGTTGAGCGTTATTGTTGCGAGCGTCGCAGATTTCCAAAAGTGAGGTGCGGAAGTTCTCAACGCAGAGCGCATCGTTTGGGTCGGTTGGAACGAGCAATTCGACAGGAATCGAGAAGTCTAGAGTGCTTATGCCTTTCTCTTTGAGGGCTGCTTTTTCTTCACGGAGAAGTGACAGGTACTCTTCAATATCGGTTCGACGGTTCATCCATGTTTGCTTGAACGAATCCCAGATTGTGACTTCGTTCTTTTTGGGAGGTCGATTGCCAAGCGCATGTTCGGCTTCGCTGAGAATGTAGCTGCCGATTGCGAGTGTGTTGTGGCCGCCGTCAAGAATTCCCTCAACTTCGTCGTGAGAAGCAAAGCTTAGACGATAACGCCCGCGATCAAGGGACTCGTAGCTCGAGGACGCGAGCAGAATTCCCTTTGATTTAAAAGGAAAGAGCTTTTGCGTGGGAGAAAGCTCATCAGCGCGAATGGATGCCTGAATAGCATCGGTCACTGAGCCCAAACGGGAATTGCGGGGGTTGGCATCGAGATCGAGAGTGTCGATAATTTTGATAATGGATTTGGGGGACATCAGCCCGACGATCTTTTTAATGTCTCCAACTTTTTGCTCGTAGCTGTCGGTAAAGCGAACAATAATGTCGGTGCTCATAGCGAAACCCTTTCGTCTAAAGTAGTCAAAACAACAGGCCTGCGCTCTTGGAGTGCCGGAGATTGAAAGGGATCATCGCTAACAAAAAAGCTGGTCTCCCAGCTCTAGACGAAAGCCATAACGGTGATCGGGCGTTATGGTGTTGTGCCTAGAGACATCCGTCTCATCTTCCAGCCCCTATCCAGGAAGCTTGATCGAAGGATCTCACTGACCGAGGAAGAGATCAAGATCTGTGGGCATATAAATCGGGTCCCTTCTACGTGAACGGTAGGTAAGCGGTGGTGATCGGTATTTTGTGTCCGCACGACGTGTGACACTTAACCTGCCGTCCTATTCTGCCGCGGCGGTATGAATTTGAACAACGACCCTCTAAGGAGTTCGATATCGATGAGTGACAACACCAAACATCTCGCAAAGAAGTGCGTCAAGGACGCGGGACCGTGCCTTGCGCTGTGCGTAGCCGGCGCAGCGGTCGCGCTGCTGGCTGTTTTGGGGCCATTCGACGTGCTCCGAAGCGCCAGTTCGCTGCGCGTTTGCATTGCCTTCGCCGGCGCCATGGCGACCGGCGGCGTGCTCGATCTGGTCTTTTGGGTGTTTGACCCGTTTGGATGGAAGAACGAGGGGTAAGCCCTGAGGGATGGATACCCCGCAGCAACAGGAGGTCCCCGTGATCTGGTTTACCAGCGATACACACTTTGGACACGAGAACATGCTACGGCTTAGCGATAGGCCTTGGTCGACTGTTGCGCAGATGAACGACGCCATGGTCGCCAACATTAATAGCAAGGTCGCTGCGGATGACGAGCTCTACATTTTGGGCGACTTTAGTTTTAAGATGACGGTCCAAGACGCCTACGAGCTGCGCAAAAGCATTGCCTGCAAGCGCGTCCATCTGCTGCCCGGCAACCACGACAAAGACTGGACGCAGCCTGCGGTAGCGGATGCTTTTATCGTCGAGCCGCCCATTTGCGTGCTCAAGATCGACCGCCAAAAAATCGTGCTAAGCCACTATCCCATGGTCGACTGGCAGGGCATGTCGCACGGCAGCTGGCATCTTCACGGGCATATCCACAGTTGCGGCGGCGCGTACAACAAGTTCAACCTCAGGCAGGGGCTGCTGCGCTATGACGTGGGCGTGGACGCTAACAGCTACGCCCCGGTAAGTTTGGATGAGCTCAAGTTATGGTTTGCGCAGGTAGACGAGCCGGTGTGTTGCGTTAAATGGCCGTGGTGGGTCAACGCCACGGACGACGAGCAGGTTGAGCACGATCTCGAAGCCTATAAGAGTGAAGTGGTGATCCGATGACGGTCTATGTGACGGGCGATATTCACGGCGGTCTCGACATGCAAAAGCTGCGCGATTGGGATCTTGGGGAAAGCCTGACGAGCGGCGACTATCTCATCGTCGCTGGCGACTTTGGCTTTCCGTGGGATTTCTCTGCCGAGGAATGCGCTGATATCGCTTGGCTGGAATCGCGGCCCTACACCGTGCTGTTTGTCGACGGCAACCACGAGCGCTTCGATCACTGGGCGGAACGCCCCATGGAGCTGTGGCATGGTGGGTTGACGCAGCGTCTGTCGGACACCTCGCCCATACGGCGCCTGACGCGCGGCGAGGTTTTTGAGCTCGACGGCTCAACGGTCTTTACCATGGGCGGCGCCACGAGCGTGGACAAGGAATACCGCATTCCGTATTCCAGCTGGTGGCCGCAGGAGTTGCCGGACGAGCGCAACTTTGAGGAGGCATGGACAAAGCTCGACAGCGTGGGCTGGAAGGTCGACTACGTGGTCACCCACACCTGCTCTACGCGCATGCTTTCGCCCACGCTCTATCCGGCGCCTGGCTGGAACCGTCCCGACGTCGATCGGCTTACGGCGTTTTTCGATGAGCTGGAAGACCGCTTGGATTACAAGCGCTGGTACTACGGGCATTTTCATCGGGATGCCAACCCGGCCGAGCATCACACCGTGCTCTACGACCGCATCGTTCGCCTAGGCGACGAACTCCAACCTTGGGATGTTGCGTAGGGGCGGGGCGTTTGTCTACTTAGCCGTTACGGTGATGTTCTCCCGGTGCGCGCGGATGATGTCCCAGCTAAAGTGCTCGACCAGCTGTTCGGCTGTACGCGGCGTGGCGTTCGGTGCGATGCCTGTTTGTCCGGCGAGCCAGCCGAGCAGTGCTTCAGGCGTGCCAAAGCGGGCGCGGAGCTCGCCCAGGTCCAGATCGCGGTCGCGTTTGGAAAGGCGGCGGCCGTCCGGCGACATGAGGAGCGGAATGTGCGCGTAGTGCGGCGTGGGCAGCCCCAGTAGATGCTGCAGATAGATCTGACGCGGCGTGGAACCCAGCAGGTCGCATCCACGTACGACCTCGGTGACGCCCATGGCGGCATCGTCGACCACCACGGCGAGCTGGTAGGCAAACACGCCGTCGCTGCGGCGCACCAAAAAGTCGCCGCATTCGGTGGCGAGCGCCTCGCATTGGGCGCCGTACGTGCGGTCCACAAACTCGACCACGTCATCCGCGAGGTCATCGACGGCGGGCATGCGCAGGCGTGTGGCCGGGGCGCGCAAGGCGCTGCGGCGGGCGACCTCCTCGGCCGAAAGACCTCGGCAGGCGCCGCGGTAGATGGGCGTGCCGTCGCTGGCGTGCGGTGCGCTTGCGGCATGGAGCTCGGCGCGCGTGCAAAAGCAGGGATAGGTGAGGCCGGCGTCCTGCAGCCGGCACAGGGCGTTCTCGTACAGGTCCAGGCGATCGTGCTGGTAGTAGGGGCCTTCGTCCCACTCCAACCCCAGCCAGGCCAGGTCGTCGATCAGCTGTGCGGCAAGTTCTGGCCGCTTGCAGCGATCGTCCAGGTCCTCAATACGCAACACGATGCGGCCGCCTTGGCTACGGGCCGAAAGCCAGGCGCACAGGCAACTGAACACGTTGCCCAGGTGCATGCGGCCCGAGGGCGACGGGGCAAAGCGGCCCACGACGGGCGCAGGCGTGCTGGGCGCCGTAGCGGGTGCGGGCGACGTGCCGGTTGCGGCGGGCGTTGCTATGTTGCATGCGTTGATATCCATGCGGACGAGTATAGCGCGGGGCGCGGCAGGGGGGGGGCGTTGCCGTCGCTCGTAAGTTGCCAAGACAGAGCGTTGTGCGCGGCGGACACCGACTCAATACCTCGATTGCCGATCGCCAGCCCAACCCCTTAAACGACAGAAACCCCGGCAGCTCTTCGCAACTGCCGGGGTTTCCGCGGAAAAGGGGGACATGATCCTCGAGCGAACGGCAAAGGGGCAAACCGTTTTCGCTCAACTGCTTTATGCCCCTCGTTCGTCGGCTCAATCAGCGCACGCCGCACCCACACAAAGCCGCTACACCTGTGACGGAGCTGTGAAGTGGTATCTATTGCTGGCGCGGGCCATGCCAAGGAGTGTCCCAGACTGCCGGCAGATAAGGAACGTCCCTAAGTGCCGGGCTTTGGTGGGACTTTTGTCCCATTTGGCGCTCCGTTGGCCTAGATATTCGTCATGTGCGCCCATAAACGTGGGACAATGACGCTGTTGGTATTACAGACAAAGGATGTGCCTATGAACGCCCCCGTTGCCAAGATCTGTCGGCAGCGTCGCCTGTTCGCGCGATTCGCTTCCGTCTGCGCGCTCGTCGCGCTTGCGTTGTTGCTGCTGCCCGCCGCCGCGCACGCCGACGGCTACTCCATGAGCCAAACCTATATCGGCGCCACGGTCGAGGCCGATGGCTCGCTGACCGTTGTCGAGGGGCGTCAGTTCGATTTCGACGACGACATCAACGGCGTGTTCTGGGACATCAATACGGGTTCCAACCAGCAAGGCGGTTCGGTGGGGGTCGATGTGCTGAGCGTCGAGGAAGACGACACCGCGTTTAACAAGGTCGACAGCGCAAACAAGGGCGACGACGGCGTCTACACCGTGGAACAGTCCGATGGCAGCGTAAGGATCAAGGTGTTCAGCCCCCACGAGAGCGGCGACAGCGCGATCTTTTACGTGAGCTACACCATGACCGGTGCGGTCATGAACTGGTCCGATACGGCCGAGCTCTACTGGAAATTCGTCGGCGACGGCTGGTCGGCGGATTCCGATGATGTCGAGATGGAAGTCTACTTCGCAAATGCCGCCGCGGGGACCCCGGCGACCAAGGGCGACAACTTCCGTGCGTGGGGTCACGGCCCGCTGACGGGCGACGTGACGCTCGACGTGGACGAGCCCATGGTCACCTACACTATTCCGTGCGTGCATCAGGGCGAGTTCGCCGAGGCACGTGTGGCCTTTCCCAGCGACTGGGTGCCGTGGCTTAGTGCCTCGAGCGAGGAACGCCTGCCGACGATCCTAAGCGAGGAGAAAGCCTGGGCCGAGGAGGCCAATGCCCGTCGAGCCCATGCCCGCATGATTGCCAACGTGCTTGCCGTGGTGAGTGTTATCGCGGCGGTGGCCTTTACTGGCACAATCGTTGTGCTCAAGCTGCGCAAGCGCAAACCAAAGCCGCTTTTCCAGGACGAGTACTTCCGCGACGTGCCCTCGGCCGACCACCCCGCCGTGCTTTCGGCTCTTATGAGCTGGAACGAGGTGCCCGACCAGGCATATATCGCCACGCTTATGAAACTCACCGACGACCGCGTGATCAGGCTCGAGCAGGCGACCGTGACCAAGGCCAAGAAGGGCCTGTTGGGGCGCGAGAAAGAGGAACAGACGTACCGCGTGACGGTGAGTGATGCGGGCTGGAAATCGGCTAAGGGCATTGACCACATGGTGCTCAAGGTGTTCTTTGCCGGCGTTAAGCCCGATGAGAATGGCGATCGCTCGCGCACGTTCGACGAGCTGCAGAATTACGTCAAGCAGCACGCTACGCCCGTGGGCGACAAGCTCGAGGACTATCAGAACACCGTTAAGGGCAAGCTGGCTGACAGCGAGTACGTTGCTTCGGACGGCATTGTCGCGATGGTGTTTTGCCTGGTCCTTGGCATCTTGGTCGCCTTTATCCCCGTGGGATCCATCTTCTTTACCGACGGCGCGCAGGCCAACATTATCGCCGCGGTGATCTCGGTGCCTATTGTGCTGGTGGGCATTGGCGTGGGCCTTACGTTCCGCCGCTTTACACCGGAGGGTGCCGAGGTGGCGGCCCGTTGCAAGGCGCTTAAGCATTGGCTCGAGGACTTCACGCGCCTAAAGGAAGCCGTCCCGGGCGACTTGGTGCTGTGGAACAAACTGCTGGTAATGGGCGCGGCGCTGGGTGTTTCGAAGGAAGTGCTGCGTCAGCTTGCCGAAGCCGTGCCGCCCGAGGTGCGCGAGGCCGACGGCTTCTACGACAATTATCCCTGCTACTGGTGGTACTACCATCACTACGGCAACCAGTCTCCGCTCGATTCGTTCGATAGTGTGTATCACGAGAGCATCCGCGAGCTGGCGTCGAGCTCGGACAGCTCCGGTGGCGGCGGAGGCGGCGGCTTCTCTGGTGGCGGCGGTGGTGGCGCCGGCGGAGGCGGCGGCGGAACGTTCTAGCGGTCGCAAAATCTGGGATGGGCTTTCCCCGGCAGCATCCGGGGAAAGCCCATCCCATTTTTATGTGTCGGCAGGGGCCGATTCTTCCGCTATTTGCTCTGTCGAAAGGGGCGGTGGGCAAAAAATGCCAAATATGAGTACTGTTGCTTTGTTGGTCACATATCTTTCTGCTTAAAAAGAGCTACTAAATAGGACTCTTTCTCGTTAAGAACCTCTTTTATTCTATATTTGGGGAGAAACGCTGGTTCATGTGGCTTACCGACACGCCGAATGGATCCGAAAAATGCCAAAATCGCTGCTACTAAAAAGGTAACAGTACTCATATTTGATGTTTTTTGCCCACAGGCATTCGCTAACCCCTATTTGGCGACATCAGTCGGGGCTTCCGCAGCCGTTTTGTTCAGGAGTGTCCCTAACGACTAGTCATTTAAGAACGTCCCCGATGACTAGTCGTCGGCTGCCCGATCTAGGCGGTCAGATCCAGTTCGTAGAGGAAGCTTTCGCGTGGCATATCGCGGCGGCGTTCTTCGCGGTTGGCGCGGTGCGTGGCAGTACGCTTAAAGCCGTGCAGCTCGTAGAACTTCCACGAGCAGTTGGAGTCGGTGTACAGGTGCGCCCTCGTTGCCCCACGCGAGGACAGGTGCGAGACGGCGGCGTCGAGCAGCACCGTTCCCACGCCCAGACCATGGACGTCGGGATTAACGGCAAGCAGCGTGACCTCGTTATCGTGCGGCAGCGGGCTGCTTTCGAGCAGGCGGTTGTTGGTCCGGATGGTGGCGCGCACAAATGAGAGGTACTCGGCGCACGCCTCGGGCTCCAGCTCGCGCATCTGCGACAGCAGCGCGCGTTCAGTATCCATCCAATGTTCGTTGACGGTGCGGCCGGAGCTTTGCCCCGCACGCGCAAGCGAAATGCCACGCGCCTCGCCGTCGATAACGGCGACCTGCGAAAACGTCGAGGATGAAAGGCAATAGGCAAGATCGCATGCGGCCTCAAGGCGGTTGTACTCATCGTTATCCGAATTGTTATGCCAAAGCTGCTGCAGAATCAGCGCGATGGCGTCGAAATCTTCGGTATCAAACGGTCGGTAGAGAACCCGCGAGACCATGGTGCCTCTTTCTTTTGCGGATGCATATCGAGCACAGTTCTACCACGCCGTTGGCATTCAATTATGGTGCCCTTGTGCTCCATGAACTCACCGTGCCCGGCGACGCGCTCGTGCCCTCCGCTCGCAAGCTTTTTCTGCACAAGCGGACGTTGCGGGGTGCATAGGCACGCGCGATGCGCTACATTGAATCAGTATTTTCAATGCCGCTGCGCGAGCGCTGCAGATCGACGTATCACCGACTCACAGAGCACGGCGGCGTACCAGACAGGAGGACTGCATGGGATCTGATGTGAAGATCGCACGCGCGTTGATCTCGGTTACCGATAAGACGGGCGTCGTCGATTTCGCACGGACGCTGGTTGACGACTTTGGCGTCGAGATCATCTCTACGGGCGGCACGGCTCGTGCCATCGAGGACGCGGGCGTTCCCGTAACCCCCATCGAGGAGTTTACGGGCTATCCCGAGATGATGGACGGCCGCGTCAAGACGCTGCATCCCAAGGTTCACGGCGCGCTGCTTGCCCGTCGCGATTCCGAGCAGCACATGCAGGAAGCCGCTCAGCACGGCATTAAGCTGATCGACCTGGTCGTCGTCAACCTGTACGAGTTCGAGAAGACCGTTGCCAACCCCGAGGTCACCTTTGCGGATGCCATCGAGCACATCGACATCGGTGGCCCCTCCATGCTGCGCTCTGCCGCCAAGAACGCCGCGAGCGTTACCGTCATCTCCGACCCGGCCGACTACGACGCTGTCCTTGCCGAGATGCGCGAGACCGGCGGTTGCACCACGCTTTCCACCCGTCGTCGCCTGCAGGTGAAGGTCTACCAGACTACCGCCGCCTACGACACGGCTATCTCCCGTTGGCTCGCCGCCCAGGCAAGCGACGTGGCGGACACCTCTGCCAAGCTCGAGATCTCGCTGGAGAAGGTCGACGACCTGCGCTACGGCGAGAACCCGCAGCAGAAGGCCACGGTCTATCGCTTTGCCGAGGGCTGCGAGAACACCGCGAGCTCTCAGTTCCCGCTTGTGGGCTCCGAGCAGATCCAGGGCAAGCCGCTCAGCTACAACAACTATCTGGACGCCGATGCCGCCTGGAACCTGGTCCGAGAGTTCGACGAGCCGGCCTGCGTGATCCTCAAGCATCAGAACCCCTGCGGCTCCGCCGTTGCCGAGGACATCACGGCTGCCTACGACCGCGCCTTCGCCTGCGATCCCAAGAGCGCCTTCGGTGGCATCATCGCCTGCAACCGCGAGGTACCCTATGAGCTGGTTGAGCATTTCGCCGACCAGAACAAGCAGTTCGTCGAGGTTATCATCGCCCCGAGCTACACTGCCGAGGCGCTCGAGCGCATGGCCAAGCGCCCCAACCTGCGCGTGCTGGCGACCGGCGGCGTGGACCACGGCGCCCAGGTGGAGCTGCGCTCCATCGACGGCGGCATGCTGGTGCAGGAGGTCGACCACGTGACCGAGGATCCCGCGACCTTTACGTTCCCCACCGACCGCAAGCCCACCGACGCCGAGATGGCCGAGCTCGAGTTTGCCTGGAAGGTCTGCAAGGGCGTTAAGTCCAACGCCATCCTGGTCTCCAAGGGCAAGGCCGGCATTGGCATGGGCCCGGGTCAGCCCAACCGTGTGGATTCTGCGCTGCTGGCCTGCGAGCGTGCCGAGGACTTCTGCGAGCGCGAGGGCGTGGAGAAGGGCGGCTTCGCCTGCGCAAGCGACGCGTTCTTCCCGTTCCGCGACAACGTTGACGTGCTTGCCGCGCACGGCGTGACCTGCATCATCCAGCCCGGTGGCTCCAAGCGCGACGACGAGAGCATCCAGGCCTGCAACGAGCATGGTATTGCGATGGTCTTCACGGGGGCCAGGCATTTTAGGCACTAGAGGCTTTCCCAAGCACCCGACCTTGCCCCTCAAACCGTCGCTTGCGTACATTTAGTACGCGGCGCTCCTCTTTCGGGGCAATCTCGGGCACTTGGAAAACCCTTAATGGGATGTTGTTCTATCCCATTAAGCTGATCGGTCGCCTGACCATATCGTCAAAATAATCTCCGCAAAAGACGGCTGCTCCGTTTGGAGGGCCGTCTTTTTGGTATAAGAGGACGGAATGACTAACACGAAAGGTACGACCATGCCCCAGATTGATGATGCCGAGCTGTTTGGCAATGCCGAGGATCAGCGTGCGTACGAGGACTTTTGCGCCAATCAGGAGGCGGTCGAGAAGTTCACGCTCGATAAGCCCGCGCTTATCTGCCGTTGGCGCATGTCCAACAAAAAGGTGCCCATGCTCAACCGTCACATCCGCGCGCTGTCCGAGCGTCTGGTGCAGGGCGAGCCACTTACCCATAACATGCTCAGTTGGGCCAAGCAGCACGTTGAGTGGTCACTTGCCGAGGGCGACTATACCGCCCGCGACGGCGTGCTCATGCTGGTGATCGACGTCAACGGCAACGCCGCCATGACGGTGGGGGAGTATGAGCCGCTGGCCGACACGTCGGCCAAGGCGCTGCGTGCCCGCTCTGCCGAGGCCCGCTCCGAGGCTGACGAGACCGGTGTGGCACCCGAGCTGCTCGCTGCCGTCAACAACGGCGAGCTGGCCTTTGTAGCGCCGGCGGACGAGTGCCTGTGCGGCACGGCGACGCTTATCGAGCAGCTCGCCCAGACCAAGGACATGCCGGTCGCGCGCGTGGACATCCCCGCGCAGCTCAAGGGCGCGCTGTTCCTGGTGAGCGACGAGCACGGCGTGGTCCCCGCCACCGACGCCGACGCTGCCGAGGCAGACGCCGCCACGGTCACTTTCTTCGCCGACGGCTACGAAAAGCTCCGTGCCCGTCGCTAAATGATTATTCTGGGACGGGGATTAAATAATCATTTTGGTCCCCGTGCCCGTCGCGAGTGCGGGGCGGGCCAAACGCCACCGCTCGCGAACAGTTCTGTCACCTTGGCACCGCGCGCGGTGCACGCCTGCAGGTTCGCAGCCATAATGGTGGCAAGACAACCAAGAGGGGAGCGGGATCCATGGCGCTGATCTATATCGTTGAGGACGACGAGCCCATTCGTCGCGAGCTCGCCGACATTCTGGCCCGCGCTGGGTTTGAGGTTGAGGCCTGCGAATCGTTCGAGCACGTCTCGCGCGACATCCTGGCCGCCGCACCCGACTTGGTGCTGCTCGACCTCACGCTTCCCGTCAAAGACGGCCAGCATATCTGCCACGAAGTCCGCCGCGAATCCGAGGTTCCCATCATCGTCCTCACGTCGCGTACGACCGAAATCGACGAGGTCATGGCAATGACGCTCGGCGCGGACGACTTTGTCCCCAAGCCCTATAGCGCCCGCGTGCTCGTGGCGCGCATCAACGCCTTGCTGCGTCGCACCGCGGCGGCCGGCGAGCGCAGCACGCTCGTCCACAAGGGGCTGGAGCTCGACTTCGCCCGCTCCGCGGTCACCAACACGGCAACCGGCGACAGCACCGAGCTCACCAAAAACGAGCTGCGCATCCTCTCGCTGCTCCTGAGCCGCGCGGGCAAAATCGTCTCGCGCTCGGCCATCATGCAGGATCTGTGGGACTCCGATGCCTTCGTGGACGACAACACGCTCACCGTCAACATCAACCGCCTGCGCACCACGCTCGAAAAAATCGGCATCAAGGGGTACCTGACCACGCACCGCGGCCAGGGCTATTCGGTCTAGGGGCCGGCCATGTCGTTTGCCAAGTTCTTTAAAGACGCGCTGCTCCCCGTCGCCGTGTGGACGTGCGGCGTGCTGTTGAGCTGCTTTGTGCTGACGGTTGCCGGGGCGCCCGTCTCCATCGTGATTGTGGCGGTCGGCGTGTCCTTTATCTTTGGCATGCTCGGCATCGTGATTGAGTACGCGCGCCGCCGCCGTTTTCTGCATCAGCTGGAGCGGGCGGCCGAGGAGCTGGAAAGCCCCGCTTGGGTGCAGGAGATGGTGCAGTGCCCGACCTATGCCGAGGGCGAGCTCGAGTACGAGGTCTTGCGTCGCGTGGGCAAGGCGGCTTGCGATGAGGTGGCGGAAGGCCGTCGCCAGACCGATGACTATCGCGACTATATCGAGAGCTGGGTCCACGAGGCCAAGCTACCGCTGGCGGCAGCGCATCTGATTCTGGAGAACCTGGACGGCAGCGAAGACGACCTGTCTCGTGTGGATGACCTGGGCCGCGAGCTCGCCCGCGTGGAGCGCTACATCGATCAGGCGCTCTACTATGCGCGCTCGGAGGTTGTGGAGCGTGACTATCTGATTCGCCGCTGGAGCCTCAAGGCCCTGGTGACGGGTGCGATTAAAGCCAACGCGCGCGAACTTATCGCGGCGCACGTAGCGCCGGTGTGTGAGAACCTCGACTTTGAGGTCTTTACCGACGAGAAGTGGCTCGAGTTTATTCTGGGCCAACTCATCCAGAACAGCATTAAATACGCGCGCGAGGACGGTGCGAAGATCACGTTTTCGGGCGCGCTGTTGGACGAGGGCCTGGCGAGCGAGCGCATTGAGCTCACTGTCGCGGACAACGGCTGCGGCGTGTGTGCGGCAGACCTGCCGCGCGTGTTCGAGAAGGGTTTTACCGGCGACAACGGCCGCACCACCAAGCGCGCAACGGGCATCGGCCTCTACCTGGTGGCACGTCTGTGCTCCAAGATGGGCATCGACGTCACCGCATCGTCCGAGCCCAGCGAAGGCTTCGTCGTCACGTTCGCTTTTTCAACGAACAAGTTCCAGTACTTTGAGTAGTCAGCCCGTATGGCGTAGCCGTTCAGGATCTGCCCATCTAAGAAAATATCAGGCTTCTCGGTAGCTATATTCCTGAACGGGAACATTGCTAATGTAGCAAACACTATATTCCCGTACATGAACATAGTTCCACGGTTTTATACTATGTTCACGAATAGGAATATAGCTGGAGGCATGATGAGAACGGTGACAACGATTAAAAAGCTGGATGGGCGCATCAAGCTCAAACCGTCGGAAGTCGCTTTCTCGGAGCGCGTGGTTTTCGATCCCGCCGAGATGGGGAAAGCCCTTAGGCTCAGAAGGCGTGAGCTTGGCTTGACTCAACGCGATGTCGCGACTATGACGGGCCGCAGCCTTCGTGTGATTGGTGATATCGAGCGGGGGCGGACAACGGTCGAAATTGGTGTCATTTTCGATTACGCCTCCATCGTGGATATTGATTTTATTCTGAAGGTGAGGGGGAAATAATGGATGGCACGCTGTTCGTTCACCGTGAGTTTAATGGGTCTTACCAGCTGGTTGGCATATTGGAGGAAAACGCGGGGCTTCCGATATTCACCTATAGCCCCAAATATCTCCAGAGCGGTGATGCGGCCCCGATTTCGACCTCGCTGCCGTTGTCGGCCGAGACATTTAGTCCGGACGCAACGGGTTCCTTTTTCTCTGGCATCATTCCGGAGGGGCAGCTCAACAGGGATCTTGAGAAAAGGGCGCGAGCGGAACGCGGAGATTACTTTAAGGTGCTCGATTTAGTCCGCGATGAACCTGTCGGCGCTCTGGTTTTGACGCGAGATCCTTCGGCCGACAGTCTCGAAATGGGCTATGAAGAGATAGGTGAGGAACAGCTAAGCGGGCTGGCATACGCGCCGGCGGAGGTTGCTTTTGATTTAGCGCTAGAGAGTCGAATCTCCCTTGCAGGTGCTCAGGCGAAGGTCGGTCTCTACCATACGGGCGATGATCCATGTGGCGGATGGTACCTGCCTCATGGAGCGGCCCCATCTACGCACATTCTCAAGGCGGGATCGAAAACGTTCCCGGGCGAGACAGTGTGCGAAGCGATGTGCGTGAGGGCCGCCTCTCTGATGGACCTGTCGGCCGAAGAGTGTTTTCTTATCCGAGTTGAGGATGCCGAGCCAATTATCGCCGTGAGGCGATTTGACCGAGTAACGCCTGATGCTGGATGCTCGGTTGACGGATTGCCAATTCCATACCGTTTGCACCAGGAAGATGTTTGTCAAGCCAAGGGCATTTCGCGTGAGCTTAAATATGAGCCCACGGGCGTCAATTACCTGGGGCTTATCGTCGATGCGGTGCGAAGGACGTCGACGAATCAAATGGAGGACAGGTTCCTTGTCGGCTATAACCAGCTGTTCGACTATGCCGTAGGTAACTGCGATAACCATCTAAAGAACTGGTCGTTCGTGTGGGACGAAAGTTGGAAGCAGGTGAGGTTGGCGCCGCTCTATGACGTGCTGTGCACAACGGTTTATCCCAGTCTCGTTCGCGAGATGGGCGTCTCGTTTGGAGGGAGCCGCAAGATTGACGACGTAACGCGCGGGTCGGTGATGAGCCATATGATCGGGGCGGGTTTGCCCGGGGGAATTGTTGCCGGAATGATTGCCGATACCTGCAATGAGGTTCCAGACGCGCTAAGAGACGCCGCGCGCGGTCTCAAAGAAGAGGGTTTTGCCGAGGCGGAGGTAATGTTCGAGAAGATCATTCCAGAAGTGCAAGCTCGTCTAAGCAGGATCGCCATATAACAAAAACGTGCCGCCCCAAACAAAGCGTGCCGCCCCAAACGGGGCGGCACGCCATTTTTCCATCAGACAACTCGTTGAAGCAAGGCTGCGAAGGCCGCGGGGCCGGGAGGGGTTTCCTAAGGGCACATCCCGCAGCCGCAACGCGGCGAGGACGTGCCCGTGGAAACCCCGCAGGCCCCGCGGCCGGTGGGAGCAACGCTACTTCACGACCAAAATGTCGCAGTCCGTATTGCGCAGCAGGAACGTCGAAATCGAGCCCAGTAGCGCGTACTTAATTGAGGACAGGCCGCGGGCGCCGCAGAGCACCAGATCGGGCTTAACCACGTCGAGCATCTCGTCCTTGAGCGTCTCACGAATGCGGCCGGTACGAATCATGACCTCGACCTCGGGAATGTCGGGATTGGCCTTGGCCTCCTCGAGCTGCTTGGCGATGGAGTTGTTAAAGGCCTCCTCCAAGCCGTTGACCAGGTCGACCGGATAGGAACCGGCGCTCTCGAGCGCCGTGGAGTCAATGACGTGGCCGATGATCAGCTTGGCGCCGTTGTTCGCGGCGACCTTGATGGCGCGTGCGAGCACAAAATCCTGCTGCTCAGTACCGTCGAGTGAAACAAATACCTTGGTGTAGCCCTCGTTCATGGTTTCCTCCTTGGTCTATCGCACGGGCGCGGGGCTCGTGCGTCGGGCGGGCGCGGGTGCGTTGACCGCCGGACACTTTACCTTGTTGCAGTTATACCCAAGGATTTCGGTTTGACCGCTCGCAATTCTGTGAACGGGCGAGTTTTTTGGTAAGGGTAGGCGCGGTCGCGCCGCCAACGGTTGATAATGGGACATCGCCCGCATCGTCCGCAGAACATCTACCGGCGGGTGTCTAACGAGGGGGTCCCTTTGGATATTATCGAGCTTCTAAAATCTGCCTTCATGGGCCTGGTCGAGGGCATCACCGAATGGCTGCCCGTTTCGTCGACGGGTCACATGATCTTGGTGGACGAGTTCGTCAAGATGAACGTGAGCGAGACGTTCTGGAATATGTTCCTGGTCGTGATTCAGCTCGGTGCTATTTTGGCCGTCTGCGTGCTGTTCTTCCACGAGCTTAATCCGTTCTCGCCTAGCAAGGGCAAGGAAGGCCGTCGCGACACATGGGTGCTGTGGGGCAAGATTGTGCTCGGCTGTATTCCCGCCGCGGCGATCGGTCTGCCGCTCAACGACTGGATGGAGGAGCATTTCTATAACGCTCCCGTCGTGGCGCTGGCGCTTATCGTCTACGGCGTGCTGTTCATCGTGATTGAGAATTGGCGTGCCCGCAAGCGCGAGGAGATGGCCGTTGCCGGTTCGTTTGGTTCGCGCGCCGTGGTGGCGGGCGGACGTCCCGCCGGTGCGCACTTTGCGGCGCCTGCTGCGGCCGTTGTCGAGGATGAGGACGATGACGAGGACCTGGACTTTGGCTCCATCACCACGCTCGAGGACCTGAGCTGGAAGACGGCGCTGGGCATCGGCTGCTTCCAGGTGCTTTCGCTGGTGCCGGGTACATCCCGCTCCGGTTCCACCATCATCGGCGGCCTGCTGCTGGGCTGCACGCGTTCGGTGGCGTCCAAGTTTACGTTCTTCCTGGCCATCCCCGTCATGTTTGGTGCGAGTGCGCTCAAGCTGGTCAAGTACTTCATTAAGGGCGGTACCTTTGGCGCCAACGAGATCGCCATCCTGGGCGTGGGCTGCGTCGTGGCCTTTGTGGTCTCGCTCATTGCCATCAAGTGGCTCATGGGCTTTGTTCGCCGTCACGACTTCAAGTGTTTCGGCGTCTACCGCATCATCCTGGGCATCGTGGTGCTCGCATACTTCTTCGTAGCGGTTCCGATGCTCGGCTTGTAACTCAGTTGTCGCCCTAGCGGCCGTTCGTTGCCGTATTCGAATACGCGATGTCTATTGGAGTTGCGGTGAAATAGGGATTAAATGGCCTTGTCGAAGGCTTCAACAGTCCCTATTTCACCGCAACTTCTTTGGTGCATTGGGGTCAGGTTACTTTGCACCAAGTTGGTGCAAATGAACTGCATCCCATTTCTTGGACTTTGAAATTAAGGTTCGAGAAAAGGGA
>CAVCHM010000003.1:2815-99285 GCA_963602135.1 bacterium | reverse complement strand
GGCCCTTGCGGCGTAGTCGCTATTTATTCAGTCCAAGTTTCGGGGCGCAGTTCACAGGCACCTTTGTGGTGGTTTTGCCGCGATGGCTCTGCCGGATTCCCAAACATCTCGATCTGTAACAGCTAAAGCCCATTTTGCGGTCTATCTGTTACAGATCGAGACATTCGAATCCCCTCAAGGGAATAATCTCAATCTGTAACAGTAACTCGGCAGAATCAGTCCCAGATGTTACAGATTGAGACAAAGGGACGGCGCGGTTCGTAAGTATCTCGATCTGTAACACCTAGCCCACTTTTAACGGTCCAGTTGTTACAGACTTAGACAAACCGGCAGACAACGAAAGCGGCGACGCCCGTGATGGACGTTGCCGCTTTTCTATTGAGAAAACTACTCGGTTTTCGTTACTAACCACCACAATGGGGACAGGCACCTTTGTGGTGGTTTTGGCCTTGCCCCGCCGCTAGACCGTGATGACGTTGCCCATCGTCTGGTACTTGGCAGGCACCTCGCCCGCGGTGATGATCGTCGCGTCGCGGAAGTCCGCGAACTTGACGGGTGCCACCATGCCAAATTTGCTGGCATCAGAGATTACGAAGCGTTTGGCCGTATGGCGCATCGAGATGCGCTTGACCTGTGCCTCCTCGATATCGGGCGCCGTGAAGCCCTGCTCGGCGGCAATGCCGTTAGAGCCCCAAAAGCCGCAGTTGAAGTTGTAGCGGTCTAGAGTTGCCAAGGCATCGGGGCCAACGAGCGCCTCGGTCTCGGGTTTGAGCTCGCCGCCCAGCACCACGGTACGCATGCCGCGCAAAGCGAGATGCTGAGCATGGAGCACGGAATCAGTCACATAGGTGACCCCTTCGAGATGCGGAAGATGCTCGATGAGCCTGAGCGTCGTCGAACCCGAATCGATGTACACAAAGCTCTCGGGCTCTACCAGCGCCGCCGCACGGGCGCAGATACGTTCCTTGTCGTCGTTATGGAGATCGCTGCGCTCATTAAGCGTTAGGTCGCGCGTCACGTGCGCGCGCTCAAGGCTCGTCGCCCCACCGTGCACCTTGGCGATACGGTGTGCGCGATTGAGCGTCTGCAGGTCGCGCCGAATGGTAGACGCCGTCACGCCCAGGGCTTCGGCAAGCTCCGGCACGGTAACCGAGCCGGTCTGCTGAACCATCGACACGATCGCGTTGAGCCTATCTTCCGCTAGCATCGCTTACTCCTCCTCGGGGTACACGACTCCCCAGTCGGCGCGTAGCTTGGTCATCAGCTCCATAACATCAGAAGCATAATCCAGCAGCTCACGCTTAGAGTCGTCGCCGGCAACGGCCTTCTCAAGATCGGCCATCTCATAGCAAAGGGCGTAAGCCTCGGTGCCGGCGTGGACCTCCTCGCGGTGGCCGTCCGCAGTCCACACGATGGTCGCGTGATCGGCGCGCGGATACTCGTTGACCTCGATATAGCACTTATCGAAGCTAATAATCGAGCGCTTGGGTTGCTTGGAGTGGAGCGTGAGGCTCACAACACCCAGCTGCTGCTCGGCATTACGGCAGACGATGCCGCCCGCAACGTCAACACCGGTCTCACAGGTGTTGCCCAACGAAACGACCTCAATGGGCTGGCTTGCCATAAAGAGACGCATGACGGACAGGGCATACACGCCAATGTCGAGCATGGCACCGCCAGCAAGGTTGCGGTTGTAGAAGCGATTGGTCAGATCGCCGTACTCCTTGTAGCTACCAAAGTTGAGCTGGGCGAGGTTCATGCAACCAAACTCGCCGGCATCCATGCGACGGCGCAGCTCTTGATACAAGGGCATATGAAGCACCGTGGTGGCGTCCATGAGGACGACGTTGTGCTCGTCGGCGATGGCACGCGCCTCGTCGAGCTCAGCGGAATTGAGGGTAATGGCTTTCTCGCAGAGCACGTGCTTGCCGGCGGCCAGCGCGTCACGCAGATAGGTGATATGCGTGTTGTGCGGCGTGGTGATATAGACGGCGTCGATGCCCGGATCGGCGTAGAGGTTCTCAACCGATTCATAGACCTTCTCGATGCCATACTGCTCAGCAAAAGCCTGAGCCTTGGACAGCGTACGGTTGGCGACGCCCGCAAGCTTGCGGCCGGCAAGAGCGAGAGACTGGGCCATCTGGTTGGCGATAACGCCGCACCCGATGACGGCCCAATGGAGCTCGGGAGCCGTAAAAACATCGTCGGGGAACGGCTTGTCCTGGACCGAAGCGAACGCTGCTTTGGCGGCTGCCGCGGCGTCGAGCGGAGCCTGCTTGGAATCTGCCATTATGTGCCTCCTGTGTCATAGAACGCCTTGCTTTCTGACAGCTCTATATTCGCACAAACACGCGCTTCTGTGCGCGTTTTTGCGTATCTCACCGCTAAACGGTCATTATTATCCCGAAAACGGCGCATATATACGCAGTGGTACGCAAGAAATCGCAGTAAAATGCGCACGAACACGCACGCGGTCAATTTGAAAACACCATGTATGCCCACTCATTTATGTCTGTCCCCAATGAGTGTTCAATCTAACGCGCATAAACGCGCACACAAGTAATTTGTACAGCGCACCCGCTCATCTATGCTTGCCCATTAAGGGCACTCATTTAAGTCTGTCCCCAATGAGTGCAATGAGTAGGGATAGAAAAAGGCCCGGGTGCCGTGGCATCCGGGCCTTTGCTAGCAACTTAACTGTTGCGGGCAGCTTAGAACTTGTGGCCGCACTTCTTGCAGACGCGCAGCTTGTTCTTGCCGTCCTTCTCGTGACCGACGCGGGTAACCTTACCGCACTCGGGGCAGACGAGATTGACGTTGGAGGCGTCGATGGGAGCCTCCTGCGAAACGATGCCGCCCTGCTGGTTGGCAGCGTTGGGCTTGACGGCCTTCTTGACGACCGAAACGCCCTCGACAACGACCTTGTTCTCGGCGGGGAGAGCACGCAGGACAACGCCCTGCTTGCCGCGATCCTTACCAGAGAGAACCTGGACCTTATCGCCCTTCTTGATATACATATATCTCCCCTAACTACAGGGTCTCGGGAGCGAGCGAGACGATCTTCATGTACTTCTTGTCACGAAGCTCGCGAGCGACGGGCCCGAAGATACGGGTGCCGACGGGCGAACCATCGTTGTTGATGACAACGCAGGCGTTCTCATCAAAGCGAATGTAGGAGCCATCCTTGCGGCGGATCTCCTTAACGGTGCGAACGACGACGCAACGGACAACGTCCTTCTTCTTGACGTTGGCGCCAGGGGTAGCCTCCTGGACAGCACCGATGAACACATCGCCGATGCCTGCATAACGACGCTTGGAACCGCCAAGCACCTTGATGCAGCGAATCTTGCGAGCGCCGGAGTTGTCGGCGACGTTCAGCATGGTTTGCATCTGAATCATGGTAGATGTTCCTCCGAACTAAGAACCGAAGAGAGGTGCGCAGCCTTTAGGCGGCCTGTGGTATGCAAACCAGGCATACGCACATCTTCGGAAACGTACAAGTCGTAAGAGCGACTGCTTATTTAGCGCGCTCGACGACCTCGATGAGGCGCCAACGCTTCATCTTGGACATAGGACGGGTCTCCATAACGCGGACGGTATCGCCCACGCCAGCCGTGCACTCCTCGTCGTGAGCGTGCAGCTTCTTGGAGCTGGTCATCATCTTGCCGTACTTGGGGTGACGCTTGCGCTCGGTGATGGTGACGACAATGGTCTTGGCACCGGAGACGGAGGTAACGACACCCGTACGGACCTTACGCGAGTTACGCGAATCAGTCATGTTCTCTCCTTAGGTCCTACTCGGCGACAGCGGACTTCTCCGCTGCGATCTCGCGGGCGCGCTGCTCCGTGAGGACGCGAGCGATGTCCTTCTTCACGGTGTTGACGCGAGCGGTGTTGTCCAGCTGGCTGGTGGCCATCTGGAAACGAAGGTTAAAGAGCTCGGCGCGCATTTCCTTCAGCTTCTCAACGAGCTGAGCGTCCGAGAGCTCACGAATCTCTGCGGGCTTCATTAGTTCTCCTCCTTGGCGGCGGCGGCGTCCTCAGCAGCCCACTTGGCCTCGAGAGCGGCCTCCTCAGCCATCTCCTTCTCGATGCGCTGCTCAGCGTTCTTAGCAGCAACAATCTTGGTCTTGATGGGAAGCTTGTGCTGTGCAAGACGCAGAGCCTCGCGAGCGACCTCCTCGGGCACGCCCTTGACCTCGAACATGATGCGGCCGGGCTTGACGACGGCCACCCACTCCTCGGGGTTACCCTTACCAGAACCCATGCGAGTCTCAGCAGGCTTCTTGGTGATGGGCTTATCGGGGAAGATCGTGATGTACACACGACCGCCACGCTTCATGTAGCGGGTCATGGCAATACGAGCGGCCTCGATCTGACGGTTGGTGATCCAATGGGCCTCGAGAGCCTGGATACCAAACTCGCCGAAATGCAGCTCGGTATTACCCTTGGCCTGGCCCTTCATGGAGCCACGCTGCACCTTGCGGTGAAGAATACGCTTAGGGGCAAGCACTACTGACCCCTCCTCTCGGAGTTACGACGACGAGGACGGGAAGAGCCCTCGAGTGCAGGGTTGGGAACAGGCTGGCCCGGGAGCTTCTCGCCCAGGTAGATCCAGACCTTCACGCCGCAAGCGCCCATGGTGGTGCTGGCGACAGCCGTGCCGTAGTCGATCTTGGCACGGAGGGTGTGCAGAGGCACGCGACCCTCGCGGTACCACTCACGACGGCCCATCTCGGCACCGCCGAGACGACCGGAGCACTGGATACGGATGCCCTTAGCGCCGGCCTTGCGGGCGGACTGGACAGCCTTGCGCATAGCGCGACGGAAGGCAACGCGGCCCTCGAGCTGCTCAGCAATGGACTGAGCAACGAGGTTGGCGTCGAGCTCGGGGCGCTTGATCTCGACAACGTCGACGGAGAGCTGGCCCTTGGAGACGCCAGCGACCTTCTCGAGCTCGGTGCGGAGGGTATCGATCTCGGCACCCTTCTTACCGATGACAACGCCGGGGCGAGCGGTGAGGATGATGACCTTCACCTTGTCGCCAGCGCGCTCGATCTCGACGCGGGAGACAGCTGCGCGGGAAAGACGCTTCTCGAGGTACTTGCGAATCTCGAGATCGTTACCGAGGGTCTTAGCGTAATCCTTCTCTGCGAACCAGCGGGAGCGCCAGTTCTCGGTGATGCCAAGACGGAAGCCGGTGGGGTAGACTTTCTGACCCATACAGCTTTACGCCTCCTTTCGAGGAGCAACGACGACGGTGATGTGGGAAGTGCGCTTCAGAATACGAGAAGCGGAACCCTTGGCGCGGGGACGGATGCGCTTAAGCGTCGGACCCTCGTCAACGTAGGCAGCGGCGACAACCAGGTTGTCGGCACGCAGACCGTTGTTGTTCTCGGCGTTCGCAACAGCGGAACGGAGAACCTTCTCGACATCCACGGCGACGGCGCGGTCGCAGAAGTGGAGGATGTCGAAGGCCTGAGCGACAGGCTTGCGGCGGATCAGATCGACCACCAGGCGGGCCTTGCTGGGGGAAACACGCACGTACTTAGCGACGGCGCGAACCTCGGTGGCCTCAGTTTCAATAGACTTAGTTGCCATTTACGGTTAACCCCCTATTTGGCCTTGTGGCCACGGAACGTACGAGTCGGCGCGAACTCGCCGAGCTTGTGACCAACCATGGACTCGGTAACATACACGGGCACATGCTTGCGGCCGTCGTGGACGGCGATGGTGTGACCAACCATCTCGGGGAAGATGGTGGACGCGCGGGACCAGGTCTTCACGACGTCCTTCTTGCCAGCCTCGTTCATCGCGGTGATACGCGAGAGAAGGCGAGTCTCCACGAACGGGCCCTTTTTGAGACTTCTGCTCATAAGTGCTTTCTCCTAAAACTCGGTATCCGAAATTACTTCTTACGGCGACGAATGATGTGCTGGTTCGAGACCTTCTTCTTCTTGCGCGTACGAAGGCCCTTCGTCGGCTTACCCCAGGGGGTAACGGAGGGACGACCAGAGGTGTGGTTCTTGCCCTCGCCACCGCCGTGCGGGTGGTCGACAGGGTTCATGACGGTACCGCGGACGGTCGGGCGCACGTTCATGTGACGCTTACGGCCGGCCTTGCCGATGACGATGTTGGAGTGATCGGCGTTGCCGACCTCACCGACGGTGGCGCGGCAGGTAACGAGGATGCGGCGCATCTCGGAGGAAGGCATACGGACGATAGCGTACTTGCCCTCCTTACCCATCAGCTGGCAGGAGTTACCGGCGGAACGGGCGATAGCAGCGCCCTTGCCCGGTTGGAACTCGACGGCGTGAATGAGCGTACCGACGGGGATGTCGGCGAGGGGCAGAGCGTTGCCCGGCTTGATGTCGGCGTCAGAACCGGACATGATGGTCTGACCGACCTCGAGGCCCTTGGGGGCCAGGATGTAGCGCTTCTCACCGTCAGCGTAGTGCAGCAGAGCGATGCGAGCGGAACGGTTCGGATCGTACTCGATCGTGGCAACCTTGGCGGGCACGCCGTCCTTGTTGCGCTTGAAGTCGATCACGCGGTAACGACGCTTCACGCCGCCGCCCTGGTGGCGGGTGGTGATGCGGCCGTTGTTGTTACGACCGGCCTTCTTGGGCAGGGGCTCGAGAAGAGACTTCTCGGGCTTGGTGCAGGTGATCTCGGAGAAGTCGGAGATCGTCTGCCAACGCCTACCAGCGGAGGTCGGCTTAAGGTGCTTTACAGCCATTACAATCCCTTTCAATAGGAATCCGTTAGCCATCGCAGACAGGGATTCGAGGTTCTGCCTCGGGTGCGATGACACCGGACGTATACACGGCTCCGGGCGTGTCCATTTTATACGCCCAAAACCTTGAGCTCTCGCCTCCCCTATTTGGGAGGCATGAGCTCACTCAACAGCAGCGAGTCTTAGGCCTGGTTGCCAAAGACCTCGATGGTGTCGCCCTCGGCCAGCGTGACGATGGCCTTCTTCCAAGAACGGGTCTTGCCGGCGACATAGCGCACGCGCTTGGTCTTGGGCTTGACCGTCAGGGTGTTCACGCGAACGACCTTGACGCCGAAGATCTCCTCGACAGCGTCCTTGATCTGATACTTGTTAGCATCCTTGGCGACCTCGAACGTGTACTTGTTCTGCTCCATGCCGGAGAAGGAACGCTCGGACACGATCGGACGGATGATGATCTCGTGGGCGGTCATTTAAGCAAGCACCTCCCCGAAGTGAGCGGCGATGTCGGCGGGCATCAGCACGGCGTTGTTGTTGACGAGATCGTAGGTGTTGGCCTCGTCGGCAGTGATGATGAACGTCTTGGGAATGTTGCGGAACGACAGGTAGGCGTTGACGTCCTCATCGCGAACGATGATGGTCAGACGCTTGCCCTCAAGGCCGAGAGCCTTGAGCATGGCAACGGCAGCCTTGGTGGAAGGCTTCTCGAAGCCGTAGTCGTCGACGAGCACGAGCTCGCCGTCGGCCAGCTTGGCGGACAGCGCGGAGCGCATAGCCAGCTTGACCTCCTTGTTGTTCATACGCTTAGCGTAGGAACGGGGCTTGGGGGCGAAGACAACGCCACCGTGACGCCACTGGGCAGCACGGATGGAACCCTGGCGGGCACGGCCGGTGCCCTTCTGACGCCAAGGCTTCTTGCCGCCACCGGAAACCTCAGAGCGGCCCTTAGCGGACTGGGTGCCCTGACGCCAAGAGGCCATCTGGCACTTGACGATGTGGTGCATAACGTGGATGTTCGGCTCGATGCCGTACACCTCAGCGGCGAGCTCGGCCTCGGCGACCTTCTTGCCCTCGCTGTTCTTTACTTCAAACTTTGCCATTTAAGTGTTCTCCTTGGTATGACGCTGGGCTAAATGGGCTGGGCCCTTAGGCCATACGGATGGCGACGAGACCATTCTTGGCACCCGGGACAGCGCCCTTGACCAAGATGAGGTTCTGCTCGGCATCGATGCGGACAACGGAAAGGTTCTTGACGGTAACGCGCTCGTTACCCATGTGACCGGCCATCTTGACGCCCTTGAGGACGCGCGCAGGATAGGCGCACTGACCGATAGAACCGGGGTGACGCTGGAAGTGAGAACCATGCGTCATAGGACCGCGGCGCTGACCCCAGCGCTTGATGCGACCCTGGAAGCCCTTACCCTTGGAGGTACCGATGACGTCGACCTTCTCGACATCAGCGAAATCAGCGACGGTGACGACCTCGCCGACCTTGTGCTCCTCGCCGTTCTCGACGCGGACCTCACGAAGGAAGCGGACAGGCTCGACGCCGGCCTTGGCGAAGTGACCAGCCATGGGCTTGTTCACGTTCTTGGCCTTGATGTCGCCGAAACCGATCTGGACGGCGTCATAGCCGTCGGTTGCCTGAGTTTTAACCTGCGAGACAGCGCAGGGGCCAGCCTGGATGACCGTGACGGGAACGACGTTGTCGTCCTCGTCCCAAACCTGGGTCATGCCAATCTTGCGGCCGAGAATCATGCTGATCAAGATATGATCCCAACTCTCGCGTGGTCTTGGGACAATGCGTACACCACCGAGCGTACGCCCCTAGAGGACCACTACTTACACGACGTGCTCCCCAGTCTTGTATTGCGCCTGGACTACCTGACAACCCTATTAAGCAGGCATTTTGTCCAGCCAGAATACTCCCCTGGTTTCACACAGCTGTTTAGTATACACGGCTGCGGGCGTATCCATCGAGATTCATATTTCACTCACATTGTTTACGCAGGTAAAGTGCGTGGATGGCTCCCGAGCACGGCGGAGGGCCGGAGAAATATATTAAGGTCCCTGCTCTACAGTCCTGCGCAAGACGGAGAGCACATTAAGTGCTCTCCTTTGCGTGCGGAACTCGCGATGACCTTAATATATTTCTCCGGCCCTCCGCCGTGCTCGGGAGACGACACGTTGATGTCTGCTTAACTCTGCTCGCTCAGCTAATTACTTTGTTGAGGATCGATGATTTGCTGCAAGATGAACTTGGATTGGGGCGCGTCGCCTTCTTCTCCCGACTTTGCCTCATCAAAATCGAAGATCATGATGGCGCAGTTGGGGAGTTTTGTTGGGAGCTCGAAGCCCTCTGGAGCTGCAGCCTTGATGAATTGGCGGCTGGCGCTTCCGTGGCTTACTGCTAAGAGGGTTTCGTTACCATCGGCGCCCATAAGATTGGTGAGGGTGCCTACCATGCGTTCTTGCAGCGCGCGGCTTCCTTCTCCGCCAAAGGGGACCAAGTCCTCGCCCGGATCCCAGACGTCGGTGGGAAGGGCATCGTGGGGGCCTTCTTCGAAGGTGCCGTAGCTGCGCTCAATGATGCCTTCGCAGGGCTCGACTTCTGCATCAAGGCCGAGGAGTTCGGTTGCGACGAGACTTGCCGTGTCCATGGCTCGGCCTAGGGGCGAAGAGACTACTTTGTCGGGGACAACGTCGTGGTCCTTGAGCCATGCGGCTGCCATTCCCGCTTGTTTGCGGCCCAGGTCGGTCAACGGAGAATCGCAGCGGCCCTGGACCAGCTTTTTAACGTTGAATTCTGTCTGGCCGTGGCGGAGTAGATATAGACGCTTCATGCTCTCCCCTTCTGTATAACTTGCTTTACCGGCGCAGCCCTACTCGTGGGCATGGCCGACATAGTCTTCGTCGATCGTGATCTTGGCAATCGACTTAGGATATTCGGATTCGACACGTTTCGCCAACGCGCGCTTTAGGTCCTCGGCGTTCATCGCCAAATCCGAGGGTCGCACGCAGTCAAAGATCACGTTGGTGTGCGTAGGACCCGGCACGCAGCGCAGGTCATGAATCGAAAGGCGGCTATCGATCTCTTGAGCCATAGCGTTGATGCATAAACGCATGCTCGCCAGCTTGGGGTCATCGGTCACGATGGGATCGTAGTGAAGCGTGACGATCATGCCGTCTTCGTTCCTAAACGCCTGCTCGATGTTATCGAGCGTGTCGTGACTTTCCATCGGGCTGGCCTCGGCTGCCATCTCGGCGTGAGCACTTGCGAACTTCCTGCCCGGGCCGTAGTCGTGAACCATCAGATCGTGAACGCCCAAAACGCCGGGGTAGCTCATGATCTTGTCTCGAATGTGCTTGACCAGCTTAGGATCGGGCGTCTGGCCCAAAAGCGGGCTCACCGTATCCTGGATGAGTTCAAAACCGCTCCAGCCAATATAGGCACCAACGGCAAGGCCGACCCAAGCGTCAAGGTTGATGCCCGTCACCTGCGAAACAATTGCGCACGCCAGTACGGCGCCCGTGGCAAGAACATCGTTCTTGGAATCCTGCGCGGTCGCATGCAGCGTCTCGGACTCAATGCGATCGCCGAGCTTTTGGTTGAGGGCCGCCATCCAGAGCTTTACGACCATCGAAAGCACTAGAACTGCCACCAGGGCAAGCGAGAACTCGACGGGTTCGGGGTGGATGACGCGCTCGACCGAGGACTTCACCAGCTCAACGCCAATCAGCAGCACGAGCGCCGCCACGACCAATCCCGAGAGATACTCATAGCGACCGTGGCCGTAAGGATGCTCGGGGTCGGCCGGCTTGCTCGCCAGCTTAAAGCCCAGCACGCTCACGATATTCGAGCTGGCATCGGACAGGTTGTTCATGGCATCCGCCACAATCGAAACCGATCCCGAAACCACACCAATTGCGCCCTTCGCAGCACAAAGCGCAACATTGGCGACAATACACACCATGCCCGCTAACGTGCCCACACGCGCACGATCGCCCTGCGCGCGCCTAACAATCCACTCGACCATCTACATCCGCCCCCACGGTACTACTTATATATCTATTGCTCAAACGGATTGTAGTGTAGCCACTTTGTCCTCCAGATACAAAAAGGCCGCAGCCCACACGAACCACGGCCTTGGAACACGACAAAGGGATCGTCCTTTTGTCGCACAGGTTTATGCGCTTACTTCAGCAGCGCTCGCCACTGTTTCGGGCGAATCGGCTCCGTCCCCCGTCGCCCGCCCCTTCGCCGGCACCACGCCAAAGCAGTAGCTCAGCGCCGCAGACACCACAAAAGCCGTGCCGCCGGCAACGCAGCACCACAGCAGGTTCGAAAAACCACCTGTGGCAAAACCAATGACCATGAGGACATTCGTCATGCCGATGGTATAGGCCGTAACGTGGCCCACGGCCGCAACAAGGCCTCCGACGGCGCCGCCAATGGCCATGCACGTCAGGCACCTGCCATATTTAAAACCGCAACCGTACAGCGCCGGCTCGCTTACGCCGCCAAGAACACCCGAGATTGAATAGCCCAGCATGAGCGCCTTCTCGTCCTTATCCGCAACGCGGAGCGACGCGCCAAAGGGCATGCCCCAAACGGCGAACGTTGCCATCGTCGCAGCGATCAGGATGCACGAATCCGTTCCCACACTCATAAACTGCGCATAGGCGAGCGATAGGACGACGTTGCTGACGCCCGCGATCTTAAGGAACTCCCAGCCCGCGGCAAGCCCCATGAGCGTGAGCAGCGATACGATGCCACCGGAATTGCCAAGCATAAACATAAGCTGGCCCAACAGCATGCCCAAATAGCTACCAGCCGGCGCCGTAATACACAGCGAAACCGGAACCATAACAAGCATGGTCGCAAACGGAACAAACGAAAACGCCACGGCCTTAGGGATAATGCGCCGAAAGAAACACTCCACTCGCCATAGCACGGGCACCGAGATGAGAACCGGAATAACAGTCGTCGTGTAATCGTTGACCGGCGCGGGAAGCAGGCCATACACGGAAGTCATCGATGCCCCCGTCGTCGATGCGGTATCGACGAGCTTAAGCAGATCGGGCGCAATCAATACGCCGCCCAGCATCATGCCCAGCTGCTCCGAGCAACCGAGCTGGCGGGCGGCCGCCCAACCAAGATAAACGGGCAAAAAGTAGTAGCCGGCGTTATAGAGCCAACTGTAGAACAGGCGATAGATTTCGGAATCGGCAGACCACAGGCCCAGCATGCCTTCGCCCATAATGACGGCGACGGTGCGGAACAACGCCGCGCAGACAATAAACGGCAGCGCCGACATCATGCTTTTGGACAGATAGTCCACCACGGCCATGGCGTTTGATGAGACCGTCGTTGTAAACGAGGTGTTAGAAACTTGTGACACAGGAACCCTTTCCCAATGTGACATGCGGACTGTCCCTTTGTCACATCGTGCGGTACTGACCGATTGCGCGGTACTTTCGGTAGCGGAGGTTTGTGAGGGTCGCGTCGTCGAGCCGCCCAAGCGTATCGAAGGCGGCAAATGCCGAGGACATGACGGCACCGGCGATCTCCTCATGAGACAGGCCCCTATCGTCAACGATGCCGTCGATGATGCCGAGCGCCAACAGATCGGGGGCCGTGAGCTTAAGCGCCTCGGCGGCCTCATTCGCGCGCTCGGTATCCTTCCACAGGATCGACGCGCAGGCCTCGGGGCTCACGACCGAATAGGCCGAGCTCGAGAGCATCAGGATGCGGTCGGCCACGGACAGCGCCAGCGCGCCACCAGAGCCGCCCTCGCCTGTCACCACCGAGACAATCGGCGTCTTAAGGCCGCTCATCTCCATAAGGTTCTGGGCAATCGCCTCGCCCTGGCCGCGCTCCTCGGCACCGATGCCACAGAACGCGCCCGAAGTATCGACCAGGCACAGAACCGGTCGACCAAACTTTTCGGCCTGGCGCATAAGGCGACGCGCTTTGCGGTAGCCCTCGGGATGCGCCATGCCAAAGTTGCGGCGCATACGCTCTTTGGTCGTGGTGCCGCGCTCGATGGCGATGACCGTTACGGGGCGTCCGTCTTTCCAGCCAATGCCAGCCACCACAGCGGCGTCGTCGCCAAAGTAACGGTCGCCGTGCAGCTCCACAAATCCATCCAGGCCCAGCGAGATCATCTCACCCGCCGTGGCGCGATCTGCCGAGCGGGTCTGCTTGACAATCTCGAGCGCGGTTTTTGGTGCCGGCGAGCGCTTAAACAAGTGTCCCAGCTTTTTGCCGCGGCGACCCGCATGCACAATCTCATGCGGTGCCCCCAGGCTGGGCGCATGCCCTTCGTGCAGCGCCAACAGCTCGCCTACCGTGAGCGCAATCTCGCCGCGCGGAACAACGGCATCGCAAAAGCCGTGCTCCAGCAAAAACTCGGAGCGCTGAAATCCCTTGGGCAGGCGCTTGTGCATGTTCTGCTCGATCACGCGCGGGCCGGCAAATGCCGTCAGGGCATCGGGCTCGGCCAGGATAATGTCGCCCTCCATGGCAAAGCTCGCGGTTACGCCTCCGGTCGTGGGGTCGGTGAGCACCGTAATATACAGGCCGCCCGCCTCGCTATGACGCCTAACCGCCGCAGAGATCTTGGCCATCTGCATAAGCGAGGTCACGCCCTCTTGCATGCGCGCACCGCCCGAAACGGTAAAGCCGACAACTGGCAATCCCAGCTCGGTCGCACGCTCAAATGCGCGACAGATCTTCTCGCCCACCACGGAGCCCATCGAGCCCATCATAAAGTTGGCGTCCATAAAGAAGAGCGCCGTATCGCAACCGCAGATTTTGCCCTTGCCGCACACAACGGCATCGCGCTCGCCCGAACGTTCGCAAGCGCTCTTAAGCTTGTCGGCATAGCCGGGAAACGAGAGGAAGTCCTCCGACGCCAGATTGGCATCCCATTCCTCAAACGTGCCCTCGTCGACCGTCATGCGCATGCGCGCGCGACCGCTCACGCGAAAGTGTTTGCCGCAACGAGGGCAGACCTCGAGGTTGTCGTGTAGGCGTGCCTCATCGATCACACGGCGGCACTCCGAGCACTTGATAAACACGTGGCGCGCGGGAAACTCGGCGCACGACTCGGTTATCGGCCCCTCAAGGACATTGACCGTCTTCGCTTTTCTATTCATCAGCATAGAGATGCCCCATCAGATCGGTGTGATACATGCCCGACAAGAACTCGTCGTTTGCCAGCACGTCGAGCTGAAGCTCGCTGTTTTCGCTCACGCCCTCAATCACGAGCTCGCCCAGGGCCGAGCGCATCTTGCGAATGGCGCCGTCACGCGTGGGCGCACACACGATGAGCTTGCCGAGCATGGAGTCGTAGTACGGCGGAACTGTCGCACCGGTGAACATGGCCGAATCCCAGCGCACGCGCGGACCACCCGGTACGCGCAACGCGGTGACCGTTCCGCATGACGGCAGAAAGTCCGGCGTTTCGGCATTGATGCGGCACTCCATGGCATGGTTGCGGACCGGCATGTCCTCCTGCTCAAAGGGCAGAGGCTGGCCGGCCGCCACGCGCAGCTGCCACTTGACCAAGTCGGTATCGGTCACAAACTCCGTAACTGGATGCTCCACCTGCAAGCGCGTGTTCATTTCCATAAAGTAGAAATTGCCGTCGTCCGAATACAGGAACTCGATGGTACCGGCCCCTTCGTAGCCGACGGCACGGGCCAGGTCGCGCGCGGCCTTGTGCATGTGCGCGCGAATATCGTCGTGTCCGTCGAGGCACGGTGCGGGGCTCTCCTCGATCAGCTTTTGGTTGCGGCGCTGCACCGAGCACTCGCGCTCGCCGAGCGAAAACACATGGCCCTGCTTATCGGCCATAATCTGCACTTCGACGTGGTGCGCCGGCGCGACGAACTTCTCCATGTAGCACTCGCCGTCGCCAAAAACGGCCTCACCCTCGGCACGTGCTTCAATAAAGGCCTTTGCCGCGTCTTCCACGCGCTCGACCTTGCGAATGCCGCGACCGCCACCGCCGGCACGCGCCTTAATAAGCACGGGGCAGCCAATGCGCTCGGCCTCGGCCGTCGCCTCCTCGGGACTTTTGAGCAAATCGCAGCCCGGCACGATGGGCACGCCCGCCGCGGCAGCCGTTCGACGTGCGGCGTCCTTGTCGCCCATGCTGTCGATGACCTCGGCCGAAGGACCGACAAACGCCAGGCCATACTTGTCGCAGTCGCGCACGAAGCTCGCCTTCTCGGAAAAGAAACCGTAGCCAGGATGGATTGCCTTTGCCCCCGACTTCACAGCACAGGTAAGCACGGCATCGTCGTTGAGGTAGCTCTCGGCAAGACGCGGGCCGCCGATGCAATACGCCTCGTCGGCAAGCTGCACGTGCAGCGCGTCCGCATCGGCCGTGGAATAAACAGCGACGGTCTTGATGCCCATATCGCGGCACGCGCGGATAACACGGACCGCGACTTCGCCGCGGTTGGCGATGAGCACTTTGTCGAACATGAAGCCTTCCTTAACTTTCGTGCATGAGTGCAAAGGACATATCGGCGCGGCAGCAAACCTCACCGTTGACGCTCGCAGTACCCGTCGCAAAGCGGAACGGCCCGCGCGCACGCGTGATGGAGCACACCAGATCCACCGTGTCGCCCGGGCGCACCGGACGCTTAAAGCGCACCTTGTCCAGACTCGTGTAGAACGGCGTCGCGCCGCGCGCCTCCTCATCGCCCATCAGCAGCACGCAGCAGTTCTGGGCGAGCATCTCGCACTGGACCACGCCGGGGACGACCGGGTTTCCCGGAAAATGCCCCTGCAAAAAGTACTCGTCGCCCGTAATCGTGATCTTGCCGTGGGCCTCATCGCCCACTAGCTCGGCTTCGTCGAGCAAAAGCATCGGCTCGCGATGCGGCAACAGCTTCTTGAGCTCTTCTTTGTTCATGGATATCACCTATCCGATCCTCATGAGGCAGCTGCCAAACTCCACGAGGTCGCCGTCGGCCACGCAGATCTCGAGTACCTCGCCATCCGCCTCTGCCGTCACCTCGTTGAGAACCTTCATGGCCTCGATGATGCAGAGGGTCTCGCCGGCTTTGACCTTGGAGCCCACGTGCACAAACGGTTCGTCGCCCGGCGCCGGGGCTGCATAGAAAACGCCGACCATGGGAGCGGTCACCTCGGTGCCCTTGGGCTCCGGTGCGGCGGCAGGCGCCTGCGCGGCGAGCTCCGGCGCGGCAGGCGCGACTGTGGGAGCTGCAACTGGAGCGGCCATGGCACCCGGCATAGGCATGGGCACGGCAACCGGCTGTGCGGCGCTCGCGCGCTCGAGTTCGACCGCGGTGCCATCGGGCTCCTCAACGCGCACGCGCGTGAGGCCACGGTCTTCCATAACATCGGCTATCTCGGCAAGTCTTTTGGAATCCATGCTCTAGCTCCTTGCATATCTACGCAGCGCGATGGCGGCGTTGTGCCCGCCAAAGCCCAAGTTGGTCGAAAGCGCCCAGGTAAGGTCGGCGCGGACCGCTCGATTAGGCGTGTAATCAAGATCGCAGGCGGGATCGGGCGTGTGGTAGTTAATGGTCGGGGGTACCACGCCCTGCTCGAGCGCCATGGCACAGGCCATGACCTCAATGGCACCCGTGGCACCGATCATGTGGCCGGTCATCGACTTGGTCGACGAGACGTGCGCGGCGCGTGCCGCGTCCTCGCCGAGCGCACGCTTTATGCCCGCCGTCTCGGACGAATCATTGAGCTTGGTCGAGGTGCCGTGAGCGTTGATGTAGAGGCCCTCGGAAGGCTTAACGTCGCCCTCGGCCACCGCCAGCGATATCGCACGGGCAATGCCGGCAGCCTCGGGATCGGGGCTCGTGATGTGATAGGCATCATCGGTGTTGCCGTAGCCCACGACCTCGGCATAAATGTGCGCACCGCGCGCCTGCGCATGTTCCATGCTCTCCAGCACGAGCACGCAGGCGCCCTCGCCCATCACAAATCCGTCGCGGTCTGCATCAAACGGGCGGCAAGCCGTCGACGGGTCAGGATTAGTGGTGAGTGCGCGGCAGGATGTAAAGCCCGCAACGGCATCGGGGATGATTGCGGCCTCGGCACCGCCGGCGAGAATCGCATCGGCATAGCCATGCTTGATGGCGCGGAACGCCTCGCCCACGGCATGGGCCGAGGTCGCGCAGGCGGTCACCACGGGCAGGGTCGGGCCCTTTGCCTTGTGGCGGATTGCGATATTGCCCGAAGCCATATTGGGGATCATCATCGCGATCATATAGGGCGATGCGCGGCGGGGCCCACGATCGGCAATCGTGTGGACGTTGTCGACGAGTGTCTGCATGCCGCCCACGCCCGAACCCACGTAGACGCCCAGGCGCTCGCGATCGATGGCGCCCTCGACATCAAAGCCCGCATCGTGCATGGCCTCGTCCGACGCTGCCAGGGCAAACTGAACGCAGGGGTCCAGGTGCTTGGCGTCACGCTTGCCAAAGTACTCGTTGCCGTCAAAACCCTTGACCTCGGCCGCCACCTTAACGGCAAACGCATCGGTATCGAAGTGCGTGATCGGGCCGATACCACAGGTCCCGGCGCACATGGCCGCCCAGGTGGCAAGTGCCGTGTTGCCGAGCGGCGATACGGCACCGATACCGGTGATTGCAACTCTCTGTTCCATCATGGTCTCCTCATTCAAGCCGTTGTTCGGCCCTGGTTTCTACATCGCCATTCCGCCGTCAACGCGTATGACTTCGCCCGTAATGTAGGCAGCCGCATCGCTCGCCAAAAAGCGCACCACGCCGGCCACTTCCTCGGGGCGCGCCATGCGTTTTAGGGGAATCTGCTCCTCGCACGCCGCACGCACCTTATCCGATAGCTTTGCCGTCATATCGGTCTCGACAAACCCGGGGGCGACCGCGTTCACTCGTACGCCGCGGGGCGCAAGCTCGCGCGCTACCGCCTTGGTCAGGCCGATGACGCCCGCCTTGGAGGCAGCATAGTTAGCCTGCCCGGCATTGCCCATCAGGCCCACGACCGAGCTCATGTTGACGACGCAACCGCCGCGCTGGCGCATAAAGGTCTTGGTGAGTGCGCGCGTCGTATTGAACGTGCCCTTGAGATTGACATCGAGCACGCGGTCAAAGGCATCGTCGCCCATACGCATGAGCAGGCCGTCGCGCGTGATGCCGGCGTTGTTGACGAGCGCCCAAATGGAGCCAAAGTCGTTGAGGACCGTCTCCACGCAAGTGTTGACGGCGGCGGGGTCGGCCACGTCACATTGATATGCGCGCGCCGTGGCGCCAGCCGCCTCACAGGCTCCGCACGTCTCGCGCGCCGCATCTGCGCTACCGGCATAGACGACGGCAATATCAAAGCCGTCCTCCGCCAGGCCCACGGCACAAGCGCGACCGATGCCGCGCGAGCCGCCCGTGACAAGCGCCACGCGACGTGAGTCGTTGCGCTCAAGCGCGCCGTTGTTCAAGTTGCCCATGTCATTCCTTTCGGGTTACAGCCCTGTGAACTATGCGAGCTCGTCGGCAATAGCTGCGACCTGCTCGGCCGTTTCGCACGAATACACACGAACGTCGCTCAACGTACGCTTTACCAGGCCCGACAGCGTTTTGCCGGGGCCGACCTCAATAAACGTGTCGATGCCCTGATCCTGCAGAGTGTGCAGCGTGTCGACCCAGCGCACGGCATGGCTCACCTGGTTGGCCAGCACGTCCGATGCCGCTTGCAGGTCGGCCGGATAGGGCGCCGCCGTCATATTTGCCATAACAGGAATGAGCAACGGGGACGGCGCGTGACCGGCCTCGATATATGCAGCAAGGCCACGGGTCGCCTCGGCCATATAGGGGCTATGGAATGCGCCCGACACCGCGACCTTCATGGCCCGGCCACCAGCCTCTTTTACCAGGACGTCGAGGGTCTGCAGCGCATCGGGCGCTCCGGCCACAACCGTCTGCTGCGGGCTGTTGTAGTTGACCGGCCAGCAGTCCTCGCCGGCCTGTTTTGCCAAGCCCTCGACCTGCGCCGCATCGAGTTTGATGACGGCGCGCATGCCGCCGGGGTGACGCTCAGCCGCCGTGGCCATCAATGCCGCGCGCTCACACACAAGCTCAAAGCCCGCTCGCGTATCGAATGCCCCCGCAAAGGTGAGTGCAGCGACCTCGCCCAGCGAGAATCCCGCACAGGCGGCAGGCCCCACGCCGCGCTCGCGCAGGGCGACGGCGACAGCCAAGTCGTGCACGAACACGCAAGGCTGCGTGTTCTCAGTCTGCGAGAGTTCCTCCTTGGAGGCGCTCCGGCACTGCTCACTGGTTCCCGGACGCACCTCGTCGGCGATCGCAAACACCTCGGCAGCCGCCGGTGATGCCTCGATGAGGTCGACGCCCATCGCGGGATGCTGGGCACCCTGACCGGCAAACAAAAACGCTACGCTACCCATGCGGACGCACCCTTCAGGACATGCTCGGCGCCATCGACCAGATCGTCTACGATTTCGCGTGCGCTCTGGCGCTCGTTGACCATGCCAGCAATCTGTCCGCACAAATACGAACCCTCTTCGTAATTACCGTCCTTTGCGGCTTTACGAAGCGCGCCCGTGCCCATGGCCCCGAGCTCCTCGGGGCTTGCGCCCGCCGCCTCGTTCTTGGCATACGCGTTGGTGAAGGGGCTCTTGAGGGCGCGAACCGGATGTCCCGTCGAGCGACCGGTCGCACGCGTCGAGGTGTCGCCTGCCTTGAGCACCAACTCTTTGTACTGTTCGGATACGGTGCACTCGTTTGCGACCAGAAAGCGTGTTCCCACCTGGACTCCGGCAGCGCCGAGCATAAAGGCGGCCGCCACACCGCGGCCATCGGCGATGCCGCCAGCCGCAACCACGGGAATATCGACCGCATCGACAACCTGCGGGACAAGTGCCATCGTCGAGGTCTCGCCAATATGGCCGCCCGATTCGGTGCCCTCGGCAACCACGGCAGTGGCTCCGCGACGCGCCACGAGACGCGCCAGCGCCACCGAAGCCACGACGGGAATAACCTTGATGCCCGCATCGCCCCAGGCCTTCATGTACTTGGTGGGATTGCCGGCGCCGGTCACCACAACGGGCACCTGCTCATCAATCACCACTTGTGCGACCTCGTCGACAAACGGGCTCATGAGCATAACGTTGACGCCAAAGGGCTTATCCGTCTTGGCGCGCAGCTCGTGAATCTGATCGCGCAGCCAGTTTGCGTCGGCATTCATGGCCGCGATAATGCCTAAGCCGCCTGCCTCGGACACGGCAGATGCCAGCGAGGCGTCGGCAATCCAGGCCATGCCACCCTGGAACACGGGCTTTTCGATGCCGAGCAGATCGCAGAGAGGAGACTTGAGCATCACTACTTCTCCAATGCCGCCTCGACCGTATCGACGAACTCGCCGACCGTCTTGGGGTTCTCCTCGGTATCGAGCTCAATGCCAAACTCGTCCTCGACGGCGACGAGGATCTCGACGGTGCCCAGACTGTCGAGGCCAATCTCCTCGAGCGTGGACTCGGGCTTCATCTCGACGTCGTCAAGGCCAGCGGTCTCGCGGATAACGTCGCAAACGCGCTCGAAGGTCTTCTGATCTGCCATGGTAGTTCTCCTTTGTTTGTGCCCTAGGGGCGTTTTTATTTCCTATGTGCGACTACTTCCAGCGAAGTAGATAGCCACCTACATCCAAGCCGGCGCCAAATCCGACCAGGGCGATGGTGTCGCCCGCGTGCAGCGCGCCGGTATTTGCCAGTCGATCGAGAGCAAGCGGAATACAGGCGCTCGAGATGTTGCCAGTTTCACGCAACGTTCGGACCACACGGTCGTCCGGCGCACCCAGGCGCTTGACTGCCTGGCTCAAGATTCGTTCGTTAGCCTGATGGAATACAAAGTGGTCGATGTCCTCGACCGCGATGCTCGCGTCGCAGGCGAGCTTGTTGACCGTGTCGCAGATGGCATTGACGCCAAACTTGAAGACGCGACGGCCGTTCATGGAAAGCACGCTTTCGCAGTCCTGCGCCGTCTTATACGGCGAGGAGCCCACCAATCCGGGGACGCGCAGTGTTTCGACGTCAGGCGACGTCGAAAGCTCAACAGCAAGGGGATTCTCTCCCCCAGCCTCTATGACCGCAGCACCCGCGCCATCGCCAAAGAGCACGCACGTGGCACGGTCGGTCCAATCGAGCGCGCGCGTCATCTGCTCGGCGGCAACGACCAGCACGTGCCTGGCGCGACCGCGGGCGATATAGCCCTCGGCGACATCGAGCGCAAAAACGAAGCCGGCACAAGCCGCCGAAACGTCGAAGGCAGGACATGTGGCACCCAGGCGCTCAGCAACGGCACACGCCTCAGCGGGAACAAGGTGGTCACCCGTCGTCGTCGAGCAGACGATCAGATCCAGCTGGCTCGCGTCGATTCCGGATACCTGGAGTGCCCGCTCGCTCGCCGCTACGGCAAGGTCGTCGAGTGACTCAGTGGTGCAGACGTGGCGGCTCTTGATACCGGTGCGGGTAAAAATCCACTCATCCGAGGTATCGAGGAACTCGGACAGCTCGTCATTGGAAACACTGCGCGTAGGAAGCGCCGAGCCTGTTCCAAGAATCGTGAAACCCATCACTAACCTCCTTTGAGTTGTTGACGTGTTTACATCGACCAAGAGAGGATAGCGCATTCTTCGCTTTGTTGACGTGTTAACATTAAATTGTCCAAATGCGACAAAGGCTTCACATTGTGTCTATCTCTCGACACCATTGCGTCATTCACTTATTCATTAAGGAGGTAGCAGCCGCTATGGATGCCCAATTTACGATAGTCGACGTAACCGGATCGACCAACGATGACCTGCTCGAGGCAGGAAAACAGGGTGCGCCGCACGGCACGGGACTTGCCGCCCGCGCGCAAACGGCAGGACGCGGCCGACGCGGCCACAAGTGGGATTCAACCGCCGGCAACCTGTTGCTCTCGATTGTCCTACGTCCACGTGTTGATCCCGCCAAGTACTCTGGTCTTGCCGCCGTCAGCGGCCTAGCGGTGCTCGAGGCGCTCGAAAAGCAGGGTCTTGCAAACGAGATTGGCCTCAAATGGCCCAACGACCTCGTCGCGCGAGGGCGCAAACTCGGCGGTATCTTGGTCGAGGCGGCTCGTGACAACGAGGGCAAGCCCTTTGCCGTCTGCGGCATTGGCGTCAATGTAAACTACACGCCCCAAGAGGTGCCCGATGGCGGCCTGGCGGCAATTGGCCTCTCAGACCTCAACGAAAATGTTCCCGCCGTCGATGTGCTACTCAAAGAGGTCTATCACGCAGTTATAGAAGCTGTAGATGCGTGGGCAGAGCGTCTCAACGCCATGGAAAAAGACGCCGGACCGCTCGCGCCCGTCCACGGCGAATATATCGGTCATCTCAATTGGATTGGGGAGCACGTTGTCGCCCGCTCCCCCGCTGGGGACGAGCTGGCGCGTGGCATCTTTCAAACGGTCGATGACTTTGGTCGCGCGTGCATCGAGACAGAAGACGACTTGCGATCCTTCCATTTTGAGGAGGCATCCCTGCGCCCCATGGGTAAATAAGACGCCATAGCCACCCATTCGGCCGCATTATCCGGGCCCCCAAGGCCACCATTCAAAACAAAAGGGCCCCGCTACCGTAATGGCAGCGGGGCTCTTTAAGCTATGAGCGGTATCGCTTAGAGCTTGATGTCGATGTCGACGCCAGCGGGGAGGTCGAGACGCATGAGCGAATCAACGGTGCCCGAGGTGGGGTCGAGGATGTCGATGAGGCGCTTGTGGGTGCGCATCTCGAACTGCTCACGGGAGTCCTTGTTCACGTGCGGCGAGCGGATAACCGTGTACAGGTTGCGCTCGGTGGGCAGGGGGACAGGACCGGAAACGCGAGCGCCGGTCTTCTGAGCGGTCTCGACGATGAGCTTCGCGGACTGATCGACGACCTCGTGATCATAGCCCTTGAGGCGAATGCGGATCTTCTGGGTAGCCAACTTAAACCTCCAAAGAGTGCGAGAGATGTTCTCGCGGATTACGTAACAGGGAGCTCGAACTTAGGCGTTCTTGCTCATGACCTCGTCCACGATGGACTTGGGCGCGGGCTCATAAGAGTCAAACTGCATCGTGTAGGATGCACGGCCCTGGGTCTGGGAGCGAAGGTCGGTAGCGTAACCGAACATCTCGCCCAGCGGCACCTTGGCACGGATGAGCTTGCTGTTCTTGCGATCCTCCATGCCCTCGATCTTACCGCGGCGACCGGAGAGGTTGCCCATAACGTCGCCCATGTACTGCTCGGGGGTCTCGACCTCGACAGCCATGATCGGCTCGAGCAGCTGCGGATCGGACTTCTTGAGGGCGTCCTTGATAGCCATGGAACCGGCGATCTTGAAGGCGGCCTCGGAGGAGTCGACCTCGTGGTAAGAACCGTCGAACAGGGTGACCTTGACGTCGAGGACCGGGAAGCCGGCGATAACACCGGTGTTAAGGGCCTCCTGGATGCCCTTGTCGATGGACGGGATGTACTCCTTGGGCACGACGCCGCCGACGATAGCGTTGACGAACTCGTAGCCGAAGCCCTCCTCCATCTTCTCCAGCTTGATGACGGCGTGGCCGTACTGACCGCGACCACCGGACTGACGGACGAACTTGCCCTCAGCCTTCTCGACGTCGTGACCAGCGGTCTCGCGGTAGGCAACCTGGGGCTTACCAACGTTAGCGTCAACCTTGAACTCACGGAGCAGACGGTCGACGATGATCTCGAGGTGCAGCTCACCCATGCCGGCGATGATGGTCTGGCCGGTCTCGTGGTTGGTGGACACCTGGAAGGTCGGGTCCTCCTCGGCGAGCTTGGTCAGAGCCAGGGACATCTTGTCCTGCTCGGCCTTGGTCTTGGGCTCGATGGCAACGTCGATAACGGGCTTAGCGAACTCGATCTTCTCGAGGACGATCTCCTTGCCCTCGGCGCACAGGGTGTCACCGGTGGTGGAGTTCTTGAAGCCGACGCAAGCGACGATGTCGCCGGCAGCGGCGTCGTCACGGTCGATACGCTCGGCGGCGTTCATCTCGAGGATGCGGCCGAGGCGCTCGCGCTGACCGTTGGAAGCGTTGACAACGTAGGAGCCGGACTCGGCGCGGCCGGAGTAAACGCGGACATAGGTAAGCTTACCGACGAACGGGTCGGTCATGATCTTGAAGACCAGGCCGGAGAAGGGCTCGTCGAAGGAAGGATGACGCTCGATCTCCTCGCCGGTGTCCGGATCGGTACCGGTGACGGCCTCGACGTCGAGCGGGCTGGGCAGGTAGTCGACGACAGCGTCGAGCAGCTCCTGAACGCCCTTGTTCTTGTAGGCGGAGCCCACGAAGACGAGGTTGAGCTCGTTGGCCAGAACGCCCTTGCGCAGAGCAGCCTTGAGCTCCTCGACGGTGAAGTCCTCCTCCATGAGGATCTTCTCCATGAGCTCGTCGTCAAAGCTGGCAGCAGCGTCGAGGAGCTCCTCGCGCTTGGTGGCAGCGATGTCGGCGAACTCAGCCGGGATCTCGTCCATCGGCTCGGGGTAGGTCATGCCCTTGTCGTCGGCCTTGAAGTCCCAAGCAGTCATGGTGACCAGGTCGATGACGCCCCAGAAGTTGTCCTCGGCGCCCATCGGGACCTGAGCGGCCACGGCGTTGGCGTCGAGACGATCCTTCATGGTCTCGATAGCGTTGAAGAAGTCAGCGCCCACGCGGTCATACTTGTTGATGAAGGCGATGCGGGGGACGTTGAAGGTAGAAGCCTGACGCCAAACGGTCTCAGACTGGGGCTGGACGCCGGCAACGGCGTCGAAGACGGCGACAGCGCCATCGAGGACGCGCAGGCAGCGCTCGACCTCGGCGGTGAAGTCAACGTGGCCCGGGGTGTCGATGATCTGGATGCGGTAGTCCTTACCGTCCTTGTTCCAGAAGCACGTGGTAGCAGCGGAGGTAATGGTTACGCCGCGCTCCTGCTCCTGAACCATCCAGTCCATGGTGGCAGCGCCCTCATGGACCTCACCGATCTTGTGGGTCTTACCGGTGTAGTAAAGAATACGCTCGGTCGTGGTGGTCTTACCGGCATCGATGTGGGCCATGATGCCGATGTTACGGGTATCGGAAAGCTTGTACTTAGGCTTAGCCATGTTAGTTCCTTACCTTAACTTACCAACGATAGTGAGAGAACGCGCGGTTGGCCTCGGCCATCTTGAAGACGTCCTCACGCTTCTTGACGGAAGCGCCCAGGCCGTTGGAGGCGTCGAGGATCTCGTTGGCGAGACGCTCGGCCATGGTCTTCTCCTTGCGAGCGCGGGAGAAGTTGACGATCCAGCGGATACCCAGAGCGGTGGAACGACGGGAGTTGACCTCCATCGGGACCTGATAGGTAGCGCCACCGACACGCTTGGGCTTAACCTCGAGCGTGGGCTTGACGTTGTCCATAGCCTTCTTGAAGGTAGCGAGAGCGTCGCCACCCTCGGACTTCTCGGCAACGATCTCGAAAGCGGTGTAAACGATGCGCTCAGCGGTGGCCTTCTTGCCGTCAAGAAGGACCTTGTTGATGAGCTGAGTCACCAGGCGGTTGTTGTAAACGGCGTCAGGCTGAACCTCACGACGATTAGCTGCTGCACGACGCGGCATGTGAAATCTCCTTAAGTGTCTACCGTGCGGCGCTTAGGCGGCACACGGCGAAAGTATCAAAACGTTATCTGGCTTATTTAGCCTTGGGGCGCTTAGCACCGTACTTGGAACGGGCCTGCATACGGTTCTGGACCGGAGCAGCGTCGTAGGCGCCACGGATGACGTGATAACGGACACCAGGGAGGTCACGGACACGACCGCCGCGGACGAGCACGATGGAGTGCTCCTGCAGGTTGTGGCCCTCACCCGGGATGTAAGCAGTAACTTCGATGCCGTTGACAAGGCGAACACGGGCAACCTTACGAAGAGCCGAGTTCGGCTTCTTGGGGCTCGTGGTGAAGACGCGGGTGCACACGCCGCGCTTCTGGGAGTTGTGCTGCAGAGCAGCGTTCTTGGACTTCTTGGGCACGGAACGACGGCCCTGGCGAACCAGCTGGTTAATAGTAGGCAAAGCGTACTCCTTCTCGAATGATTCCAGCTTTCTGTAAAGTGCAACGGCTTGAATCGAGGGGTCAGCATCCCCCTACGAAACACGCAGTTCGATAGGATACGTGGCGTTAGCTGTGCCGTCAACAGACCACGCCGCCGGGCGTATCCCAAAAATGGCACATTTCCGCAAAGCCTACACAAAAGGAATCCCCTCCTGTGCGCGGTGGCGGATTTCCGGGCCGGGCGGCACAGGGGTTAAGTTTGCTGCTCTACAGTCCTGGCTCGCACGGAGGCCACATTAAGTGGCCTCCGGCTCGTGCGGAACTCGCGACAAACTTAACCCCTGTGCCGCCCGGCCCGGGAATCCGACGTGCTCGTTGGGGCAACGTTCCCTTCCAAATAGGGACAGGTTTATTATGGTCGGTTTTATCTGGGGAAACGTCGCACTCCAGCGTTGATCTGCTCTCATCTGTCGCATGGAAATCGGCGGCGTCTTCGGAAGTATATCGCTCGGTCTAACCGTCCATTTAATGCAAAATGGGCCGCCTCCCCTAGTAGGAAGCGGCCCCAAATCTTACGAATAGACGATGGTAAAGGGTTCCGACGTTTCGGCGCCCCCTGTTGAAGTGCAGCGTGTGCCCTCAAGCGTTACTGAGACCACTTGGTCGACATCAATCAACTTCGTTGGCACCCAGATGTTCTCTCCGCTATTGCGCGCATAAGAAAAATATAAGTTGAACACCCCTGCGTCGTCATCTTCGATAATCTGCTCCGATCCATCCTTGTAGCTGACGGTCAGCTTATTATCAACTGCTTCATAGCCCAAATCATCGATGTGCGTCTGGATGGAAAACGGGCTAATCTCAAGAGGCGAGTCACCGGAGCGGAGTTCCTTTGTATCGACGTACGCTCCAACGCTAAACTCGGGCGTCGATGCTTCAAACTGCCTCGCACTCTCACCTTCGCCCTCGGTCCACTGGATATTCCAGGTGACCGCATGTTGAAAACCTCGCTCGCGATCCATAGAAGCAAAGTACATCGTGCCATTAATGACAGTATCGCTTGATGTGTCCTTATCAATGGTGCAGCGTGTGTCAGCCCATTCCTCGCCGAAGTTCATATCGGGCGTACTGACGCCCCCTTCTTCTTCACCATAGAGAACAAGTTCGCCAGTCTCTGCTGCCGGCTTGTAGTAGTTAACACCATTTGGATTGGACAACGTAAACGTCACGGCACCGCAACCGTTTTTATCGATAGCCATATCATGAATGTCGAGTGTATAACCGTTGCCCTCGACGGACAGATTAACCTTCTGGACTGCACCCTCCAGGCTTTGGGGCGCGATGCCATCACCAAACTCTCTGGTGTAGGTATATTTAGTCCCCGACGAGCCACCTTGAGTCCAGGTAATGGACTCTCCGTTGCCATGGTTTCCCCAGGCAGAGGCAAAATAACTGGAATTGACGACGGCGTAGGCGACCCCTCCGGTCGCCAGCACTCCGGCAAGGCATCCGATCACGGCAACATACAGAGGCTTCGCGTGACCCTTTCGGCGAAGCGGCTCACCAGCAGCGGCATAAAGAACACGGTCAGCAAGATCGCTATCGGCTTGGACGGACTCGAAGGCCTGCTTGATTTGGTTGGATTTCACGGTCGCCCTCCTCTAGGATGAACTTGAGCTTCGTTCGACCGCGAGCTAAACGCGTTCGAACGGTCGAGGCTGGTATGTGCAATAACTCGGCAATCTCTGAGGTCGAAAAACCCAGATAGTAATAGAGCACGATGGGAACACGGAATCGTTCCGGAAGTCGCATAACGTCTGACAGGACCGCCTTGGTCTCGTCCTGCGCCGCCGAGAGCGAATTGGCCAGGCCCTCAATATCCTCCACACGCCTCCATGGCTTTCTAAAGAGCGATTTACATTCATTGATCGTGACCCGGATAAGCCATCGACGAAGATGTTCCCAACTTTCAAAGTGCCCATCGCTTTTAAGCAACTTAAGAAAAACATCTTGGGCAACATCATCGGCATCGGCACGATCGCGCAGATACGTCAATGCGATTCGAAACACAACATCTCGGTGATCTTCGACCGCCTGTCTAAATGTTTGTTCTTCCATAATCACCTCCCGGTGACGGTAATGATCCTTGATGAGGTCCTCACCATAGATACGCTCTGGCCGGACAAAATGTTTCAAATTCAAGCAGTAAAAACCTACCAAAATAAACCTGTCCCTTATTGGCAGGTCCCCAAGGGATCAACGGAGCGCAACAGGTTGAGCATACGCAAGCGAGCGGCCCCCAGAGCGTACAAGGTGGCATGAAAAAGGCAGGGCATTGACCTTTTGGTCATGCCCTGCCTTTTGAATGACAGATTGTAGCTCTGGGGGCCGCGCAGCGACGGAGGTCGCCGCCGTTCGTTAGAACGGCGGAACTAGTTATTCCTCGTCGTTGTCCTTGGCCTCTTCGGCGTCGTCGGTGTCCACGAGCTGGTTGAGCAGCTCGTCGAGGGAAGCCATGTCCTCGTTGATGGCACCGTTGGCGGGAGCCTTCTTGTCGTCGATCGGGGCGCCCAGGAGCTCCTCGTCCTCGTCGGCGTGATGCGTCGGCGCAGCGGAGGTGCCCAGCAGGATGTCGTCCGGACCGTCGGGGCTAAAGACCATCTGCAGCAGCTGCGAGAGGTCTTCCTCGTCGGCAACGTCGTCGTTGTTCTCGAGGATGTAGAGCAGGTCGTGGGCCTCCAGGCCGTCACGGAGCTCCTCGATCGCCTTGGCACCGATGCCGTCGATGCGCAGCAGATCCTCCTCGGACTTGCCGACCAGGTCGCCGACCGTCTCGATGCCGACCTCGCTGAACTTGTTGGTCCAGCGCTGCGACACGCCCAGGTCGTCGAACAGGTACAGGCGAGCCTTCTCGGCGGAGATGGTGTGGCCGTTGCGGGTGAACGAACCGTCAGCACCACCAAACTCGTCGTAGCCGGCCCAGTCGAGCTGCTGCGGGAGCTGCTCGTCCAGGTCCTTGAGCTCCACAGGAGCCCACTCGGGCAGCGACTTGGCGTTGGGCGAAGCCGGGCCGTCGATGTCCACGTAGCCGTCGGCCGTGCGATACGTCAGCTTGGCGTTGGCGTACGGCTTGAGGCCGGTACCAGCCGGGATCTTCTTACCGACGATGACGTTGGACTTAAGGTCGAGCAGATGGTCGACCTTGCCCTCGATGGCAGCCTCGGTAAGGACGCCGGCGGTACGGATGAACGAAGCGCTCGACAGCCAGGAGTCGATGTTGGACGCGACCTTGAGCGTACCCAGGATGACGGGCTCGGCCACGGGAGCCTGACCGCCCAGACGGGCAACGCGCTCGACCTCGTCGGCGAACTCGTAGCGGTCGACGTACTGACCAAGCAGGTACTTGGAGTCGCCGGGGTTGGTGATCTGAACGCGACGCAGCATCTGACGTGCGAGCACCTCGATGTGCTTGTCGTTCAGGTCGACGCCCTGGCTGGTGTAGACGTCCTTGACGCTCTCGACGAAGGTGTGCATCGTCGACTCGATGTCGGTCAGCTTGCGCAGGTTGCGGAAGTTGACGAAGCCCTTGGTGATCTGGTCGCCGGCGCGAACCTCGCAGCCGTCCTCGATCTCGGGCATAAAGCGCACCGAAGCGGGGACGCGACGCTCGTCGAGGACACGGGTGTGATCCTCGGAGTCGGTGAGCGTCAGCACGTACTCGGACTTCTCGGGCTTAATCGAGAGGTGACCGGAGTACGGAGCCAGCTCGGCCTCGCGACCCAGAATCTTCTCGTTGACATTGCCGACGATATCGAACATACGGCTGACCGTAGGCAGACCCTGCGTAATATCGTCGACGCCAGCGACGCCGCCGGAGTGAATGGTACGCATCGTAAGCTGCGTACCGGGCTCGCCGATGGACTGGGCGGCAATAATGCCGACCGCGGTACCGATGGCGACCGGACGACGGGTGGAAAGATCCCAGCCGTAGCACTTCTGGCACACGCCGTACTTGGAGCGGCAGGTGAGCAGCGCGCGAAGCTTGACCTTCTTAAGGCCCGCATCGACCATCTTCTGGATGTCGGCGACCTTCTCGATGTAACCGTCCTGCTCAAAGAACACGGTGCCATCGGGAGCCACGACGTCCTCAATGAAGCAACGGCCGACGAGGTCGGTGTTGAGGTCGGTGGTGCCGGGGATGATGAGGTTATAGGTGACGCCCTCGTGCGTACCGCAGTCCTCCTCGCGGACGATGACGTCCTGGGCCACGTCGACCAGACGACGGGTCAGGTAACCAGAGTCCGAGGTGTGGGATGCGGTATCGACCAGGCCCTTACGGGCGCCGTAGGTCGAAATGAAGTACTCGAGCGGCAGCAGGCCCTCGCGGAAGTTCGCCTTAATGGGAAGGTCGATCGTCTCGCCGGACATGTCTGCCATCAGGCCACGCATGCCGCCGAGCTGACGCAGCTGGGTCTTAGAACCACGGGCGCCGGAGTCGGCCATCATGTAGAGCGGGTTCTCCTCGTCGAACATGTCGAGCATGAGCGCTGCAACCTTATCGGTACAAGCAGTCCACTCGTTAACGACTTCGATGTGGCGCTCCGTCTCGTTGATGAAGCCCTCCTCGAAGTACTCGTTGATCTGGTCGACGTTGGCCTGGGCGCGGTCGAGCAGCTCCTGCTTCTCGGCAGGGATGAGAGCGTCCCACACCGAGATGGTGAGGCCGGCGCGGGTAGCGTAGTGGAAGCCGGAGTACTTGATGGCGTCGAGGATCGGGCCGACCTTGGCCTCGGGGTAACGATCGCAGCAGTCCGCAACCAGCTTGGCAACGTCGCCCTTGACCATCTTGTAGTTCATGAACTCGTAGTCTTCGGGCAGGCACTGGCGGTTGAAGATGATGCGGCCGATAGAGGTCTCGAAGCGCGCGGTCTTGTTGCCGGTGACGTCGTAGTCGACAAACTCGTTCTTGCCGTTCTTGACGCGGAAGATACGGGTGCCGTCCTCGTTGATGACGTTGGCGTCGGCAGCGGACACGCGGACCTGGATCTTGGCCTGCATGTCGACCTCGGAACGGCAGTCATAGGCGTGCAGCGCGTCGTCGAAGCTGGCGAACACGTGGTTCTCGCCCGGCAGACCGTCGCGGACCTGGGTGAGGTAGTACACACCGATGATCATGTCCTGCGAGGGGATGTTGACCGGCTTGCCGGATGCCGGCGAGCGCAGGTTGTTCGCAGAGAGCATGAGCACGCGGGCCTCGGCCTGAGCCTGGCTGGACAGCGGCACGTGAACAGACATCTGGTCGCCGTCGAAGTCGGCGTTGAAGGGCGAGCAGACCAGCGGGTGCAGGTGGATAGCCTTGCCCTCGACCAGCACCGGCTCAAAGGCCTGGATGGACAGACGGTGCAGGGTCGGTGCACGGTTGAGCAGCACGACGCGGCCGTCGATGACCTCTTCGAGGATGTCCCACACAAAGGTGGCACCGCGGTCGATAGCGCGCTTGGCGCCCTTGATGTTCTCGACCTTGCCAAGCTCGACCAGGCGCTTCATGACGAAGGGCTTGAAGAGCTCCAGCGCCATGGTCTTGGGCAGACCGCACTGGTGCAGCAGCAGCTTAGGGTCGGTAACGATGACCGAACGGCCGGAGTAGTCGACACGCTTACCCAGCAGGTTCTGACGGAAACGACCCTGCTTGCCCTTGAGGGCCTCGGCGAGCGACTTGAGCGGGCGACCGCCACGGCCAGAGACCGGGCGACCACGACGGCCGTTGTCGAACAGGGCGTCCACGGACTCCTGGAGCATGCGCTTCTCGTTGTTCACGATGATCGCAGGGGCGTCCAGGTCGAGCAGGCGCTTGAGTCGGTTGTTACGGTTGATCACGCGACGGTACAGGTCGTTGAGGTCGGACGCGGCGAAGCGGCCGCCGTCGAGCTGGACCATCGGGCGCAGATCGGGCGGAATGACCGGGATAACGTCCAGGATCATGTTCGCGGGGCTGTTGCCACCCTTCAGGAAGGCGTCAACGACCTCGAGGCGCTTGACGGCCTTCTCGCGCTTCTGCTTCTGGGAGTCCTCGTCGGCGATGATGGCCTTGAGCTTCTCGGCCTCGGAGGGGAGGTCGATGGCAGCGAGCAGGTCGCGGACGGCCTCGGCACCCATGCCACCCTTGAAGTACATGGAGTAGTAGCGGGTCATCTCGCGGAACAGCGGCTCATCGGAGATGAGGTCGCGCTCGGTGAGCTTCATGAAGGCGTTGAAGGCGTCCGTGCGGAGCTGCTTCTCGTCCTTGCACTCTTCCTCGATGTCGACGATGCCGGAGGCGATCTCCTCGGGGGTCAGCGGCTCCTCGTCGGAGAACTCGTCAAAGTTCTCGGGGTCGCCCTGCTCCTTGAGGGACTCGATCTGGCGGGCGCACTCGGCATCGATCTCTTCCAGATCGGCGGCGAGCTCCTCGCGCAGGTCGTCGGCGTCGGCCTCGCGGGCCTCATAGTCAACCTCGGTGATGATGTAGCTGGCAAAGTACAGAACCTTCTCGAGGTCCTTGGACTTGATGTCGAGCATACGGCTCATCGGGAAGCTCGTGGGGCTCTTGAAGTACCAGATGTGGGACACGGGAGCGGCGAGCTCGATGTGACCCATGCGGTCGCGACGCACCTTGGCCGAGGTGACCTCGACACCGCAGCGCTCGCAGACGATGCCCTTAAAGCGGATGCCCTTGTACTTGCCGCAGGAGCACTCCCAGTCCTTGGCGGGACCGAAGATCTTCTCGCAGAACAGGCCGTCCTTCTCGGGCTTGAGGGTACGGTAATTGATGGTCTCCGGCTTCTTGACCTCGCCGTGCGACCAGGAACGGATCTGGTCGGCGGAGGCAAGGGAGATCTTTACCGAGTCAAAATCAGTAGCTTCGAAATCTGCCACAGTCAACTACTCCTTATCAGTGGTCGTGGCGGCGACAGCCTCGGGCGCCTCGGCGGTCTCGGCATTCTCGGCCTCGACGTCGGCGTCAACGCCGGCGAGCGCAGCCAGGTCGTCGAGAGCGGAGGTCTCCTCGGCGGTCACAGGGGCGGAGGCGTCCTCGTCGGCATCGTGCATGGGCTCGATGTCCAGTGCGAGGGAGCGGATCTCCTTGACGAGAACCTTGAAGGACTCGGGGATACCCGGGACAGGAACGTTCTCGCCCTTGACGATGGACTCGTAGGTCTTGACGCGGCCCACGGTATCGTCGGACTTGACGGTCAGGATCTCCTGCAGGACGTTGGAAGCACCGTATGCGTACAGTGCCCAAACTTCCATCTCGCCGAAGCGCTGGCCGCCGAACTGGGCCTTGCCGCCCAGGGGCTGCTGGGTAACCAGGCTGTAAGGGCCGGTCGAACGAGCGTGGATCTTGTCGTCGACCATGTGGCCGAGCTTGAGGATGTAGGACGTACCCACGGTAATGGGCTCGCGGAACTCCTCGCCGGTGCGGCCGTCGAACAGACGGGTCTTGCCGCGCTCGTCAAGCTGGGTGACAAACTCGGGGCGCATGTGATCGCCAAAGGCAGCGGTGGCCTTGTTGAGCATGTTCTTGTTGGCACGACGGATGACCTCGGCGATCTCGTCCTCCTTGGCGCCGTCGAAGACGGGCGTGGCGGTGAAGAACGGACCGGGGACGTACTTGTCGGAGTCGGCCTGCTCGGTATCCCAACCGCAGGCAGCAGCCCAGCCAAGGTGGCACTCGAGCAGCTGGCCGACGTTCATACGCGAAGGAACGCCCAGCGGGTTGAGGATAACGTCGATCGGGGTACCGTCAGCCATGTAGGGCATGTCCTCGACCGGCAGAACGTTACAAATAACACCCTTGTTGCCGTGGCGACCGGCGATCTTATCGCCCTGCTGGATCTTACGACGCTGGGCGACGTAGACGCGCACCTGCTCGTTGACGCCGGGGGCCAGGTCGTCACCGTTCTCGCGGCTAAAGCGGACAACGTCGATAACGCGGCCGTAAGCGCCGTGAGGCATCTTAAGGGAGGTATCGCGGACGTCGTGGGCCTTGGCGCCGAAGATGGCGCGCAGCAGGCGCTCCTCGGCGGTCAGAGCGCTCTCGCCCTTAGGCGTGACCTTACCGACCAGGATGTCGCCAGGGCCGACCTCGGCGCCGATGCGGATGATGCCGTCCTCGTCGAGGTTGGCAAGCATGTCCTCGGAGAGATTCGGGATCTCGCGGGTGATCTCCTCGGGGCCGAGCTTGGTGTCGCGGGCGTCGATCTCGTGACGGGTGATGTTGATGGTCGTCAGCAGGTCCTCGGCCACCAGGCGCTCGGACACGACGATACCGTCCTCGTAGTTAAAGCCCTCCCACGGCATGTAGGCCACGGTGAGGTTCTGGCCCAGTGCGAGCTCGCCGTGATCGGTCGAAGGACCGTCAGCCAGAGGCTCGCCCTGCTCAACGGTGTCACCGACGCGCACGAGCGGACGGTGGTTGATGCAGGTGGACTGGTTGGAGCGCTGGTACTTGGCCAGGTGATACTCGTCCATGCCGCCGGCATGCTTGACGATGATCTTGGCGGCGTCGGCAAAGATGACCTCGCCGGCGTTCTTGGCCAGGGTGACCTCGCCGGAGTCCAGAGCGGCGCGGCGCTCCATGCCGGTACCGACATAGGGAGCGGCGGGGTGAACCAGCGGCACGGCCTGACGCTGCATGTTAGCGCCCATCAGCGTACGCTTGGCGTCGTCGTGCTCAAGGAACGGGATCAGCGTGGCTGCGACGGAGAGCATCTGACGCGGCGAGACGTCCATGTAGTCGACGTCCTCGACAGGCACGTCGGCGGGAGCGCCGAAGGAGCCGTCGAAGTCGCGGGTACGGGCGATCACGGCGTGCGGGCGGACGATCTTGCCCTCGGCATCGGTCGTGATGAACTCGTTGGTCTTGGGATCGAGCGGCGTGTTGGCCGGCGCAATGACGTGCTTCTCTTCCTCGTCAGCGGTCATCCAGTCGATCTGGTCGGTGGCAACGCCGTTCTCGACACGACGGAACGGGGCCTCGATGAAGCCGTACTCGTTGACGCGGGCATAGAGGGCGAGCGAGCCGATCAGGCCGATGTTGGGGCCTTCGGGGGTCTCGATCGGGCACATGCGGCTGTAGTGCGAGTTGTGAACGTCGCGGACGGCCGTCGGCACGTTGGTGCGGCGGCTGGAACCGGACTTGTGACCGGCAAGACCACCAGGGCCGAGTGCGGACAGACGGCGCTTGTGGGTCAGACCGGTCAGGGGGTTCGCCTGGTCCATGAACTGCGAGAGCTGCGAGGAACCGAAGAACTCCTTGATGGAGGCCACGATCGGGCGGATGTTGATGAGCGACTGCGGGGTGATCTCGTCGATGTCCTGGGAGCTCATGCGCTCACGGACGACGCGCTCCATACGGCTCATGCCGATACGGAACTGGTTGGCGACAAGCTCGCCGACGGTGCGGATACGACGGTTGCCAAAGTGGTCGATGTCGTCGACCTTGAAGCCCTGCTCGCCGGCAGCGAGGGACAGCAGGTAGCGCAGCGTCGCGACGATATCCTCGTCGGTAAGCACCGTGACCTCTTCCTCGGTGGTGAGGTTGAGCTTCTTGTTGACCTTGTAACGACCGACGCGGGCCAGATCGTAGCGCTGCGGGTTAAAGAGCAGACCCTCGAGCAGGCTGCGGGAAGCGTCCACGGTGGGAGGCTCGCCCGGGCGCAGGCGACGGTAAATCTCGATGAGGGCGTCCTCGCGGGTAAGGGCGGTATCGCGCTCGAGGGTGCGCTTGATCACATCGGAGTTGCCGAGCAGCTCGATGATGTCGTCGTTGGTGACGGCGATGCCAAGGGCGCGCAGGAACATCGTGGCGCTCTGCTTGCGCTTACGGTCGATGGAGACCATGAGCTGGTCGCGCTTGTCAACCTCAAACTCGAGCCAGGCACCGCGGGACGGGATGATCTGGGCCTTATAGATCTGCTTGCCCGAATCCATCTCGGAGCTGTAGTACACGCCCGGGGAGCGGACGAGCTGCGAGACGACGATACGCTCGGTACCGTTGATGATGAAGGTGCCCTGATCGGTCATCATGGGGAAGTCGCCCATGAAGACGAGCTGCTCCTTGATCTCGCCGGTCTCCTTGTTGGTGAGACGGACGTCGGTCAGAAGCGGAGCCTGATAGGTCATATCCTTCTCGCGGCACTCCTCGACGGTGTGCGCGGGGTCGCCGAACTGATGCTCGCCGAAGGTAACCTCGAGAACATGGTTCTGGCTCTGGATGGGGCTGGATTCCTTGAACGCCTCACGAAGGCCCTCGTCCTTAAAACGCTCAAAGGATTCCCTTTGAACAGAGATAAGGTTGGGGAGCTCCATGGCCTCCGGGATTTTCCCGAAGCTGACGCGCTTGCGCTCAGTGGCAGTGTATGCGTAGGTCACCAGGTTTTTCCTCCTTCACGGAAATGCTCGGTGGGTTGGCGAGGCATAGCTTCGCCAGTTATCGCAACCTAATAGTTTATCAGGTACCGACCGTTGGGCAAGAAAAGCCTTGACGCGATTGAGTTTTTGGAGTAGCAAAGTTTTTCGACAGAAAAGATGCAGGTAGATAGGTGTGCACCGAACATCTGTTCATATATTTTCTGTGAACAGTTCTGCTGATGCGGGCTGCCGACGACGGAATGGCGGCGAGGATTGATCAGGCGGAAGCTGCGTCCCGTTTTGAGGCCTCAAACTGGGACGCAGTTTCCGGTTGTGCCCTGTTTGGGAAAGCATATCCCGTTCTGAGCCGAAATTCCGGGTCGCACTTTCCGCTAGGGGCCCTAACCGGAAAGCGCGTCCCAGAATTCGATCAAATTGTGGGTCGCACTTTCCGGAGCCACGATTGCAGCCCGAACAAAAAAACGGGCGCGAACCGAGGTCCACGCCCGTAAATGTCGATGCCCGAAGGCTTACTTGCGCATCAAGCCGCCGCGCTCGTCGATGGCGTCCCAGAAGGCGCTGGCAAAGCGAGGGTCGCTTGCGGCCATGAGGGCGTTGGTGGCCATCCAGCCAGACGGGGTACCAGTGTCGTAGCCCGAGAGCGGATCGATGACGACAGCGTACATGGCCTCGCGGTCGAGCGAACGTGCCATGGCGTCGGTCAGCTGAATCTCGCCGCCCTTACCGGCCTGCTGATCGGCCAGCAGGTCCATGACCAGCGGGCTCAGCAGGTAGCGACCGACGATGTACAGGTTGGACGGAGCCGCCTCGGGAGCGGGCTTCTCCACCAGGCCGCCGATGCGCCACACGGCACCCGGCTCGGCATCGGCAACGCCCTCGGCGCCCTCGAGCGAACCGACGCGCTCGCCGGCGATAACGCCATAGCGGCTGACTTCCTCAGGCGAGCAAGCAGCGACGGCGATAACCGAAGCGCCACCGTGCTCCTTGGAAACGGCGAGCATCTTGTCGCAGATGTCGCGGTTAGGCACAACGTAGTCGCCCAGAAGAACCAGGAAGTTCTCCCCTGCCACGGCGTCGGCAGCAGAGCGGATAGCATGGCCGAGGCCCTTGGGCTCGTACTGATAACGGAAGTCGACCGGCATACCGCCAGCGTGGGCAACGGCATCGGCATAGGCGTTCTTGCCGCGCTCGCGCAGCAGGTTCTCGAGCGAGCGATCGGGCTGGAAGTAGCTCAGCAGCTCGGGCTTACCGGGAGAGGTAACGATGATGGCGTCGTCGACCTCCTCGGGGTCGAGTGCCTCCTCGACGACATACTGAATGACCGGCTTGTCGAGCACCGGCAACATCTCTTTGGGCGTGCACTTAGTGCCAGGCAGAAAACGCGTGCCAAGACCGGCGGCGGGGATGATTGCCTTCATGTTATTCAAGGATCCTTTCGCAGGCGCAGAATGCGCCCCATGCGTGCGGCACGGCGGCCGCAGACCAAATTGCGATACCGAAGTATCTTACCGCCGAAGACATACGTCGCCGTAAGGCAAACGCAATTCTTCAGCAGGTCAACGCAAATTATTGCTCGAATGGTGCAATTTTACGCCCCAGCGGTAACGGGATTGGCACGGCGAAGACAGCGATGTTCTGCATGCCGAGCAATGGGAATGAGGGGCCAAAACAAAAAAGACGGGGCTCGCATAGCGAGTCCCGTCTGCAAAGAAATCTGGCGAGAAAGCCTGATTACTTGAGGGTGACAGCAGCGCCAGCAGCCTCGAGCTTCTCCTTGGCAGCCTCGGCGTCCTCCTTCTTGGCACCCTCGAGAACAGCCTTGGGAGCGCCCTCGACGACCTCCTTGGCCTCCTTCAGGCCAAGGTTGGTGAGCTCACGGACGGCCTTGATGACCTGGATCTTGTTGTCGCCGAAGCCCTCGAGCACGACGTCAAACTCGGTCTTCTCCTCGGCCTCAGCAGCGCCAGCAGCAGGAGCGGCGACAACAGCGGCAGGAGCAGCGGCGGAAACGCCGAAGGTGTCCTCGATAGCCTTGACGAGCTCGGAAGCCTCGAGAAGGGTCATTTCCTTAAGAGCATCGATGATCTCATCGGTGGTAAGCTTAGCCATTTCTAAGTCCTTTCGGTTTCCGTGCGGATGCACGGAGATCAGTTAAAACACGGCGCGAATGCGCCAGGGGTGCGGCGTTGCCGCCGCGGGTGAAAACAGCGACTAGGCTGCCTTCTGCTCGGAGACCTGCTGGATCGAACGAGCGAGACCAGAGGAAACGCCGTTGACGCAGACAGCGATGTCGCGAGCGAAACCGGAGATGAGACCGGCGATCTGGCCGAGAAGCTGATCCTTGGTGGGCAGCTCGGCGATAGCCTTAACATCATCAGCGGAAACGGCCTTGCCGTCGGAGATACCGCCCTTGATCTCAAGGACGCCCTTGGACTTAGCGGAGAAGTCCTTAAGGGCCTTAGCGGCCTCGACCGGCTCGGTCTCGTAGAACACATAAGCGACGGGGCCGGCGAGGATCTCGTCGAGCTCGGGCTGCTCCTGGTTCTTGAGAGCGATCTTGACCAGGTTGTTCTTGTAGACCTTCATCTCGGCACCGCACTCGCGAAGCTGATGACGCAGCTCCTGAGCCTGCTTAACCGTCAGACCGTTGTAGTTGACGACGAACAGACCGGCGTTCTCGGCGATACGGGACTCGATCTCTGCAACCTTGTCGATTTTGTACTGCTGGGGCATGAATTACACCTCCTCGAATTCTTTCCGGGCACGGTCCGCCACAAGGACGTGACGGGGGCATGTCCAAAAAGAAAGCCCCCGCGCTGCATGAGCGACGGGGGCGAGAAGACATATCTACTCGACCACCTCGGCTGGCGGGATATCCCATTAAGCTCGCGGGCGATGCCCGTTTGCACCGGCTGTCTCTGGCAGCGGATTCGTGCGTGAACCGAAATTATTATGGCGGGGACCCCGGCGTCGGTCAACGGAAAACCGGGCTGCACACAATTCCACCATCCGGCACGCTCCGTCGAAGGCCAGGCGCAAGGTTTTCGTTCGGTCAAGTCCTGGCTCGCACGAAGAGCACATTAAGTGCTCTTCGGCTCGTGCGGAATCTACGAAAACCTTGCGCCTGGCCTTCGACGGCGCGTGCCTGCGTTGACTTTGGACAGCCCGGGTTTTCGTTGGCTGACGCCCCCACTCATAATGCTTGGGTCGGTGGGCTGATGGGTTGGGTCCCTGATGGCTATAGAGTTGAGACGAAGGTTGACAGGCGGTGGAGGCCTTCGTCCAGGTTTTCGTCGGAGACGCAGTAGCTTAGGCGGATGTGGCCTTCGGTGCCGAAGCAGTCGCCTGGGACTAGGGCTACGTTGGCCTCTTTGATGGCTTTGATGCAGAAGGCTTCGCTTGTTAGGCCGTACTGTTTGATGCTGGGGAAGGTATAGAAGGCTCCTGCGGGCTCTACTACGTCGAGGCCCATGTTGTTGAGGGCTGTAAGAACTCGTTTGCGGCGGGCTCGGTAGACTTCGAGCATGGGGGTTGGGTCCACGGTGAGTGCCGTGCGAGCGGCGTCCATTTCGAAGGAGACGGCACTCGATACTAGGTATTGGTGGGCCTTTGCGATCTCGGCGATGACGGGGGTTGTAGCGGCGAGCCAGCCCAGGCGCCAGCCGGTCATGGACCAGGGCTTGGAGAAGCTCTCGATGACAATCGTTTGATCGCGAAGTTCCTGGTGGCGCTGGGCAAAGCGCTCGTAGCCATCCACATAGACGAGGCGGTTGTATACGTCGTCGCAGACCACGTAGATGCCCGTCTGTTCCGCCACGCGCGCCACGGCATCGAGCGATGCCGCGTTGAGAATGCAGCCCGTGGGGTTGTTGGGCGAGCAGATGACGATGGCCTTGGTCGCCGGCGTCACGCAGGCGCGAAGCGCGTCCTCGTCAATCTGAAATTGCGCAGGCTCCGTATCCAGAAAGACCGCCTTGGCGTGGTTGGCCACGACGATGCTTTCGTACAGGCCAAAGGCCGGCGTGGGGATGACGACCTCGTCGCCGGGGTTGAGCATAGCCATAAATGTTGCCGACAGGGCCTCGGTCGCACCGTCGGTCAGGACGACCTCGTCGGCCGAAAACGCAAGGCCCGCTTCGCCCATATATGCGGATAGCGCCTCGCGCAGGGCGGGGCGACCGTTGTTGGGCGGATAGTGCGTGTCACCGCGGTCCAGTGCGGCGGTTACCTCGGCGCTAATCACGTCGGGCGTGGGAAAATCAGGCTCGCCAAGCGCAAGCGCGATGCACCCTGGGTGCTGGGCGGCGAGCGCGTTAATCCGACGGATGCCGGAGGGCTTAAGCGTGGCAAGCGAGGTGTTCATAGGCAGACGCATGGCGTTCCTTTCGTAAGGGTTGCACTAGGATAGCGCGGTGGGACGCTGCCAGACGGTGTAACCTAAACGGAAACGAACCGGAAAGGAGATGGCATGGAGGCAGATCCTCAGGGCAACAGGCCCAAAACGCTGCAGAAGATCGCATACGTCAATATTCCCGACAGCGCCGATCTTGAGTTTTTGCTTTGGGATCTTCAGGATGCCATCGCGGCCTATGCCCGGCTTTCCGGCACGGTACTCCCCTGCCCGGTCGACTTGAAGGCGAATGACGCCGATGCCGCCGCCGATGGCATTGTGCTCGCTGCTGAGGATACGCCCAACGATGAGGCAATATCCACCGCCAAACGAGCACTCGATCGCTTTGGCGATACGGGAACGCGCGTCTATGTCATCGTTCAGGCCACCTGTGGGCGCACCGAGGAGGCGCACCTGTTTATCGAGTGCCTGCGCCAAGATTGCAAACTTCGCAAGCTAACGTGGTGCGGCGGCGTTGTCTTCTGTGCCGACAGCGGCATCGCGGCGCTTCGCCATTCCCCACGCATGGGACTTCTGCGACGGCCGTTTTCCGAAGCAATGGATAAACTAGTGGGTGCCGTGCGCATGGGCTGTTCCGTCGAGCATGCGCAGCGGCTCGGCGGCGGCAATGCCGATAGCGTCGATGCCGACGGCATGGTGCGCGCCAGGCCCGCGCTGCCCGCGCCAATTTGGCATGCCATCATCAAACGCCTCGGCGGCCATGGTCAATCAAATATCTAAATTAGAAAGCGGTCCAGTCAACGGCTTCGCGCCAACGCTCAACAAGACGCTCCAGGCGCCAGGCGGCATTGGCGGGACTTGTTGAGGGCAGGACGATGGCGGGCAGCCCGGTGCGTTCTTGTAGATAGCGCTTGTAGAGCCGGCCAGCTGTACCACCGTTGCATATCACCTGCTCAATGGGAGCTGTACCGGTAATGCGCTCGATATGTGCCGGCACAACGTTGCGAATGCTCGCGTCGCTTGAGCCCTTGATGTCGCAGCTCTCGATCACATCCCACAGGGCCACACCGCCGTTGAGCAACATGGAGCGCTTGGCGGCAATCGAGGCGTCGAGCGTCGCTGGCTCGTTGCCTGCCAAAGCGTCGCCCTCGTTGGGCGGCACGGGCGCACCAAGGCACGCGGCCATCACGCGCCAAAAGCGGTTCTGGGGGTTGCCGTAATAGAAGGCGTTGGCGCGCGAAAGCACCGAGGGAAACGAGCCGAGCACCAAAACGCGCGAGTGCTCGTCAAACACGGGCTCAAACCCATGCTCAATATGTTGGTAGCCCTCGTCGGACGCGGCCATGAGCTAGGCCCTCAACAGATAGCGCACCTCGTAGGGTGCAAGCTCAAGGGCGCCCGTCAGTTCAACCGCCGGCACGCCATCGGCAAGCAGGTCGACAAAGGACCCGTTGAGCTCGCCGGCAGCAAAGGTATACGTCTCGTCCACGGCGTTCACCGCCACGAGCACCGTCGCGTCATCGCAGGCGCGCTCGAACAGCAGCTGCTTGTTCTGGATCACCACATTGCGGTACGCGCCGTAGTTGAGAGCGCGCGCCGCCGCATCGTCTGTTGAGCGCAGGTGCGTGAGCTGCGTAATGAACGCCGTCAGCTCGTTGGGCGCAGGCTCATCGAGCGCAGGTCGCAGCGCCCAGTCGCCATCGGGGCCGCCCTTTTCGCCAGGAATCCCCCACTCGCTGCCATAGTAGACGCACGGGATGCCCGGCATACCAAACAGCATGCCATAGGCGGGACGCAGGCACGACTTGTCGGTGAGGATGCTTGCCAGGCGCGGCACATCGTGGTTGTCGACAAACGACAGCAGATGCTTGCCGCGATAAATGCACCACGGGTCACCGCCAAACTGGCGATGCAGCGAGTGTGCAATCTCGAACATGTTGACCGAGTTAAAGCTGGAATACAGGCCCTTGTAGCACTCATAGTTGGTGCAGGAGTCGAGCATCTCGTCGTTGACGATCTGGTTGTAGTCGCCGTGGAGCGTCTCGCCGATCAGCACAAAGTCGGGCTTGAGCTCACGGGTAAAGGAGTGTAGCCGGCGCATAAAGTCGCGGTCGAGCATATAGGCAACGTCCAGGCGCAGACCGTCGACGCCAAAGACTTCGGCCCAGCGGCGCACGGACTCGAGCAGGTAATCGACCACGGCGGGATTTTGCAGGTTGAGCTTCACAAGCTCAAAATGGCCCTCCCAGCCCTCGTACCAAAAGCCGTCGCCGTAGCACGAGTCGCCGTCAAAGCTGATGTGGAACCAATCCTTGTAGGGCGAGTCCCACTTGCGCTCCTGCACATCGCGGAAGGCCCAAAAGCCACGGCCCACATGGTTAAAGACAGCATCGAGCACCACGCGGATGCCGTGGGCGTGCAGCGTCTCGCATACGGCGGCAAAATCGGCATCCCCACCCAAGCGGCGGTCGATATGGCGCAGGCTGCGCGTATCGTAGCCATGGCTATCGGACTCGAGCGGCGGGTTAATGAGCACAGCACCGATGCCGAGCTCTTGCAGGTAGTCGGCCCATTGGGCGATCTTCATGATGGGCGCATCGGGGTTGGGCGCGGGGATGGCAGCCTGGGAAAGTTCATCCTCGGCAACGGGCGCGGCATTCTCACGCGGAGCTCCACAAAAGCCCAGCGGATAGATTTGATAGAACGTCGTCTCGTAAGCCCACATAGCAACCTCCCAGAAATCTTTCACGCAACGCCACCCATTGTATGCCCAATGGGACAAAGGGACTGTCCCTTTGTCCCATTCGATTATGCCGCGCCACGAAAGCGGCCCATCTACTACGTTTGACCCGCATGGGTCGACCACGCTCGCGTTTTTGTAAAACCGGCAAGCTTTCTACCTGCAGTTTTAATTTCGTACTTCCCGGTGTGGTCGAGGGTAGACACTAAAAAGTAGTAGATAGGCCCATTTCGTGACAAGCAGCTCAATTCGAGGCATGGGGCAGCTAAAAAAGTCCCGCATGTGACAAAGGGACTGTCCCTTTGTCACATGCGGCGTATGGCCGGGAACATCACGGTGATGGCGAGAATGACGCCCACGACGGTAATCGCCCCGCCCGCAAAGCCGATCCAGGCGATGCCGGGGCCCGACACCACGGCGCCGCCGATCGCCGTACCGGTGCCGATCCCTAGGTTGAACAGGCCCGAGAAGATCGACATGGCGACGGCCGACGAATCCGCCGGCGTGTACTTGATGAGCTCGGCCTGGAACGCCACGTTAAAGGCCGTGGAGCAGCAGCCCCATAGCGCGCAAACAGCGAGAACGGCGACGAGCGACGGTGCAACCGGACCCATGAGCAGCAGAGCCACCGGCACGCCGGAAAGCGTGATAGCCAAGAACGGGAAGCGATGCCCATCGAACAGGCGGCCAAACAGCCAGCTTCCGAGCAGACCAGAGCAGCCAAACGCCGTCAGCGTCATGGTAATAGCGCTTGCGTCGACGTGCGCGACCTGTGCCAGGAACGGCTCGATATAGCTGTAACCCGCATAATAGCCGGTCGCCATAAAGACCGTGACCGCATAAAGCGCGATGAGGAACGGGTTCTTGAGCAGCTCGGGCAGCTGTTTGAGCGTAAAGCGCTCGCCCACCGGCATGGCCGGGAACACCGCGGCCTGGTAGACGACCGCGATAGCTGAGAGGGCCCCGACCACGGCGAATGTCATGCGCCAGCCCACGGCCAGGCCAATGGCGCGACCGAGGGGCAGACCAAAGATCTGCGCGATGGACGAGCCCGTGGCGATCATGCTGATGGCGAGCGCGCCGTGACGAGTGTCGACCAGGCGCGAGGCCATAATCGAGGCGACCGACCAGAACACGGCATGTGCGCAAGCGACCACCAGGCGCGCGCAGACCAAAATGGGATAGGTGGGCGCCACGGCGGACAGGAACTGCCCGAGCGAGAACACGGCAAGCACGCCGAGCAGCATACGCTTGAACTCAAAGCGCGAGGCGAACACCATAAGCGGCAACGACAGCAGCATGACGCCCCAGGCGTAGACCGAGATCATGATGCCGGCCTGGGCCTCGGTGAGCGAAAACGACGCGGCAATATCAGTCAGAAGGCCAATGGGCATGAACTCCGACGTGTTGAACACGAACGCGCAACAGGCGAGCCCGATAAGCGGGAGCCACTGCTTGAGTGAGATGCCATCTTGTCTTGCCTGAGTCATGTAGGAACCTCTCCGATTGTCCTGAGCGGTGGGCGATTATATAGCAACGGTCCCGCATCCGTCAGTACAGATACGGGGCCGCAATCAACTCAATACACAGGGGTTGCGCCGTCAATAAATAGCTAAGCCAACCCCAGCAATATGCCCGCCGAATGCACGACAAACGCCACGATCCAAGCGACCATCACCTGAAACGCGAATACGGCCACGGCATAGCGCGCGCCCAGCTCGCTCTTGACGGCGCCGATGGCCGCCACGCAGGGCGGGTACAGCAGCGTAAAGACCAGGAACACATAGGCGGTGAACGGCGAGAACATAGTTGACAGCGCGGCGGGCGAGGTCGCGCCCAAAAGCACCGTGAGGGTCGAGATGACACTCTCCTTGGCGATAAGTCCGGTGACGAGCGCCGTCGAGGCACGCCAGTCGCCAAAACCGAGCGGCGCCAGCACCGGCGCGATAATGCTGCCGAGACCTGCAAGCAGACTCTGCGACTGATCGGCGACCACATTAAAGCGGATGTCGAACGTCTGAAGGAACCAAATGACCACGGTAGCGGCAAAGATAATGGTAAAGGCCTTGGTAATAAAGTCCTTGGCCTTATCCCATGCCAGCATCACCGTCGTCTTGATGCTCGGCAGGCGGTAGTTGGGAAGCTCCATGATAAACGGCACCGGGTCGCCCTTAAATGCCGTGCGGTTGAGCACCAGAGCCGCGATGCAACCGACCGCAATGCCAATCAGATAGAGCGAGACCATGGCAGGAACCGTCGCCTGTGGGAAAAACGCCCCGCACAGCAGACCGTAGACCGGCAACTTGGCCGAGCAGCTCATGAACGGCGTGAGCATGACCGTCATCTTGCGGTCGTGCTCGGATGGGAGCGTACGGGTCGACATGATAGCCGGCACGGTGCAGCCAAAACCGACGAGCATGGGCACAAAGCTGCGGCCCGACAGGCCAAAGCGACGCAGCACCTTATCCATGACAAAGGCCACGCGCGCCATGTAGCCCGAGTCTTCCAGAATGGAGAGGAACAAGAAGAGCACGACGATAATCGGCAGGAAGGTCAGCACGCTGCCCACGCCCGTAAGCACGCCGTCGACAGCCAGCGAGCGCACCACGTCGTTGGTTCCAAACGCCTTGAGGCCCGCATCGGCCGAGGCGATGATGGCAGCGATGCCGTCCTCCATGAGTCCCTGCAACGCCGCGCCGATCACGCCAAACGTCAGCCAAAAGACGAGGCCCATGATCACCAGAAACGCCGGAATGGCCGTGTAGCGACCCGTCAGGATGCGGTCGATCTTAACGGAGCGTACGTGCTCGCGGCTCTCGTGCGGCTTGACGACGCAACGCCCACACACGTCGCCGATAAAGCTAAAGCGCATATCGGCCAGCGCGGACAGGCGGTCGGTGCCGGCCTCGCCCTCCATCTGGGTAATGATGTGCTCGATGGCGTCAAGCTCGTTGCGATCCAGGTGAAGCGCCTCGGTTACCAGCTCGTCGCCCTCAACCAACTTGGTCGCCGCAAAACGCACCGGAATATGCGCCGTCGCGGCATGGTCCTCGATAAGGTTGGCGATGCCGTGAATGCAGCGATGCAGCGCGCCGCCGTCTGGACCATCGGGCGCGCAGAAGTCCAGGCGACCGGGGCGCTCGCGGAACCGCGCCACGTGCAAGGCATGATCCACCAACTCGCCGATGCCCTCGTTGCGGGCAGCGCTAATGGGGACAACAGGCACGCCCAACAGGCTCTCGAGCAGGTTGACGTCCACGGCGCCGCCGTTGGCCGTCACCTCGTCCATCATGTTGAGCGCGATGACCATGGGGCGGTCGAGTTCCATAAGCTGCAGCGTCAGGTACAGGTTGCGCTCGATGTTGGTGGCGTCGATGATATCGATGATGGCGTCGGGAGTTTCGTCCAAGATGAATTGGCGGCTGACGATCTCTTCGCCCGTGTACGGCGACAGCGAATAGATGCCAGGCAGGTCGGTAACGCCCGCCTCGGGATGGTTACGGATAGTACCGTCCTTGCGGTCGACCGTCACGCCGGGAAAGTTACCGACATGTTGATTGGAGCCTGTCAGCTGGTTGAACAACGTGGTCTTACCGCAGTTTTGGTTGCCGGCGAGGGCGAAATGCAGCGGCGCACCCTCGGGCACGGCCGTTTTTGCCGCACGGGGCGAATACGTCCCCTCGCCGAGTGCCGGGTGCTCCGTCGTGCCGATTGCGGCGTTAGTGCGCGGACCCGTGTCTGTGTCGTGAACACCCACGAGCTCGATGCGAGCAGCATCGTCCTTGCGCAGCGTCAACTCGTAACCACGCAGACGGATCTCGAGCGGGTCGCCCATGGGAGCGTGCTTCATCATGGTGACTTCGGTGCCCGGCGTTAGGCCCATGTCCAAAATATGCTGTCGGAGCGCCTGGTCGTCGGATGTCACCGATGCGACAACGGCGTCCTTTCCAATCTCGAGTGTATCGAGCTTCACGCGCTCATCCTTTCGTTAGACGCGGTTAACCGTTTACCGGGGCTAACCAACTCGTAACGACAAATGATAGCGCTCTGAACTATTTTATAAAGTCAAATACCGATGTTTACCTGCGCAAACTTTATGCGGTGCACCCCGAAAGCTCTTTGCGCATACCGCTCAGCGAGATCGAAACGGAACCCGACCGTGCGGTAGCGGTGAGTCGATCACCCTCGACCGACCCCGTGCATGTAAAGGGCGCCTTGCCCATCAAGACGTGGGAGATAGTACCCGAGAGCTCAAAGAAATCGCCCTCAGCGCGGGCGCTCGAGAGAGCGATATTGAGACCCCTGACGTTTAGTACTGCCCTGAGCGCGCCGTTCACCCCATGTGAAAACGTCACCTCGCCGCGTTTACTCCCCACCGGCGTCTGGGCCGAAACCACATACGTGCCCTCAAGCATGGCTCCTCCTCTGAGTAGGCTTTTTGAATCGGGTAAGTAGTCTACTTTTACAGATGACGCTCCAAAAAGCGGAAGGCCAGGCGGATCCAGGGACGGACGGAAACCTGCTTGTCCTCGTTGTCGACCGCGGTATTGGCGTTGCCGAGCGAAAGGCCGTGGCCACCCTGGTCAAAGACGTGCATCTCGCATGCAACACCCTCCTCGGCCATGCGCTGCGCAAACGGGTAGACCTGCGCGATCGGCGCCGTCTTGTCGTCCGAAACGCCCCACACAAAGGTCGGGGGCATCTGGCGCGAAACGTGCGTGGTAGGGCAAATGTCGGTCAGGTGCTCATCGGTCGCCTCGTCGCCCGTCACCATCGACAGATAGTCGTTGAGCAAATCGCGCCCCGTCTTGCCGCCCGTCTTGGGCACGCGCAGGTCGATGCGCGGGTCGCGCGTCTGCATATCGCGCACATAGGCAAGGTCGAGCAACGGATAGCCCAGCACCACGGCGTCGGGACGAATATCCTCCGGACGAGCCCCGGCAAGGCCCGCGAAGGGTCCGGTCTTCCACTGCGTTGCCAACGAGGCGCAGATCATGCCGCCCGCCGAGAAACCCACGATGCACACGCGCTTGGGATCGACATGCCACTCGTCGGCGTTGGCGCGCACGGTAGCGACCATCTTGGCAAGGTCCGCCTGCGGGTGAGGAAAGCTCACGTCGCCCGTGGCGCTCGTCACATAGTTGAGCACAAAGGCCTGGTAGCCGCGATCCAAAAACGCAAACGCCACCGGGTCCTGCTCGTGCGGAGCGATATGCGTAAACCCGCCTCCGCCGCAGATGATCACCGCGGGGCGGCGGCCATTGGGCTTGTCGGGCAGCGGCTCGGCACCCAGATACGTAAACGTCGCCGGATAATCCTCGGTCGGCTCCTCGCCCCACAGCGCATGGTTCTCAATAATCATAGGTGCTCCCTCCGTGCGATTCGTGCGCACTCGTTTTTCGCACCTTAGCGTACCCCACTTGAGCCCGCGGCGCAGAAACACCCCCGCAATAAGTTGGCCTTCAACTGATATATCACAAAATCGCTGTTCAGAGGCATCGTTAAGCAGCGTAAAATAGGAGCGCTGACCGTGCTGGGAAACACGTACGAAACGTTTCCGGCAAACCACACGCGTGCAACATGCACGCCTGATACGTTGGAGGCATCTATGGGTCTGCTCGATTCGCTCAAGTCCACGTTCACTTCGTCGGGCGAGGCGTCCGTTCCGCCCGCAGCAAGCTTCGCCACCCGCGAAGGCGTCATCTACGCTCCCGTCAACGGCGTGCTCGTCAATCTGAGTGAGGTTCCCGACGAGACCATCGCCTCGGGCATGCTCGGCCAGGGTTACGGCATCGAGCCCATTACCGGCACCATTTACGCCCCCGCCAACGGCCGTATCGGCGCCACCACCGTCACCAACCACTCCATCGGCATGATTACCGAGGACGGCCTGCGCGTGTTCATCCACGTCGGCCTGGGCACCGTGGAAATGAACGGCAAGGGTTTTGCCCGCTTTGTCGAGATGGGCGACACGGTCAAGGCAGGCCAGCCGCTCATCAGCTTCGACCGCGACGCCATCACGGCCGCTGGTCACGAGGACATCGTGACCGTCATCGTCTCTGAGCTCGACCGTCTCAAGAGCATCGACCACGTCGGCGAGTCCGGAACGCTTATCGGCGGCAACCCGCTCGTCAAGCTTGGCGATCCGCTGCTGGTTGCCAAGACCAAGTAGCAGACTGCCGTCACATAACGGGTCAACCACCCGTGCATCTTTGCCGCATCTGTGTTGTTGTTTTTGCCTATGTAGAGGTTCTAAAACGTTTCTATATAGGCAGCTGAGCATCAACGCAGGTGCGGCTTTTGCGTAGCGAGGCATCGTCCCGCGGCATGTTGTTCAACCGCACGAACCCCCTTCCTTTGTCCGCGCAGAGCGCTAGACTGCTAGGTCGACATTGGAGGAAGATCGATGCAAAACACACCCACGGGCGCCGCACATGCCGCGCCTCAACGCAACCAACGCATCGTCGCGCTCGACGGGCTCCGCGCCCTCGCCATCGCCGGCGTCGTCCTATATCACCTTCGCCCCAGCCGCCTGACCGGCGGTTTTTTGGGCGTTACACTCTTCTTTACGCTGAGTGGCTATCTCGCCACCAAAAGCATTATGCGGGCCACGGCACGCGACGGATTCTCGTACCCGCGCTATATCTGCCGCCGCATTGCGCGCATGATGCCGCCGATCGTCGTGACCATCGCGCTTACCGCCGTCGCCACCTACATCGCGGCCCCGAGCCTACTCCCTAAGGTGCAGCAGGACGCCCTGCCATCGGCACTCTTTTTGAGCAACTGGTTCTACATCTTCCGCAACGTCTCGTATTTCGCCGCCGCGGGGCTCCCCTCGCCGCTCACACACCTGTGGTTCTGCGCTGTCACTATGCAGTTCTATCTGGTATGGCCGGTCATCCTTATGGCACTGTGCGGCAAAACCAGGTCGCGCAACACCGCCATCGGCATCGCAATCGCATTCGCGCTTGTATCGACGGCAGCCATGGTCCTATTGTCTAATCCCACCGCCGACACATCGCGCGTCTACTACGGAACCGACGCCCGTGCCGCCGAGCTTCTATGCGGAGCCTTAGCCGCCATCGCCGCGCCGCGTCTGCGCGAGATGCTGAGCGGTGACATCCATACCCCCGGCGCCAACAAGGGCATCTCAAAGGTCAACGCGATTTCTATCGCGTGGCTCGTTGCCGTTATAGCCGGCGCACTCATGCTGACCGGAGAGAACGCCTGGCTCTACCGCGGCGGTTTTTTGCTGTTTGCCCTCGTCACCGGGCTCCTCATCATCTGCGTGCAGAATACGGAGTGCATCGTGCGCCGCCTGCTGTCGGTCAAGCCGCTCGTCTGGCTGGGCCAGCGCTCGTTCTCGATCTATCTGGTGCACTATCCCCTACTGCTTCTTATGAATCCCGCAACCCGCACTACCCGCATCGCCTGGTGGGAGCAGGTATTACAGCTTGTACTGATTCTTGCGGTAGCCGAGGTTTTCTATCGCCTCGTCGAACGCCCTTGGTCCCACAAGCCGGCCCAACAGGACAGCACGGCAAAAAAACACGTCCTCGCGCCCGCCATGGTGCTCCCCGCGCTTGGCGCCGCATGCGTCGCCGCACTTGCCTTCGCGCCGCTTGACTGGGCAGGCATCGCCACCGCCCGCGCCGAGCAGCTCCGTCCCGAGCTTGCCCAGAACGCGACCTCGTCCCAGGACAACGGAGTCAACGACAAGGGCACCGAGCCCGCATCCGGTAAAGACTCCCAGCCCAGCGACACCGCATCCGATGACGCCACCAAACAAAAACCCAAAGAGGGACCTATCGCCGAAAAGGTCCCCAAGAACTTGGACTGGAAGAGCTTTACCTACGACGAGGCGACCGGGACCTGCGATGCCCGCGTGCTCATGATCGGCGACTCGGTCACCGCAGGTGCCCAATCTGGCATTCAGGCAGCGCTTCCCAACGCCTACATCGACGGCGTGGTGAGCCGCCAGTTCTACACCTTCCAGGATGTCTATGCACAGGACAGTGCCAACTACGATCCAAGCGTGGTCATCTGCGCGCTTGGCACCAACGGCCTCATCCGCGACCCCCAGCAGGTACAGGACGTGATTAATGCCGTGGGCGGCAAGCCCATCTACTTTGTGACCGTGCGCGTACCGCTCGAGCTACAGGACCGAAATAACCAGACGATTCGTGACGTCTGCGCCCAAAACGACAACGCCGGCGTCATCGACTGGAACAGCACCTCCGAGGGCCACAGCGAATACCTCGTCGACGACGGCACACACCTCACCCAGGCGGGAATCGACACCTACGCTGCCCTCATACGCCAAGCCATCTGCGGGCACTAGGCAACGCAAAATCGGCGCTTGCGCGGTGCCCACGTCACGCCCATACATCACACCTGACGTTTTGCTACGCCCCCACTCGCGGGTTAGAATGGTTAACTGTTTGGAAATAATCCGTACAACCGTTATGGGAGGATACGTGAACCGCACCAAAATCGCGCAGCTCTATACGCACGCCGAGTCGCTCGGTGGCCAGACCGTCACCGTTGCCGGCTGGGTCAAGTCCGTCCGCGACATGAAGAACTTTGGCTTCGTTACGCTCAACGACGGCAGCTGCTTCCGCGACCTGCAGGTCGTCATGAACCGCGAGGCGCTCGACAACTACGACGAGATCGCCCATCAAAACGTCTCGGCCGCCCTCATCTGCAGCGGCACCGTTAAGCTGACCCCCGATGCGCCCCAGCCCTTCGAGCTTTCTGCCACCTCCATCGAGGTCGAGGGCACGAGCGCCCCGGATTACCCGCTGCAGAAGAAGCGCGCAACCGTCGAGTTCCTGCGCACCCAGCAGCACCTGCGCCCGCGCACCAACCTGTTCCGCGCCGTGTTCCGCATCCGCTCTGTCGCGGCTGCCGCCATCCACCGCTTCTTCCAGGAGCAGGGCTTTGTCTACGTCAACACCCCCATCATCACCACGAGTGACTGCGAGGGCGCCGGCGAGATGTTCCGCGTGACCACGCTCGACCCCAAAAACCCGCCCCTCACCGAGGCCGGCGAGGTCGACTGGAGTCAGGACTTCTTTGGCAAGCATGCGAGCCTCACCGTTTCTGGCCAGCTCAATGCCGAAAACTTTGCCATGGCCTTTGGCGACGTGTACACCTTTGGCCCCACCTTCCGCGCCGAAAACTCCAACACCACGCGCCATGCCGCCGAGTTTTGGATGATCGAGCCCGAAATGGCCTTCGCCGACCTCAACGACTACATGGACAACGCTGAGGCCATGCTCAAGTGCGTCCTTAAGGACGTCATGGCCACCTGCCCCGACGAGCTCAATATGCTCAACAAGTTTGTGGACAAGGGTCTGCTTGAGCGCCTGGACCATGTCGCCAACTCCGACTTTGCCCGCGTCACCTATACCGAGGCCGTCGAAATCCTGGAGCAGGCCGTCGCCGCCGGTCACAAGTTTGACTATCCCGTGAGCTGGGGCATCGACCTGCAAACCGAGCACGAGCGTTTCCTGACCGAGGAGCACTTTAAGCGCCCGACCTTCGTAACCGACTACCCGGCCGAGATCAAGGCTTTCTACATGCGCATGAACGAGGACGGCAAGACCGTCGCCGCCGCCGACTGTCTGGTTCCGGGTATCGGCGAGATTATCGGCGGCTCCCAGCGCGAGGAGCGCCTGGATCTGCTCGAGGCCCGCATCAAGGACCTGGGTATGAATCCCGAGCAGTACAAGTACTACCTTGACCTGCGCCGCTACGGTTCCTGCAAGCACGCCGGCTACGGTCTGGGCTTCGAGCGCTTGGTGATGTACCTCACCGGCGTAGGCAACATCCGCGACGTCCTGCCGCACCCGCGCACCGTGGGCAACGCCGACTTCTAATCGTCGGGCACTAGCTCGCGTCGCCACGCGCAACGCTCATCGCGCAAGCGTCTCTCGACATCGGCCGAGAGGCGCTTTTTTCAACAGCATCCGTCAAGCTTTTGGCAAGGTTTTGGTCAGTTAGGCAGGGTTGTTGAAAACTCGACCTGCCGTTTGCCGGCAACCATCGACCGTCCAAGGCGCCACGCGTCCTTGGCCAGGCTCCGCGCCCTAGGCTCTGATCTGCCATCACCAAAAAGGAAAGGACGTGGGCGCTATGACCGAAACCGTTGTTGAAAACTACGAGACCACGACCAGAGGCTCCGCCTCGATGGCAGCCTATCGCGCCGTGCGCATCCTGCAGCTTTTGAGCGAGAACACCGGCGAGGACAAGGCGCTGCTTTCCGACGAGCTGGTCGAGCTCCTCGCCCATCCCGACGACCCCGCCCGCATGCCCATCTCGGCGGCACGCCGCAGCATCTATACCTCGATATCCGCACTTCGTCACGCCGGATACGAAATCGACTATAAACGCGGCGTGGGCTATCGGCTCCTCACCCGCCCGCTTGCTGACGAGGAGATCATACGGCTCCATGGCATGGTCATGCGCAACCGATCGACGCCCATAGCCATTCGAAAAAGCATGGCGCAGCACCTGGTCGCCATGGCGAGCGCCGATGTTCGCGGCTATCTCGATATGCCCGAACCGACACCGGCCGCCAACGACGTGCCCATCAAGACAGCGCGTCCGCACGCCAAGCGTATCGACACGTGCGAGCTCGTCGAACAGGCCATCGACCATGGAACAACTGTCAGCTTTGATATCTCAAACGTCCTGACCCGAGGCGAAACCGAGGTGGTGCGGATGACGGTCCGGCCCTTTGCCATCAGGCAGCGCGATGGCGTCTCGTATCTGCTGGGAACGGTCTACAACACCCGAGGCGCCGACGATACCCTGCGCACCGTTGAGGTCAGCCGCATGAGAAACGTCAGCACGCGTTTGCTCGACGGCAAGAAACTCTTTGCCGCGCTAGACGAAGAAGACAGCCCCGCGCCCGCAGCGTAAACCCCGTTACCGTCCGTCGTTCCTCAGCACCGCCCATCCGGTTCAGTATTAAAAAACCCGCCAGGTTATTGTAAAAATGGACATCGGCGTTACTATAGTCCCACTTGCACTTTTTCCTAGTGCAGTGTTTCCAGCCATTTTTATACTGGGGGTAATGATATGAAGGACATCACCATCAGCCGCAGGAGCCTTCTTGTCTCCGCTGGCCTGCTCGCGCTCGCTCCGCTCGCCGGATGCGGCGGCAACTCTGGTTCCGGCTCCGCTGCCGCCGGTTCCGACTACACCGTCGGCGTTCTGCAGCTCACCGAGCACTCCGCACTCGACGCCGCCAACGACGGCTTTGTCAAGGCCATCAAGAAGAGCGGCCTTAAGGTCAAGATCGATCAGAAGAACGCCCAGAACGACCAGTCCACGTGTAAGTCCATCGCCGACAAGTTCGTAGGCGATGGCGTCGATCTGATCTATGCCATCGCCACGCCCGCCGCGCAGGCCGCCGCTGGCGCCACCGCCGATATCCCCATCGTGGGCTGCGCCATCACCGACTACGCCGCCTCGGGCCTGGTCCAGGACAACGAAAAGCCCGGCACCAACGTCACCGGCGCCTCCGACCTCACCCCGGTCGCCGAGCAGCTCGAGATGATGCAGAAGGTCCTGCCCGACGTTAAGAAGGTCGGCTTGCTCTACTGCACCGCCGAGTCCAACTCCGACGTCCAGATCAAGGCTGCCAAGAAGGAGCTCGACAAGCTGGGCCTGGAGTACACCGATTACACCGTCTCGAGCTCCAATGAAATCCAGTCCGTCGTCGAGTCCTCCGTGGGCAAGGTCGACGCGCTCTACTCCCCCACTGACAGCACCATCGCCGCGGGCGCTTCGCAGGTCGGTCAGATCTGCAAGGAGAACAAGCTTCCCTTCGTGACCGGCGAGGAGGGTATGTGCATGGCCGGCGGCCTGTTCACCCTCTCTATCAACTATGAGGACCTGGGCTACGCCGCGGGCGAGATGGCCGTTAAGATCCTGAAGGGCGAGGCCAAGCCTGAGGATATGCCGATCAAGCACCTCTCGAGCAAGAACCTGGTCGTCGTCAAGAATGACGAGATGGCCGAGGCTTTGGGCATCGACCTCTCCGCTCTGGACGAGTAGCAGTATGCGCGGCGATGTGCCTAGGGCCCATACTCGCGCCGTTGCCGTGTTATTCAATATCTGAGCCACAGGGGCGAACGCCAAAGACCGGCGTTCGCCCTGCTTGTTTCGGATGAGACAAAACATCCGTCCGCCACTCTATTATGCATTGTTACCGCTATCATGGTGACTCGCGTGTCCACCCTATCCTAGGAGGTATGAAGCATGCTCATTGCATTGCAGGGCGCCGTTTCGCAGGGCGTCCTCTGGGGCATTATGGTGCTTGGCGTGTTTATCACGTTCCGCCTGCTCGACATCCCCGATATGACCTGCGACGGCAGTTTTGCCCTCGGCGGCTGTGTCTGCGCCGTGCTCATCGTCAATAACGACGTCGACCCGCTGCTCGCCGTTTTGGCCGGCATGTGCGCCGGCGCCATCGCGGGCGCGGTCACGGGCATTTTGACCACCGTCTTTGAGATTCCCGCAATCCTCGCCGGAATCCTCACCCAGATCAGTCTGTGGTCCATCAACCTGCGTATCATGGGCAAGTCCAACACGCCCATCCTTGCCAAGGGCACTATCTTCTCGTCTGTCAGCAACATGACGGGCCTGCCGCAGTCCACTGTTGCCATTATCCTAGGCATCGTGCTGGCCGTGGCCATCGTCGCCATCCTGTACTGGTTCTTTGGCACCGAGATCGGCTCGGCACTGCGTGCCACCGGCAACAACGAGTACATGATCCGCGCCCTGGGCGTTAACACCAACACCACCAAAATGATCGCCCTCGTGCTCTCCAACGCCCTCATTGGCCTTTCGGGTGCGCTCATCTGCCAGAGCCAGAAGTATGCCGACATTGGCATGGGCACCGGCGCCATCGTTATCGGTCTTGCCGCCATCGTCATCGGCGAGGTGCTCGGCCGCCTGCTGCCCGGCGGTCTCACGCAGTTCTCCGTCCGTCTGGCCTCCGCCGTCTTTGGCTCCGTGGTGTACTTCCTCATCCGCGCCATCGTGCTGCAGCTGGGCATGGACGCCAACGACATGAAACTGCTCTCTGCTGTGATTGTCGCCGTGGCCCTGTGCGTGCCCGTGGTTTGGGAGCGCTATAAGCTCCGCAGCTCCTACACGAAGGGAGATGAGGCAGATGCTTAAGCTCTCGCACGTCAAGAAGACCTTTAACAAGGGCACCGTCACCGAGAAGCGCGCGCTCACCGGCGTCGACCTTACCCTCAACGACGGCGACTTTGTAACTGTGATCGGCGGCAACGGCGCCGGCAAATCCACGCTGCTCAACATGATTGCCGGCGTATATCCGCTCGATTCGGGCGTTATCGAGCTCGACGGCACCGACATCTCGCGCCTGAGCGAGTCGCAGCGCGCCAAGTACCTGGGCCGCGTGTTCCAGGATCCCATGCGCGGCACCGCAGCCGACATGCAGATTGCCGAGAACTTGGCCCTCGCCAAGCGTCGCGGCCAGCGTCGCGGCCTTTCGTGGGGCGTCACCAAGGCCGAGAAGGACGAGTACGTTGAGTTGCTCAAGCGCCTGGACCTTGGCCTGGACACGCGCCTCAACGCCAAGGTCGGCCTGCTTTCGGGTGGCCAGCGCCAGGCACTCACGCTGCTCATGGCCACGCTCACCAAGCCGCGCTTGCTGCTGCTCGACGAGCACACCGCGGCACTCGACCCCAAGACCGCCTCTAAGGTGCTCAATCTGACCGAGGAGATTGTCGACGAGAACCACCTGACCACGCTCATGGTCACGCACAACATGAATGACGCCATCCGTCTGGGCAATCGCCTGATCATGATGCACGAGGGCCACGTTATCTACGACGTGGCGGGCGACGAGAAGAAGTCGCTCACCGTCGCCGACCTGCTGCAGAAGTTCGAGGAGGTCTCGGGCGGCGAGCTCGCCAACGACCGCATGCTGCTGAGCTAAAACCTGCCAATAAGGGACAGGTTTATTTTGGCAGGTTTTATCTGCGCAAACGTCAAAACCGCCGCAAAGGAACAGATACCTTTGCGACGGTTTTCGCATATCATGTCGATAATCCAGCGTCAGCAGGAACCACTGGTTAAGAACTAAGGAAACTGCCATGAGAAGACTCCTTCCCCGTCTTGCTTGACCGCCGCACTCCTTGCCGGCGTGCTCGCCGGCGGCCCAGCTTACGCCACCGCGGCCACCCCATCTCAAGTTATCGGCCCGTCCGATGTGATCGGACGGGCTTTTTGGTGGGTATCATGGTTGAATGATCATTAGGAGGTTTTCCCTACATGGAATTGTTTGAACCGATTCTTCATTTCTTTGAGCAGCGCTGGGTCCACAGCATCATCTGGGCCGTCATCTTGGTAATAGTCACCGCCATCGCCGCCAAGGTGGCATCCAAGACCCTGCGCCACCTACTCAACCGAGACGACAACCCGCTTCCCGCATCGAGCATCTTCATCAACATCGCGCGTGCCGTCATTTGGATGATCGGCGGCAGCTTTATCCTCGACAACTGCTTTGGCATTAACGCAAACGCGCTCGTCGCCGCTCTTGGCGTCGGCGGCATCGCCATCTCGCTCGGCTTTCAGGACACGCTATCAAACCTTATCGGCGGCATGCAGGTGACCTTTATGGGCATCATCAAGCCCGGCGACAATATCGAGGTCGGCGGCGTGTCGGGCGTGATCCAGGACATCACTTGGCGCCACACGACCATCGAGGACGCCTGCGGACAGACCATCATCGTCCCCAACTCCAACATCTCCAAGAACACACTCGTGCACCTCATGCCCTTTGGACGCGTTGTCGTTCCCGTCGCGGTGAAGGACACGTCAAAGTGGGACTCGCTCGATGCGCTGGCAGACGAGCTCGCCTGTGCCACCAAGGTCGCCGTTTCACCCATCTCGGGCTTTGACAAGGAACCCTACGTGCTCTTTAGCGAGATCGGCGACTTTGGCATTAAGGGTAAGATCATCTTTATCGTCAGTGACGACAGCACCACCTTTACGGCAGCCGACGCCTGCATCCGCGCCATCGCCCCCATCATCGCCTAAAACCACCACAAAGGCGCCTTTGTGGTGGTTTCGCATCGTGGTACCATGGTTCATATCGTTGTTTAAACGACTAAGGGAGCAGACACCATGGAAGAGGCCTATCGTCAAGCACGCAAGCGCGGCGAACAGGGACGCCGTCGCGCCATCAGCCAAAGCGAGCACCCGTACCTTACGGATCTCGACGGCCTCGTTGCCCAGCTCCCCTTAGGTCAGCGAGAGAGCGTCGGCCTGAGGGACATTCCGCTCGAAATGGTCGTCGGCACGGTTACCAAGGGCCGTCAGTCCGCTTTTTCGTGCAACTTTATGCCCCTGCTGCCGTTCAACACCGAGTTCGCCCGCAAGTGGTCCAACCTCTACGACATCCAGGTGACCGAGGGCTATCGCGACCCCATCATCGTCACCGAGTTCATGCATCGGTTCTATGTCCAGGAGGGCAACAAGCGCGTCAGCGTCCTCAAATTCCTGGACGCCCCGACGGTTTCGGCCAAGGTCACCCGTCTCTACCCCGGCAAATGGGATTCCGTCGAAAGCCGCCTGTACGGCGAGTTCTGCGCGTTTTGGCGCGTATGCCCCCTATACGAGATCGAGTTCTCGCGCGAGGGAAGCTACGAGACGCTCGCCAAGATGCTCGGCCAGAACCTTATCGAAAAATGGCCGCAGAAAAAGGTCGATTACCTGCGTCACACCTTCCTGCTCTTTAAGCGCGCCTACCTTCGCGCGGGCGGCGGCCACCTGGACATTACGCCCGCCGACGCCATGCTCGTCTACCTCAATGTGTACAACCAGGACCGCCTGCTGGATACGCCGACGGATATCGTCGTAAACCGCCTGTGCAAGATTTGGCGCGAGCTGGTCATTGCCGGCAAAAGTGATGAGGACAAGGTCGATCTTGTCGAAGCACCGAGCGTCGATGAGGAGGAGACGCCCGCCAAGTCCACTTCCGGTGTGCTCAACTTCTTTATGGGCAAGACCGTCTATTCGGCGGCCAACCCCCTGCGCATCGCCTTTATCCATGAGTTCCCCTGTGCGACGTCGAGCTGGGACAGCCTGCACGACCAAGGGCGTCAGTATCTCGATGAGCACTTTGGCGGTATCGTGCGCACCGAGGCGTTCGAGGACTGCCACGATCCGGACGCGTTCTACGCCGCCGTGGAAACGGCTGTCAAACATGGAGCTAACGTCATCTTCTCGACCTCGCACCGCCTGATGGAATACACGCTCAGGGCTGCCGTTGAGTATCCCCAGGTGCGATTCCTCAACTGCTCTATCGGCCTTCCCCACCAAAGCGTGCGCTCGTATTTTGGAAAGATGTACGAGGCCAAGTTCCTCCTGGGCGCCCTTGCGGCCAGCATGGCGGACAACCATCGCATTGGCTACCACGCGTCGGTCTTTGCGTCAGGCGCGCTTAGCGAGATCAACGCCTTTGCCATCGGCGCCTCGTTGCTCGACCCTCGCGCGCAGGTAATCCTCACCTGGGGCGATGTGCCCGCCGGCGGCCTTGCCGAGGCCATGTGCCGCGAAGGCGTGAGCGTCATGACCGGCGCCGACATGTCAAAGTCGCTCGAAGACCCCACGGCCTACGGACTCCACCGCCTGGTCGATGGCAAGGTCGTCGGCATCGCCATGCCGGTATGGAACTGGGGTCGATACTACGAGCTTATCGTGCGAAGCCTGCTGCATGGCACCTGGGATGAGACCAGTGACGATAACCAGGTTCGCGCCGTCAACTACTGGTATGGTATGAGCTCGGGCGTTATCGACATTCGCTACGCTCCGGGCCTGCCTTATCAGACGCGCAAGCTTGTTCAGCTGCTCCGCAATGGCATCGTCGAGGGCTCCATCAATCCATTTGGCGGCGAACTCCATAGCCAAGACGGCGTGGTGCAGATCGAGGGTTTTCCCCCATTGCCGAGCACGCAAATCGTCGAGATGAACTGGCTGGCCGACAACGTGGTGGGCACCATTCCGCAGCCCAGCGATGAGCCGAAGGTCCGCGCCCTATGAAGATCCTTGCCGTAGCCGATACAGAAGAACGATGCCTTTGGGAGTGTTTTCACAAGGAACGCTTTGAGGGTGTTGACCTGATTTTGTCCGCTGGCGATCTGGACCCGGACTATCTTGAGTTTTTGGTCACCGTCATCAACAAGCCGCTCATCTACGTGCGCGGCAACCACGATGACCGCTATGCACGTCATGCACCGGGTGGATGCATCTGCGTCGAAGACACCGTGTACGTGTATCGCGGCGTCCGCATTGCGGGGCTTGGCGGCTCCATGCGCTATCGAGACGGTGCCAACATGTACACCGAGCGCGAGATGGCCAAGCGCATGCGCAAGCTGTCGCGTAAAATCAGGATGGTCGGCGGCTGCGACATCTTGCTCACCCATGCACCCGCCGCCGGCGTGGGCGATCTAGATGATCTACCGCATCGAGGATTCGAATGCTTTAACACAGCGCTCGAGTCCTGGAATCCCGACTACATGGTACACGGGCATGTGCACCAATGCTATGGCCACGACTTTCAGCGTGAGCGTCGGCATTCATGCGGGGCAACAATCATCAACGCCTGCGGCTATACGCAGTTTGAACTTGACGAAGCGCACTACCCTATCCGTGGCTGGCAGGCAGCCTGGCTCAATTCGCAAACCATGCGCCGCGAGCTCAAGCGCCACGAGGCCATCGAGTCCTCTACCGCCAGAACACCCTGGTAACCACCTTTAAGGCTTGACGCTGCGCCGGCCCCAAGCACCCCATCTCGCCCCTCAAGCCGTCGCTCGCGTACCAAAGTACGCGTCGCTCCTCTTTCGGGACGACCTGGGGCACTTGGAACCGGCTCGCTGCGATGCCATAACATTGACGCCAAAGTGCCCAAACCACCACAAAGGTGCCTGTCCCCGTTGTGGTGGTTTTGGTCCGAGGTAGCAAGAAACCCGGTCCTGCACGAGGCAGAACCGGGTTTCTTTAGCAATGCTTGCTTTGCTCAGGCAGTAACTAAAAGTTACTCAGCCAGGAAGTCGCGCTGGACAGCGGGATCGACCTTGACGCCAGGGCCCATGGTGGAAGACACGGAGATGGACTTGACGTACTTACCCTTAGCAGAAGAGGGCTTGACGCGCAGGATCTCGGTGTACAGGGCAGCGTAGTTCTCGACGAGCTGCTGCTCAGAGAAGGACTTCTTGCCCAGGGGCACGTGGCAGATGCCGTAGCGGTCGGCGCGATACTCAACGCGGCCGGCCTTGAGCTCGGAGACCATCTTGGCGACGTCCATGGTAACGGTGCCGAGCTTGGGGTTCGGCATGAGGCCACGGGGACCAAGGATCTTACCGATGCGGCCAACCTTGGCCATCATGTTCGGCGTAGCGATAGCGGCGTCGAAGTTGATCTCGCCCTTCTGGATCTGGGCGACGAGCTCGTCGGAACCGATGATGTCGGCGCCGGCAGCCTCGGCCTCGCGAGCCTTCTCACCCTCGGCGAAGACGGCAACACGAACGGTCTTGCCGGTGCCGTGGGGCAGAGAGATGGAACCACGGATGTTCTGGTCAGCCTTACGAGTATCGATGCCCAGACGGAAGTGGGCCTCGACGGTCTCGTCGAACTTGGCGGTGTCGAGCTCCTTGATGAGCTTGGCAGCCTGAAGGGGGGTGTAGAGCGTGGCGCGGTCGATCTTCTCGGCAGCGGCGTTATAGCTCTTACCATGCTTAGCCATGTGCATTACCTCCTGTGGTTAAACGGGCTTATGCCCTCCCACATCGTTTCGTGTGCCCTATTGCACACATATAACGGGCGCCCCGGTCGGGGCACCCGTCATTACCTAAAGAAATCGCTACTCAGCGATGGTGACGCCCATGGAACGGGCGGTACCGGCGATGATCTTCTTGGCGGCGTCAATGTCGTTGGCATTGAGGTCCGGCATCTTGATCTCGGCAATCTTGGTGAGCTGCTCCTGGGAGAGCTGACCAACCTTGTCGGCCTGGGGCTTAGCAGAACCAGACTTGAGGTTCAGCTCCTTCTTGATGAGGTGAGCCGCCGGCGGGGTCTTGGTGATGAAGGAGAAGGACTTATCCTCGTAGACAGAAATCTCAACGGGGATGATGTCGCCCTTCTTGTCCTGCGTCTCGGCGTTAAAGGCCTGGCAGAACTGCATGATGTTCACGCCAGCAGCGCCCAGGGCGGGGCCGACGGGAGGAGCGGGGTTAGCGGCACCAGCAGGAATCTGGAGCTTAATGACGTTGGCAACCTTCTTCTCAGCCATGGTCATTCCTTTCGAATCACGAGTGTGAAGTACTTGCTATATCGTAAGCACGCACGTGTTAGAAGCACTCCTGAGATGAGCAGTCACAGAAGAAGCACGCTCGCGCGAACGGACGAAAACTTAAGCGATGACAGCGACCTGGTTAAAGTCGAGCTCAACCGGCGTCTCGCGGCCAAAGATCATCAGCGTGACCTTGAGCTTGCCAGCCTCGGTGTTAACCTCGGAGACCTTGCCATCAAAGTCGGTAAGCGGGCCATCGGTGACGCGGACGGACGTGCCGACCTGAATATCAACCGAGGTGCGCTTGGGCGAATCGCCCTTACCGGGACGACGAGTCATCTTGTTGTACTCGTCGCGGGAAAGCGGAGCGGGCTTGCCGTTTCCGCCCAGGAAACCGGTGACGCCAGGCGTGTTACGAACACACGTCCAAGCATCGTCATCCATCTCCATGCGGACCAGGACATAACCCGGGAAGATCTTGGAATCCTTGGTCTCGCGCTTGCCACCCTCTTTAATCTCGGTGACGCGCTCCATAGGAATCTCGATATCAAAGATACGGTCCTGCATGCCCATAGTCTCGATGCGATGCTCGAGATCGGACTTAACGCGGTTCTCGTATCCAGAGTAAGTGTGAACGACGTACCAACGCTTAGACATGGTTTAGCCCCTCAATCCAGAGAACAGAGCAAGAGCCTCGCCAAAGCCAGCATCGAGCAGAGCGATGACGACGCCGACGACGATCAGAGAAGCGCAAACGACGACCGAGTAGTTCACGAGCTCCTTCTTATCGGGCCACGTGACACGCTTCATCTCGGACTTCACCGAGGCGAAATACTTCTTGGTGCGGGCGAAGAAACCAGGCTTCTCATTCTTCTTGGACTTCGCAGCCTTCTCGTTCTTCTTGGCAACGGCCTTCTTGGCCTCAACCTTGGAGTTGGCGGCAGCGTTGTTGGCAGGCGCCTGCTGCTGAGCCTTCTTCTTGTTCTTCTTGTTGGCCATTTGGGTTACCTCCGCGCAATGCGCTTATACATGAGTAAACCGTAAGCCCCCAATTGGGAGCTTACGGAATAATGACTGGCACGCCAGGAAGGACTCGAACCCTCAACACTCGGTTTTGGAGACCGATGCTCTACCAATTGAACTACTGGCGTATGTGACTAGAGACTAGCGAGTCTCTTTGTGCAGCGTGTGGTGACGGCACCAGGGGCAATACTTCTTGATCTCCATACGATCAGGCATGGTCGACTTGTTCTTGGTGGTCGTATAGTTGCGGCGCTTGCACTCAGTGCACGCAAGAGTAACTAGAGTACGCATGTATCCTGAACCTTTCATTTCCGCCCCGTACGGGCACGAGTTGGTACTTTATCAGCTCTATATAAGCGCTGTCAATGAAAACCTCGAATCAATTGGTTCTCGGTGGATCCATTCATATTTGGAACACATCAATGAAGCCAACGAGAGCTAATCGACGGTGCGACCAGGACCATTATCGATCCTCTCGACACCAGCAACGGCTCAATATCCATTGCAGAAAAGAACCCGGCACCCATATAAGTGCCGGGTTCTCTAAGTCAGCTATATCAAAGAGCTAATTTACTCAATGATCGTGGAGACGATGCCCGAACCGACGGTGTGGCCACCCTCGCGGATAGCGAAGCGCAGGCCCTCCTCCATGGCGATCGGGTGGATGAGGTCGCCCTCGATGGTGATGTGGTCACCAGGCATAGCCATCTCGGTGCCCTCGGGGAGCTTGACCGTACCGGTAACGTCGGTGGTACGGAAGTAGAACTGAGGACGATAACCATCGAAGAACGGGGTGTGACGGCCGCCCTCCTCCTTGGTCAGAACGTAGATCTCACCGGTGAACTTGGTGTGCGGGGTAACCGAACCGGGCTTGCAGAGAACCTGGCCGCGCTCGATGTCCTCGCGCTTGATGCCGCGGAGCAGCAGACCGACGTTGTCGCCAGCCTCGCAGAAGTCCATGGACTTACGGAACATCTCGATACCGGTGACAACGGTGTTCTGGGTATCCTTGATGCCGACGATCTCGACGGGCTCGTTGAGCTTGAGCTCACCGCGCTCGACACGGCCGGTAGCAACGGTACCACGGCCGGAGATGGTCATAACGTCCTCAACGGCCATCAGGAACGGGAGGTCGTTGTTACGAGCAGGCGTCGGGATGTACTCGTCGACAGCCTTCATGAGCTCGCGGATGGCGTCCATCCACTTGGCGTCGCCCTCGAGAGCGCCCAGAGCGGAACCACGGATGACGGGGATGTCGTCGCCGGGGAAATCGTACTCGGAGAGGAGCTCACGGGTCTCCATCTCGACGAGGTCGATGAGCTCGTCATCGTCGACCATGTCGCACTTGTTCAGGAAGACGACGATGTAAGGAACGCCGACCTGACGGGCGAGCAGGATGTGCTCGCGGGTCTGAGCCATGGGGCCGTCGGTAGCGGCGATGACCAGGATAGCGCCGTCCATCTGAGCAGCACCGGAGATCATGTTCTTGACGTAGTCAGCGTGGCCCGGGCAGTCAACGTGAGCGTAGTGACGGGCAGCAGTCTCGTACTCGACGTGGGAGACGGAGATCGTAATGCCGCGCTCGCGCTCCTCGGGAGCCTTGTCGATGTTCTCGAACGCAGTGAAGTCAGCCTTGCAGCCCTCGGTCTCGGAGAGAACCTTGGTGATGGCAGCGGTCAGCGTGGTCTTGCCGTGGTCGACGTGACCAATGGTGCCGATGTTAACATGCGGCTTAGTGCGCTCAAACTTCTCTTTGGCCATAAAGCCCTCCTCTTAACAGGTCGTCCCCGGACGGGACTTTGCCTTTATACCATAGTGGCCTCTCAACATACTATTGAGAAGCCACCGTGTTACCTATGGTAGCGGTGACTGGATTCGAACCAGTGACGCCACGGGTATGAACCGTGTGCTCTAACCAACTGAGCTACACCGCCGGATGGAGCCTGCAACCAGACTTGAACTGGTGACCTCTTCGTTACCAACGAAGTGCTCTACCGACTGAGCTATACAGGCACTTGACGGGTGGGAGCTATAGGATTCGAACCTATGTAGGCAGAGCCAACGGGTTTACAGCCCGTCCCCATTAACCACTCGGGCAAACTCCCAATCGTTCAAGTATCCGCAGGTCCTTTGGTCTTTTGGACCGCCGCCCCCGCGAACGAAGAAGATAATACGATGCCACCTTGGGAGCTGTCAACGAAAACCTCTAGATACACGGTGCCGGGCGTATCTATATGCTTTTGACCTGCGGTTTTGCTGAGTTTGGATATGAAGGACGGTGGATTTGGTCGTTGTGGCGACGTTTCCCAAGGTAATACTTTTGTGTGGTGGAGTATTCTTATTGACTACGTCTCCGTGACGGACCCATTCGCACCTATATATGTTGCAGACGATGGTTTTCGGCGGCTTCTTGATTCATCTCAATCTGTAACAGTAAGAACGGTTTTCCTCCCCTACCTGTTATAGATCGAGACATTTCAAAGTGGTCCCGGTCATTGTCTCAATCTGTAACATCTAGACCGATATTTCCCTTCTAACTGTTACAGATTGAGATAAATGGACGGACCCTCAACCTTCCGTCTTGATCTGTAACAGTAAGAGGTCTTTTCCGCCTTTATCTGTTACAGATCAAGACAATTCTCGGCGGCTTCCTGATTCATCTCAATCTGTAACAGTAAGAACGGTTTTCCTCCCCTACGTGTTACAGATCGAGACATTTCATAGTTGTCCCGATCAGGAGCTCACGGCGTCTCGTCCATCTCCTACGCCGACTACGTCATCGCCATGGTCGACGAGGCCGAGCGCACGGGCTCCGATGCCCACGTGGGCGAGGGTCTCTATCGGCTCTATCGCTCGCTCGTGAACGTGCGCCCGCCTACGGAAATCTCCGATGAGTACCTGCGCATCGAGGACGCTTACTTGCAGGGACGCCTGCAGGAGCGCGGAATCGCCGAGGCACGTAAAGCGGAATCCGTAGGCGGACTCTTGCTGTGGCGCGGGGATATCACGCGGCTTCGCACGAACGCCATCGTGAACGTTGCCAACTCTCAGAGGCTAGGACGTGATCCTGCCGATTTTTGGGTAACCACCCACTCGGCGTAGTCGTTATAAATGTACTTGTGCTCCCAGATGCCATCAGCTGAGCCTGTGCACTCGTCAATCTGGCAGTCGTGGTAGAGGTCGTCCGCGAAGCCCTCAATTACGTCCAACAACTCGAGGCGCTCGGTGTACTTCGCAGGGATTCCGCCAAAGCCCAGTCTCGCCCCGAGAATGTTGCCGCACACCGCGCCGGTGGAGTCCGAGTCACCGTTGTGGTTCACGGCAGCAACGATCCCCGCCTCGAAGTCGTGCTCGTGTCGCAGTGCACAGAATACGGCTATGGCCAGCGTCTCCTCGGCCACCCATCCCTCGCCGAGCTCGTGGATGCAGTCAAGGTCGACCTTGGAGGAGTTGGCGAGACGCAGCGCGTGCATAAGAAGGCCTTGCAGTTCCTTCACATGTTTAGCATTCGGATAGGCTTCGGGAAGCGCGCCCAACGCACCCATGACAGCTTCGCGCACGCTGCAACCTGGCTTGTGCGTCAGCATGCTCACAATCACCGCGAGCGCTCCGGCGGGCAGCCAGCCCAACGCGTGGCCGTGCGTGAGGGCAGCACACTCCGCGCCAAGCCGGAGGGCGTCGGCATAGCCGCTGCAGTGGGTGCCATCTTCAGGGTCAAGGTAGAGCCCTGCCGGAGCCACGCGCATCACGCCGCCACAGCCCTTGCTGCTGTTGACGGGGCGCTCGGTCGTCCCCTTGCACCCCTCCGCGCAGGCGGAGAGGCGCGTGTTCCCCGGCGCGCGCTGCTCGAAGAACTCGGGCACGCCGACGAGCCACGAGTAGTGGTAGACGCTACTCCGCCCTTCGTCGAGCGGATACCTCTCGGTCTGCGTGCGGTACCAGTCTCCGTAGCAGTAGCCGACATAACTTTCATACGGCCCCATAATGCCGCGCGTCATCCCACGCGTGGTACCTAAGAGCAGGCCGTTTGCTGTGAAGAGAGTCATCTGCGTATCGTCGGAGAAGTGCGCCACGCCTTTGGCATCGAGTTCGTATTCGGTTATGCCGCGCTCACCATAGCGGGAGAAGATGCGCTCCTCGTCCCAGAATTCCACGGCGTATCCAAGCGCGTCGCCTGCGGCCCCGCCCACGAGGCAGCCCCGGTATTTGTCGAGATCTTTCATGAAGCTCTCTTATGCCTCATCGTTTACAACAAAGGCCATCAAGTCATCGGGTGTCTCGAACACATGGTATCCGAGCTTGGTCACGAAAGAGCGCTCCTCGGGCTCCCTATCGACCATGAGGGCGACCGGTTCGCCGAGGCCGGTCTGCAAGCCGTCCGGCCATGCAAGGTCAACGATCACGGTCTTAGACGTGCCGCTCACCCCGAAGTTCGCCGCCCCGCGCCCGTAACCCCTCTCCGTCAACCAGCCCGAGAGCCCGGTGAGGGCCTCGTCATCGTGATCGAGGACGCTCGCGGCACCCGGCTGTTTGAAGGCGGCAGGCAGCTCACCTAGGTCTTTTCCATTGTAGAGGGCAGATAGAATCGCGTTGGCCTTCTCGGAGAGAAGCTCGCGCCTCCGGGCGAGGAAGGCCTCGTAGTTCCCGATTTCCCAGAGGGAAGGGTCGTCGGTCGGCACGGCGTGAGATTCGACCGCTCCGGGATTTGCGGCGACGTAGCCCGGCAGGTAGTCCGAGGGGAGCTTGTCCGAGATCTCCAGGTTTGTCCCCTTGGTTAAGAAGGCGTAGTTGGCGAGCTGGTTCACCATCGACTTGTTGCGGTCGGCGGCGTAGAGCACCTTCTTGGGGAAGATGTGGTGCACGTCGAGCGTCGAGTTCTTGCCGAGAAGGTGAGAGTTGAGCTCGATTCCGCTGCCCCAGTCGCGAGCATGCCCCATGCGGGCGAGAAGATACATGAGCGGGTAGAGGCGCGCTCCCGTGCTCCACCCCCAGAAGTCGTCGGGGTGAAGGCTTAGGTCGGGCCTGTTCGTCTTTATGAGCCTGAGCAGTCCGGCGATCCCCTCGCCACTCTTGACGGCGTTTATATCCTGGGCAAGCACACTCTCGGTGGAGCCTGCGTAGCGCCCCCAGAGGAAGACGTGGACATGCCAGTAGAGTAGGCGGTCCCACTCGGCCGAGGTAAGCTCGCCTCCCTTCTGGTCTATGACCGCAATCATCGTGGCGATGGAAAAGGGGCTGCCGAGGACGCGGGTGTGGTCGAGTCCGAGTCTGCCCGCGATATGGTCGAGGCAGGTGCCCACGAGCTGGACGGTCTCCTTGAGCCCCTTTTGAATCTCCGACACGGAGAAGCCGTCGAGAGTGGAGAAGTATGCCGACTTCGCGAGGTGGACGGTCAGGCAGCGCAGCAGCCAGTCGCGTGTGAAGTCGTATCCCTTGGCCGAGAAGCCGTCGAGAGCCTTTTGCATCTCATCGCGCATGGCGGGCCATTCCGCGCAGATCTTGGCGAGCGTGAGGTCGCCCTTGCTGAGCTTCGTGCCGCCGGAGTTCACGCTGTTGAAGATGTCCACGACGACGTCGACGGTCTTGTCGGGTCCGGTTACGGTCTGGGATAGAATCTCAGTCTTTGTGATGCTCTCCAAGTTGGTGAGCCGCTTAACAACGATGCGATAGCCAGCATGGCTCAGCTTCTCCGCGTCGTCCAGCGCATCCGCGACCACGCCGGCGCCCTTTACGAACACCTCGGTTACCGAGACCCACATGGGGTCGCCCTTCATCTTGGGGGCCTTGAACTCGAAGACCTCCTCGTCGATGTTGAACATGAGGTCGGTGAAGGCACGCCGGTCGCCCTCGAAGAAGGGTGGTTCCTTGCCACGCATGATGCCGTAGAGCGACGTCATGCGCTGCTGGCCGTCGAGAATGAGGTTGACGACACCCTGCCCGATGACCTTCTCACCCTTGATGTCCGCGTCTTCCACGGGAGTTTGCCACAAGAGCATCGTGCCCACCGGATAGCCCTTGTACAGCGACGTCATGAGTTTGCGCACCTGTGCGCGGTTCCACACGTAGCCGCGCTGGAACTGCGGCATCGCGTAGTCGCCCGAGTCGATGCGGTTGAGGATGTCGGCTATGGTGCTCATTGTTGATGCCTTTCAGGCTCGGTCACCTCGAGGTCTCAACAACCATGACAGAGGCGAATTGTGCAGCAATAGCTCTATTTTACTCTTCACTGCCAAGCTCCATTGGAGCGCTGGATGCGGATTCGGGAGGGTTCTTCGGCACCCGCGTATGATTAGATGACGGTGAGAATTGTGTCGTTCCAACTGTGGATGCAAGGCGTGCACCTGTGTCCCGATCATCATTGTCTCAATCTATAACATCTAGACCGACATTTCCCTTCTAACTGTTACAGATTGAGATAAATGGACGGACCCTCAACCTTCCGTCTTGATCTGTAACAGTAAGAGGTCTTTCCCGCCCCTATCTGTTACAGATCAAGACAATTCGCGGCGGCCTCCTGATTCATCTCAATCTGTAACAGTAAGAACGGTTTTCCTCCCCTACGTGTGCATCCCAACGCCCCAATCGAAAATTAACGCGAGCCAGAACCTAATCTGTTCCCTGGATCACCGTCAGCAAATCCTCGTAGCTGTGCACCACGTCACAGCGCTCGCCCTCGGAATCCCAGAACACGTAGTCCTGGATGCAGCGGCTCGTCTCCAGCGCGCGGCCGACGTTGCCGGGTATGCGCTCGGCGAAGATGGTGGAGTCGTACCGCTCATCGAGCTTGTGGTACGCGATGTGGTCGACCACCATCGTCGCCTTCTCGGCCAGGATGCAACGGGAGACCTTGGTCACAGTATGTTCCAACCTCCGGACGAGAGCAGTGGGATGAGATATACAGAGGCTTCTTTTCGGCCTGAATTGCTTCAAATATCTCTGGTTGAATCGTTCTGATACCAAATCGATACTGCATTAGATGCTACGCCTGAACGGCCTTCGTGGTCGAGGACTTAATTTGCTTGAGACCGACGAGCGCGATGCCGAGCGTCACGACGGCGAGGACGGCGACGGTCGCGAACCCACCGGTGTGCCCGTACGCGTCGATGAACGGCCCGGCGATGGCAGAGCCGCACGACGAGCCGATGGCGCAGAGGGTCCCCGTCCACGCGACAGCCTCGGTAAAGCGCATGGGCGACACCAGGTGCATCACGATCTCGTTGCCGTTGACGAAAGTCGGCGCCTGGCACAGGCCAGCCGCCAGGTAGATTGCGCCAATCACCCACAGGCTCGGTGCGAGGACGAACAGGCTCAGGCCGCAGCACAGCACCACGAGGCAGGTGTAGAACCTCCGCCACAGCGGGGTCTTCCAGCGGATGGCGCCGGAGAAGAGCGCGCCGACGAGCGAGCTAAACGAGAAACAGGAAATCACGAGGCCCGAAACCTGCGGCATGCCCACCTCACGCGCGAACGCCACAATGGAGACACTCGTTGCGTTCTGGAACGCGCCGAGCCCGAAGTACACGGCGCACAGCGCGACCATACCCGGTCCCCAGATCGACTGCGGGCGCGTGACGGGATTCGCGCGGCCGGCGCGCCTGGAGCCGTCTGCGCCCGTGGCAGCGTCCGCGCCCGCGTCGAGCACGCCGCCGACGGGTGCCACCTCGCGGCGCTCGGCACAGCTGTGGCGGGTGAGCTGCGACTGCGACGGTGGGAGCGTCGTGACCTCGGTGAGCACCATGATGGCGCCGATGACCGCGCAGACCGCCCCGAAGCGGATGGCGAGCGCGGCGGAGATGACGGCGAGCGTCGACGACAGCGGGTTTCCGATGACCCACATGCACTCGTCGAACGCAGAGCACAGCGACAGCGACGTGGAGATCTTCTTCTCGTCGCCGCGCAGCAGGTAGCGCCAGCGCGTGCGGCTCATGGCGCCCCAGGGCGGCGTAAACGCGAGGAACGGCACGATGCAGAAGAGGATCCACTCGTCTACGTGCGCGGTCGCCGCTGCGATGAAGACCTGCGAGGCGATAACCCAGATGATGATGGCCGGGATCGACGCCGCTCGCTGGCCGAACCGGTCGGCGAGTTTGCCGAGCTGCGGCCCGAGCAGCGCGGACGAGACGGAGTAGACGGCCGAGAGCGCGCCGGCGATCGTGTAGTTGCCATAGATCTGCTGCACGCCGATGGTAATGGACATGCTGATCATGGCGAGCGGCATGCACGCGACCACCGACCCAACGGTGAAGCGCGCCGCATGCGGGATGCGCAGCAGCTCGGCATACCCGCCGAACAGCCGGTGGATCAGGCCGGAGTTCCCCGCAGGGGCCGTGGGGGCCGTCGCGCCCCGCTCCTCGGCGTCCTCGATCTCGATGGCGTCTTCCGTGGATTCCATGATCCTTCCCCGCTCCCGACGTATGGACGGTGCCCCGATGCAATCCGGGCACCGACGCGCGATTTGCGCGCACATGGTATTAGGGTAGCGACATCCGCCGTGGAAGCAACCGGCGTTCGTTTACTTTTCCTGCCACTTTGACGCGGCACGAGGTAATCGAATATAGCCGCGCACATAAAGCGGGTCCTGTTTCATTTTGAACAGGACCCGCCTCTTTCCTTTACGGGCGTAGAGTGTCTCCTACATGTTGCAGATCGAGACATTCCTTCCGACGCTCCGCTTCTATCTCAATTTGTAACAGTAAGGGTGATTATGGGCTTCCACGTGTTACAAATCGAGACAACCGCTTCAGGAGGTGTCTTTAATCTCAATCTGTAACAGTAAGAACGGTATTTCTCCCCTACGTGTTATAGATCGAGACATTTCAAAGTGGTCCCGGTCATTGTCTCAATCTGTAACATCTAGACCGATATTTCCCTTCTAACTGTTACAGATTGAGATAAATGGACGGACCCTCAACCTTCCGTCTTGATCTGTAACAGTTAAAAGCGGAATAACCGTCTTGGTGTTACAGATCGAGACAAACTCGGGAATGAGACGAATACCGTGCCCGACAACCTATCAAAACAAGAAACGGGCTCTGTCCCATATAGAGACAGAGCCCGAAACTCTCATGGAGCCAGTGACAGGAATCGAACCCGCAACCCACTGATTACAAATCAGTTGCGCTACCGTTGCGCCACACTGGCACACTTGGCGCTCTCGCGCGAAGCCAATTAAGAATAAAGGAATTACGGACGGGGCGCAACAGACCCTTCGACCGACCACATCTCAAAACCCTTCGTCAGAACGAATAGTTTTAATTACAATGGAATAGATAAAACTATTCGTTCTGACGAAGGGTTTCTCGATGCTTACCACCAAGGAAGCCGCCGAGCTACTCGGCATCACTCCGCGCAGGGTGCAGGAGCTCATAAAAAACGGAGCACTTGAGGCCCGCAAGGCTTCTGGCGTATGGCTCATCGACAAAGACAGCGTCGACACGCGACTCCGCTCCGTGACCAAAACGGGGGGACGTCCCCGCCGCGGCTACGGTAAGAGCGAGATCGCGTTCACCCTCATGAACCGCACGTATGAAGTCGCTCAGCTGGTCTACAACACATCGCGAAAAGACTTCACCCACATCGGTGCCGACGTCGATTACGCCCACGCCCCTATTGGGGTATTTGGCCCTAATAGCCCCATATCGCTCGACTCTTTCCGCACTTGGTGGCGCGGCCGCGGTATCCCGCTCGCACGCATTGGGCTAGCCTCCCTGCTTGCAGAAGCCGCAGTCGATGTTCCCGATGAACTCGTACAGCGAAATCTTGGCCTCTCCTTATCCGACCAGTATTGGATAAGGCCCCAAAGTTCCGGTCTCGCCTGGGAGGACATTAACTTCTTCAATAACGCCTTTGATGACGTCTCACTGTCCATTGCGCCCTTTGCCCCAGAGGGAAAAGCGGCTGCCGCAAAGCCCGATAACACGTCGGACGGCAATCTTCAAAAGTACTGGACATGCGAGGGCGGGCGTCGAATTCTGCATAAAGCAGGAGCGCATCTAAACCAGGAACCCTATAACGAGATGGTGGCGACTGCACTTCACCGTCGCATCCTGAACACTTACGATTATGTACCCTATTCGCTCGAAGGCGCGGGCACTTCCGCCTTGAGCACATGCAGTGTCTTCTTAACTGACGAAGAAGAATATGTCCCTGCGTTCTATGTAAACCAGCATGCAAATGCAGACGAGCGACTAACCGATTACGAACGGTATGTAGCAAACTGCGAGGAGCTTGGAGCGACAGATATAAAAGACGCCCTTGGCCGCATGATCGTATGCGATGACATCATTGCCAACTACGATCGTCATTGGCGCAACTTCGGCCTCGTGCGAAACGTCAACTCACTGGTCTGCAGACCAGCCCCCATCTTCGATTCGGGCTCATCACTCTGGTGCAACATATCACTAGAGGAGCTTAGGGCGGGAGAGCACAGTTTTACCAGTGCGCAATTTCATTCAAGCCCCGCCAAACAAATGTTGCTCGTCGAGGACATGAGCTGGTTTGACGGCGACAAACTCGAAGGCTTCGTTGACGAGGCAATCGAGATTCTGTCCAGAAATGACGCGCTCACGGCAAGGCTGCCATATCTAAAAGAGGCGCTTACATGGCGCCTCCGCAGAATGATCGACATCGCTGAATGGAGTTAGCGAGACAGCGCCGCGCCGGCAGCTCCCCTACCTCCCGCGGAGGGCCTTGAGCTTGGCCAGGGCATCGGGGCTCAGGCGGCTGCCCAGGGTCATCTTGATCTGCGGAGCTTCCTCTGCCTCGTGAACATCGTTATCTATCTGCTTGATCTCGTCCACCAGCATGCGGCTCGAGATGCGCGTAACGCCCTTACCCATGACGACGGCCTGGATCGTGCCGTCGCTCGACACCACGGAGCACGCGCGGCCTTCCTCGCGCGCCTCGATGCAGAGCTTCTGCACCACGGTGTCGGCCGATACGCCCGTCGGCGAAAACTCGATGCGCACGCCGCGGGCCGGCAGGTTGGGGCGCTCGCTGGAGATATTGCCCGCGCCGTCAAACACGATTACGGCCTCGTAGCGGCCCTGGGCAAACGCGGCAACATCGTTGATGAGTGCCGTGCGCGCCATATCGTGAACGTCGCTGGAATACGGATCATCGGAATGGTCGTAGACGAGCTTTTCGTAGCGCGGCGTGCAGTGGATCACGTTGTAGCCGTCGACCACCAGCAGCTCGGGCTTATTGGAGTGCACCGTCGAGACCGGGTCGGCGATGGCCTGCGCAAACGCATTGCCGCCCACGCCATAGGTCGCGGCCGAAACAATCGACTTGGCCGAGCCTTCGCCAAAGCGCTTGGCCTTGGACTTGGCGCGGTTCTTCTTGGACATGCGCTACTCCTCCCCCATGAGCTCGCCGGCATTGCGGCGCAGCCACTCAAAGCACAGCGCGGTGGTCGCCTGGGCCACGTTGAGACTCTCGGTCATGCCGCGCTGGGGAAGCTTGGTCAAAAAGTCACATTTCTCGAGCACCAGACGCGAGATGCCGTCGCCCTCGGAGCCCATGACGAGCGCCACGCGGCCCTCGAAGGGAGCATCCCAGCAGCTGCCCTCGGCATGCTCGGAAGCGCCACCCACCCAAAAGCCGGCGGCCTTGAGGTCATCGAGCGCACGGGCGATATTGGGCACCTGCGCGATAGGCAGATGCATGACGGCGCCGGCGGAGGTCTTGTAGCTGCCCACGGTCACGCCGGCGGCACGCTTGTTGGCGATGATGACGCCCGCTGCGCCCACAACCTCGGCGGAGCGCACGATAGCACCAAAGTTGCCATCGTCGGTCACGTGGTCGAGTACCACGACGAGCGCCGGACCGTCGCCCGCGCGGTCGAGGATATCGGCGACATCGGCATAGGGGAAGTTGCCAACCTCGAGCGCAATGCCCTGGTGAGCGCCATGGCTCGACAGTGCGTCGAGTTGCGCGCGCTGCACATACTTAATGCGGACACCCGCGGCGTTGAGGTCGTCGACCAGGCGCGACAAGGCGGCATCGCGCTCCCCGCCCTCGGCAATGAGCGCGCACTTGATGGGAAAACCAGTGCGCAGCGCCTCAGCGGCAGCACGACGACCTTCGATAAACTCGCCCTTGGGAGCCTGGACAACGTCGCGGTTGCGATCGCGCTGCGGACGTGCGGCCTGGGCGCGATCGCGCTGGCCCTTGGGAGCGGCAGCGCGATCATTTCGGCAGATCGGACGCGAGCCAGAAGCGGCCTGCTTGCCTCCACGCGGTGCACGCTTGCGATTGTCGGCCATAAAACGGCCTCCTTAAATAGATAACGAACAAGAATCGACCGTTCGAGCCACGGCACCTTGCCTTTCAATCGTCGGGCATGACCACCAGGTCTATGCCCTCCTCTTTCAAGGCAATCTGCCGCACCTCGAACGGTCGACAAATACTAGAGACTCTTAATACGGGTGCCAGCGGCAGTGTCCTCGATCGTCAGCCCGAGGTCCTTGAGCTGGTCGCGGATGGCGTCGGCCAGATCCCAGTTCTTGGCGGCGCGGGCCTCGGCGCGGGCCTCGAGAATCTTGGCAGCGGCCTCGTCCACGTCGTCACCCGTGTAGGCGACTAGGCCGGCGGCAACGCCCAGCAGGCCCAGCGGCAGCTCGACCTTGGGCTCGGGAAGCTCAACGCCAAATGTGTCGAGCAGCTCGACCAGCGCATCGGCGGCGGCAAGCGCGGCGGCCTTGTCGGCAGCGTCGCCCGCCTGCTCCAGGTACTGGTTGCACTCGGTCACAAAGCCAAAGACGGCGCCCATGGCGCCGGCGGTGTTAAAGTCGTCGTCCATGCACTCCTTAAAGGTGGCACGGGTCTCGGCGGCCTTGGAGGCAAACGCCTCGGATGCTGCCTCATCGGCGTCGGCCGTCGCATGGTTCGCGGCCCAGCGCAGGTTCTCGACCGTACCGGCGATACGCGTGAGCGAGTTCTCGGCACCCTCCAGGCGCTCCCAAGAAAAGTCGAGCGGCGAGCGATAGCTCGTCTGCAGCATCAGCAGGCGCAGGGCGGCAGCGGAGTGCTGCTCGAGCACCTCGGCCAGCGTAAAGAAGTTGCCGAGCGACTTGGACATCTTCTCGCCGTCTACCAGCAGCATGCCCGTGTGCATCCAGGTGTTGGAGAAGCCCTGGTGCCAGGCGCAGGTGGCCTGGGCGCACTCGTTCTCGTGATGCGGGAAGGCAAGATCGGAGCCGCCGCCGTGGATGTCGATCGGGGTGCCCAGGTAGCGGTGCACCATGGCGGCGCACTCGGTGTGCCAGCCGGGACGGCCCTCGCCCCAGGGGCTCGGCCAGCTGGGCTCGCCGGGCTTGGCGGCCTTCCACAGGGCAAAGTCGAGCGGGTCGTTCTTGTCCTCGTTCTCCTCGATGCGCGCGCCAACCATAAGGTCGTCGATGTTGCGGCCCGAGACCTGACCATAGTTGGGATCGCTGCGCACGGCAAAGTACACATCGCCGTTATCGGCTGCGTAAGCGTGGCCCTGCTCGATAAGCGTCTTGATCATGGCGATCATGGGGCCGATCTCCTTGGTGGCGCGGGGGCGCACATCGGGATCGAGCACGTTGGCGGCGCGCATGACGCCGATGAACTTGTCGGAGAACTCCGTCGCGACCTCGGCAGCCGTACGGCCCTGCTCGTTGGCGCGCTTGATGATCTTGTCATCGACATCGGTGAGGTTCTGGGCGAACGTGACCTCGTAGCCGCTCGCGATGAGCCAGCGACGAATCACGTCAAAGCTGATGAACGTGCGGGCATTGCCGATGTGGATGTTGTCGTAGACCGTGGGGCCGCACACGTACATGCGGACCTTGCCGGACTCGATGGGCTGGAACTCTTCCTTTTTATGGGTAGCGCTGTTGTAGATACGCATTCGTTACTCCTTAACGGTTTTCTGTAGCAGGCAGACAGCCCAGGCACCGATTCCCTCGCCCCGGCCTTCCCAACCGAGCTTTTCGGTCGTAGTGGCGGCGACGCCCACGTTTTCGACGTCAACGCCCAGGGCATGGGCAAGGTTGGCGCGCATGGCATCGCGGTGCGGGGTGATCTTGGGTTGCTGACAGGCAATGGTGCAATCGGCATCGACAAACTCAAAGCCCAGCTCGCGCGCATAGTCCATCACGCGAGCGAGCAGCACCATCGAATCGGCACCCTCGTAGGCGGGATCGGTGTCGGGGAATAGCTTGCCGATGTCTCCCCCGCGGCAGGCGCCCAGAATGGCGTCGGCCAAGGCGTGCGCGAGCACATCGGCATCCGAGTGACCCAGCAGGCCGCGCTCGTAGGGAATGTCGACCCCGCCGATGATACATCGACGCCCCTCCACCAAACGGTGGACGTCGTAGCCGTGGCCAATGCGCAGGTTACTGAACATGGGGAAGGTCCTCTCCCTCGGCCATACGGCCAAGCAGAATCGCGGTTACGGGGCGCAGGTCCTCGGGCACCGTCACCTTAAGGTTATCGCGCGGGCTCTGGACGCAGCGGACGCGCCCACCCATGCGCTCGACCAGTGACGAATCGTCCGTGCCGATAAAGCCCTCGGCAATCGCCGCGGCATGGGCGCGCTTCATGGCGTCGACACTAAAGATCTGCGGCGTCTGCGCGGCCCAGTAGAGCTCGCGCGGCGGCGTCTCGACGATGTTGTCGCCGTCGACAATCTTGAGCGTGTCGATCGCGGGTTGACCGCACACGACACCGTCGAGCGAGCGGTCGCCCACAAGCACGTCGATCGCATGATCGATGGCCTCGGTCGTGATGAGCGGACGGGCGCCGTCGTGGATGGCGACATATTCGAAACCCGCCGGTACCGCATGCACGCCGGCACGGGTGGAGTCCTGGCGGGTATCGCCGGCATCGGCAAAGCTGATGGGCGTGCTATACGAATACGGGCTGATGGCCAGGCGGCGCATCTCGGCACGACGCTCGGCAGGACACACCACCACGATGTGACCGACCTTGTCGCTACGATCGAACGCACGGATAGACCAGCTCATGAGCGGACGGCCCGCCACGTTAACGAGCTGCTTGCCGCCGGGATTTCCAAAGCGCTGGCCGCTGCCGCCGGCAACGACCACGGCGCATACGGGCGCCATTATGCGTTCCCCTGTTTGGTGCCCTTCATGCGGTACAGCGAGTCCGCAAGAATGGCAGGGTTGTTGACGCCAAAGTCGCCCAGGCGCTCCGGATCCTCGCTGATGTCGTCCATGAGCTCCTGCAACGAGCCGTACTCGTCGACGATCTTCTCGGCCACGCCGTCGCGCACGACGGACACGCGCGAAAGCGTGCGCAGGCCCAGCGGCGTCATGACGGAGTCCTCGTCCAGGTCGTCGTAACCCAGAACCGCCGCCACATGCTGTGGGTCGGACAGGTCCTTAGGTGTCATACGGCTCAGGTTGGCGCGAATCTTCTCGGCATTAGCCTCGGAAGAATCACTTGCGTAGTCGCGGATCATCAGGTCGTATTCGGTATCCATGCTGGAGCCCGCGAGCTGCTCGAGCTGCATCTGCACGAGCTTGCCCTGGTTGCCCAACTTGACGATGCAATCCTTAAGCTCGGTCTTTGCCTGCTGCATGATCTCGAAGCTCGAGAAAATACCGGTAATGTCGGCGAGCGTAACGTAGTCGTCGAGTTCGAGGGCCGTCAGGCGCAGCAGGGAGCGGTCGAGCGACTGACGGGTAGTCTGGAGCGTGGCGACGAGCTGGTTGACCGAGCTCATGATGGTGGTGACGGGCTGGATCTCGTAGCTCTTGCCGTGAACGTACACGTTGACGACGGCACGACGGGCCGAGACCGAGATCACGATGGCGTCGGTGAGCACCGACATACGAGCGGCGGTGCGATGACGCATGCCCGTCTCGCTCGTGGCAAGCGAGGGATCGGGATTGAGATGGAAGTTGGCGCGCAGGATCTGGGTGAGGTCGCCGTCGATGACGATGGCACCGTCCATCTTGGAGAGCTCGAACAGGCGGTTCGAGGTGAACGAAATGTTGAGCGGGAAGCCGTCGTTACCGGCAGCGAGCACGTTTTCGGTGTCGCCAACGCAGATAAGGGCGCCCAGGTGACCGGCGATGATCATGTCGAGGGCAGTGCGGATCGGCTGACCAGGTGCCGTCAGGCGGATGGCCTGTTCCATACGCTTTTGCAGCTCGTTCTTATCCAAGGCATCGCTCCCATCGTATACGCTCCATAAACGTCAATAAGTTTCTCACGGTTTGCCCCTGTGACGCCCGCAAAATCCGATGCTTACAGAATGAGCGAACACAGCTGAGAGCCCCAATCCAAATGAGCTGCTTATGTGGTAGCATCGAGACTCGCATAAATGAGGGAGTAGTCGCGTGATCTGGTTCGCCTCCGGTAGCGCGGCAAGTCAACACACTGGCCGATACGGCCTGGCTTGCCTTAATGAACGAGACTCGTGGTTGTGCGCGCAACGCGTACGCCACGGGTCTTTTTTGTTGCTCCCCTGCCAGAAGTACACGCGGGTTCGCCCGCAGAGAGGGAGCCAGACTATGGGACTCGCCGAGCTCGTGCTGCTCGCCGTTGGCCTTTCGATGGACGCCTTTGCCGTTTCCATCTGCAAGGGTCTCGGCATGAAAAAGATCAACCTTAAAGTCGCCGTGGTGCTCGGCCTGTTCTTTGGCGGCTTTCAGGCCGGCATGCCCGTAATCGGATGGGCGCTTGGCAGTCAATTCATGAGCATCATCGGCCCCATCGACCACTGGATCGCCTTTATCCTGCTCGCCTTCATCGGCGGCAAAATGCTGTGGGAGGCCTTTACCGAGAACGAGGATGAAGGCAACGACAAGGATGCCGAAAAGATTGACCTGGGCGAGTACCTGATCCTCGCCATCGCCACCTCGATTGACGCGCTCGCCGTGGGCATCTCGTTTGCCGCGCTCTCGGTCGACATCGTTCCCGCCGTGTCGCTCATCGGAGTCACGGCCTTCATCTTCTCTGTTGCCGGCGTGGCAATCGGTCATACCTTTGGCGCGCGTTACGAAAAACCCGCCACCATCGTGGGCGGCGTCGTGCTCATCCTCATCGGGCTTAAGATCTTGCTTGAGCATCTGGGGATTTTGGCGCTGTAACGAATAACGGCCGCCCGGCATTACGCCAGGCGGCCGTTTTCATAGCCAGCCGTTTTAGAGCGGCTTAGTCAAGGCGACCCTTACGCGGCAAGGCGCTTGAGGACGTCGATGAGCAGCTCGTAGAAGCGCTCGGCAGAAGCGAGCTCCATGCTCTCGTCCGGGGTGTGGACATCGGAGAGCGTCGGTCCCACGGCGATGGCGTCCAGGCCGTGCAGGGCCTCGGCAAACAGGCCGCACTCAAGGCCGGCGTGAATGGACTCGATGCGCAGCTCGGAGCCAAAGAGCTCGCGATAGCTCTCGACAAAGACGTCGCGGACCGGCGAATGCTCGGCATAGCTCCAGCCGGGATACTCGAACTCGAACTTGGCGTCGAAGCCCAGGACATCGGCCAACGTCTGCAGGCGGTCCTTGAACTCGTTCTGCAGCGAGGTGATCGAGGAGCGCGGGGACAGCATGATCTTGACCTGGTCGTCGGAAGTGGCGACCACGCCGATGTTGGAGGAAACCTCGACGGAGCCGTCGGTGGCGACGTTGCGGCGAATCACGCCGTTAGGGGCAAGACGCAGGGCGCGGATGAGGGCAAGCGCGGACTTCTGATCCATGGCCTCGACCTCGGCATCGTCGGCAATCTCGACGGTGCAGGTAAAGCCGGGGTCGAAGACCTCGAGCTCGGCAGTGACGTCGGCGATGATGCCCTTTGCGATCTGGGCCGCGGCCTCGGCGGCAGCGTGGTCGGCGTAGACCAGAACAGCCTTGCACTCACGGTTGATGGCGTTGTCCTTGGTGCCGCCGTTAAAGCTGACGATGGCGGGCTCGCCGGCGACCATCAGGCGGTCGATGATACGGGCCATGATGAGGTTGCCGTTGCCGCGCTCCAGGTTGATATCGTTGCCGGAATGACCACCCAGTAGGCCGGAGATGTCGAGCGTGAGGGTGCTACCGGTCTTGTGCTCGCGCACGATGGGGCAGGTGTAGGTAACGACGACGCCGCCGGCGCAGCTGACGGTGGCAACGCCCTCTTCCTCGGAGTCAAGGTTAATCATGGTGCGGGCGCTAATCTGGGACTTGTCGAGCGTCTCGGCGCCGACCAGGCCAGTCTCCTCGTCGGTGGTGAATACGCACTCGAGGGCGGGGTGAACGATCGAATCGTCATCGAGAACAGTGAGCATCAGAGCGACGGCGATACCGTTGTCGGCGCCCAGGGTGGTGCCGTTAGCGGTGAGGACGCCGTCCTTGACGACCAGGTCGATACCGTCGGTCGTAAAGTCGTGCTCAACAGAGCCCAACTTGTCGCACACCATATCGATGTGGCCCTGCAGCATCACGGTCGGGGCATTCTCGGCGCCGGCAGAGGCGGGCTTGCGAATGATGACGTTGTAGACCTCGTCCCGGTACACATCGAGGCCGCGCTCCTTGGCAAACGCAACCAGGAAATCGCTGATGCCCGTCTCGTTGCCAGACCCACGAGGGATCGCGCTGACCTCCTCAAAGAAATGGAACAGCTGGGCGGGCTCGTAGCCGGTGATCTTGTAATCCATGGTGCCTCCTTGGCGCAACTGGTTAGACAGTAAGACATGCGACTTGTATATTCCCAGACTTTGCGTGCATAAACCAGTCGAAAACGCCGAGCGCCCTTGCATCATCGGCTAACGGCGGGGAAACGCTACTTTATTAGAATAAAGCAGGTTAGACGGGCCGTGCCAAAGGGACGTTGGACCCTTCAACCAACCTCAACGCTTGATCAACGTTTATGCATACGCCATTGAAATGTTTAATGAGATCTACTTTGAACGAAGGGGCCTTTTCAACAGAAAAAGGGCGCTCCTTTGGAACGCCCTCGTGGACACAAGGTTTTGTTACGCCCTACAGCGCGCCGGAACCGGCTTGCATCATGCCGCCGGGGCCCGAGGTCACGCCGCCGCTCACGGGCGCGGCGTTGCCGGTGTGCGGTGCCGCCGGGGCGGTATCGCCGCCGAGCGTGCCCGCCGGACGCGGTGCCGGGATCTCGCCCGTGCCGTGGCTAAAGACAAACTTGCCATCGGCCACGTCGCACAGGACGGTATCGCCCTCGCCCCACTCGCCGGCCAGAAGCTCCTCGGACAGCGGGTCCTCGATGAGCTTTTGGATGGCACGACGCAGCGGACGCGCACCGTTGGTGAGGTCGGTACCCTCGGCCACGATCTTGTCGTACGCCGCATCGGTGAGCTTGATGTTCATGCCGTTGGCAATCAAACGCTGACGCAGGTCGTCCACCAGCAGGTGCGCGATCTTGGTGAGATTCTCGCCCGAGAGCTTCTGGAACACCACAATATCGTCGATACGATTGAGCAGCTCGGGGCGGAACAAGCGCTTGAGCTCGCCCATCGCACGGCCGCGGATCTCGCTCGAGGTAAGGCCCTGCTCGCCGGTGGTGCCAAAGCCCACGCTCGCATCCTGCGCGATCTCGCGGGCGCCCACGTTGGACGTCATGATGATCACGGTGTTGCGGAAATCGACCGTCTTGCCCTGGCTATCGGTCAGGCGGCCCTCCTCCAGCACCTGCAGCAGAATGTTGAAGATATCGGGGTGCGCCTTCTCGATCTCGTCGAACAGCACGACCGAGTACGGGTGGCGACGAACGGCCTTGGTGAGCTGGCCGCCCTCGTCGTGACCGACGTAACCCGGAGGGCTACCGATGAGCTTGGAGACCTCGAACTCGCTACCGAACTCGGACATGTCGAAGCTGATGAGCGCGTCCTTGCTGCCAAAGAGGTATTCGGCGAGCGTCTTGGCGAGCTCGGTCTTGCCCGTGCCGGTGGGACCCAGGAAGATAAAGCTGCCGCCGGGGCGACGCGGATCCTTGAGCGGCGAGCGGCTGCGGCGCACGGCCTTGGCAACGGCCTCGACAGCCTCGTCCTGACCGATGATGCGCGTCTTGAGCACGCTTTCGGCCTGCAGCAGGCGACGGCTCTCGCTCTCGGTAAGCGAGGACACCGGCACGCCCGAGGTCACGGACACGATATCGGCGATCTGGGAGACATCGATGGTAAGCGGGCTGGCGTCGAGCTCGGCCGTCCAGGCAGCCTTGGCCTCGGCGAGTTCAATCTCGGCAGCCTTCTGCTGCTCGGTGATCTCGGCAGCCTTGTTCATGTCGTCGCTCTCGGTGGCCTCCTGCGCGGCGGCCTTGAGCTCCTCGATGCGATGCTCGGCCTCGCGCACCGGCTCGGGTGCGCGATTCGCGGCGATGCGAGCGCGGGCACCGGCCTCGTCAATGAGGTCGATGGCCTTATCGGGCAGGAAGCGATCCTGGATGTAGCGGTTGGAAAGGTTCGCGGCGGCCTCGATAGCACCCTGCGTGTAGCGCACGTGGTGGTGCTCCTCGTAGCGCGGCTTGAGCGCGGTCAGGATCTTGACCGTATCCTCGACGCTCGGCTCCTCGACATCGATGGTCTGGAAGCGGCGTTCAAAGGCCGGATCCTTAGTGAGGTACTTACGGAACTCCTCGGCCGTGGTGGCACCGATGATCTGGAAAGCGCCGCGTGCGAGCACGGGCTTGAGCATGGAGCTTGCATCGATGGAGCCCTCGGCGGAACCGGCACCGATGATGGTGTGCATCTCGTCGATAAACAAGATAACGTCGTCGGCTTCGGTCGCCTCCTGGATCACGTTCTTGAGGCGCTCCTCAAACTCACCGCGATACTTGGCGCCCGCGACAAGACCCGGCAGGTCGAGCGTCCAGATGTTCTGGTTCATAAGGTTCTCGGGCACGTTGCCGGCAGCGATCTGCTGCGCCAGGCCCTCGACGATGGCCGTCTTGCCCACACCGGGGTCACCCAAGATAAGCGGGTTGTTCTTGGTGCGGCGCGAAAGGATCTCCATCATGCGCTGGACTTCCTTTTCGCGACCGATCACGGGGTCGAGCTCGCCGTCGCGTGCTTTCTGCGTAAGGTTGGTGGCGAACTGCTTGAGCGTATCGGTACCGCTCCCCTTTTGCTGCGAGGCGTCCGAACCGCTAAAGAACGGCAGGCCCGCACCGGGACGCCCGGCACCGGCGCCGGCGAGCGGACGCTTCTTGTCCTGATCCTTGGCGGTAAGCTTCTCGATGGCTTTTTTAATGGAAGCGGACGACACGCCCAAGCGCATGAGGATATCCATGGCCATGCCGTTGCCCTCTTCGACGATACCGATGAGCAGGTGCTCGGTCGACACATAGGTCTGGTTATTCTCACGTGCCACGCGGAAGGAGCGCTCCATCACGCTAATGACGAGCGGCGTAAAGGCGAGCTTGGCCGCCTCGGTCTCCTCGCTGGGCTCGGGAACGGTAGTCTGGACTTCTTTGAGCGTGTCCATGATGTCGTCGTAGGAAATATCGAGCGAGCGCAGCGCCTCAGCGGCAATGCCCTCGTCCTCCTTGGCAAGCGCGAGCAGCAGATGCTCGGTACCCACCTTATTTGAATGAAGATCGAGCGCCTCTTGCTTGGCCATGGACATGACCTTGCGCGCACGATCGGTAAAACGGTCTAACATGCTAGTTCCTCTTAGACGAGCTAGTTTTTTCAAACGCAAAGCGCCACTCGCGGCGGCGCTTTGGTCTCTTTACCCATATGGAGTATATGTTAACCGCTGGGGCCTTTTCCGCATGCAGCCATACGACAACGTCTACAAAAAAGGAATCGCCGGGTGCGGCGGACGCTCTAGGTTAGAGGCTGTTGCCTAGCAGGCAGGCTCGGCGTCCATGCTCTCGGCAACGTCATTGACGGCATCGGCAACGGAAGCGCCAGGCATGCGCACGAGCTCCATGTGCGGTTCGGCAAAGACCGTGCCCATGGGGAAGGCGCGGCGGAATACAAAGCGAGCAACCGGACCAGCCACCAGCAGGTTCCAAGGCAGGGCCATGATAAAGTTGCGCGGAATGTTGACGAGCCACATCATCGGCAGCGCCTGCAAATTGGCAAGCGGGCCGCCGGGCATATGGAACAGGCCTTCGCACGCGCCGTAGAGCGACATGATGATGACCATGGGAACGACCATGCAGGAGCTGACGGCGAGCGTCATGGCAAGCGGCGAGCTCTTGCCCGGCGTGACCAGGAATTTAAATGCGAAACCCTTGGCAAGGGGGCTGGCAACAAACCAGTCGCAGCACATGGCAAATATGTAGGCAACGGGGAAGCCGAGCCACGCGGCGGCAACAACCTCGCCGTTGATGGCCCCATGCTGCAGGGCAACGTTGTAGATGCTCATCCAGAGCACCATGCAAAAGCACATGATAAAGGTGAACAGCAGGCTCTCTCGTTTGTTGATAGGCATAAAGGGCATGGTCCTTTCTGTGTTGCGCCGCGGCGCACAACAAAAACGGGCGGGCGAGATGGAGCTGTTGGGACTTCATCTCGCCCGCCCGTGGTACGTGCGTCTGCGACTACTTATGTGGTGGAACCAGCCTAGCACGAAAAGCGCGTGCTTCGTAAGCGTTGAGTTTATGAAGATGCAGGGCACCAATAATCCCCCGACCCCATAAGTTGCGGTGGAATACGGACTGTTTTGACCCTTTAAGCAGCAATTCAGTCCCTATTTCACCGCAACTCATTTGGTGCAAAGTAACCTGTTCCCCTTGCACCAATTAGCTGGTGTGGCGCCAGCGAGGGTCGGTGAGCGTACGCGCCACACCCAGCCCAACGGGCAGAAACGCTACGATGAGCACTGCGCGCACAAACCAGCCGAGCATATTGACTGTGTCGAAGGTGCACATGTAATACATAGAGCGATAGAGATACAGGCCGGGCACCATAATGACAATCGAAGGCACCGTGAGGGCGATGCGCGGGTAGGTGAGCTTGACTTCGGCCAAGCTTGCCAGCAGACCCGATACCAGCGCGCCGATAAACGCTGCTGCCTCGGGAGGCATTCCCGTGCTGAGGCCCAGGAAGGGAATCATCGTCGGCGCATCGACAAGGGTCAGACGCAGGGTATTGGACACGGCGCCGATGAGCCCTGCCGCCGCTGCCATCTTTACCGGGCTGTTGAACATCACCGAGAAGCCGAATACGCCAACGAAGCTCATCACCACGCGCAGGAGCGTAAGAGCAAGCGGCGAAAGGCCGAGCGGGGCAAAGTCGTCCGGCGCCAGGCCAACACACTCGGCAACCATCCAACCTACGAGGGTCGCCATCACAATAATCGATACGGCATATGAAAGGCGCTCGATACCGCTTCGCATGTCAAGCTTGGCGATGTCGAGGCCTGCCGTAATGAGCGGAAAGCCGGGAATCACAAAGAGCATGGCGCCGATATAGCCTTCTTGGTGCGACATTGCCCCCGGTATGACCTGGCCAAGGCCGAGCAATGCCAGCAGATACGAAACGCAAGCGAGCGCAACACCGGTCGTCAGCGCGCTGAACTGACCAAGGCCTTGCTTGAGAATATGGGAGCGGGCAAAGTTGCCGACACCCGCGCCCACGAACGCGCATGCCATCTCAATAGGACCGCCACCAAGTAAAAAGACAAAGGCGCCACAGGCGCAGGCCGCCGCAAGGCCCTGTTGCCAAGGCGCGTAATCAGGTTTTGAACTCTCAACGGTCTTGAGCATCTCGTGATACTCGTGCACCGTGAAGCGACGACCATAGGTCTCGATTTCCTTGAGGAAACTCTCCATCATCCAAATGCGATGGGTATTGACGCCGGTTGTGGGCAAGCTGACGACCTCGTTAAAGCAGTGGCCATCTTCGATGCAGGTGCACTCAAACGATAGGAGACTCAGGTCGACGTGAATTGTGACGCCGAGCACGTCAGCAACACGATTCATGGTATCGCGCACGCGCCAGGCACCCGTTCCACTCGCGAGCATAAGCATACCGGTGCGGCAGATGATGGATGATTTATCGGTGAGCGGCGCATCGACGGCAAGTTCATCGCCTGCCGTCACGATCTGGTGCCAGTCAGTTTTCATATGGAGCGCGCCGGCACGAACACCGTGGTGCATGGGGGCTCTCGAAAGCAGCGAGTCAAGGCGCGAAGACTGTGGGGGCTCCGTTGATTCGTCCTCAACCTCATCAGCCTCTTCATCGACCAGATCAAAGGAATCAAGCGGCGCTGGCTCGCGACGGTCGATCAGCTCCTCGTCCTCATCATCAAAGTAGTTGAACTGATCGAGCATGTCCTCTTCGATTGCGCGCTCGCTCGCGTCGTCCATCCCGGTGCTCCCTTCCTATCGACTAACCCCCATCCTAGACAGCGACGGCTAAAGGAAACATAAAAGAGACGGCTGTCATGCGAGCCATGCGCGCAATAGCCATTGAGTAGTCATTGGGGACGTTCTTGAATGACTAGTCGTTTAAGAACGTCCCCAATGACTACATCTGGACCAAGGTAACGCCGATGTTTTGGCAACGACAGCGAAAGCCCGCCAGAGCGAGCAAGGTGCCTTGAAACGAGGCGGCATTGACCTTCTGGTCATGCCGCCGAAGTTGAAAGGCAGATTGCCGCTCTGGCGGGCTTGCAGCGTCGAGTGGTTACGGCGTTTGGTAAAACGCCGTAACCCCCTAGTACATCTTTGCGCCGGCAGGGATGGAGGCGTCGAGCTGGATCAGGTTGAGGCGCTCCTCGCCCTCCTCCTCGTGGATGGCGCTGATGAGCATGCCGCAGCTGGGGATACCCATCATCTTGCGCGGAGGCAGGTTGGTGATGGCGAGCAGGGTCTTGCCGACCAGGTCCTCGGGCTCGTAATAATCGTGAATACCGGAGAGGATGGTGCGGTCGGTACCGGTACCGTCGTCGAGCGTAAAGTTCAGCAGCTTCTTGGACTTCTTGACGGCCTCGCATGCCTTGACCTTCACGGCGCGGAAGTCGCTCTTGGAGAAGGTATCAAAGTCGACGAACTCCTCAAACAGCGGCTCGACGGCAATCTTGGAATAATCAACCGTGGGCTTGAGTGACTTGACGAAGGGGCTCGCGGTGTTGCCGGCCTCGGCAGCCTTGGCAGCAGCGGCACCGGACTGGAAACCCTTCTCGGGCTTCATGTGCGGGAACAGCAGCACGTCGCGGATGGAAGCCTGGTTGGTGAGCAGCATGACCACGCGGTCGATACCGATGCCAATGCCGCCCGCGGGAGGCATACCGTACTCGAGGGCGCGCACGTAATCCTCGTCGTACTCCATGGCCTCGTCGTCACCGCCGGCCTTCTCGGCCATCTGGGCAGCGAAGCGCTCGGCCTGGTCGACCGGGTCGTTGAGCTCGGAGAACGCGTTCGCGTACTCGTGCCCGGCGATGACCAGCTCAAAGCGATGGGTCAGGCGCGGGTCATCCTCAAAGCGCTTGGCAAGCGGGCTAACCTCGATGGGGTAATCGCACACGAAGGTGGGGTTGACGATAGTGTCCTCGCCCAGCTCGTCATAGATCTCGGCGATGATCTTGCCGGCGGTCCACTCGGGCTTGATCTCCAGGCCCTTCTCGCGTGCGGCGGCAGTAAGCTCCTCAACCGGCGTGTCGATGGTGACCTGCTTACCGAGCACGTCGGAGACGATGTCGGTCATGGGACGGCTGGCCCACTCACCGGACAGGTCGATGGTCTGGCCCTGGTACTCAATAACCTCGGGGTTGCCGATAGCCTTGTTAGCGGCCTTAATGACACCCTGGGCGAGCGCCTTCATGCCCTCGAGATCGGAAAAGGCGCGGTAGGCCTCCATCGTGGTGAACTCGGGATTGTGGGTAAGGTCCATGCCCTCGTTGCGGAAGATACGACCGATTTCGAACACGCGCTCAAAGCCGCCGACGATGCAGCGCTTGAGGTGCAGCTCGGTGGCGATACGCAGGTAGCACTCCTGATCGAGCGCGTTGAAGTGCGTGATGAACGGCTTGGCAGTAGCTCCGCCCTGGATGGTCTGCAGGATGGGGGTCTCAACCTCCATGTAGCCATCGGACTCCATAAAGCGGCGGAACGTGGAGAGAATCTGCGAGCGCTTGCGGAAGGTCTCGCGAACGTCGTCGTTGGCGATCAGGTCGACATAGCGCTGACGATAGCGAGTCTCCTTGTCGGAGAGACCGTGGAACTTCTCGGGCAGCGGGCGAACGGCCTTGGACAGCAGCGTCGCGCTCTTGGGGGCAACGGAAAGCTGGCCACGCTTGGTGCGCACGACTACACCGGTCACGCCCAGGATATCGCCCAGGTCGAGTGCCTTGAGCGTGTTCCAGGCGGCCTCGTCCATATCGTTGATACGGCAGAACAGCTGGATCTCGCCGGTCGCGTCGCGCACGACGATGAACATGATCTTGCCCTGACCGCGCTTGGCGACCACACGGCCGCCGATCTTCACGACGTCCTCGGTGTCCTCGCCATCGGCGAGCTCGGCATACTTAGTCTCGATGTCGACGACGTAGTCCTCAATCTCGGAGTGCTCGGGATACGGGTTCTGGCCCGCCTCGAACAGGGAGGCACGCTTGGCCAGGCGAGTGGCGCGCTCGTCGTTGAGCGTCGATGCCTGATCGGCGGCGTTCTGGTTTTCTGCCATAGTTAGCTCCTCAAACTAAAACGCTCCCCAGGATTCGGTCCCAGGGAGCGAAAACATACCTTTACGCGGGACCGTGGTCTAGCGTGCGATCTTGGCGATGGTGTAGACGCGAGTCTTGCCGGAAGGCGTAACGACCTCGACGGAGTCGCCCTCGCCATGACCAATGATGGCGTGGCCGACCGGAGACTCGTTGGAGATCTTGTGCTCGAGCGAGTTGGTCTCGGTGGTACCGACAAGCGTGACCTCCATGACCTCACCGTTGGGATCAATCAACGAAACGGTGGAACCGATGGAGACGGTCAGATCACCCGTGGTGGCAGCAACCTGGGCGTTGGCGAGAATAGCCTGAATCTCGGCGATGCGAGCAGCATTCTGGGCCTGCTTGTCCTTGGCGGCATCGTACTCGGAGTTCTCCGAAAGGTCGCCGAACGCGCGGGCTTCCTTGATGTCCTCGACGATCTCCTTGGCGTAATCGCCCTCACGCCAAGCGAGCTCCTCGACGAGCTTCTGGCGGCCCTCAGCGGTCAGTACGATCTGGCTTGCGTCCATACGGATATCTCCCCAACTATGATGTAACGATCAACTGTCAACAAAAACGAAAAAGACCGGCTAGCCTGCGGGCAAGCCGGTCAGGTGCTCACCCCAAAGGGATGGGACTACTCTGCGTCCGCGTCGCTGTCCTCTGCCTTCTTTTGCTTGGCAGCAGCGAGCTTGGCCTCGAGCTCTGCGATCTCCTTGTCCTCCTTGGACTCCTCGACCACAACGTCCTCGGCCTGCTTGGTTTCGCCCTTATCGTCGCCCTCCATACCCTCGCGGATATTCTTGACGGTAGAGCCGAGGGACTTACCGAGCTTCGGCAGGTTCTTAGGCCCAAAGATAATCAGGACAACAACGAGAATAATGATGAGCTCAGGTGCCCTCAGTCCAAACATGTAGACCTCCACAATACAGCGAGACAAGCTCGAATGAGTATACCGCGGGTATCGCGGTATCACAACAATAGCTAAAAAAAGGGACCGCAAGAAGCGGTCCCTCCTCATGCTCTGGTCGGGTTGACTGGATTTGAACCAGCGACCCCTGCGTCCCGAACGCAGTGCTCTACCAAACTGAGCCACAACCCGTTAGCTCGACTATAGTAACAAAGATTTCCGTCGTGTGCCAGAGAAATTTTTACTTCTTTGGCGCTTCAATGCGAACCGTGTCGGAAACGAGCTCCGTTGCATAAGCCCACCAGCCGTTTTGTTGAGCGGCTGCCGCAAGATTGGCTGCCGTGGCGGCGCTATCGCAGAGAGCAAACGAGCAGGCACCCGAACCGCACACGTTTGCGGCAATGGTACCGTCCTGTGAACGGAGCCAGTCGAGCACCGTTTGGATCCGCGGCTCCATCTGCGCGGAAATGACACCCAGGTTGTTGTGGACGAGTGCGTAGGCCGCCCCTGCATCTCCCGAGCGAAGGGCAGATGCGATCGCTCCGGGCTTGTCCGCAGGCTCTGGGGTCTCGTCAAAACGTCGATAGGCTTCAATTGTTGAAACGCTTGCCTCGCGCGGCTTGACCAGCACGACGGGTGTCGCGGGAAGTGCGGGGTACTCGGTTGCCAGCACGTCTCCCCCACCCACGTAAAATGCAGGGCTGGCATGCAAAAAGAAGGGAACGTCGGCGCCAATGCCGCGCGCGATGTTGTCCAGCGCGGGATCGGCACGGTCGATGCCCCAACTCTCTGCCATGGCGACAATGACCGCCGCGGCATCCGTCGAAGGACCGCCCAGGCCGGCACACAACGGGATGCGCTTCTCGATCGTGATGCAGACATTGGCTTCGCGACCATAATGCTCGGCCATAGCAGCGGCCGCACGATACGCCGTATTCTTTTGCATGGGAAAGTCGGATGCCGGAATCGTCTGGACGGTCAGCGCCTGTGCCGGCGTAACCGTAACGGTATCGACAAGACCGACGGCCGCCATCAGGGAATCGACCTTATGGTAGCCGCGGTCGTCGCGCTCGGTATGAACCCCCAGATAGAGGTTGATCTTTGCCGGCGCGGAAAGGGTCAGGGACCAATCGGTCACCGCTAGTGCTCCTCGAGCTGATTGCCGAGCGGGGTAAAAATGTGCTCGCCGCTCTCGGGGTCGAACAGCTCGACCTGGCCGGTGAGAACATCAATATACTGGTAGGACTGACGCGACTTGCGGCCACGGCGCTCGTCGACCTCGACGATAAAGACTGCCGGATGGACGCTCTTGATGGTGCCCATGCGCTCGACGACGCGGGTGCGGCCCATGTTGGCCTTCACCTTAACGCGATCGCCCACCATATCGGTCAGCTTCTCGTGAATGTCGTCGACGTGATTGACTTCCATCTCTTCCATGAACAGGGCCTCCAGAAGGTGCAATTCAAAAAGGGGATAATACCCCTAAGATAGACAAAACTCTAATACTATAGCACCCTGTTGTGGCCATACGCAAGTAGCTAAAAAAGCCCGGTCCCAAATTGACTACTTACAGACTATCGGTGTCCAAGACGATGGTGAATGGGCCGTCGTTGACGAGGTCGACCTTCATATCGGCGCCAAAGATGCCGTGCGCCATGTGTTCGACATCTTGGCGAACGAGCGTCAGGAAGTACTCGTAGAGCTCGTTGGCAACATCGGGGGCGCCAGCATCCGTAAACGATGGACGGCGGCCGTGACGACAATCGGCGAACAGCGTGAACTGCGACACCACGAGAACCTCGCCGTCGACATCGGCAAGTGCCAGGTTGGTCTTGCCGTTCTCGTCCTCGTTAATGCGCAAGCCCCGGAGCTTGCCCCACAGCTTATCGGCCTCGGCGCGCGTGTCGCCGTGGCCCACGCCCAGCAGCACTAGATAGCCGCGCCCAATTTTGCCCACGCACTCGCCGTCGACCGTCACGCCGGCGTTAAGCACGCGCTGCACCACCGCGCGCACGGTCTACTCCTCGCCCGTCAGCTTGGCGGATAGGTGCTCGAGCGCATGGAATCGATGGCTGATGGCGTTCTTCTCGTCCGCCGTCAGCTCGGCCATGGTCTTGCCCGGCGTGTCGACCGGCAGGAACAGCGGGTCGTAGCCAAAGCCGTGATCGCCGCGGCCCTCGTGCGCGATAACGCCCTCGCAGGCGCCCTCACCATAGGTGACCAAACCGTCCGTGTCGATGAGCGCGACGACGCTCATAAAGCGCGCAGTGCGGTCCTCGTCGGCCACGCCCTCCAGATTCACGAGCAGCTTGGCATTGTTGGCGGCATCGTCGCCGTGAACGCCCGCGTAGCGCGCGCTATACACACCGGGCTCACCGTCCAGCGCGTCGACGACCAGGCCCGAATCGTCGGCAATGGCCATGAGCCCCGTCTCTTCGACGGCAGCCTGCGCCTTGATGATGGCGTTCTCCAAAAACGTCGTGCCGTTTTCCTCGGGGTCCTCAAAATCGCCCAGCTGGCCGAGCGCCACAAAGCGAACCTCGGGCATAACCTTGCCCAAAATGGCCTCGATCTCGGTGAGCTTGTGGGCGTTGCCCGTTGCCACGACGATGGTCGCCGCCGGGTCGAGGGTGTCGATGTCGATCTTCTCAAGCGCCATGAATGGTCTCCTTGTTCTTATAACAACGCCACACAAAAGGTAATTAGGCTCTCAAGCCCCTCCCCTCGCGCGGCAGCAGCCTTACAGTTCAGCGTTTCCGCAGATAAAACCTGCCAAAATAAACCTGTCCCTTTTTGGCAGGTTAGGCGAGGGCTTGGTGCTGGAGCTCGATGAGCTCGGCAATGCCCTTGTCGCCCAAATCGAGCAGGGCATTGAGGCGCTTGCGGTCGAAGGGCGCCTGCTCGCCAGTGCCCTGGAGCTCGATCATCTCGCCGGTATCGGTGGCGACAAGGTTCATGTCGACCTCGGCGTGACTGTCCTCGGAATAATCCAGGTCGAGCAGGGTGTTGCCGTCGACAACGCCCATGGAAATCGCGGCGACCTGGCCCGTGAGCGGGATGCGCTCGAGCTTACCCGCCTCGACCCACATGGCAAGGGCGTCGTGCAGTGCCACCCAGGCGCCGGTAATGCTCGCCGTTCGCGTGCCGCCGTCTGCCTGAATCACGTCGCAGTCGACGGTGACGGTGTACTCGCCGAGCGCCTTCATGTTGACGACGGTACGCAGGCTGCGGCCGATGAGGCGCTCGATCTCCATGGAGCGACCCTTGCGGTTGGCGTGCTCGCGCTTGCAGCGCTTGCCGGTCGATGCCGGCAGCATGGCGTACTCCGCCGTTACCCAACCGGCCTTGGCGCCCTTGCGCCAGCCCGGCACGCCCTCCTCGATAGTGGCAGCGCACAGCACGTGCGTATCGCCAAACTCGGCCAGGCACGAACCGTGGGCGTGTTTCATGACGCCGCGAGTAAGCTTGATGGGGCGCAGCTTATCGGCGGCGCGGCCGTTGGCGCGATTGACCTGCATGTACTCCATAGAAATTTCCTTTCGGCAAAAGGTGAACGTGAGTCTTTGGTCGGTGACCTTATATCTATTTGAGTTCGTCGATATCGATATGCTCAATGCTCTTGAGCGGCTGGCCAAAGATAAAACTGCCCGCCACCGCAAACTCGGCAATGTTATCGGCCGTCGTTGCAAAACGATGCTGCGGCTCGGCTGCGTCGCCCGCCAGCTGCTCGCGGCGCGTGAGAATATCGGTCAGCTCGCGCGTGGTCTCCTCGGCGGAACTCACGACGCGCACCCCAGGCCCCAGCGCATGGCGGATAGGTCCCACCAACAGCGGAAAATGCGTACAGCCGAGCACCACGGTATCGATACCGTGGTCGCGCAGTGGCTCAACCGTGGCACCCACCAGCGCACGCACGGCAGGCGTATCGAAGATGTCCTCGTTCTCAAGCCACTGCTCTTGCAGATGCGCACCCGAGGCGAGCTCGTGTTCGACAACCTCGACAAAGCTCGAGGCAGGGCAGCCGTATACGTCGACGCCGGCATCTAGATCCTGAATGGCGCGCGTGTAAGCGCCCGAGCGAATGGTGAGGTTGGTGGCGAGCACGCCCACGCGACGCGAACGGGTGCTGTTGATTGCCGCACGGGCACCCGGCACGATCACGCCGATCACGGGAACGTCGAGCACCTGCTGGGCCAGACGTAAGGCCGCAGCTGTCGCCGTGTTGCAGGCGATGACCATAATCTTGACGTCGTGCTTCGACAGCCAACGGCCCGCCTGCAACGCAAACGAGCGCACCTCATCCTCGGTGCGCGTGCCGTAGGGGCAGCGTTTGGTGTCGCCGAAGTAGTAGACGGACTCGTGCGGCAGCGCCGTCGCGATGGCGCGCGCAACCGTCAGACCGCCCAGGCCAGAATCGAACACACCGATCGGGCGCGTGTCGCCTGCCGGATTCTCGATATCGGACATTACCTCACCAGTCTCTCTCGAAAAGACATATCCAAGTGCGGCGACGCCGCGCTACGAACGCGCCGCGACCAGCAGCTCTGCCGTCGCCGCCCAACCGTCGACAATTTTGCCGCGCGTAACGAAAGCGTTCTCGCAAGCAGCCAGGAACTCGGGCGCGCCGGCGCTCGTCAGGCCATTCTCGACCAGACAGAACGTGCCCACGTGATCGGCCATGTAGAAGTCGGACTCGGAATCGCCGAGCGCGAGCGTCTCCTCGCGCTCGATCCCCAGGTGCTCGCAGAAGCGCGCAATGGCAACGCCCTTGTTGAGCCCCGCGGGGTTGATGTTGAATGCGCGGCCGTCCTCGACGCGATTAAGCTCAAGCGTCGTCGGCTTGGACAGATGCGTCAGGTGACCGTTACAGGCCCACACCAGACCGCAGCCGGCCTCGTCGAGGATGGCCTGGACCTCATCGTCGGGCACATCGCCGCGCATGCCGACGGTGACCTCGCGGTACTTGTAGCCGGTCGACATGTCGTTGTGATACTCGATCTTGTGCGGCCAGCGGGCGAGGATCTTCTCGCACACGCCAGTCTGCTCGATCACCTGGTGCGGCGTGAGACCGCAAGATGGGTCGTAGGGCATGTCGCCGGTCAGATACTCCCAATCGTTGGCTTTGAGATCGTACATGACCAGGCCGCCCATCTCACCAATGTAGGAGTTGAGGCCGAGCACGCGCGCGTCCTCGTGGATCATGGTACGGTTGCGGCCCGAGGTGGGAACCACCTGAATGCCAGCGCGGGCAAGTGCCACGACGGTCTCGACGAGTTTGGTCGAGGGGTTACCGTCGTTGT
>CAVCHM010000003.1:0-2805 GCA_963602135.1 bacterium | reverse complement strand
CAGCACGCACGAGCCGGGCGCGAGCATCGTGGCATCCAGGTCGGTAAAGACGTACTTGACCTTGGCAAAGCGCTCGCGCATCTCGCCCGACAGCTCGGCAACGGTCGGCAGGGTGTTGTGGGACATGGTTACTCCGTTTACGTAGAAGGGTTTGGACTTGGACGGCATGTTTTGATTGAGGGAACACGCTTATGGCGACAGCGCACTCAGGGCGCCGCCGCCATCATGGTTCATTAGTCAAACTGGGTAACATCGATCAGGCGATTGGCCAGCGAAAGGTCGCTCTCGATGGGCACGAACTCGTCGCCCACGTGCATGAGCTCCTCGTCACCCTTTGCCAGCAGCAAGACAATGGTGGGAGCATCGGGGTTGACGTACTCCTCGCGCGCCGCCTTGAACGCCGCATGCACAGCGGCTTCGCGGTCGAGGATGATCTTGTTCGGCGTATCGTCGGGAACATGCTCGGCAAGCTCGCGACAGACCTTCATCGGGTCCTCGTGAGCCGGGTCCTCGTTGGCAAAGATCATCAGGTCGGAATATGGTGCGGCCTCGCGCGGAAGCTGCTCGCGGCGCTCCTGCGCCTTGCCGCCGGCAGCGCCAAACACTGCAATGACTGGACTAGCGGGAAACGCGCGCTTGACCGACGAGAAAAGCGAACGGAACGAAAGCTGGTTGTGCGCATAGTCAACGACGCAGATCACGCGGCCGTCCTTCGACTCCACGACCTCCATACGGCCCGGTACACGCAGTTTGGAGAGGCCCTTCTTGATAGCCTCGATACCGATGCCGATCTCGCGCGCAGCGGCGATAGCGACCAGCGCGTTTTCCACGTTAAAGTCGCCCGCGATGCCCAGCAGGACCTTCTCCCCCGCCTCGGACTCGTCGGCACACAGGCCATGCAGGTTAAACTCGATGTTAAAGCCGACCATGCGCACATCGCTCGCCCACAGGCTTGCCTCGGGATGCTCGACGCCAACGGTCACCAAGCGCTCGGCCGTCGACGCTGCCTCCAACACACGGTCAACCTCTTCGGTGCCCAGATTCACCACGGCGGTCTTCGCCTGGTCAAAGATCCTGAGTTTGCTCTCAAAATAATCCTCAAACGTGGGGTGTTCGATCGGCGAGATGTGGTCACGGCCGATGTTGAGGAAGCACGCCACGTCAAACGGCAGATTCTCGACGCGTTGGTACTTGAGCGCCTGGCTCGAGACCTCCATGACCATGGACTGGCGACCTGACGTGCGGCAGTTGGCGATATGGCGCCAGACCTCGGGGGCCTCTGGCGTGGTATTGGTGCTCTCGTAGCACTCGATGCCATCGTCGGTACTCACCGAGCCGATCATGCCGCAGGACTCGCCCGCTGCCTTGATGATGGACTGAAGCATAAAAGCGGCCGTGGTCTTTCCCTTGGTACCGGTGATGCCCACGATCTTGACATCGTGGTCGGGACGGTCGTAGACCTCCGGCGGCAACAGGGCCATGGCCGTGCGAACGCTATCAACAACCAGCATCGCAGCACCGCTCTCCTGCGCCAGCGGCTCCAGAGACTCGACCAGCGACTCCTCGCACACAAATGCGACGGCGCCCGCATCGAGCGCCATGCTCAAAAACGCGGGCTTAAAGGCAGCACCTTTGCAAAAGAACACGTCACCTGCCGAGACCGCGCGCGAATCAAACGAGCAGCCGGTCACGGCACGCTCGTCAACCTGCTCTGATGCGCGCAGCTTACCGCACACATCGAGAAGCTTGGCAAGCGTATCGACCGTGGTCACGGTCGCGGAATCCGAATGGTGCATCTTTCACCTTTCTCAGCCATTTGGCAGGGACGGTTTTTATAGTAACTGAAACGCACCCACGCAAAAACGGCTCCCGGAGGAGCCGTTACGCGCAGGCGTTCGTAAGCCGAGGCTAGGCAGCCTGAACAGCGGGCTGGTCCTCGTCGATAAAGAAGCGCTTGTACCACACCAGGAATACGAGCGGCGTATAGATCTTGCGCTGGAAATCGCCCTTGCCCGCAAAGTGCAGATCGAGTAGGTGCATGAGCTCGTCGGTATCGAAGAACTCGCTTGCCCACGGCGCGGTGAAGTACTCCTTGACATAGTCGTACCACTTTTGCTCGCGCAGCCAGTAGACAATCGGCACCGGGAAGCCCACCTTGGGACGGGTGGCCCACTCATCGGGCAGTGACTTGTTGGCAGCGTGGCGGAGTACCTGTTTGTTGCCGTTCTCGTTGATGCGGTAGCGGTCGGGAATGTGCTCGGCGAACTCCATGACTTTGCGGTCCAGGAAGGGCACGCGCAGCTCCAGCGAGTGCGCCATGCACATCTTGTCGGCCTTGAGCAGAATGTCGCCCGGGAGCCACATGTTCATGTCCAGGTACTGCTTCTTGACCAGCTCGGGCTGACCCTTCACGCGCGCATAGATAGGAGCGGCAAGCTCGAAGGCGCCGTCGCCGGTGTTGTACTCGGGCTTGAGCACGCCGTCGACCTCGCGCTCCGGCCATACCAGAGCCTGTCCCAGGAACGACTTCTCGGGGATCTCGGCACCCTTGACCAGGAAGTTATGTCCCTTGAAGTACGGCATATGCAACGCCAGGTTACCGAGCGCGCGACGGATGGGCAGCGGCACCATCTTTTTGTACTTGCGGACCGGAACCGTGTCCTCGTAGTAGGCGTAGCCGCCAAAGAGCTCGTCGGCGCCTTCGCCCGAAAGCACGACGGTGACGTCCTTGCGGGCCATCTCGGCCAAGAACCACAGCGGCACGGAAGACAGGTTGGACTGCGGCTCGTCCATGTGATACTGGAT
>CAVCHM010000002.1:0-103436 GCA_963602135.1 bacterium | reverse complement strand
CGACCGTCGGGAACGTACAAACATGCATCACGGAGTCGATGCAGTAACCACAGTAGTTTAGACTATAGGGTTATACAAGGAAACTAGGCGCACACAACAGGCATTATTCATTTTGCAAGTCGTGTAAGACCGCCTAAGAAGCACCGTAGGGACCAAATTGGGACCAAAAATTAAAGCCGTATCCCGCGAATGGGATACGGCTTTTATAAACCCTGCGTCTCCCGACGCTGGATTTTCGAGTGCCTACATTTTAATCGCTATCGCGGAAAGCACCGACGATGCACAGAGCCAAGAAGAACACCAGGCTCCCGACGGTGCCGCCGAGGATAAAGGCGATGACGATATGACCAATCATTCCGTGGCCTCACTAATCTGCATAGAGCCTGCGCCTGATTGCCTGGGCGACCGCCTTGTTGGTGTCTGGGCCATGGAGGCCGTCGGCACCAGACTGCCCGACGGAAATGCCGTTGGCGATAAGCCATTGCTGATGCTTATGGATGGTGCCGTTGGTCATCTGTCTCGCCTGGACGCCGCCAACGAAAGGATAGATGGCACACCCAATCTTGCGTTGCAGTGCGAGCACCATGTCTGAGCCGACGCCCTTGCCGGTCTTTGTCCAATTGACGCAGTTCTCGACGGCCCAGAAATATCGCTGGTTGCACTCCCACTGCCCGGATATAACGCCGTCGACGGTGGTGCCGAGCTGCTTCTGAATCGCTCGAGTGAACTTCGGACCCCAGTAGCGGGTGTCACCCAGGTCGGGGTCGGTGTTGTCGGCTACCTCGGTGTTGGCGCCGCCGATGGCGCCACCATCGCTGAGCCAGTAAAGCGTTCCGTCCCATGGATAGCTGTAATACGGCTTGATGTTGCTCTCTCGCCCCGTCTGGTCGCCCTTGGTGCCCGTGATGGTTCCATTCTCCGAGATGCTGAACTGAGCCAGCAGGTCGCCGCGAGCGGAGCCGTACGGGGAGATGCACACGGCTGTGTGGCAGCGTTTGTTGACGTAGATGTCGCCGCGCTGGGCCGACTTCACCCCCATCTTGCGCCAGCCGAACAGGCCTGTCTTAAGCAGCTGCTCGACCATGTTGCCAGTGTAGGTAGCGCCGTACGTGTTGATACCGACCGCCCTGAGTGCGAGGATGACTGCGGAGGAGCAGTCTCGGTCACCGCCTGCAATCGTCACGGTAGTCCCGTCAGACAGCTTAATCGTCTCGGTGGTCCCGTCGCCCATGCGATTGTATTGCGAGTACCCGTGGCCACCGTTGCCGTCATGAGTGACCATGTGCTCGAAAACCTGCGCGAACGCCTCGCGCCTGGTGAGCGCCATGTCTAGTTGCCCCTCGTGGTGTACGGCTCGTCGTAGCTGAGTGCGCGAGCGGAGTCGGACACGCCGCTCGTGGTCGGGTCGGTGACTACGCCGAGGGCCGCGAGGATGTTGAGCACGATGCCCACGAGCTGCAGGAGCGAATCCTGCGAGACGGGAGGGACGATGCCGAAGATGCCGCAGAGCTGGTAAGCGAACGCGAGCACGGTTGCCGCGAGGGCCGCGAGCGTGGCCTTGTTCTGCAGGCGAAGGATCCAGTTGATTTTCATTTGCTTCCTCCTAGTCGGAGCCGCCGACGCCACGGTGCATGTCGCAGTTGCGCTCCAGGCGCTCGATGCGCGTGAACAGCGTTGAAATCTGCTCCGTGTGCTTTGCGAGCGTGATTCCGTGGTCGTCGAGCTTTCGGTTGATTTCGTTGATTCCGGACTTGACCTCCCGCATGGAGTCGATCAGCGAGTCTAGCTTGTCATCGGTGTGCTGCTCCTTCGCGGAGCGCGTCTTGGTCACGCTGAGCCGTCCGACGCAGAACGTCACGATGACGAAGAAAGCGCTGACGATGGAGGTCGTGTCGCTTACGCTCACGGGCGGCACTGCTCCCCCTCGCGGTCGGCGGCGTCGAGCATGTCCTGCACCTCTTTGCGCCAGCGCTCGGGCACGCTGCCGATGGTTCGCTTGCCTTTGCTCACCGCACGGAAGAACATCTCCGCGATAGCGCTCGCCACTACTGCTCACCTCCCGCGATCATGTCGCAAATCTCGAGGATTGCCGCGTCGTGGATGGCGCTAGTCTCCTCGCATTTCTCGACGCGCTCGGCGATGGTCGCGTCGTCGTTGACGTGCGAATCCCAGAGGGCGTCGAAGCTCTCGGTGATTTCGTCGACCGTCGGGGTTCCAGCAACCTTGAAGTACAGCTCCTCGGCGGTGTAGAACTCGTAGCTCGACTCGGGGCCGTCGTCTGCGGTGTCCTTCACAATGTCTCGGCGAATCCAGACATGTGAGTAGGGAGCGCCGTCATCGTGCTCGATGCTCACGGCATCGAGCGGGGTGGCAGAGATCGTTTTCACTGCGCTCATGCGTCCACCTTTCGTTTCGGGTGTTATCAGCATGAGCATGTGACGAGACGTGTTTCCGCGCGTGCCGGACAGTGGCGTCGTATCCGTTTATCTGCCTCGCCTTGTGCGAGTCTGAGTGCTCAAGGTATCCCCAGTAGGAACAGACCCTCTTGGCCCCGCGCAGCGTCGGCCTTCGGTCGTAGTCCCTGTACGCTTTCCTGATTCTGAGGTACAGGTCGGGCTTTATCGTGACCCTGCTCGGTCTTACGCTGTTGCTGAGCGCACGGCAAGGCTCCTGCTCGCCGGACCTGGAAACCTTCCAGCCCTTGAACTCCAGGCCGAAACCGTCTCGAAAATAGGAATCGAGCGTCCTGATGGCAAGCTCCAGGTCGCGCTTGCAGCTACCGAAGATGAATAGGTCGTCTGCGTACCAACACTGGTGCTCGATAAGCCTGACGTTCCTTCCGCGCCGGGTCTTATGGGCGTCCTCAAGGAAGTGGTAGCCGAACGATAGCACCAGCTGTGCCATGCGCAGCGAGAAGTAGCTGCCGATTTCCAAGCATCCGTCATAGGAGTCGAGCAGGCAGTCGCACAGGTAGAGCACGTCGGCACTCTTGACGTATTTGCGGAGTATCGACTTGACAACGTCCGTCTTGATTGACGGGTAGCACTTGCGGACGTCGACATGCACATGGTACTTGCTGTCCTGCAGATACCTCTGGCAGGCTCCTACGAGCATCGGCTGACCCTTGCCCTCGATACTGGCCGTCTGCCAGTATCCGACCTTCGCCTCAAGCAATGGCGATAGGGCCTTGACCGCGATGTAGTCGCAGACCTGCTGCTTGATACTCTCGATGCCGATGATTCGCAGCTTGCCGTTCGTCGGCTCGATGTGGCTGTAGCGCTTGATCGGTACGAACGAGATGGTCCTTGACGCGAGTTCGGATGCAATCTCGTCCATCAGCGCGTCTGCGGTTCCGTACTCGTCGACGACGCGCCACCTGTTCTTCTTCCCAGCCGCATGGTAATACCAATCGTAATATGCGGCATGAATTAGGGACTCGTCCAAGCGGAGTCCCTTGCAGTAGCTTTTTATATAGACCAAATCTCTTTCTGGGTGTCATACGAGCGGTCGCCGTGAGGTTACTGGCCCGTCGGTCTTTTTGACGATTTCACTTAGTTAAGCTAGGCCGATGCCCATCTCGTCCCAGAAGGACGGAGGGTAGTCGCGGATGGAGAATGATATTGAAAGAGTAGTCCCAGATTGACGAGAGCCGTAGTTCCACCTGGCGTTCGAGAGGTCGTTGTTGCCATTGACGTAGCGAAGGCCAGCAATGCCCCCGTTCCAGAGGGTGCCGAGAAGGAAAGATACGCCCCGTATTCCGCGAATCCCTATTTCCGATTTCCGATAGTTGCAGAGCTGATTGTAGCACGCGCTACGGACAACCGGGATGAAAAAGAGGGGGGCTTTTTCGCCCCCTCTCGTCGGCTATGCAGCCGCCGATTCACCCCCGGACTGACCGTTGCCAGAAAGACGAGAGCCGCAGCCCCACCAGGCGCCCGAGAGGCCGCCGCTGCCATCGACGCAGCGAAGGCCAGCAAAGCCCCCGCTCCAGAGGGCGCCGACGGTCAAGCACTGGCGCGTTCCCTTGACCGTGTCGGCGCTCTTGTAGGTGCCGTCGCACATTCCCGTGGTCTGCGACGCGCCGGAGCCGACAGACAACATGACGCCGTTGACGGTCCTGTCGTACAGCGGGTACTTCCAGCCCTCTGTTGCGTCGCCGGGCATATCTCCCACGAGGGTTGCGTCTGCCGGGATGATTCCGGGCTTGTCGTCGGCGGTGCTCTTGGACGCGTAGACCTTCCAGCCGCCGCCGTCGTTCTTGTACGTAACGTCCTCGACGATCTCGTACATGCCGTGCCCAAGCTCGATGCCCTGGATGGTGAACGGCTCTCGTCCGCTCTTGGGGTCGGTGGGCGAGCCGTCTCCGGCGAGTCCGTCGCAGGCTCCAGTGTGCCACGGGCAGGTGGAGACAATCATGCCGACCTCGGTGGTGATGGGTTCGCAGTCGAGCGTCAGGACGCAGTTGTCCCCGTCGACCGCCTTGGAGACGATTCGGGCGGCATCGACAATGTCGTGTGCGCTGGAGCTGCCTCGGTCGGGGTTGGCGGTCTTTACGGAGCCGACCATGACGGAGGAGCCGACGGGCCACGCGGAGACGGAGGACGCGGCAACTGTGACCGTGTTGACGTTCTCTCCAGCGACCGTAATCGCAGGCTGCTCGGTATGCCCGGTGCATCCAGCGAAAACGCTCTGCGAGTTCTTGGTCGCGTACTTGAGGTCGAACATCCACAGGACGTACATGTGGTCGTAGCGCGACTTGCCCGAATACTGTGCGCCCTTCTTGCGGGTTAGCGTGATGACGCTGTCGTGGCTGATGAATCGCTTGACGGGTCGCCTGGAGATGGATGCGGCGTTGCCAGCATCGTCGATGACGAGCGGGTACTTCGCTCGCATGACGAACAGGCGACGGTGCTTTCGGTCCGTGAGTCCGTCAGGCTCAAGCGTGTATCCAGTGGTCGGCGAGTCGCTTACCCAGCGCTGGATGGTGGATTCACCCTCGACCTCGCGCATGTAGAGCGTCGGGGTCATAATCCAGACGTCACCGTTGGAGCCGTCTCGCGCGAATCGTCCGTCGCCGTTGATAGCGGTGACGTGCGGCTTGCCGACTGCGTCGTAGAAGCCGTTCACCTCCCAGTATCGGAACGGGCCAATGCCGAGGTACGGGTCGTTCCCGGCCTTGGCGAACGTGTAAGGCGTCGGAACGTCATACTTCGCGTTCTCCCCGAGCTTGGTTCCCTCGACGGTCTTTCCGGTGGAGAACTCGACTCCGTAGGCGAGTCCGTCGCAGCCGGATTCGATCATCGCGGCAACGGACGCGTCGGTGTACCTGTCAATGTTGTCATCGAAAACCGGTCGCTTGTTGTTAGCGAGCAGCTGAATCGACATGGCGATGTCGCCAAGCCCCTCCTTAAGAGTCTCGTCGCTGGCGATGTGGGTCTTTGCCATTAGCTTTCCTCCGTGTCAACTAGGGTCAGGTACTTCGTATCGCCGACCGTGTCGTACGTGATGTAGATTTTCTTGTCGGCCGAGATGGAGCCGCGTGCCTCCTCTGCCGCTTTAAGCGCCTCCGTCTTTGCCTGCTCAGCTCCTGCGGCGGCGTTCGAAGCGGTGACGGACGAGTCGTTAGCGGAGCCTGCGGCGGCGTTCGCCTTGCCAGCGGCCTCGTTCGCCGCGCTCGCGGCCTTCTCTGCCTTGTCTTTGGACGCGTCTACGGAGCCAGCTGCCGCGTTCGCCTTGCCAGCGGCCTCGTCAGCTTTCTTTACGGCGGCCTCTGCATCGGTGGCGGCGGTCTTTGACCTCTCGACCGCATCGGCGCTCTCCTGCTTCACCTGCTCGAACTTGTTGGAAATCTCCTGCTCCGAGTCGGCGTAGCTCTGCCTGAGAAGTTCGAGCTGCCTGTGCTCCTCGTCGACCCTGCCGATCGCGTCGTCCGCACGCTTTGCGGCATCGGTTGCAGGCTGCATCAGCCCAGCAATCTGCTCCTCTGTGAAGTCGGCGTACACGAACGCGTCACCCTTGAGGGCGACGATTTTCCAGCTGGCGCTGGGCGGCTGCTCCACGGTCGGAGAGACGCACATGTAGGAGCTGCCGCCGTGGGACACCACGTCGAGCTTGTCGTAGCTGGTTCCTGCCTGCCACTCTCCTCGGTGGATTACGGCGATTCGTCCAAGGTCCTTAATCATCGGTTGCCCCCGCTTTCGTAAGTTACGTATCCGTGGCCGTCATCACCGAGCGAGAAGTCGATGCTGTTCAGCATTGCCTTGCAGTCTGCCCAGACCTTCTCGAACTCGCTCTGCGAAGGGTCTGAGGGCTCAGGCGCGGTGTCTGCCATGACGCGCGGCTCAACCAGCAGCGGCTTGCGCATGAGCGCGTTCGCCACAACCACAGAGTCTCGGGTGCCGATGGCCGTCACGTAGACCTGCCCGGCCATTGCCGTCACCTCAGATGGAACGACGTAGGTGCCGTCCTCTCGTGCGGCAGGCATGAACTGCTCGCCTGTGGTGCTGGTGAAGATGACCCTGACGTCGAGTCCGTCCCACTCGCTATCGAACGAGATTGCGATTGCGTCTGCGTTGGCCGTGCCCTGCACCAGCCTGCGGTCGTCGACGGAGAGCGTCCTGTCGCACACTGTCGCGCTGTGCAGCTTCATTAGTCCACCTCCAGCTTGAGATGGCCGTCGTCGCCGAGCGAGAAGGCGACGGTTCCGTCTCGGAAATAGTTCTTGAGGTTGTTCACGATGTCCTCATAGGTGGCCATGCGCTTCACGGAGCCTGCGGCGAAGCAGATGTAGACGGACCTGCCGTCGCTCGCCTCGCTGTCGTCGGACACAACGACGGCCCACTCCCCAGGCATCAGCTTGGCCTTGTTGAGGTTCGTGTATGCGCCACGGCGCATCTGGATTGCCATAACGTCTCCTTACTTGAAGCCGGGGTCTGACGGTGTCAGCAGCTCGTGCTTCACCAAGATGCCGTTCTCGAAATAAAGGTTGTAGTTGCGCATCGTGTTTCCGTAGATGAACGGGATTGATATTTCGCCTGAGAAAGTGTCACCGTCGTTCAGCAGTGACGGATAGTTCTTCGACGTAAGGAACTCCGCTCCGTCTCCAGACAAGATGGTTCCAGAGCTGTTGTCTGACCAGTACGATACGGAGAGCGCGTAAAAAGACGTGTCCTGTACTCTCGTCTCGGCCTTATGCAGCGTGACGGACATGCTCAACGATCCGTCGCTGTTGCTGTTCAGGTTGAAATAGACCCACGGGCCAAGCATGTTGCTTTCCATCCAGACGGTTTTCTGGCCAACCTTTGCGTCTACATATCCGGCTTTCCTGATGGTCTTGATGCCAGAGTTGTAGGCGACGGAAAATGATATTGAGTACCATGTTTTACCGTTTACGTCTTTACCTATCGGCTTCTCCATTGTGAAAACCCTGTTGAAGCTGGTAGAGCCTCCAAAGAGGTCTTGGCCAGAATCCATAAAGATTGACCTCTCGACGGAGTACGGAACCGTTTCGAGCGAGAGCGCTGAGCTGTCTCCGTCAACCTTAAAGTTGATAGCGCTGCTACCTATGGTCACGTTCGACTCGTCCCCACCGACTTTCAGCAGGTTCTTGATTCCGACGATGCTGGCGTCGATGGTTCCAGAATGGATATAGTCGGCATTGAAATAGAGCTGGCCGCCAGACGTGAAGATACCCTTCGCCTTGCCGCCATCGGTAAGGATGTTGAATATCTTCTGCTGGTCAATGGACGTATATGCGCGCCAGGACTTAAACGCCATAATGTTCGCCTTGGTAAGCCCGGTATCTTCAACTGGGTCGGTATAGGTCTGGCTTCCGTCATCCCATGTAATGCAGAGCCTGGTGAAGTAGTAGTAAACGGGCGTCCAGTCGGGACAGCTAGATAGCCACTCTCCATCAGTCGGCTCGTCGGAAGATGAACTAAGATACCATTGAGGCTCGGATGACCTAATCCCCTTTCCAGGCGCTCCGTCCTTACCGTCAGTGCCGTCTATACCGTCCCTGCCGTCCATACCGTTTCGACCGGAAATGCACGATGCCGAGCCAACGAGTTGCGACCCGTCAGCCATGACGGTAACGATTCGGAACCAGACGTAATATCCTGACTTCCAATGAGGACAAACCTCCGACCATCCATCGTCCGGCTGGGTGACGGCGCTTGTTCCCTGGCTGTACTGCGGAACGGCACTTTTGACGGCCTCTGCTGTGCTGACGATGCCATTGCCGCCGATTGTCGTACCGGACTCAAGAGCGAAACGCGCCTGTCCGGTGTCGAGGTCGAAGAAATTGTCTCCGTTCTGAGCGGTCAGCCTGCCAGTCCTCACGTAATCTGCGTTGATTCCGATAGCGTAAATTCGCTTGAGGATTGCATCGCCGTCTGCGGTTAGTCCAGTCGCATAGGTCTTTCCGGAGTCGGTCGAGATGCCGATGCCGTCGGCTGCGATTTTGTAGATGATCTTTGACTGGTCGGTCGTGGGCTTGTCATGCAGGTAGTAGACAATGCTGCCGTCATCCTTCTTGACCTCGGTGTGGTACATGCCCTTGGCGTCGGCCAGCGACTCGCCGAGGCTCTTGATGGCAAGGTCCCTCTCGCTCAGCTCGCGCTGAATCTCGTTCCGCGCCTTGACGTAGGCAGACGTGCTTGCGCCAGCGTTGTCTGCGCTGTTGCGGCTCGCGCTCTTTGCCCCGCACGATACGGCCATGCCACCGTTGACGGTGTACTTCACGCGCGTAACATACGACCTGTGCATGTTCTGCTTTCGGTCGATGACGTATGCGCAGTCACCCGCCTCGATGCTCGGCACGCAGATGTGCTTGCCGCTGAACGGCCTGAACCTCATGCCGATGACCTTGCCTGCGATAAGCTCGGCGACATCGCGTCCGAAGCCAGGCAGGACTAGCGGGTTGTTGCTGATTGACAGCACATAGCCGTCATCGCCAATCTGAACGGTTTCTCCGTTAATCGTCTCGTTGTTCTCGGTCACGCTGCGCTCTGAGACGCGAACTCCGGTGATTACGACGTCATCGGTGTTTACCGTGACGTTGCTGAAAGCATACAGCTGATGGACGCTTCTGTTCGTGATGAAGGTGCCGCCGTCGACGAAGTCACCGCTTGAGTAGTCTAGGAAGTCACCGCCGTCCTTGGACGCTCCGGTGGAGTACGGGCTTTCGGAGTCGAAAACGCCACCATCGCAGTCGTCCTCGGACTCGAAAACCGACGTATCGTACCAAACTGTCCTCAAGTGGCCGTTATACGCTGCCGATGCGTTGACACAGCAAACCTGGCAGCAGTACGCGAGAACCTGTCGGCAAGTGGCGTTCTGGTCCACATATTCGAAGCAGAACGACCTGTTCAGCGCGGAATTTCCGTCCTCGTCCCACTTGACACCGCAGTAGCGGCACATGTTTCCGATTACCTCTCGGACGCTGACGCTGTCGTTGAGTGGCAATCCCGTTGCTTTGGCGAAATCGGAGAACGGTACCTCGAACTTCGACAGGCTGTCGAGTGCCGAGATTGCGATGGTGCCGTTGTAGGCATCCGGCTGGTTCGCCGTATACAGGCCACGCTGAATCCACTCGGTACCGCTCGACAGCTCTTTGCCGACCCATGCCTTGAACATGGAGCCTGTGAAGTCGCAGGTGTCGAACCTGCCGTCGTGGTTGTTGAGCGTGATGTCCATCTGCCCGATGATGGCGGTGCCGACGTCGAACGACCCCTCGGATGAAACCTGCTGGTCGAATGAGCATGCTACGATGTCGTCTCCCGTAAGCTCGCGCGTCGTCTTGTCGGCGAACCTGATTGTGCCTTTGATTAGCTGGTTCGAGTTCTCGCCAAGGGAAAGCTCGAATTCATTGCTGATGCTGAGCATGGGCTACCTCTCGATCAAATCGAAGCTGAGGGTCTTGTATCGAGTGCCATCGACCCAGACATACTGGAGCGGAGCGGAGCGGTCGCCGACGTAGAAGCAGCGCGTCTCCATGCATCCGTCCATCGCGTCCCAGTAACGGACATAGATATATTCAGGATTTACGGCCTGCAGGATTGCAGCCACCTGCGCGGCGGTAGGCTGCGCCCAGATGCACTTTAGCTTGCGCTTCTGGCACAGCCGCTGCTTGTACATAGTCGCGTTCGAGTCCATGACTCGTCCGGCGTCGGAGCCGGAGACGTCCTGCAGGCCCCATTCGAGCGAGGACGGGTCCGGCGAGACGGGGCGCACGCTGTCTGCGCTCGCCCCGATACTCAGAATTGCCAAGTGGCTACTCCAAACTCACCACGCCTCGACGTGCGAGGCTTTCGTTACCCTTGACGACCGCACGGGCAAGGTCCTCGTTGCCGACTCGCAGGACGATGGTGGTGTCACCGCCGCCGTTGACCTGCTGGGCGCCAAGTTGACCCGTGGTCATCGCGGACTGCACCATTGCCTTGGTCATGGCGCTCACCGCAGTCTCAGTCTCGAAGGTTGCCGGATAACCCTCGTGCGAGGTGTAGCGACTTGCGGAGCCGTCGAACGTGGACGCAGAAGTGGAACGGGCAAGCTCCTCGGAGTCCTGCAACATGGACGCGACCTTGGAGCCATCGAAGCCGTCTCCGATCGCGTTGCCGTATGCCTTGCCGACGTTCTTTCCGAACTTGGCGGCCTCCTCGGTGGCGTTAAGCGACTCGGCGGTCATGTCGGTGACGGCGTCGGACACTGCCTTGGCGCTGTCGGAGATACCGATAGCAAAGCCCTCACCGAAGTAGCCGCCGATTTCCATCGTAACTCGGGACGGAGAGTGGATTCGCAGCGCACGGCGCATCCTGTTTGCAGCGTTTGTCGCGATGACCTCTGCGGTGTTGTAGATGGTCCAGCGGGTGCTCCACAGGCCGTCATCGAATCCGTATCCGACGTACCTGCCAGCGTTCTCGTACCATCCACGGTAGTCGCGCAGACCGCTCTCGCCAGATGCTGCCACCGAGTGTGCCGCAGAGCTTGCGTTGACTCCCCTGAGTCCGTTTGCAAAGCTGTTGCCGAGCGCCCTTCCGGAGTTGCTGGCTGTTCCACTGCCGTTGCGGAAAGCGGTCGCCGCCCTGTTCGACGCACTGGATGCAGCAGACACTGCACTTCCGGCGGCATTGGACAGTCCGCTCCTGTAGCTGTTCATGACTGCAGCGCCAGCGCTGTTGGCGGTTCCGGTGCTGGAGCGGAAAGCGGATACGACCTTGTTGCTCACCCCGCGAGCGGCGCTTGCGGCAGATTCGGCACCGGCGCTGATGCCGTCCCCGTAGCCGCCGGACATGTTCTTGCCAGCTGACTTCGCCTTGGTGTATCCGGTGCCGCCGTTGAATCCGGTGACAGCCTTGTCACGCACGCCCTCTGCCTTGGACTTGACGTTCTCGGCACCGCTGTTGATGCCGTTGGCGAAGTTGTCGACCATCGTCTTGCCGCTGGTCTTGGCCTGGTTCTTAGCAGAACCGAACTCCTTGGCAGTCTCCTCGGAGGTTTTCTTGGCCTCGGACTTGGTGTTCTCCTTCTCGGATTTCACGCCGTCCGTGGCGCCCTCGGCGTTCTTCTTGCCAGCCTTGGTAGACTTGGTTGAACCTGCACCGAGAACGCTTGCGAAAGAATCGGTACCGGAGTTGGCCGCGTCCTCGAGCTGCTGGATAAACTGCTGAGACTGCGCGCTTGTCGGGTCGTTGACAACCTCCTGAAGCGCCGTCGCCATTTTCTCGGGTCCGGCGTCGCGCAATGCCTGAACCATCGAGCTGTTCATGCTCCAACCCGTGATGGAACAGAGCTGAATCAGGTTGTCCGACCACTGCTGCTGAACCGCAAGGTTGTTTGCGAGATTGGTGTTAACAGTCTCGAGCGACATACTCGAACCGGTCTCGATCGCGTCGAAGCTGTTGATGGTTTTCTGCGAGAAGTTGTCAATCTGCTGCGCGACATCATCGAACGTCATTCCGGTGTCAGCGAGGTGCTGGGCGAACTCCTGCTCGGAGAAGCCTGCCATGGCCAGCGCGTCGGCGAGATTGTCGTGCGACTTCTCGTACTCCTTGATGGAGTCGACGTTGTTCTTGACCTGCTGCTCCTCCTCGGAAAGGGTCTCGTTGGCCTCCTTGGTGGAGTCCGTGGCCTCTCCGGTGGCGTCGCTCAGGCCGAGGAACCCGAGGATGGCACTGCCGATGCCGTCGATAATGGGCTGCAGCAGCGCCAGGATGCCGCTGAGCGCCGCGACGAACACCATTCCGGGGAACGCCGCGATAGCCGCGTTGAGCAGTCCCTGCGCGACGGCCCCCGCAGTCTTTGCTACGGTCATGGCAGTTTCTGCGACCGTCATCGCCCCAGTTGCTACAGTGCTCGCGCCGAGTTTCGCCGTGTTTGCCGCCACCTCGGTTCCGGCCTTGAGTTCTGCCGCAGCCAGCTTGCCAGCGGACGCGACGGACTTGTCCTGGCTGGACGCATACTCCATAGCGGCGGCCTTGGCAGATGCCAGCTTAGCCTTTGACTGCTCGAGCGCGACGTTACACTCAGCAGTCTTGACGCGCTGTTCCGCGACCTTGACGTTCATCTTGTCGACTGCAGTGCTGAACCTTCCAGTACTGTCCGTGTTGAGCGACAGCTGTGCCTGCGCCTTACCGAGCGCGTCCTTCTCCCTCTCAAGCGCAGTCTCTGCATCGGAGATGGATGCCTTTGACTTTTCAGTGGCGGACCGCATTGTATCGGTCTTACCCTTAGTGATTCCAAGTGCCTCTCCCAGCAGCTGCATACCAGCCTTGGCATCGCCTGCGGCGTTCTTTAGGTTCGACTTGAGGTCGGTGGAGAGCAGCTTGACCTTGCTGGAGGACTCAGCTGACTTTCCGCTGATGATTCCAGCCATAGCCGTGAACGCAGTGCCGATTCCCTGCAATCCCGTTGCGATGCCGTTGGTGACCGCAAGCGCAGTCAGAGCCGCGCCCAGGAGCGTAGCCGCAACCCTTGCTGGTGCGCTGTTCACCAGCAGCTCGAGCATCACCTGCAGGACGGTGTTGATGACCTGGAACGCGGCTGCAGCCGCGGTGAACGCCACGTCGGCGACGGCCTCGGCGAGATGCAGGACGAGCGTGGCACCGATTCCGGCGGCCTGACCGAGCTTGCCGAGTGCGTCGGCATTGCGGATGAACCAGTCCTGCCAGCTCTGGAGAACATCGATGCACAGGTAGATTGCGCCGCGCAGCTTGTCGCCAATCCAAGCGACCAGCTGAATGAGAGCCGTGTCGGTGAAGCCCTTGATCATGGTGCCGACGCCGTTGATGGCAGCGGAGAGCGTCAGGCACATCTGGGCTGCAAGGTCGAACGACAGCGCGATAGTCTCGGGGAAGTTGAACGCGACGACAAGCGGACCGACGATTTCGACAATCTGTCGGACGGTGTTGCTGATAAGGTTGGCGACTCCGGCAATCTCGTTCTTGACGGCTCCGACAATATCGAGTCCGTCGAACTGGTGCTGGATTGCCTTGGCGAGGACCTTGAAGTCATCGACGAGCGGCTGGAGCGCCTTGCCGATTCGGTTCAGCATGTCCATAATCTCATCGTACAGCTTGTCGGTCAGGCCGTCGCCGAGCGACCAGTCGTAGTCGTCGAGCTTAATGTCCGAGATGTTCGGAGCGCCGCCGCCACCGGAACCGCCGGAGCCGGAGCCGGAGCCGGAGCTGCCGGAAGTCTCGTTGAACTTGTTGATTTCGTCGAAGCCCATGAGCTGGCGCTTGAGTTCCTCGACCTGCTTTGCGGCCTTTCCGGCCTTGTTGCCAGCGCCGCCTGCCGCATTGCCAGCGTTGTCGATGGCGTCTGCGGCGTCATCAGCTGCGGATGCGGCACCCTCGTATGCGCCGCCGTCACCGAAGCCCATGTTTGCGATTGCCGTGCCGCCAGTCACCTTGGCAAGCAGGTTCGCTAGCGTTGCAACGGCCTTAACAACCGCTACGGCTACCGGGATGATAGCCTGCAGCATCGGCAGGAACACGTTGCCGATTGCCTGAGCCGCCGTCTGCATCTGGCTCTTGAGGATTCGGATTTGGTTGGCTGGAGACGACACGGTCTTTGCGAGGTCGCCGTGCGCCCAGCTGACCTGTGACATGATCGCCTTGTAGCGGAGCATGGCCTTCTCGGCCTGCGTCATCTTGGACACCTGCTCGGTGATGCCCATGTTGTATGCCTCCTGCTGGAGGCGTGCCGTGGTCAGGTCGTAGCCGAGCGCTCGAAGCGGCTCAATCTCTCCCGCGAGACCCGAGCGGACCTTCTCGAACGCGGCGCCGTTGCTGATGTTAAAGAAGGACGCGAGGTCGTAGGACAGCTGCGTGAGTCCCTTGGACATGGTATACGCGTTGTTGGCCGCGACGCCCATGCCCTGAGCCATGGTCATGAACGTGCCCTGGTTGCTCAGGAACTCGCCCGTGTTGATGCCGAGAGCGGACTTGACCGCGTCCGCGTACTCATGCGCGGTGGCGGCGTACTGGCCGAGCGACGTGTCGGCGAGGTTGATGTCCTCGATGTAGCGGTTGGACTGGTCGACGCAGTAGGCGATGCCCTGTGCGACCTTGTAGAAGGTCGACGCGACGGTCGCGACGGCGCGGATGACCGATGCCGAGGTGCGCAGCTTGGAGATGAAGCTGTCAAGCGCGGATTCGGCCTGCTTGGTTCCGCTGGTGGCTCCCGCTCCGAAGCTCTTGGACGCGCTCTTGATGGTCCTGAAGCCGGACGCGACGCTCGCGAACTTCTCGGGCAGCTTGCCCAAAGAGTCGTTGATGGCGTCGCAGGCCGAGCGGAAGGACGACATGTCCATCTTGTCGAGAGACGCGGCAAGCTCAGGGAGCCTCTTGAGCGCGTTTACCGTGCTGCCGAGGTTGGACCTCGGCAGGGCGCTCAGCTCCGCGAGCGAGGTGTACAGGCTGTGGAACTTGGTCGCGTCGAAGCTGACTTGGTTCATCTCAGCGATTGACGCGGCGATTTTCCTGATTTGGTTGGCGATGCTGGATGACAGCTTGATTCCGGACAGGGATCGGACGGAATTGACCGTCTCGCGCACCTGAGCGGAGCTGTTCATCTGTGACGTAGCGGACGCGATAGCGGAGACGTTCTTCGCCACGGTGGACGAAATCTTGACGCCCTGCAGCTGTCGCACGGCGTCCGCGATCGCAGCCACGTTCTTGCTGTCCACGCGAGCGGACGACAGCTTGGAGATGCCGTCCGCTACCTTTGACAGCGACGTTCCGACGCCGCGAGTCCCTGTTTTCAGTTCTTTTACGTCATCGGCTAGGCCTCTGACGGCGCTGCGAGCGTTGTCTGCTTTGGACTCGATTGAGATTCGCAGCTGGTCGATGCTGGCTTCTGCCACGGCTACCCCATTTCTGGGGGCGCAATCCCGCCGTGCTTACACTAGGCAGGCCCATGTCCCATGAGCCATACAGCCATTTTCTCGTGGGCTGATTTCTCCTCGTGCGCCGCAGTCTCCTCTGGAGTCCTAGCCGACGTGATGCCGTAAGGCTCCTCGGGGTAAGGCTCAGGCTTGGCCTTCTTGACGAACGGGTTGAGTGCCGGGACTAACGACGCGATGGAGTTGTAGACGTAGAGTCCCATCTGCCAGCGCTCCCACTCGCCGCGCTCGTCGCGCTGCCGCTGGGACTCCCTGAAAGCGGCGTAGAGCCATGGGTCGCCGTCCCAGTACTGCTCGACGGTCATCCCGAATGAAATGGCAGAGGGGAGCGCCATGTCGAACGCGTGCCCCAGAGGACACTCGCCCGTGTAGCGCTCCCCTCCATCGGAAGGTTTCTTATCTTCCCCGGCTAGACCAGACGGAACTTCATTCGGGACTCGGTAGGGTTTTCAATGAGGGCGGTCATCGGCTGGTTGAACAGCGCGACGAGCAGCGCGATAAGGTACTGCTTGTCCTCGATGCCCTGCCAGATGCCCAAGACCTCGTTGAAGGTAATCTTGGGCTGTTCCTTCTTGAACGCAGGCAAAACGAAGTCGCTAATGAACTTCTCGATCGAGGTCAGGGTGCCGTGGGAGAGCATTTCAGCCGCGTACTGCGACGTGATGCCCTTCTTCTCCATGTCCTTGACCATCTTGCGCGAGTAGCACAGGGTGTACTCGGTGCCGGACTCCTCGTCCTCGATGACGATCTTGTCGTGGCCCTTGATGTCCACAAGCGCCTGCGCGGCGATGTTGACTTCCTCGGTTGCCTCGATGTTCTCGGTGTTCTCGTCCATGTCTTACCTTTCTTTCGGTTTGCAATCCCTATCGTTTAGGTTCCGGCTAGGCGTCGGCCAGCAGCTTCGGGGCAGTGGCGCAGGAGACGACGATGGTGGTCTCGCGGACCTTGTCGACCTCGCCGCCAGCCTCGTAGTAGCTCAGGCCGCCCTGCCATGCGTAGATGCCGTCGTGGCCGTCGGGTGCGCCAGTGGCGTCCGCGCCCATGACGATGGCCCACCACTCGCCCTCGCCGAGAGCGGAGAGGGTCGCGAGCTTGGTGGAATCTCCCTTGGTGTAGTTGGAGGTCAGCTTGATTGCCTCCAGCTTCTGCACGCCGTTGACGGTTTTCTGGACCTTGTCGGAGAGCGTGGTGGCGTCGAGGGCGTTAGGCTCGCCGCCGAGGTCGCCGTAGCTCTTGATGTCAACGACCTTCTCGGCCTTGGCGAAGTCGGCTGCGGCGGGCTCGGCGGTCAGGGCCTTGAAGTGATAGAAGTAGGTGTTGATGGTTGCGGTGGGAGTGGTGGATGCAGCTGCTGCCATGTATTTTCCTTTCAAGTTACCAAGGCGCGACGGTGCCCGACTTGTCGAGCTTCGCGCGCCAAGTCGCAGCGAGACGGCGGACGCTGGGGTCGGTATCGGCGACTTCTGTCCAATTCGACCTGCGGAAACCGCAACGGGCCAGCGCCTCGTCCGCTGCAACTAGGATGTTTCGTGCCTCAAAGACGCTCGTGCCGGAAAACGACTGGGCGTCCACTACCGTCCGCGTCCACAGCTCCACGCCGGAGCTGTCGCGCGTGCTCTCGTCCTCTCCGGGGAACCGGAACTTGACGAGCAGCGCTGGCAGTTGCGAGTCCTTTGAGTTGATGGCGCTTGAGGTGACGGTGCATTTCGGGTACTTCTTGGTCACCTCTTGGCGCACGTAGTTGAAGATTCGGGTGGAGTGGTCGTTCATGACTTGAAAATCCTCTTGGCGGTATTGACGACCTCGGAACGCGCCTCGTCCGCGCCAGCTCCCATGAACCTGCTGGCGATATGGCCGTGCGTGAAGCCGAAAGAGCCGTCGTCCTTCGGGTAGGTCCAGCCGGACTCTCCCCTGCCGCTCTGGTTGACCGTGTAGCCATTCTCCGCGCCGTATGCGGCGTCTCCACGGATGCCGGAACCGAACTCCAAGATGTGGCTCAGCGGCACCTCGTAGGAGCCGTCGGAGGGCGATAGGACGGGTCCGTTTGCGAAAGCCTCGGCGCCGTCCGCTGTCCTGCGCGAGCCGATGGTTTCAGCCACCCTCTCAGAGGGGCACTTCTCCTTAGCTGCGGAAACGGCGGTCTCGGCAAGCTCCTCCGCGAGCTGGCCCGACTTCTCGTCGAGTCCGTCCGCGTACCTGCGAAGCTGCATCTCCATCGCCGCGAGCGAGCTGTACGACAGCTCTGCCGTGAGGTTCATCGGCCGTCGACCCTAGTGAGTCCGAACGCGCAGTAGTTGAGCGACGGGGACACGCGCTTTACCTCGTATGCGCCGGACATGGAGGGCTGGCCGTCACCGAGCAGTTCGGGCTTCTCTCCCAGCCACATGCGGTCGCCCTCGTCGATGCCCCAGCGGTTCGCCTCGGCCACAAGCTGCAGGTCGTATGCGACCTGAGTGCCGAACGGGCTGGAGGAGCTGTCGCCGCTGGGCGCGGATGCATTCACGCGCACCTCGACCGGGTCCAACCAGCCGTTGACGTACTCTCCGGTGCCGTACTCGCCGTCCATGATTTCGGTGCGGGAGGGCTTCGAGAGCCACATGGTTCGCCTGTTGCGTTCCATGCACCTCATTAGACGGCCCTCGATTTGCATCGCGGGACGATGCGCTGCAGGAGCTGCTTGGAGACGCCTGCGTTGGAGCGGGTTCGGGTCACGCCGTTCTCGACGTGCGTAATCTCGTTGTCCGCTCCGCGCCAGTTGAACATGTCGGCCGCGATCAGGCACTGCAGGGAGTCGTAGCGCGGCTCCCATGCGACCGAGTCGGGGTCGTCCGCGAACGGGTTGCGCGTCTCCAGAATCAGGGAACGGGCGGCAGACAGGTAGGCCGTCACCAGCCCACCGTCTGCCTCCTGCCCCGCTCCCGTGAGGGCACAGACCTGTTTCAGCTTGTCCTCGTCGCTAAGCATGGTCTAGGCGACGCCCGGGGTGACGAGCTTCATGAACGGGATGGCGCGGTGCTCGCTGTAGGCCAGCGACCAGTTGCCTGCGGTGCCGAGCTGGGCGTCGGTCGGAGAGATGACGGGGTTGCCCTTGTTCGGGTTTTTCGTGTCGGTCTCCTTGGGCGCGGTGAAGTTGAAGCCGTTGGGGTGGATGGCCTCGCGCAGGCGGTAGCCGAGGTAGCTGGTGCCGCCGCGCTTAAGCTCGTCGCGGCCGTTGAACACGGGGCGTGCGACGCCGATGTCGGCGTAGCGGAAGGCGCCCTCGCCGAACAGGTAGGTGGTATAGGTAGCTGCCTTGGCAGACTCTCCTGAGGTGGCTGCGGTGTGCGGCATCTCGTCGGTCACGAGGACGGTAAGGCCGTTGACCTGGTAGACGTTGAGGTCGGTGGTCACGCCGTTGGGGTCGGTGTACTTGAGGTAATCGACGCGCTCCATGTCCTCGAAGGCCTGTGCCACGGAGGAGTGCATGAGTGCGAGCTTGACGGTGGACTTGTTGTCGCCGTAGACCTTCTGGGCGGCATCTGACAGCGTGGTGGCGGTCAGGGTGTCGACGGTGACGGTGTGGTCGGTCATGCCCTTGGCACCGAGGACGGCCTCGGCGATTCCGGCGAGGCGCTTGTTGCGCTTGGTCTGGCGCCACTTAGCGGCACGGGCTGCGATTGCGGCCATGGGGTTGGCGGTGGTGAAGTCCTGCGGGAAGTCGTCGGCGTACCAGCCGTGGGCGCGGCCGTAGACGTATCCGGTCTGGGAGCTGGCTCCGATGGTGGACAGGGTGATGTCGGTCACGCCGTCGTAGTTCTGCTCGTCGGCCTCGTCGAGGGCGTTGTAGAACGGGATGGTGAACTGGTTTCCGGCGTTGACCTTGGACTTGATGAGCGGGTCGTCGACCATGATGCCCGAGGTCACGAGGACGTTCTTGACAAGGTCAGGCTCGTCCTGGTAATCGGCGAAGAAAATGTCCTCGTCGAACGGGAAGGTCTTGTCGGCCATGTAGAGTTTGCCAGCCATTTAATGCCTTTCTAAGAGAGGTTCTTCCATGCGTCGGGGTTCTGCTGCTTCCAGGCAATCTGCTCGGAATCGCTCAAAGCCCTGAACTGCTTTCGTGTGGTGATCGCTCCGTTGCCCTCGTCGCCGCCCTTCGGCTGCGGCATCCCGGCCAACGCTTGCTTCTTCGCGTCGTCTGCTGCGGCCTTGGCCTTTGCGGCCACCACGTCGGCAATCGCCTTGGCGGCCGCGGTGGTCTCGTCGCGGGTGCCGCCGATGACGGAGCCGATGAACGGCTTGTACTCGTCCTCGGTCATGCCTGCGCCTGCGAAAACGGCGGCTGCGGTGGCCTCGTTCAGGTCGCGGAGCGCCTGGTTCGCCGTGGCGTTGGCGGCGTCGAGCTGCTTCTGCCACTGCTCGTCTGCCGTGAGGTTCTTGTTGGCCTCGTCCTCAAGGGACGAAATCTTTCCGTTCGCCTCCTCCAGCTGGGCTTTCAGCGCGTCGATGGGTGCCTTGGCGGCGTTGACGTCCTCGCCGTTGGCTCGCATGATCGCGTCGATGACCTCCTTGGAGGCCTCGTCGCCGAGCAGGGACTTGAGCTGGTCACGATTCATTTACTTGCTTTCCTTTCCTTGGCTACGCTTTGTTGACGGGGGTTGCGTCCCCTTGCCTGCGGCGCTGACGCTGCCGCCTGCGGACTCGCCGGGTTTCCCGGCATTGCTATCTGCACCGGAGTCGTCTCCGGGGTTGACCGATTTGGCTTGCGCAAGCTCCATCTGGCGCTGCGCCTGCTCGTCCGAGTAGGACTTGGACAGGTCGTATGCCGTCTCGGGGTCGGGGAACATGCCGCAGTACTCGAACGCGAGTCGCGGGTGGACCTTGCCGCAGCCGAGGATGGTCGACAGCACCTGCGCCTTGGACTGGATTGCCTCGTAGTTGCGGCGCGTGAACTTGATATCGACGTCGCGCGGCCTGAGTCCGAGATGCATCGATGTATCGAGGATGGTGGCGACGGCCTGCAGGAACAGGCGCTCGCCGCGCTTGAAGTGGACCTCGGTCTCCTTGCAGCGGCTCTCGCTGTTGGACCAACCGTCGCGCATGGTCACTGCGGCGCCCGTGTCCGAGGTGGAGCCGGAGCCGCCGACGTTGAACGGCATTCCGCAGATGGAGAGCGCCGTCTTGTAGAGCGCGTCCACCAGCGTCTGGGTCTGGTCCTGGTTAAGCTCGGATGTCAGCATTTGCACAGAGGACTTGTTCTCGTCGGTGGAGCGGATTTGCAGGCACCCCATCTCCATGAGCCTCTTGAAGCCAGCCTCGGCGTCCTCGTCCTCGTCCTCGAACTCGACGTTCTCCAGCACGAGCAGCGCCTGAACGAACTGGGCGATGGCGTCGACTCGGTTGGACTCGATTTCGTTGATTGCGTCGAGCAGGCTCAGGACGGCCTCGAAAACGCCCATTCGCTCGGAGTTGGCGTCGTACTCGATGATCGGCACCATGCCGAGCGGGTTCGCTGCGGTCTTTACGGAGTCGCTGTCGACGGTGAAAACGAGGCGGTCGGTGTAGATGCTGTAGATTTGCTCTTGGGTCACGTCGTCGCGAACGTAGGTGACGGCGTAGAGCGGCTCGTGGAACGCGTCGTTGGTGTAGACGACGAACGTATTGCGCGGGTCGAGCGATGCGACCTTGAACGGCTGCTCGTCGTCGATGGTCTTGCCGTCCCCAGAGTTCGGCAGCACGAGTCGGTATCCGACGCCGCACACGCACATCCACTGGACGATTTCCATGTCGCAGGCGTGCTTGTCTGCCGCGATGCAGAAGTCGTTGAGCTGCTGAACCTTGTGGCTCAGCTCGTCGCTGACCTTCTCGGCGTCCTCGCAGTCCTTGGAGGAGCCGTGCGCGCTGTAGGCGATAGGCTCTCCCGCCAGCGAGTCGGCGCGGTCTTTTGCGATTTGATACGCCCTGTTCTCCAGGACGATGTTCTTGATTTCGGGACGGACTTCCTTCTTGCGGTCGATGACGGGCTGGTAGCCGAGGAAATACCTCCACAGGTAGTCGATGTCGGAGGAGTTGCAGCCGTGGACCATCATGGAGCGGTCCAGCACCTCGCGCACGTTCGCGGCGGTGATGTTCTGCTCTCCGCACACGATACGGCGCCTGCCGTGGAGCAGGGTGCTCTGTATGCCCTTGTTTTCAGATTCGCTGTAGGTCTCAGCCAACTTATCTCCGATTCTCGCTCGATGCTGGCTGGCCGGAAGGAAGGAGGTGAAAACGGCCAGCCAGCAGCGATTCGATGGGGATTGCGCCCCTTCTGGAGATGTTCGTTTCGGTGCCGAAAACCTTCGTGCCGGATTAGAACGGCCTCTTGGTGACTCGCGCCCTCGCGCGGCGCGACTTGCTCAAGAAGTCCGCGAGCATCGACAGCGCGTCCGGCGCGTCGTCGTGCTGGTTCTTGCCGTCGAGCACGTATGAGGTGATTTGTCCCATGGCGATCGAGTAGTCCGAACCCGGCTCGTACAGGGTCGTGTCCCTGAAAACGCAGTTGTCGATGACCCAAGTGGAGCTTGCGAGGATTCGGGTCTCCTTGTTCGACCCCGTGTACTTCTTGGAGACGGCACACAACGCACCCTTCTCCTTGAGCATGTCGGCGACGTCCTCGGCGACCTTGCCGCCAGCAGCGTTGGACTCGAAACGCGCCTGCTGGACTCCGTATTTGTCGATGAAGTTGACGAGTCGCTGGTTCACTGTCTTGGGAGCGGAGTGGTCGCACAGGAAGTCGACGATGAACCACTTGTCGGAGCCTCGCCACTGGGCGGCGATGGGCATCGCGCAGTAGTCCTCTCCCGCGCCCTTGGTGTCGACGACCGCCATGACGCGGTCAGGCTCCCCGGCAGGCAGCTCCAGATAGCGCTCCAGCGAGTCGGGGCTGTAAAGCTGTCCCTCTCGGACGAACGGCGTGCCGTCGTATTTGGCGGCATAGGTCGCGCCGTCGGTGGTGCGCTGCATGTCCAGGTAGTACTTGCGGTCGAACCCGACGCCGTACAGGTAGTCGAAGTTGCTCTCGCCCGAGACGGGGTCGAGCGCGGGGATGGTCAGGATGTGGAATCCGCTCTCGCCCTCGTGGAGACGGGTCATGCGGCCGATTGGGTCGTTAACGTCCCAGCGCGTGCCGACCATGAGCTGCCTTGAGCCTGTCTTTCGTCGGTCGTAGCACTGGTTGATGTACGCCTCCCACTTGCCCTGCAGTCGGCGCGGGGACATGGCCTCCTCCAAGTCCTTCACCAAGTCGTCCGCGTACAGCCAGCCGCCCTCGCCGACCTCGACGGCGCCCGTAAGGGTGCCCTCGACCGAGCGGCAGGTGCATGTCGGGTACGCGCCGTGCTTCTTGAGCGAGAATGCCTCGTCCTCGGAGGACTGCCACACGAGCGGGGAGTCTGGGAAAATCTCGGAGAATCGGTACTCGTGGTCGATTACGAACTGCAGGCACTGCTGGTAGAAGTGCTTGGTCAGCTTGTCCGAGTGCGCCGTCATCAGGTTGGAGTGCAACGAGTCGCGCCCGAGGTGCCAGACCATTGCCATAGAGCAGTTGGACGATTTTCCGGTACGCGGGGGCATGGAAACGCTCAGGAACTCGGCGTGGGGGTCCGTCTCGAACCACTGCAGCTCCTGATAGAGCCTCCACAGCTGCTTTCGCCTCGGGAGCCATAGCCTGCTGTCGGGCGTTCGGTCGATTTCCATCGCCTGAGCGAACGAGTCGAAATCCCACTTTCCGTCGAGCGTCAGCAGGTCGCGGTGTGCCTCCATGAGTGCGGAAATGCCCTCCACGTCTGCCCAGCCGCCCCTCATGGCGGCAATCACGGCGTCGAGAGACGCTTTCAGGGCGTCGTGCTCGTCCGTTCCGTCATGCCTGCGCTGGCGCTGCATGGACACCAGGTCGCGGTATGCGCCGATGTCCCTCGGGTTCAGGGAGATGTAGTTGAGTATGTTCTTGGTAAGTGCGTCCATGCCGCATAGGGTCGCGGCGGTCCGTTTTCCGCTCGTGCGGCAAAGAAAAAGCCCCGCCGGAACAATCCCAACGGGGCGTGTCTCTAGTGGTCAAGCTCTCCAGAGTCGACCAGACGGCGCTTGATTTTGGTATACGTTGATAGGCCTATCCCGAGCTGTTCGCAGGCGTCGCGGCGCTTCTGCTTCTTCGCCTGCACCAGCAGCACTTGGCGCTTGAACTCCTCTATGTCCACCTCGGCGGGAGGTCTGCCCTCGCGCCAGCCGGGCTTCTGGCGTGCCACGGCCTTACCCTCTGCGGTTCGCTGGGCGATCATGTCGCGCTCGAACTCGGCCATCGCGAACATGACGGAGACCATCATCTTGCCGACGGGCGTGTTGTCCAAGGTGCCCATGTTGAGCACGCGGACGGTTATCCCACGGTCAAGAAGCGACCTCACGACCTCGCAGCCGCCCGTGACGGTACGCGCGATTCGGTCGAGCTTGGTCACGACCAGCGTGTCTCCGTCTTGGAGCCTGTCAAGCAGGGCGTCGAACTCCGGTCGGTCGGTCGTGGTGCCCGTGAACGCCTCCTGGACGATTTCGGCGCACCCGGCCTCAGACAGTGCCTCATGTTGGGCATCCAGAGAGTTGCCGTCCCTGAGCTGTCCCTTGGTGGACACTCGGGCGTATCCGTAAATCATAGCCGCCCACCTACTGCTGGTCGATTACGACCGAGCCGTCCGGCAGTCTGGAGCCGACTGGCACCAGCGCCAGCTTGTAGCCGAGCGGCTGAAGATACTTCCCCGCAGTCGACAGCGTAGGGTTGCCCTCTTTCAGCGAGCAGGAAAGCGAACCCTGCGCTATTCCGATTACCGCCGCCAGCTCACGCTGGGTGTAGCCGCGCGATTTCATGATTTGCCTATAGGCATCCGAGTAGTTCATGTTGTCTCCTTCCGTTACCGACAATATAGGGTATTCCCGTTCGGGTGTAAAGGCCTTTTTGTTTTTTTCGGCGGTCGGGGGGCTTAGTAAGCCCTGGATCAGAACTCGAAAAACTGCCCGGTACCCCTGTTAATGCAGGTGCTATAGTTTGTGTTGTCGAGCGTGAGCCACTAACTCAACGGTTTACGACTCGATACGAACGAACGGTTATAGCCTATATATACAAGGAGGATTGAAACGCGAACGGGCTATAACGAACGGCTATAGCCTATATAGCCAACGATGAACGGTTAACGCCTATCTAGGAGGTTAAAATGAAGTATTGCGTAACCGACTGCATGGACAACGAAGTTTTCTTCTATACCAGGGCTACGACGGCCTGCGGTATGGCTAAAGCCGCGTTTATGGCACTGCATCAGGATATTAACCAGTGGTTCTATTACGCGCCGGACGAGGTTATTAACGACCTCATGGACTGCGGTTTCACGCGCTACCGCGCTACCTGCCTATATGCAGTGCGCATCGAGGGCATAGCCGTATACCAAACGGACTATATCCGCAGCGCCGGGGCATATCGCCGTAGCTATCGCATGGTTGAGCTTGACTTCGAGCTAAACAAAGTTTTCTAGACAGAAAAACGGCCCGCTCGACGGTACTCGAACGGGCCACGGTACGGAATAGGAGAACCATACCATGAGCAACAATACTACGAACGAACTGCAGGAGCAAACGGAACATATCCGCGATATGTTGGTAGCAGCATATGAAGACCGTCTTTACACCGACTGCGACGGCAACGTCGACGTACTGGATGACGACGAGGATATGCCGGAGGACTGCGAGTCCGTGAGCCTGCTTGAATATCTCGACGATAACTACGACGTTGTAGCAACGGTCAATTTGAGCAACCGCGACGTTCCGACGGGCTATCGCATTATGGTGGCCTGCGGTGGCCCAAACATTTATATCGACACAAACGACTGCGAGGTGCAGGGGTTTTGGTGGACGGACCGCGCCGTGTCGTATATCCCCGGCGAAGTGTGCAGCGCTATCGACGACGAGTTTACCGAACTTTACTGGGGGTGCTATTAATGAGCCTCGTTCACACCGTCGCCCTAGTTGCCAACGTTCGCGCGGCCGTATACACCACGGCCGCGCCCGGCCGCTACCTGATAGCCGTCGAGGAGTGCCACGGCGGTATCTGGGAGCCTGCAGGCGACGCCGGTACAACGTCGGTTGATCCCTTCGACGACGTCGCGATTTATTCGATATGTTTCTTTATGTTCTCCGATTATTGGGAGGCCGAATGATGTTATTCGAGCTTGTCAAAACGTCGGCCTGGTATGCGTACTGGCTCGGTGTCCTCGTCGGCGTCCTCGGTACCGTTGCACTCTCATATATTTTCGCTAGGATCAACTAAAAATGAGGTGCAGCCCGTGAAAAACGTCTTTATATATCTGGGCGCTATTGCTCTAGCCCCCGTGATTCTGCCAGTCCTCGTCCTATACTTCCTACTCAAAAACTAACGCGCGGCCCTGCTTCGGCGGGGCCGTTTTTTATGCCCTTGCAACGGCTCACGGCCTACACCGTGGGCCGTTTTTCGTTTCTGATCCTAGTAACCAGCGCCACGGCCGCGACATGTGAGCGCCTATATCCGCGCGTCGTTTGTGTTCAACCTATGGAGACGCCTACACCTACGCAACGCTCGACGCCGGGCACGCCGCGCCACGTCCTAGCGCGTTTATACGGCGATTCTAGCCCCGTTTTTACACCCGTGGCACTGCTGGCACCGCCAACGTTTTTACGCCCGTTTTTGAGGCATTGTAGCGCCTCGCACTGGTATATCCAGCGTGGCCCGTGAGCGCCTATAGCCCAGCTAGATACCCAAAAACGCACGCGATCGCGCCAAAACTGCGTGAGCGGAAAACGGCCGTTCCCCAGCAGGTTTGCGCCATAGCCAGAAAGCCAGAACCAGAAAACCCTATAGTGCGCGCGAAAGTCGTGACAGTCGCGGCGCCCGATCGGATTTTCCTCCCTTAGTGGCCGCGAAAGTCGTTAGGACCCTATAGTGGCCGCGAAAGTCGTTAGTGGCCCCGAAAGTCGGCACAAAAAAAGACCCCTCTGCGTTTATTGCAGTGGGGTCTTTCGCTTTCTATTCGCTCGGCGGCAGCTCCTCGACCTTCTCGATCGTCACGTCCTCGGCTGGCAGCGCGGCCATGTACTTGGCCTCCAGCTCGGCCTTGGTAGGCCCCTGAGCTGCATCTTCGTGCTTGATGACCGTCTGGGACTCGTCCCTGTAGCCGAAATTGTTCTTACCGAGAAAGATTCCTGTCACCGGGTTGCGGTAGCCGTTATTCTGCATCGCCGATTCCCAAGAAACTTCCAAACTTTGCAAAATATTTTTGAGTACCACTGCCGATTCGGTGCTCAGCACCTTGTCAAGCCTAGTCCTCTTGCCCTTAGCCCAGTCCAGAACGTCGTTGCGGGTCATCCCGAAGCTCTGGCACATGCCGCTCACCAGAATCTTCGAATCGTGCCTCTCGCACAGGTCGACGTAGTCCTCGAACCGCTGCATCAGCTGCTCGGGGTCGCTCGCGTCGATGGACGGCCACCTGATAAGCTCCCTGATCATGCTCAGAGTCTCGCTGTTGTTGGACGGCGTCTGCGTGTTCGGGCTGTTCCCGTACCTTCCCTGCGTCATAAATCATCCTCCGTCGCTGCACCAGATGCCGAAACGTACATGCCCTTCGAGTCGCGGAGCGGCTTGGGGAACGTGTCCCTAAGCTCGGCGTACCCCCCTGCCCCGCGCTCGGTGAGCGAGTACCTGTTGGTGCCCCTCTCACGTCTCAGGAGGCCCTTCGAAACAAGCCCGCCGCATATCTCGGCGATTCCGCCCCTGCCGCAGCTGCAGAAGAACTTCCTGTCAAGCTCGTTTCCGCGTCGCGTCACCTCGGTGGAGCAGAACGGCTCGCCCTGCTTGTGGCGCCAGCCCACGACCCGCAGGAACGCCAGCTCGCCGACCGTCAGGGACGCCAGTATGCCCCCGGGACGCCTAGCCAATGCTCTGCCTGCTATGTAATGCTATGCTATGGCAATGCAAGTGCATATGCATTTGCATACCTCCTATGAACGGGTATTACCTATACTTTATCGTTCCACCAACGGGCGTTGGCGGCGCGTTTCCGCTGGTCGGAGATGCTGTTGTACCTCTCGACCTCCTGCTGGAACCCATAGCCCGAAACCGTTCGCTTCTCGTCGTTTTTGACCTCGAAAACGCCGCACTTGGCGGCGGTCTCCAGCACGCTTTGCGACTTTTTCCGGCTGATGCCCAAATCTCGGGAAACGGCCCTCGAAAGCTCGGCGAACGTCAGCTCAATGCCCTCGGCGGCGGCGCGATACAGCTCGCACTTGGCAGCCAGCCACACGCCTGCGCCCTCGGCACCGCATGAGTCCGTGAGCCTTCGCACCCTCGGGCTGTCCAGCTCGCCGATCGGCTGCGGGTACCACGACATCACCGCCCGTCGGCGTAGCGGCCGTGGCTGATGTAGCGGTTGTACTGCGCGTAGCCGAACACGCTCGCCCGTCGCCTGTTGTCGGCGTGCTGGCACTCGCGGCACTTGCGCTGCAGGCCGTCGGCGTTGGCGCGGTTGCGGTTGAACTCGGACGCGTCCAGCAGCCGACCGCAGTAGTTGCATCGCTTCACCTTCACCCCCCTATCAATAAAGCCTAAAATCGAGTCTCGCGTACGGGGTCTAACAAACGTCTCGTGAGTCGAGAGACTTGATGGCCGCGTAGGCGATCTTCTTGGCCTTGTCGTAGGGTATGCCCATGTCGGCAGACACGTCGTGCCAGTCCTCGTCGAACAGGAAGTGGCGCACTACAAGCTGGCAGGCGGTGTCGCCCCTTGTCCACTCGATTTCGGCGACGTCGTCCCACGCGCGGTCCAGAATCTCCTCGCACCTGTCGATGCACCAGCAGACGCGCTCCTTGCCGACCTGCGGCTTGGTGGTCTTGAGCTGCCGTTTCAGGCGCTCCAGCGAGCGTGCGGTGACCTGGTAGCCGCGAAAGTCGTGGAGCGACTGGCTGATTTCGCCCTGTCGCAGCACTAGCGGCTCACGTACACGGAGATGCCGCCAGCGATGAACACCATGAGCGCCGAGAGCGCCCAGATGTTGGCGCACTTGACGCCGAACGCCAGCCCCAGGAGCAGCGCCGCCAGGAAACCCTGCAGCCAGAACAGGAAAACGACGGCGGCGACGGTACACGCGAGCAGAACGAGCGCGAGTCCGACCGACACGATACGCGACACAACTTTCAAGCGATTGTCCTTCCGAACGAATGAGAGCCGTTTTAAGCCCCCGTTTTAAACAAAAAAGGAACTGACTGGTTTCAAACCAGAAAGTGCCCTTAAATCAAATCCTGTGGCTTTCTAAGCCCATTTGAGCGATATGCTCACCATCCGAACTCCTTGGCCATGTCCGCGTAGCGCTCCCTCGTGGAGCGTCTGCGTCCCGTGTCCACCTCCAGCGGCAGGCACATCTCCAGGACTCGGCTGTACGTCCTGCGACAGGCCATGTCGTCGGGTGCCGCCAGCTCGGTCCTGGTCAGGTTCGTGCTGATGACGGTCGGCCTGCGGCTCTGGTAGCGGGCGTCGATGACGCTGTAGACGATTTCGCGGCCGTAGTCGGTTGCCCGCTCCGCCCCGAGGTCGTCGAGCACCAGAAGCTCTGCCCGGCTAAGCGTCTCGATCGTCTCCGCGACGTCGTCGTACCTGCGGCTGAGGACCCACGGCATCGAGCGCATCAGCACCCTCATGCCCTTCTCCAGCGCCGCGTTGGCGATACAGCAGCTGAGAAACGTCTTGCCGCTGTCGGGAGGCCCGAAAAGCAGCAGCCCCGAGTGCAGGTCAGGGAGTCGGTCGGCGTACTTCCGGCACTTCTCGACCACGTCTTGGCCGAACTTGCCGTCGTCGGCGTCGAAGGTCTGGGACGCCATCTCGGGGACGGGGAAGCACTCCGACCTGCGCGAATCGAGCGTCGAGCACCTGCACTTGCAGGGAATCAGCAGCTCGCGGTCCACGTCCCAGACCCTGCGCTCCACGGGGAACCCGCAGGTGGGGCACGTCCTCGGCTCCATCACAGCGTCCCGGCGAAGTCGAAGGCGTCGAGGGACTGGGCGTCAGCCCCCGTCGCGGCAGCGGAATCGTCCACGTAGTCCTTGAAAATCCATGTCCTGACCGCTCCCTTCCAGTCCTTCATCGGGTTCTTGCCGACTTTCCAGCCGTTAGCATCGTACCACGAGACGAACCTTTCGGCTCGGAACGTTTCCCCAGTTAATCGTAGGTTTCTGGATTTGATGAAGCCCTCGGCGTACTCGGCGACCTCGGGAATCGTGGGCTTCACGAACTTTTTCGCCCGTCGTTTTTTCGGTTGTTCGGGCGCGCACGCGCCAAAACCCTTGGGATTAGGTTGAGTATCAACCCTAGAGGAGTTACTAGTACTCTCTCCTAACCTATCCTTACCTAACCTAACCTCGGTATCCCGTTTGACTACCAACTGACAGTCAGGTGTCTCCCGTTTGTCTACCAGTTGGCTACCAAGTGTCTCCACTTTGGCTACCGGTTTGAACATATCCGCAGGTAGGCCCGTGTCCCTCGTCGTGTACGATTTGTTCTCGTCAATGTAAAGCGTGGCTAACTCGTCTTGGTATCGAGTTGCGTGGCGCCTGTCAGACCGGACGTAGTTGTTGACCCACCACGACTTGATGACCGCCGCGCCCGAGTCGAACGTCAGGATGAACTTCTTCGCGACCAAAATCCTCAAGTCGTCCTCCGACGCGCCGCACATCCTGCGGATTGAGCGCGGGTTGTTGACGAAGCCCCAGTCGTCGGCGTTCATCACGAGGTGGACGTACAGCGACTGGGCCGACAGCGGCATGTCGAGAAAGGCGTCCGACTCGACGATGGTTCTGGCGAACATTCTGCGTTCTGCCATATAGTGACCCCCTATCAATAAAATATATTAATAAGCCTATTTTGAGTAGTTCCAGGCTGCGATCAACTCGCCCTCGCTCGGATACAGCCCGACCACCATCGGGCAGTTGTCTCTGTAGGCCGCATCCTCGTCGCGGTGCCTGATTTCGAACTCCTCGGTGCCGCCGATGATAATGACCTCACGGGCGTACACCTCGCCGCCGCAGAAAGGGCAGCGCCTGAGAGTCGGCGCCATGTTGCCTCCAAAGTGGAGCGCCCAGCGTGTTGCCGGGCGCTCCAATCGTCTAGTCCTTGCTTGTGATCTTCACGCCGGGCAGCTCTTGCGGCAGGAAGTTGAACTCATAGTTGTACTTGTCGGTCTTAGTGGAGTCGATTTGCTCCACCGTGTACATAGTCCAATCATTGAGGTAGATGAAATGCTTCTGGTACTCGCCGTTGGGCAGCTCGGCGATAACGTTCAGCTCATTGGTTTCGGTGTCTGTCCTGATTGAAAGACAGCCCTCCATCTGCAACAGAACCTTGTCCGAGCGCATGTTGATAACGGTCACTCGGCGGCGAACGTTAAAGTTGTCGGCATCTTGGGATAGGTTGTGGCTGACCTGAGCACGTTCGGTGCAGCCAGATAGCCCCAAGGTCGCGATAATACCCACCACTGCCAAGATGAAGGCCACGGTCGCGGCGAGTGCTCGTTTAGAGTTATCCATCCTTTATCATCCTTGTCTGTAATAGTTCCGATTATGTTTCAACCAGCAACCTCTATGTCGACATTGACCTCTAGACCGAGGTGGCTTGCAATCAAAGCGAGCGCCCTGTTCTCCGTTACCTCGCCGACGAATAATTGGTTCGGCAGTCTGTGAACGCTGTCGTTCTTGCTGTCGTATACGAAATACACCAGCGTATAGCGTCCATCGGCTACTCGAAAAGCGTCACAGTCAATCATGTAGATACGACTGCCATCGCTCTCTATGTCCCAGCTGTAATGCTTGTTGTTGCCTGAAAAGCTGTCGACGAGCTTGCACTTAATCATCGGCAACCTCCATGAGCACTGAGATCGGTACGACACCGGAGAAGCTGTACTCGTCCCAAAATGTCTCAGGCCATTCTTTTCCGTCGTACCTGTTGCGCTTGCATCGCTTCTCGGCGCACACCTCAGCATCATGTTCGTTGTCGAACGCCATATAAGGAGAATCCCATTTGTCCTCCCATTCGCCGCCGTAGTCGACGACCAGGTAGACGGTGCGCTTAGCTTTCATCTTCCACCTCCACGCCACAGCTTTTCAGAAAGTCGATAATCATGAGCGTGTAGCAGTCCACGTCGGCTAGTGCGTTGTCGAAAGTCACCATGCGCTCGGCGCGGCAGTTGGCACACGATGCCTTGAGCGGCTTCTTAACGCTGGTACTGCAGGCACCGAAATAACGACACGGCGCAGGGATTCGTGCGTACCAATCATCTTGTGCATCGCGCATGGTTCTACATAAATCGTTGATTTGGCCACGTAGCTCTTTCTTAATTTGCATCAATTACCACCGCTCCGCACTCGGGGCATCTCTTGTACGGATACCGATCGTAGTCGGGCATGTCGAACTCGTTCATGCAGTTGGAGCACTGGAATGAGTTCTCGAAATCGCCACCAACGTTGGTCATGACGCAGGTTGGAATGTCGATTAGGTCGGCGATGGCAAGGTAGACCTTCTCAGGAGCTGTGATATATACCTTGCCCATTACTGTGAACTGTAAATTATCCCACCGCTGCATCAGCGTGAAGTAGCTATTTTCTGCCTGCTCGCGCAGCTTTTTTGCCACCTCTTGGCGTTCGCTATCGGTTATCATCAGTCACCGCCGCTCCACATACGGGACAGAACATGGGGTCGTCCTCTCCGTAGGCGATGTGGCCGCATGACAGGACGTGATGCGGCGTCTCCTCGACTGACTCCAAGTTGTCTCCCATGTAGCTCTCGACAATTGCGCAGGTCGGACGGTCTATCAGCTCGGCGAGCGTCGGGCCGTACTCCATGCCCTCCGGCAGGCACTCGTTCATCGCTGAGGCCACCATGCCCTGCAGCGAGACGTCGGGGTTCTCGTGGCATATCTCGCGCATCCTCGCCGCTACATCGCGGCGCTCCTTGTCGCTAATCATCTTCCACCACTTCCGCTCTACAGTTAGGGCAGCACCCGAAATCGACAACTCCACCCTCCGGCGAAACCAACTTTGCAGCATCCGGTGCGCCGTCAATGGACAGTACGCGGTATCCGCAGCGCGAGCACTTGAACGACTCGCGATCGAGGTCGGCAACGTTTTTACATGTCGGGAGGTCGATTAGTTCTGCAAGCATTTCCACGTCATATGCATCAGAGCAATTGGGAATATCGGCGCAACTGATTTCCAAAATGTCCAAGATTTCTGAGTCTGGAACCCCAGTGCTATGGCGGCAAACGGCGAGTCTGCGCAGTCCATCGGCTATGTCATGCCGTTCGTCATCGGTAATCACCTGTCATCTACCTCCACCATCTTGTAAAGCTCGAGCAGCATCGAGCGCCCCATGCGGATTGCCTCGAGCAGGCGTGTCTTGCTGAGATTAGCTGGGATGCAGTATTGGTGCTCGTCGTGCAGTGTTGTAATCCAGTCCTCGCGGGCCTCGATGTGTCCACTCAGGTCTGTCATGAAGTCGGCGGCGAGTCGGGCCTTTGTGGCAATCCCCTCGTTGTCCATTATTGAACCGCCGCCAGCATGTCGTTCAGCATGGCCGCCTCGGGCGACGCGATATGCGTCACCAGGTCACTTACGCAGCACATGAGCGCAATGAACATGCAGAGGGCGAAGATGCCGCAGAACATAATCACAAGGGTGCTGTCTATGTCATCTGAGTAGTAGCACGTCACGTCATGGCAGTAATCCGTATCGCTGTCGTCATTCGATCGGATGGCCCACATAAGTATGCGAATCGCCACAGCGAGCGCAACCGCCAGAAAAACGCAGGCGACACCGCTCTTGGCGACCTGCATCGCAGCCCATTTCGGCGCGAACTCGGACAGGTGGTTCAGCAGGTAGTCGGCACCGACGCCCAGCTGGTTGGCTATCTCCTTGATAGCGTTGGAGTCCATATCCTCCTCCTTATTTGGTTGTTGGGTTAGTGAAGTTCCTCGTACTTACAGTACCTGGTGCCGCGAATCTCGGAGCAGAACGTGCGCTCTAGTTCGTCACCCTCCAGCTTTTCGTACCGATCGCGGTACTCCTTGCAGTCGCAAAATCCAGTTCCGTACTCGCCGTCATTGTGGATGCACGTCCTACAGGTCGGCAGAAGCAGGCGCCTGATGAAGATGATTGGGTGGCGCCAGAAGCTAAGCATTGTCGCTCCTTGTGTTCCACCGCTTGACAATCTCGTCCTTGGTGAACTGAATGACGGCATCCACGTCGTTCACATCGCCGCTATAGACGGCTTTGTCTTGATCAATACGCCAAAAGTTGCGCTCGTACAGCTCGGCAGTATGTTTGCTGATTGTGCGTATGCGCATTTCGGTTCCGCAACTGCAACAAATTACGCCCTGCCTAATCCATGAGCCTCTGCCCTGACGCGTATACGGCTTCTTGTAAACAGACCGTCCGCAAAACGGGCAAGGTTTAAGCTCCATTGGGTAGCCTCCTATTCCATATGGCTGCTGCCACGATTTCCGTATCGTAGTAGTCCGTACTCGGACGAATCCAGCACGGGTTCCCGCGTGCGCAGCAAACGCTGAATGGTCCAATTCCGCATGGACTCGATGACACGATTTCGGCTTTGCCGCCGCAGAATGGACACGGCTTAAACTCGATTGATTTCATCTGCCCTCCTACCACTTCTCTACGGAGCTGCAGTGGGCCTCGGTCTGGAATGCGTCGATGAAGTAGTTATAGCCGTCCTCTATTTCCGCGAGCGGGTCATCGTTTTCATCGAACTCGTCATCGGGAACGTTGATGGTGTACTCAACGTTGACGGTGTACTTGCTCATTTTTCCTCCTTACGAATGGACTTGACGGTGTCCTCGATGGCTTGGTAGCAGTCCTTGCAAATCTCCTTGCTGTAGACGCTGAGCATAAGATCGCTGCTGGGCGCACCATTGCGAGTTAGAGATAAGTGCGCTGGCAGACCTTTAATCGGGCGATAGCAGAGGTCGCAGAAGTATTTAATCATTCTGCTCAGCCCTCCCGTTCCAAAGCTCCGCAACCGTCTCTGTTGCAGAACTCGAATCATCGTCCCCGTAGACCTTCGGGCCTTCGGCACCACACCTGTAGCACCTGACCGTGTAGAGATACGTGCCGGACTTCGACACAAGCTCCCTTCTGAAGATGGTGCTGTACCTTCCGCAGAACGGGCACGGCCTCAGCCCGTTAAGCAGCTCTAATAGCTCATTATTCACGGTCGAACATCCCTTCCATGTCGTTGCAATGTTCATTCCATCGCTCGATGACCTCGCTGGTCAGCTGTGCGTCATCCGGTCTGTACTCGTCGGCATGCGGCCCGGTGAGCACATAGTCCAGCTGAGTAAAGGTGTTGCACTCCGTGCAAGTCACCTTGGCTGATAGCGTGTTGTGCAAATAGTCGGCAACAATCTCGATGTGCATGTGCTCGGTCGAATGGCACTTATAGCACGGCTTCATGGTCGTCATTCGTCCACCTTCTTCATGAGGTTTCGTCCGCAGAACGGGCAGTAGTTGATAGGGATGCTCCACGCATACGGGGGGTCTATTGCGATAACGCGTTCGCCGTCAAGCGTCTCGTCAATCCACAGCTCGACTTCATCCTGGTCATCTCCGAAGTTGAAGTACGGATTGTTGCAGTAGGGGCAATCGTTAGGCATCGGTATCGCCTCTCAGTAATTGACCGCAAAATGGACAGTAGCTGATGCGCTCGGACTCCATGTAGGTCGGTTCACCGTCGCTAGACATAGCGACAATTCGGAACATCCCAGGAAATGTCTCCTTGATGTACATTGACTTGTTGTTGCGCAAAGGACGATCAGCCTGCATGTGCATCTCGTTGCGAGGCTCCTCGCAGTAGACGCACATCAGTCCTCACCTCTCAGTTTGCGGATACGGTCTGCAATGTCGCGCATGGCAGCTGAGTCGCAGCTGCTTAGATCGCCAATGGCGCACTTGTCGCAATTGGTTGAGTTCATGCCAAAATAGGTGCAGGCGCCGCAGTATGTTTTGCTTCCCGCCTTGTCCAAATCTTCCAGTAGCCTCTTCCAGCTGTCGGGCTGGACTAGATGCAGGAGATGCGGCAAGAAGTTGCATTCCTCCCCTTCGTCCTCGAATACGCCTCTGATTGTCCAGAAACTTGTCCGTGATGATGGCAAAGCGCAGAGTTTGAACTCGTCCACATTGAACTTCACGCCGTTGTTGTCATACAGCACCTCAGTATCAAGCGGAGTCTCGTGGCCTTCATGGTCTTTTGGCAACTCGACACTCATTCGCAGCGCTCCTTAAGCTCGGCGAAGTGGTTCTTTAGAAGATTGCGGAACTTTTCGTTTTCGACAATTGCCTCAAGAGCTTTAAAAAACTCGTCGATGTCCTTTTTCACGGTCGGATTGTTCAGGTGGTACTGATCGGGGAACAGGATTGCATCGTCAACGGTGCTTGCGGACCACAATCCGACACGCGATGCGTAGAAGAATCCACAGATATCGACCACGGTTCCGTCATCGTCGTAAAGCTCGCACGTGTCCAGAGGGATGTAGTTCCCGTCCATGTCTTTCAGCGGTTGAATCATCGTCCGCTCACCTCATTCAGAAACTGTCCAGTGATAAGGCGGTGCAGCCAGTCGGCGCACTTATAAAGGTCCTCGTCGTAGTCGTCCTTGAGTCCAGCGCGGTCGAAGTACTTGAGCGCGTGGGCCACGTCCGAGATATAGGCGCCGCCGACCATGTCGCTCTTGCCGAGCAGTTCGGTGACGGCCTCAATCTTGTCGGCAGTCTCGATGCTGCCATGCTTGTAATGCACTGCGTACTCGCTCATTCGGCCGCCTCCAATGCCGCCGAAACCTCGTCCTGGACCTCCTTGAGGAGCTTGCAGACCATGGCCCCCGAGTACTTGCTGGTTGACTTGGTGCTCAGGAACTCGATGGTCTTGGTCAGCTTGCAGACCAGATCGCAGAGCACCTGCGTTCTGGTTCGGCTCTCGGTCATTTCCATTCCTCCCTTACGTTGCGTATCCTTAAGTACGAATCGACTTTCGCGTTCTTGGAGACGTAGCCCGCCCTGGTGCCGACTCCGTTGCGACATCGGCTGGACGTGTGAATCCTTCGCCTGCCCTCGTCCCTGCACTCCTGAGAGCAGTAGACGGCGTTCTTCGCTGAGCCGCCGAAAGCCTTGCCGCAAATCTTGCAGGTGCAGGCGTAGCGGCGTCCGTCCTCCTCGTAGCTGAAATAGTGGCCGCCGACCATGCTCCCGTCTCGGCAGGCCGCGCTGATGGAGGACTTAGCGGCTGCAACCGACACGGCTGCGGCAGTTACGCTCACGTAGCGCTTGCCGTCATCGCGCAATACGGCGTGCCATTTGCCCGCTGGCTTCTTCTTGTCCGTCATTTGTTGAGCCTCGCGATGCAGACGTAGCCGTTGTCCCGATATACGCGGATAATGTCGGAGAGCCCGTTTGTCCTGATATAGCTTTCGATGCAGGACTGCACGTTGTTTGATGCCTTGCGGCCAACGCGGTAGTCGGTGCTACTCGTCGTGTACTTGTGCTTGATGACTGACAGTCCGCTGTCGATAAACGCGTCGATTAGAGGCTTGTACCTGCTGTTGCCGGGGCCGGGGCGCTTTCCGGCGTAGGCTTTCTCTGGCCACAGGGACTCGTCGAAGGCCTGCTTGAAGGCCACGGACTCGGCTGCGTCATGCGACTCCTCGATACCCGCATCAACAAGGAAGTCGATACGGGTATCGCAGAACAGCTGAGCGATGGTGCGCACCGAGACGCGCGTGGTGAACGTCGGCATCGTGCGGTACGACTCCTGCGGCACGACGGCTGTGATCAAATCCATTACGGTGAGTCCACGATCGCGTGCGACCTTTTTGCAGATGGCCCACGACACTCCGAGGTTGATGTCATACTCGTCTCCGGCTCTGCACTTGGTGACGGCCTTGGTGCCGTCCTCGAAAAAGACGATGGTTGCAGGTCCGCTGAACTTAACGGACTTGACCTTGATGTTATTCATTTGTTCTCCAATGGTGGAGCCGCCGGGAATCCGGCGGCTCAGCTGCTCTATAGCCTGTCGACCGCCTCGATACGCTCACCGAGCCAGCGCATGACTGGGACGGCCATGCTGTTGCCGCACGCCTTGTAGCGCAGGGAGTCGGGACACTCCTCGGCAGGCTTTCCCTTCCACGGGATTCTGGTGTGGTTACCGGGGAAACCCTGCAGGCGCTCGCACTCGAGGGGAGTGAGTCGGCGAACTACCGTCTCGTTGACGCCTTTAATCTCGACTCCATGCTCATGGTTGCACGTGAGCGTGTATGCTGGGTCGGTTTCATCTCCCAGACCGAAACCAGTGCCACGACCGAGTTTATTTCCACGAGTCGCAATCATTGTGTTAATCGGACGGGTCGTCATTTCTTGGCTGCTGTGGTAATCTTCGATCGGCTCCGACTCGCCGTCGGTGCCGCTGCCGTCTGTCGCTCCTTGGTGATGCTTGAAAGCGACGACTGGCGGTTCTTTCGCTGCGTGAGCACAGAGAGTACCAGTAGTCTCTGTGCTCACGCAGGCGTGCTCTTGACCTCCCGTGAGGCATACGAGGCTCTGGTTGTTTACCGTGCTGAGAGTTCCGCTGATTTCATCTTGAATCAAAGGTCCTTTGCCCCCCCTGGTTTGCCTGCCCTGTCTCGGATAAGCCAGCTGTGCATGTGTCACTCTCCTCATACATAACCGCAGGATTGTGATAGTCGGCAGTGAGTGTCGGTGACTGCTCTACAGCAGCTCCGATGCCGCCTGCCTTTGAGCCTTGGTGGTACTTGAACGCCACCGCCGGACGGTCAATCGTCGTCAGTGTGTACATAGGCTCCCCAGGTTCTTGGAACCCCCCCCATTGCCGCCGTTCTCGGGCTTGCGTCCGATGATGTTTCCGGCAATCGAGAAGGTGTCATGCTGGCTATCGGGGTTTAGGCGTCCTGTTCCGCTACCTTGCGCAACGCAGCGTCCAGAAGCGGCGGCAACGGCTTTCCTCTTTTCTCGGCTCGACGGAGTATCCCAGCACATGCTTTCTGGCTCAAAGAGTACTTCGCAGGCGCGCGCGTCTCCAAGATGTCCGACAAGAAAGAGACGTTCGCGCCTTTGGGCCACGCCGAAGAACTGCGCGTCCAGTACTCGCCACGCCAAACCGTACCCGAGGGCATCCATTTCTCGCAGGAGCTGCAGGAAAGCACCCCCCCCCTCACTCGAGAGCGCTCCCTTGACGTTTTCCCAGATGAACCACTTAGGCACAAGCTCTTGAACACAACGTATGTACTCGAACATGAGTCCAGAAGCTCCTTTAAGACCTTCTCGCTTTCCTGCGATCGAGAAGGACTGACAGGGACTTCCTCCGACCACAAGGTCAACTGCTCCATGAATCTCCTTTTTCCAATCGACTTTGGTAATGTCCCCGAGGTTCGGGACGTTCGGCCAGCGCTCGGCGAGGACTGCGCTCGGGAAGTCGTCAATCTCGCAGAACGCGAGCGGTTCCCATCCAAGCGGCTCCCAAGCGAGCGTCGCGGCCTCGACTCCCGAGAAGATGCTTACATATCGCACTTTGCACCAGCCCAGAACATACACGAGCCGTCGCAGCACGTGATGCTGTCGATTATGCAGTCGATGAACTCCCCGGTTGTGAGCTGCTTGTTCTTGACGTTCAGCAGGTAGTTGTGCTGCGCCATGCGCTCGCAAACGCCGTAGTATCCGCTGCTGAAATCGTCCCACTTGGCACAGCTTTGGCAGTCGTGCTTCATTTGAACCGACCTCCGATGCAACCGACAACGGCAATCAAGATGAACAACACGACTACGGTGGTGGCATATGCCGTTTCACGTTTACATGGAGCGGTCATGTCGCCACCCCCTCATGTCGGTCGCCTTGAGGTTCCAAATCGGCTTTAGGTGATGGATGACCTCAACTGTCGGCTCGATAAGCCGCAATATCTCGTCGGCGCTCTTATATGCCTCAGGCGATTCGTCGAGCGTCGCTTCACAGGCGCTCGGGCAGTAGATGCCAGCCTCCTTCATCTCTGATACAAACTTCTCGGTATCCAGGTTGGCGCGTGCCTGCGTACGACTCATGACGCGACCAGCTCCGTGGGGAGCGGACTCGTTCCAATCATCGTTTCCCTTACCGACGGCGATTACTGAGCCGTCGCGCATGTTGAACGGGATAAGGACCTTCTCGCCAGTGTGTGCGCTGATTGCGCCCTTGCGGATAACGTTGTCATCGGATATGTAGTTGTGCATCGTCTCGAATCGAGCGGTCAGGTCCAGCTTGATTCCGGTGCGTTCCTTAATCTGCTTGAGAATGTGGAAACGGTTATCAGTGGCGTATCTCTGACAGATACGCATGTCGTTGAGATATGCGCCTGCCGCAAAGCCCACGAGGTACTTGAGATCGCGGGGAACATCTTCCTTGCACATTTCCTGCGCCATTGCCTGATGATACTCGGCTACCTGTTTGCCCAGATTGCGAGAACCGGTATGCACCACAAGATATTGATACCCATACTCGTCCTCGTCGAGTTCAACGAAGTGGTTGCCGCCGCCCAGCGTGCCCATGGAGCACTCAATCAGCTCGACCCCTTTGAGATAGGCGCCGTTCACAACACCGTAGTCATTCTCAAGGCTGCATTTCGGCTCGTTGTGAACGCTGAACCCAGTTGGTACAGCTTTCTTCACGTCGCGGTTGAATTGAATCAAATCGTAGCGGTCGATACGCTCGTCGAGAGGGGCGCAGAGCATACCGCAACCGATGTCGACTCCGACCAGATTCGGAATAACCTTGTCCCCAAGGTTCGCTGTAAACCCGATCACGCAACCCTTTCCGGCGTGGGCGTCGGGCATGATGCGAATCGTGGCACCCTCGAAAGCCGGACACGATGCAATCTCGTCAACCTGCTTCTTGGCGCTCTCCTCAAGATTCTCAGCGAAAATCTTTACATCTGCCATTTGACCTCCTTTTATATAAGTTCGTTACTCGACCCCAGTGCTGCCGTAGCCGTTCGCCCCACGGTCGCTGTCCGACAGCTCGTCGACGTTCAGGAAATCGACGTCCTCGCACTTGATGATTACCATCTGGCAGACGCGATCGCCCGGATACACCGTGAAGGCCTTCTCGCCAAGGTTGAGCAGCTTGGCCTTGATGGGGCCTCGGTATCCCGAGTCGATGATTCCGACTCCGTTTGCGAGGCAGATGCCGTAGTTGCATCCGAGTCCCGAGCGCGGCGCCTGCAGGCCGAAGTAGCCCTCGGGAATCTCCATGCTCACGCCGAGGTCAATCCATGCGGACTCCCCGACTCCGATGGTCACGGGTAGCGGGATGAACGCTCGCATGTCTGCTCCGGCGTCCCCGGCGTGCTTTCGCTCGGGCGTGTGCCCGTACTCAGCGACGGTCTTAATCTCCATCGGTTCCATCTCCTTCCAACGGGTGCGCTCGACCCGCCAACGGGTAGCTGGCCTTGAACCAGTCGCACTTGTAGGGACACTCGATGCAGAGCCGGAAGTCCTCGCGGTCGAAATCGGAAACGGTCACGACAGCGCCCGTCTTGCACTCGTTCAAAAGCCACCTCCTTCCAGAAGCGGGACAGCCCGTGAAGGCCGCCCCGCATACAAATCAGTACTCGACGAAGCCGTTACAAGGCTCGTCGCTCTCGTTTACAGCGTGCTCCTGCACCCATTCGAGCACGTCGGCAGCGCCGATGCTCTGACGCTCGTCGTACCACTGGGCGTACTTTCGCTTGCAGAAGCCGCAGCCGCTCTCACCGATGAACGCGAACGACTCACATTGTCCGCACTCGTAGTTCGGGGCGGCGTCGGGTGCGCCGTCGCGCTCAAGATTCATGTGAATCCTCCTTGAACGGAATGTCCTCGTCATAGACCTCGGCAGTGGCAACAGGAGCCGCCTGACGGCGAGTTACGGGCTGTGCGGGAGCAGGAGTAGGTGTGCTGATAACGGCACCGCCCTGCTCGTCTCGGCGGTTCATGAACTCAATCTCGTCCACGATGACCTCCAGCTTGGAACGGCGCTCGCCGTCGCGCTCCCAGCTGGAGTAGCGCAGCTTGCCCTCAATGGCGACCTTGGAACCCTTGGCGATGAAGTTGGCAATCTTCTCGGCTCGGGTGCCGAACATGGTGCAGTCCACGAAGTTGGGATAGTCCTCCCACTCCCCAGTGCTCGGGTTCTTGCGGCGGTCGTTGACCGCGATGCCGAAGTTGAGCACCTGCGAGCCGCTCTGGGTGGCGCGAAGCTCGGGGTCGCGCGTCAGGTTGCCAGTGATGCAGACTCGGTTGATGGACACTATTTCTTCCTCTCGTTGAGCAGCTTCACGATCTTGTCGCGCTGTCGGCAACCGAGGCTACCGAGACGGCGCTTCTCGTCGATGCCAAGCTCCTCCAGAATCTGCTCGGTCTTGGTCTTGCCGACGCCCGGCAGGGACGCGATGAAGTAGCGCAAGCGCATGCGCTGGGCCTCGGGCGCGTCGAGCACTTCCAGCGGCTCGACCTCCAGCCACTTCATCTTGCGGCGAATCTCGGCAAGTGCCTTACGCGCCTCGGTAGCTTTCTTGAGCGCAAGCTGGCGCTCCTCCTCGGTAAGCTCGTGATTGATGGGCATTACTCGGAAACCTCCTCGATAATCTCGCCAGTCTCGGCGTCTACGTTTGCGGGGACCTCGGTCGGCTCGGGAGCCAGCGGGTCATCGAAGATGCGGTTGCCCTCCTCGTCGAGGACGATCGGCGTGCTCTCGTCATCGGTAACGACCTTGGCGACCTCGACTGAGCGCGGCAGCAGGCCACGGTTGAATGCTCGACGGATGACGGTCTTTTCTGCCATGGCGGCGTAGTCGGACACCCACGGTCCGAACTTGCTGGCCTTGGAGCGGTCCTTCACCTCGTCGACCTCCTTCTTGCTCATTTGGAGAAAGACGAAACCGCCGTCCTTCAAATGACAGGACAGGTAGACCAGCTTGAGATTCTTGGCGCTGTGGTCGGCATCGAGGTTGGGCTTGAAGCTGAAATGAACGCCAGTCTCGTCCTCCCAGTACTCGAAGTCATCGCCCTCGTAGACGCACTGCGTACGCACAGTCTTGACTTGACCGGAGCGGCGAACCAGCTCCAACATGCCGTTCTTGCCGAGGATGAACTGGGCCTCCTTGCGGCCAGTCTTGCGGTTGTTGTACGGAAGGATGTAGGCGTTGCCCATAATGTCGTTCGGCTCAAGTCCGATTTCAGCGCACTTGAGGCAGCAGCTGAGCATACTCTGCACCGAGCATTCCTTTAGGTCAGGAATCTGCTTGTAGGTGGCGATTGCCAGCTGGGTCAGTCGCTCGGGCGTGAAGCCCTTGGGCATGACCGCCTGCAGCTGAGGTGCGCAGCGCTTGATAAGTCCGGCGAAGGAGTTGTCCTGCTGCTGGGACTGCTGAATCTCCTGTTTCGCCTGCGTGATTGCTCCCAATGTTCCTCCTAGAACTCTTTGTATTTGATGCCGCCGTTCTCGGGCTTTCCGTTACGCTCGTAGCGCGACCATGTGAATCGGCCGTCAGGCGTCGTGATTCCTCGGTCATCGCCGATTAGCTGGCACAGCCTGTTCGAAGCAGCCTGCAGCCCTTTCTTCGCCGAGTCGCAAAGCTCCTTGGCCTTGAGCCATTCGAGCGCTTCTTTCGGGGTGGCGTCCTTTTCGATGTACTCGCCGGGCTTTCGATGCTTGGCGGCGAGAGCCTTGAGTTCAGCGCCAATCTCACCGATCGGCGGCTCGACGTCGTTCTCGACCATCGACCAGAAGTCATCGACTTCCTTGTTGACGGCGCGAATGTCGTCCTCGTCGCGCATGACGCGGAACTCCTTGTAAATCTGGCCGCCGATAAGTACTGCAACGTCGGCGAACTTTCGCCCGGTGACGCTCATGTAATGGGTAATCTGGGTGATGTAGTAGAGCGGTACGCCCTCGTCCCAGTCATGCTCCCTGTAGAGCGACGCTGTCTTGATTTCCAGGATTCCCCAGCCCAGCTCGGGGTCTTTGACCTCGTAGTCTAGTGATGCTTGGGCGTGGGGTCGCTCGATGCTCTGGCAGACGGCGTTGACGCGCCTGACGATGCGGTCTGGGTGTCTACTGGCGTAATGACCACCCACGACGGGTTCGAGGATGTTCCCCCATTCAACAGCCTCATTGTCCGAGAGGTCTGCTGGCGGGATGTATCCGAGCTTTTCTGCCCAGACCTCGTATGGCCCGCGATAATGAGAGAGTCCCATAATGGCAGCGACATCAGAACCTCCGATTCCCTTGCGGCGCTGGGCCAGCCATGCGTCGTTGTCGCCGTCTGGAGTCCTGATTAGCGTGAAGTACTTGTTTTCGCCTACGATCGACATGGGTTCACCTCCGCGACCTCGTCCATGTTCATCAGTCCGAGCGGGATGATGGTGATTATCATGCGGTCGCTCTCAAGGCCCCTCATGCGAGGCCACTTGCTTATGTCGGCCTTTACGACTTGGCAATCGTCCTTCCAAGCCAGACCGTTGAGGGCATCTGACACGAGCTTTCCGATGTTGTCCCAGTCGGGCTTGAAGGTGTCCTCCTCGCAGAGAACCTTCTTCGGGCGCGACTTTGGGAGGGCACGGTACACATCGACTAATAGAATGAACGGCTCTCGTCCAGTCTGGTGTTCAGCCGGAAGGACGTTGCCCTCCTTGGCGATGACATCCAGATAGGCGGCGCGGATTGCCTGCTCGTCATCGTGCGTCCGCTTGGTCGTGTAGGTGCGGCCTGTTCCGGTGAAGCGAGGCCTGTCCTTACCTCGGACGAAATCGACTCGGAACGTCGTCATAGCAGCGCTCCGATGTCCTTGAGATAGCGGTCAAGCTCGAACACGCTGATGCGTGCGCCGCGTTCGCCGTCAGGCTCGATGAAGTCAATCAGGCCCTTATCGCGGTCGCGCCGGAGCCTGTCCTGCCCGAGTCCGGTGAACTTGCCGCACTCGGCTACCGTGTAGGTAATCTGCGCCGGGAGTCCAGCCGCCATGGCGATCGACAGCGTAGACGGCTTGGGTTGCCCGGAGTTTGTCACGTCCTCGACGAACGCCTTTGCCGCCTTGTTGACTGCGTCGAGCAATTCGTTGCGTTTCGCGTCCATCGGCGACCAGCCGCCGTGATTAGAGTCCATCCGACACCGCCCCGCAGTAGCGACCGATAAAGTAGGCTTGGCCCTTTCCAGTTACCTTGGGCGTGCGGTTGATGGTGACTCGACCGTCGCTATGGGTGACAGCCGTCTCCTTGATGCGGAACAGCTTCATGTCCATGGAGCGCTGGGTCGGCACGTTTCGGTTGGAGCCTGACTTGCCGAGGTATCCGTCGCGCTGGAGTAGCTTGAAAAGTCGGTTCTGACCGATCTCGAGACCGTTCTGGCACATCATCTTGGCAAGCTCACCGATAAGGCACGTGCCGTCGGAGTCGGCCACGGCGTCTGCAAACAGCGCCTTGGGCTTCATGTCCTCGATGGTCGCCTCGTGGAGCGCGATAAGCTCGTTCTTGCGGTCGATGGTCTTTTGGGCAATCAGCAGGGCACGCGCCATGATGTCGGCGTCGCTGTCCTCGGGGCTGGTTGCGATGTAGCCGCCGTCCTTGCGGATAGACGGCAGGACCTCGTGAGTGACCCATCGCTGGAACGGTGCGGCGTTCGGGCTGCGGCTCACCATAATCACTCGGTAGAAACCGGACTCGTTGATAAGCCTGAGTCCTCCCTTGCGGCGAGCGTCGCTGGTTTCCATTTCACACACATTCTGTGGGAGTTCCGCTGACCAGCACTTATCGTCATCATCGAGAAGTCGAGTGACGCCATTGGCATCTCGGAAACCGAGAGCCTTGGCAACGTCGGTCGCGGCAAGCCAGATTTCATCCGACTCGGTCTTGGTGGCCCTCAGCTTGCCGAACTGTTCATTCTGGAACAGCTGCAAATCTGCTACACTCATGCTGACCTCCTTCCTAGGTCAAAGCCCCCGCGCGGTGGAATGAACTGCCTCCCATTTCTCATGTCCAAGAAATGGGAGGCAGTTCAGAATGTGGCAGGGGCTTTTTTCGTGCTATTCGGTTGTGTCTTGGTTGGGATAGACCTTCGACAGGAACATGCCGAGAGCCGTGTATATGTACACGTCGTCGCTCAGCGGCTTTGCGTTCTCTAGGCAATCCTCGAAAACGTCCTTGTACTCCGGGTCGATTTCGATTCTGATGAACTCAGGCTGATTCTTAAAGGCATCAAGTGGCTTGAGTCCAGATAGGCACGTCTCGTTGATAACCGGGCAATCATCCATCGGCTACTCCTCGACGTAGTGCTTGATGATGTTGTTGAAGCTGCCCTTGTTGCCGTAGACCTTCTTGGCGATGGCTGCGAGCAGGCCCTTCTCCTTGTCGAACTTCTCGTTATTGGCCTTGACGACGGTCTTGGTGCCGTCCATCCAGTAGACGATGGTTGCGGGGTCATGGAAGATGACTCGCTCGATTTCCGGCTTGGCGGGACGGTACCCCCAGTCGATAGTTCCGATGCAACGATGGCCGCCACCGCCAAAATAGAGCCTGCGGCGCAGCGCGTTAAACAGGACATGCGCGACGGAATCGGGCGACTTGCAGCCTTCAAGCGCATATGCGTCATCTCCTGTCAAAATGAGATTCACGACGGCATTAGCCTTTGCGCTACACGAGTCTGCTTCGATAGTGTGGTCGGAAATATAGACCATCAGTTACCTCCTTCTTAGGTATTTGGTTTTGAGAAAAGTGGCAGGCGCGGAGGGATTCGAACCCCCATCGGCGAAAACGCCACAGTTTTGGAGACTGCTGCTCTACCAGTTGAGCTACGCGCCTGTGGAGTGCTGCCCAGGAGTCGCACCTGGTTCAACGGATTTGCACTCCGCTGCCTAATCTGTTCGGCCAGCAGCACATGGAGTCGCCAGAGGGACTCGAACCCCCAACACGCGGTTTAGGAAACCGCCGCTCTGTCCCATTGAGCTATGACGACGAAAAGGGTGCCGCATCTAGGTAACGCTCCCAGCCAGCCAATAGGCACCTGATTTACAGTCAGGCCCCCGTCTTTAGGGGAATACTGCGGCAGTGTGGAGGAGGGTGTGGGAGTCGAACCCACGGATCGCTATGAACGACCGGCTGTTTTCTAGACAGCTGCAATAAGCCTCTCTGCCAACCCTCCGTTGGCGGAGCATGTAAGACTTGCACCTACGGGCCTCGTATGAGGTCTACGGGTTAGCAACCCGCTGCGGTAGCTACTGCGCCAATGCTCCGAAATGGTTGTCGCGGTAGGTGCTGACCCTACGACCTCCCCGTTATCAACAGGGTGCTCTACCGTTGAGCTACGCGACAATGGAGCCGCCTGCGGGAATCGAACCCGCATAGCCGATTTGGAAGACCGGCGTTCTACCTTTGAACCAAGGCGGCGTGGCTTGCGCGGCAGGCCTCGAACCTGCGACCTCCCGGTTAACGGCCGGGCGCTCTACCAACTGAGCTACACGCAAATGGTGGCTTGGGGAGGAATCGGACCCCCGACGCGATGAACTTCACTCACCCGCTCTTCCAACTGAGCTACCAAGCCGATGGTCGCGGGAGCGGGACTCGAACCCGCATGGCCCGGCTTATGAGGCCGGTGAGTTACCTGTACTCTATCCCGCGTGGCTTCTCGGCAGGGAATCGAACCCTGATTGACTGAACCAGAGTCAGCCGTGCTAAACCGTTACACTACCGAGAACGTGTTTGCCAGCGGCGACGGCAACCGACACGGCTGCTGTACACATCTTCTTACGACGCGACCGCCGAAGGGCAAATGGCGGTCTTGGTTTTCCGATGCCCGTATCGGCTGCTGTCGCCGCTGGCTGCTGGGGCAAGGTCACTGAACCCCAGCGTGTCCGTGGTTACCGCGCGTCGCGGTCTGGCACTCACGGCTTACCACCCGCACGGCGCGATGCCGCTTGGGTCCTACCCCTCTCGGGGCGAATATTCGGTAATCAAAGTGCGCGTCCCGTCTGGGACATTGCGCGGTTTCCCGCGCGGACTCGGCTGCTAGTAGGGTGTTCAGCAAGGAGACGAAACTGAACTTGCTCCGTGGTATGGGAGGAGAGAAGAGGACAGTCGAGTCCGCGATGGAAAACGCGGTTGGTGGCTACTGGTCTGAGTCGCGCCCGGTAAGCCAATCGAGCGAACAGCCGATGAAGTCGGCGAGGATTACGGCCTCTTGGAGAGTGAACGGGCGCTCACCTGTGAGTTTTGCGTGAGTCGCGTTCCATCCGAGTCCTAGCAAATCGGCAACTTTTTGCTGCGTGATTCCCTTTGACTTGATGTACTCTGAGACACGCTTTGCGCAGGTATTCACTATCGTTACCTCCTTTCCGACTGCTTTCGTTTGCTAGTAGCTTTCGTTTGCTAGCTCGCAATTCCGTATATTGCTTCTTATCGCTAGCTATGTCAACAACATTTTGGGTAAACTTACTTTCAACTAGGAGGAAAGGAGACGAAAATGACCCTTCTAGCTGGGCTGCAAGGCATCCTCGACAGCCGAAATATGAAGCCTGCCGACTTGTGTAGGCTTTGTGGATTGAGCACTGGAGTAATGTCCAACTACATGAGCGGAAAGCGTGTGCCGTCAATCGCGAACGCGATTACGATCGCCGAATCTCTCGGTGTGACGCTCGACGAACTGGTCGGCAGGGAGCCGACGCGCTATGCGCCTCCACCGCTGACAAAAGATGAAGAAGCGCTTCTTGACGACTACCGCAGCTGCACGCCGACCTCGAAGGAGAAAATCGACGAGTACGCGGAGTTCCAGAGCGCTAAAAGCAAAGAGTCCACGCGAGATTCCAAGCGTTCTAAGAGGAGTGCATGATGGCGAACACAAAAGAGCCGCCGTTTCTGGTGGAGCTAATCATCCTGCTGCTTGGCGGCATCGGCTTTCTCGTGACGCTGCTCGGTGCTGCGTGCTCGCTCATTGTCGATGACTACAAGCCGTATGCCCCGTACTGGTGCGGCGCGTTCGCCGTCTGCTTGGCCTGTGCGCTCGTGCTCAGGAACACCGAATGGGGCAGGCGCGAGCTGAAAAGCGAAAAGAAGCCGACCGCAGCGACGAAGCCCGATAGCGGCAAGGGCTATGCGCCTGCCAGCCCGAACGCAACGCTCAACCGCGAAGCGCTCGACACGACCCCGGAGAAAGTGAAGAAGGCCCAGCGCAAGGCGGGACTCCGCTGCCCCAAGTGCGACTCGACCGACGTCACGCTCCTGAACAACACGTCGAAGTCCACGAGCGCTGGAAAGGCGCTCGTCGGGGCCGAGGCGTTCGGCCTTGAGGGCATGGTGGTCGGTGCCGTCATGGGCAGGAAGGGAAAGCGCGAGTACCTTTGCAACCACTGCGGCAAGCGGTACTCGGTCAGGAACTAGAAAGCAGGAGGCGCCGCCACCCGCCAAGATGAACGACGCCTCCAGAGGACTTATCCCACACACGGTAGGAAAGCAGGTTAATTATGCCACGGAAACGCGCTGAGAGGGGTTCTATCGCCCGTTTAGACCGAAACCGCTACAGGATTAGGTATTGGGGAGACAAGGGCGACGGAAAGGGCTACAGGCGCTTGAGCGCGAACTTCACCGGGACGCTGACAGAGGCGAGGGCAGAGCGCGACAGGCTGATAGAGCTTCATTCCACCAACCAGCGTACGCAGCACACGGTCAGGTACGTGTTCGACACGCTGTACTGGCCATTATGCCAAAAACGGCTGGCAGAGAACACGCTGAAAATGTACCGATCGACTTGGAGCAGGTACGTCAAGCCGAAGTTCGGCGGTCACAAACTTGGAGCAGTGAGGCCGCTGGAAATACAGAAGTGGCTCGACGGCATGACGAAGAACCAGGCGAGGCGGTCGCTAAACATGCTGTCTAGCATCTACAAGACGGCAGTGAAGTACGAGCTTGCCGAGAGCGACCCGACCTCGGTAGGCCTCACCGTTCCTGACAAGATCAACGAGATGGATAAGGGAATATACGACCTCGCCGAGCTGATGCGAATGGCAGAGCTGCTGCGCGGCTCGTGCATGGAGGGCGTATTCCTTCTTTGCGCGTTCGGTTCATGTCGCCCAGGAGAGGCGCTTGCCGTTGACCCGTCGTCCGTCGAGCTTGTAAAGGCGAACAACGGAATGGTCTGCGCAGCCGTCCTCATTGAGCGCGAAGCGGTTCGCGGAATTATCGTCGATCGCACTAAGACCGACAGCAGCAAGCGCTATGTCGTCGTTCCCGGAAAGTGGGGCGAGCGTCTAGCCGAAATTGCCGACGAACGAATCGAGGGCGGACACAACTTGTTCATCGAGAGCATGAATGGCGGGCCGCTTGTGTCATCTAGCTTGAAGGTGAAATGGGAAAACGAGTCCAAGAGGCTCGGGTTTGCATACCACCCACTGCGCAACCTACGAAACTCTTGGCGAACCAGTTGGGAGTACGAGGTCAGAATACCTCCCGCAACGCTGGAAATATTGATGGGACACTCAGGGTCTGGAGTGTCCGCCAAGCACTATGTCCGCGCGAGTTTAATGATGCTGGTGAACACAGTCGCCGACGCATTCGCTTGCACCGGACTTGTTTCATAGGGACTTTTAGGGACTAAATGATTTTATGCAAGCGTTCTACCTGCGTTTTTGTTGGTTTGTATATCACACAGTAGTTTAGACTATAGGGTTATACAAGGAAACTAGGCGCACACAACAGGCATTATTCATTTTGCAAGTCGTGTAAGACCGCCTAAGAAGCACCGTAGGGACCAAATTGGGACCAAAAATTAAAGCCGTATCCCGCGAATGGGATACGGCTTTTATAAACCCTGCGTCTCCCGACGCTGGATTTTCGAGTGCCTACATTTTAATCGCTATCGCGGAAAGCACCGACGATGCACAGAGCCAAGAAGAACACCAGGCTCCCGACGGTGCCGCCGAGGATAAAGGCGATGACGATATGACCAATCATTCCGTGGCCTCACTAATCTGCATAGAGCCTGCGCCTGATTGCCTGGGCGACCGCCTTGTTGGTGTCTGGGCCATGGAGGCCGTCGGCACCAGACTGCCCGACGGAAATGCCGTTGGCGATAAGCCATTGCTGATGCTTATGGATGGTGCCGTTGGTCATCTGTCTCGCCTGGACGCCGCCAACGAAAGGATAGATGGCACACCCAATCTTGCGTTGCAGTGCGAGCACCATGTCTGAGCCGACGCCCTTGCCGGTCTTTGTCCAATTGACGCAGTTCTCGACGGCCCAGAAATATCGCTGGTTGCACTCCCACTGCCCGGATATAACGCCGTCGACGGTGGTGCCGAGCTGCTTCTGAATCGCTCGAGTGAACTTCGGACCCCAGTAGCGGGTGTCACCCAGGTCGGGGTCGGTGTTGTCGGCTACCTCGGTGTTGGCGCCGCCGATGGCGCCACCATCGCTGAGCCAGTAAAGCGTTCCGTCCCATGGATAGCTGTAATACGGCTTGATGTTGCTCTCTCGCCCCGTCTGGTCGCCCTTGGTGCCCGTGATGGTTCCATTCTCCGAGATGCTGAACTGAGCCAGCAGGTCGCCGCGAGCGGAGCCGTACGGGGAGATGCACACGGCTGTGTGGCAGCGTTTGTTGACGTAGATGTCGCCGCGCTGGGCCGACTTCACCCCCATCTTGCGCCAGCCGAACAGGCCTGTCTTAAGCAGCTGCTCGACCATGTTGCCAGTGTAGGTAGCGCCGTACGTGTTGATACCGACCGCCCTGAGTGCGAGGATGACTGCGGAGGAGCAGTCTCGGTCACCGCCTGCAATCGTCACGGTAGTCCCGTCAGACAGCTTAATCGTCTCGGTGGTCCCGTCGCCCATGCGATTGTATTGCGAGTACCCGTGGCCACCGTTGCCGTCATGAGTGACCATGTGCTCGAAAACCTGCGCGAACGCCTCGCGCCTGGTGAGCGCCATGTCTAGTTGCCCCTCGTGGTGTACGGCTCGTCGTAGCTGAGTGCGCGAGCGGAGTCGGACACGCCGCTCGTGGTCGGGTCGGTGACTACGCCGAGGGCCGCGAGGATGTTGAGCACGATGCCCACGAGCTGCAGGAGCGAATCCTGCGAGACGGGAGGGACGATGCCGAAGATGCCGCAGAGCTGGTAAGCGAACGCGAGCACGGTTGCCGCGAGGGCCGCGAGCGTGGCCTTGTTCTGCAGGCGAAGGATCCAGTTGATTTTCATTTGCTTCCTCCTAGTCGGAGCCGCCGACGCCACGGTGCATGTCGCAGTTGCGCTCCAGGCGCTCGATGCGCGTGAACAGCGTTGAAATCTGCTCCGTGTGCTTTGCGAGCGTGATTCCGTGGTCGTCGAGCTTTCGGTTGATTTCGTTGATTCCGGACTTGACCTCCCGCATGGAGTCGATCAGCGAGTCTAGCTTGTCATCGGTGTGCTGCTCCTTCGCGGAGCGCGTCTTGGTCACGCTGAGCCGTCCGACGCAGAACGTCACGATGACGAAGAAAGCGCTGACGATGGAGGTCGTGTCGCTTACGCTCACGGGCGGCACTGCTCCCCCTCGCGGTCGGCGGCGTCGAGCATGTCCTGCACCTCTTTGCGCCAGCGCTCGGGCACGCTGCCGATGGTTCGCTTGCCTTTGCTCACCGCACGGAAGAACATCTCCGCGATAGCGCTCGCCACTACTGCTCACCTCCCGCGATCATGTCGCAAATCTCGAGGATTGCCGCGTCGTGGATGGCGCTAGTCTCCTCGCATTTCTCGACGCGCTCGGCGATGGTCGCGTCGTCGTTGACGTGCGAATCCCAGAGGGCGTCGAAGCTCTCGGTGATTTCGTCGACCGTCGGGGTTCCAGCAACCTTGAAGTACAGCTCCTCGGCGGTGTAGAACTCGTAGCTCGACTCGGGGCCGTCGTCTGCGGTGTCCTTCACAATGTCTCGGCGAATCCAGACATGTGAGTAGGGAGCGCCGTCATCGTGCTCGATGCTCACGGCATCGAGCGGGGTGGCAGAGATCGTTTTCACTGCGCTCATGCGTCCACCTTTCGTTTCGGGTGTTATCAGCATGAGCATGTGACGAGACGTGTTTCCGCGCGTGCCGGACAGTGGCGTCGTATCCGTTTATCTGCCTCGCCTTGTGCGAGTCTGAGTGCTCAAGGTATCCCCAGTAGGAACAGACCCTCTTGGCCCCGCGCAGCGTCGGCCTTCGGTCGTAGTCCCTGTACGCTTTCCTGATTCTGAGGTACAGGTCGGGCTTTATCGTGACCCTGCTCGGTCTTACGCTGTTGCTGAGCGCACGGCAAGGCTCCTGCTCGCCGGACCTGGAAACCTTCCAGCCCTTGAACTCCAGGCCGAAACCGTCTCGAAAATAGGAATCGAGCGTCCTGATGGCAAGCTCCAGGTCGCGCTTGCAGCTACCGAAGATGAATAGGTCGTCTGCGTACCAACACTGGTGCTCGATAAGCCTGACGTTCCTTCCGCGCCGGGTCTTATGGGCGTCCTCAAGGAAGTGGTAGCCGAACGATAGCACCAGCTGTGCCATGCGCAGCGAGAAGTAGCTGCCGATTTCCAAGCATCCGTCATAGGAGTCGAGCAGGCAGTCGCACAGGTAGAGCACGTCGGCACTCTTGACGTATTTGCGGAGTATCGACTTGACAACGTCCGTCTTGATTGACGGGTAGCACTTGCGGACGTCGACATGCACATGGTACTTGCTGTCCTGCAGATACCTCTGGCAGGCTCCTACGAGCATCGGCTGACCCTTGCCCTCGATACTGGCCGTCTGCCAGTATCCGACCTTCGCCTCAAGCAATGGCGATAGGGCCTTGACCGCGATGTAGTCGCAGACCTGCTGCTTGATACTCTCGATGCCGATGATTCGCAGCTTGCCGTTCGTCGGCTCGATGTGGCTGTAGCGCTTGATCGGTACGAACGAGATGGTCCTTGACGCGAGTTCGGATGCAATCTCGTCCATCAGCGCGTCTGCGGTTCCGTACTCGTCGACGACGCGCCACCTGTTCTTCTTCCCAGCCGCATGGTAATACCAATCGTAATATGCGGCATGAATTAGGGACTCGTCCAAGCGGAGTCCCTTGCAGTAGCTTTTTATATAGACCAAATCTCTTTCTGGGTGTCATACGAGCGGTCGCCGTGAGGTTACTGGCCCGTCGGTCTTTTTGACGATTTCACTTAGTTAAGCTAGGCCGATGCCCATCTCGTCCCAGAAGGACGGAGGGTAGTCGCGGATGGAGAATGATATTGAAAGAGTAGTCCCAGATTGACGAGAGCCGTAGTTCCACCTGGCGTTCGAGAGGTCGTTGTTGCCATTGACGTAGCGAAGGCCAGCAATGCCCCCGTTCCAGAGGGTGCCGAGAAGGAAAGATACGCCCCGTATTCCGCGAATCCCTATTTCCGATTTCCGATAGTTGCAGAGCTGATTGTAGCACGCGCTACGGACAACCGGGATGAAAAAGAGGGGGGCTTTTTCGCCCCCTCTCGTCGGCTATGCAGCCGCCGATTCACCCCCGGACTGACCGTTGCCAGAAAGACGAGAGCCGCAGCCCCACCAGGCGCCCGAGAGGCCGCCGCTGCCATCGACGCAGCGAAGGCCAGCAAAGCCCCCGCTCCAGAGGGCGCCGACGGTCAAGCACTGGCGCGTTCCCTTGACCGTGTCGGCGCTCTTGTAGGTGCCGTCGCACATTCCCGTGGTCTGCGACGCGCCGGAGCCGACAGACAACATGACGCCGTTGACGGTCCTGTCGTACAGCGGGTACTTCCAGCCCTCTGTTGCGTCGCCGGGCATATCTCCCACGAGGGTTGCGTCTGCCGGGATGATTCCGGGCTTGTCGTCGGCGGTGCTCTTGGACGCGTAGACCTTCCAGCCGCCGCCGTCGTTCTTGTACGTAACGTCCTCGACGATCTCGTACATGCCGTGCCCAAGCTCGATGCCCTGGATGGTGAACGGCTCTCGTCCGCTCTTGGGGTCGGTGGGCGAGCCGTCTCCGGCGAGTCCGTCGCAGGCTCCAGTGTGCCACGGGCAGGTGGAGACAATCATGCCGACCTCGGTGGTGATGGGTTCGCAGTCGAGCGTCAGGACGCAGTTGTCCCCGTCGACCGCCTTGGAGACGATTCGGGCGGCATCGACAATGTCGTGTGCGCTGGAGCTGCCTCGGTCGGGGTTGGCGGTCTTTACGGAGCCGACCATGACGGAGGAGCCGACGGGCCACGCGGAGACGGAGGACGCGGCAACTGTGACCGTGTTGACGTTCTCTCCAGCGACCGTAATCGCAGGCTGCTCGGTATGCCCGGTGCATCCAGCGAAAACGCTCTGCGAGTTCTTGGTCGCGTACTTGAGGTCGAACATCCACAGGACGTACATGTGGTCGTAGCGCGACTTGCCCGAATACTGTGCGCCCTTCTTGCGGGTTAGCGTGATGACGCTGTCGTGGCTGATGAATCGCTTGACGGGTCGCCTGGAGATGGATGCGGCGTTGCCAGCATCGTCGATGACGAGCGGGTACTTCGCTCGCATGACGAACAGGCGACGGTGCTTTCGGTCCGTGAGTCCGTCAGGCTCAAGCGTGTATCCAGTGGTCGGCGAGTCGCTTACCCAGCGCTGGATGGTGGATTCACCCTCGACCTCGCGCATGTAGAGCGTCGGGGTCATAATCCAGACGTCACCGTTGGAGCCGTCTCGCGCGAATCGTCCGTCGCCGTTGATAGCGGTGACGTGCGGCTTGCCGACTGCGTCGTAGAAGCCGTTCACCTCCCAGTATCGGAACGGGCCAATGCCGAGGTACGGGTCGTTCCCGGCCTTGGCGAACGTGTAAGGCGTCGGAACGTCATACTTCGCGTTCTCCCCGAGCTTGGTTCCCTCGACGGTCTTTCCGGTGGAGAACTCGACTCCGTAGGCGAGTCCGTCGCAGCCGGATTCGATCATCGCGGCAACGGACGCGTCGGTGTACCTGTCAATGTTGTCATCGAAAACCGGTCGCTTGTTGTTAGCGAGCAGCTGAATCGACATGGCGATGTCGCCAAGCCCCTCCTTAAGAGTCTCGTCGCTGGCGATGTGGGTCTTTGCCATTAGCTTTCCTCCGTGTCAACTAGGGTCAGGTACTTCGTATCGCCGACCGTGTCGTACGTGATGTAGATTTTCTTGTCGGCCGAGATGGAGCCGCGTGCCTCCTCTGCCGCTTTAAGCGCCTCCGTCTTTGCCTGCTCAGCTCCTGCGGCGGCGTTCGAAGCGGTGACGGACGAGTCGTTAGCGGAGCCTGCGGCGGCGTTCGCCTTGCCAGCGGCCTCGTTCGCCGCGCTCGCGGCCTTCTCTGCCTTGTCTTTGGACGCGTCTACGGAGCCAGCTGCCGCGTTCGCCTTGCCAGCGGCCTCGTCAGCTTTCTTTACGGCGGCCTCTGCATCGGTGGCGGCGGTCTTTGACCTCTCGACCGCATCGGCGCTCTCCTGCTTCACCTGCTCGAACTTGTTGGAAATCTCCTGCTCCGAGTCGGCGTAGCTCTGCCTGAGAAGTTCGAGCTGCCTGTGCTCCTCGTCGACCCTGCCGATCGCGTCGTCCGCACGCTTTGCGGCATCGGTTGCAGGCTGCATCAGCCCAGCAATCTGCTCCTCTGTGAAGTCGGCGTACACGAACGCGTCACCCTTGAGGGCGACGATTTTCCAGCTGGCGCTGGGCGGCTGCTCCACGGTCGGAGAGACGCACATGTAGGAGCTGCCGCCGTGGGACACCACGTCGAGCTTGTCGTAGCTGGTTCCTGCCTGCCACTCTCCTCGGTGGATTACGGCGATTCGTCCAAGGTCCTTAATCATCGGTTGCCCCCGCTTTCGTAAGTTACGTATCCGTGGCCGTCATCACCGAGCGAGAAGTCGATGCTGTTCAGCATTGCCTTGCAGTCTGCCCAGACCTTCTCGAACTCGCTCTGCGAAGGGTCTGAGGGCTCAGGCGCGGTGTCTGCCATGACGCGCGGCTCAACCAGCAGCGGCTTGCGCATGAGCGCGTTCGCCACAACCACAGAGTCTCGGGTGCCGATGGCCGTCACGTAGACCTGCCCGGCCATTGCCGTCACCTCAGATGGAACGACGTAGGTGCCGTCCTCTCGTGCGGCAGGCATGAACTGCTCGCCTGTGGTGCTGGTGAAGATGACCCTGACGTCGAGTCCGTCCCACTCGCTATCGAACGAGATTGCGATTGCGTCTGCGTTGGCCGTGCCCTGCACCAGCCTGCGGTCGTCGACGGAGAGCGTCCTGTCGCACACTGTCGCGCTGTGCAGCTTCATTAGTCCACCTCCAGCTTGAGATGGCCGTCGTCGCCGAGCGAGAAGGCGACGGTTCCGTCTCGGAAATAGTTCTTGAGGTTGTTCACGATGTCCTCATAGGTGGCCATGCGCTTCACGGAGCCTGCGGCGAAGCAGATGTAGACGGACCTGCCGTCGCTCGCCTCGCTGTCGTCGGACACAACGACGGCCCACTCCCCAGGCATCAGCTTGGCCTTGTTGAGGTTCGTGTATGCGCCACGGCGCATCTGGATTGCCATAACGTCTCCTTACTTGAAGCCGGGGTCTGACGGTGTCAGCAGCTCGTGCTTCACCAAGATGCCGTTCTCGAAATAAAGGTTGTAGTTGCGCATCGTGTTTCCGTAGATGAACGGGATTGATATTTCGCCTGAGAAAGTGTCACCGTCGTTCAGCAGTGACGGATAGTTCTTCGACGTAAGGAACTCCGCTCCGTCTCCAGACAAGATGGTTCCAGAGCTGTTGTCTGACCAGTACGATACGGAGAGCGCGTAAAAAGACGTGTCCTGTACTCTCGTCTCGGCCTTATGCAGCGTGACGGACATGCTCAACGATCCGTCGCTGTTGCTGTTCAGGTTGAAATAGACCCACGGGCCAAGCATGTTGCTTTCCATCCAGACGGTTTTCTGGCCAACCTTTGCGTCTACATATCCGGCTTTCCTGATGGTCTTGATGCCAGAGTTGTAGGCGACGGAAAATGATATTGAGTACCATGTTTTACCGTTTACGTCTTTACCTATCGGCTTCTCCATTGTGAAAACCCTGTTGAAGCTGGTAGAGCCTCCAAAGAGGTCTTGGCCAGAATCCATAAAGATTGACCTCTCGACGGAGTACGGAACCGTTTCGAGCGAGAGCGCTGAGCTGTCTCCGTCAACCTTAAAGTTGATAGCGCTGCTACCTATGGTCACGTTCGACTCGTCCCCACCGACTTTCAGCAGGTTCTTGATTCCGACGATGCTGGCGTCGATGGTTCCAGAATGGATATAGTCGGCATTGAAATAGAGCTGGCCGCCAGACGTGAAGATACCCTTCGCCTTGCCGCCATCGGTAAGGATGTTGAATATCTTCTGCTGGTCAATGGACGTATATGCGCGCCAGGACTTAAACGCCATAATGTTCGCCTTGGTAAGCCCGGTATCTTCAACTGGGTCGGTATAGGTCTGGCTTCCGTCATCCCATGTAATGCAGAGCCTGGTGAAGTAGTAGTAAACGGGCGTCCAGTCGGGACAGCTAGATAGCCACTCTCCATCAGTCGGCTCGTCGGAAGATGAACTAAGATACCATTGAGGCTCGGATGACCTAATCCCCTTTCCAGGCGCTCCGTCCTTACCGTCAGTGCCGTCTATACCGTCCCTGCCGTCCATACCGTTTCGACCGGAAATGCACGATGCCGAGCCAACGAGTTGCGACCCGTCAGCCATGACGGTAACGATTCGGAACCAGACGTAATATCCTGACTTCCAATGAGGACAAACCTCCGACCATCCATCGTCCGGCTGGGTGACGGCGCTTGTTCCCTGGCTGTACTGCGGAACGGCACTTTTGACGGCCTCTGCTGTGCTGACGATGCCATTGCCGCCGATTGTCGTACCGGACTCAAGAGCGAAACGCGCCTGTCCGGTGTCGAGGTCGAAGAAATTGTCTCCGTTCTGAGCGGTCAGCCTGCCAGTCCTCACGTAATCTGCGTTGATTCCGATAGCGTAAATTCGCTTGAGGATTGCATCGCCGTCTGCGGTTAGTCCAGTCGCATAGGTCTTTCCGGAGTCGGTCGAGATGCCGATGCCGTCGGCTGCGATTTTGTAGATGATCTTTGACTGGTCGGTCGTGGGCTTGTCATGCAGGTAGTAGACAATGCTGCCGTCATCCTTCTTGACCTCGGTGTGGTACATGCCCTTGGCGTCGGCCAGCGACTCGCCGAGGCTCTTGATGGCAAGGTCCCTCTCGCTCAGCTCGCGCTGAATCTCGTTCCGCGCCTTGACGTAGGCAGACGTGCTTGCGCCAGCGTTGTCTGCGCTGTTGCGGCTCGCGCTCTTTGCCCCGCACGATACGGCCATGCCACCGTTGACGGTGTACTTCACGCGCGTAACATACGACCTGTGCATGTTCTGCTTTCGGTCGATGACGTATGCGCAGTCACCCGCCTCGATGCTCGGCACGCAGATGTGCTTGCCGCTGAACGGCCTGAACCTCATGCCGATGACCTTGCCTGCGATAAGCTCGGCGACATCGCGTCCGAAGCCAGGCAGGACTAGCGGGTTGTTGCTGATTGACAGCACATAGCCGTCATCGCCAATCTGAACGGTTTCTCCGTTAATCGTCTCGTTGTTCTCGGTCACGCTGCGCTCTGAGACGCGAACTCCGGTGATTACGACGTCATCGGTGTTTACCGTGACGTTGCTGAAAGCATACAGCTGATGGACGCTTCTGTTCGTGATGAAGGTGCCGCCGTCGACGAAGTCACCGCTTGAGTAGTCTAGGAAGTCACCGCCGTCCTTGGACGCTCCGGTGGAGTACGGGCTTTCGGAGTCGAAAACGCCACCATCGCAGTCGTCCTCGGACTCGAAAACCGACGTATCGTACCAAACTGTCCTCAAGTGGCCGTTATACGCTGCCGATGCGTTGACACAGCAAACCTGGCAGCAGTACGCGAGAACCTGTCGGCAAGTGGCGTTCTGGTCCACATATTCGAAGCAGAACGACCTGTTCAGCGCGGAATTTCCGTCCTCGTCCCACTTGACACCGCAGTAGCGGCACATGTTTCCGATTACCTCTCGGACGCTGACGCTGTCGTTGAGTGGCAATCCCGTTGCTTTGGCGAAATCGGAGAACGGTACCTCGAACTTCGACAGGCTGTCGAGTGCCGAGATTGCGATGGTGCCGTTGTAGGCATCCGGCTGGTTCGCCGTATACAGGCCACGCTGAATCCACTCGGTACCGCTCGACAGCTCTTTGCCGACCCATGCCTTGAACATGGAGCCTGTGAAGTCGCAGGTGTCGAACCTGCCGTCGTGGTTGTTGAGCGTGATGTCCATCTGCCCGATGATGGCGGTGCCGACGTCGAACGACCCCTCGGATGAAACCTGCTGGTCGAATGAGCATGCTACGATGTCGTCTCCCGTAAGCTCGCGCGTCGTCTTGTCGGCGAACCTGATTGTGCCTTTGATTAGCTGGTTCGAGTTCTCGCCAAGGGAAAGCTCGAATTCATTGCTGATGCTGAGCATGGGCTACCTCTCGATCAAATCGAAGCTGAGGGTCTTGTATCGAGTGCCATCGACCCAGACATACTGGAGCGGAGCGGAGCGGTCGCCGACGTAGAAGCAGCGCGTCTCCATGCATCCGTCCATCGCGTCCCAGTAACGGACATAGATATATTCAGGATTTACGGCCTGCAGGATTGCAGCCACCTGCGCGGCGGTAGGCTGCGCCCAGATGCACTTTAGCTTGCGCTTCTGGCACAGCCGCTGCTTGTACATAGTCGCGTTCGAGTCCATGACTCGTCCGGCGTCGGAGCCGGAGACGTCCTGCAGGCCCCATTCGAGCGAGGACGGGTCCGGCGAGACGGGGCGCACGCTGTCTGCGCTCGCCCCGATACTCAGAATTGCCAAGTGGCTACTCCAAACTCACCACGCCTCGACGTGCGAGGCTTTCGTTACCCTTGACGACCGCACGGGCAAGGTCCTCGTTGCCGACTCGCAGGACGATGGTGGTGTCACCGCCGCCGTTGACCTGCTGGGCGCCAAGTTGACCCGTGGTCATCGCGGACTGCACCATTGCCTTGGTCATGGCGCTCACCGCAGTCTCAGTCTCGAAGGTTGCCGGATAACCCTCGTGCGAGGTGTAGCGACTTGCGGAGCCGTCGAACGTGGACGCAGAAGTGGAACGGGCAAGCTCCTCGGAGTCCTGCAACATGGACGCGACCTTGGAGCCATCGAAGCCGTCTCCGATCGCGTTGCCGTATGCCTTGCCGACGTTCTTTCCGAACTTGGCGGCCTCCTCGGTGGCGTTAAGCGACTCGGCGGTCATGTCGGTGACGGCGTCGGACACTGCCTTGGCGCTGTCGGAGATACCGATAGCAAAGCCCTCACCGAAGTAGCCGCCGATTTCCATCGTAACTCGGGACGGAGAGTGGATTCGCAGCGCACGGCGCATCCTGTTTGCAGCGTTTGTCGCGATGACCTCTGCGGTGTTGTAGATGGTCCAGCGGGTGCTCCACAGGCCGTCATCGAATCCGTATCCGACGTACCTGCCAGCGTTCTCGTACCATCCACGGTAGTCGCGCAGACCGCTCTCGCCAGATGCTGCCACCGAGTGTGCCGCAGAGCTTGCGTTGACTCCCCTGAGTCCGTTTGCAAAGCTGTTGCCGAGCGCCCTTCCGGAGTTGCTGGCTGTTCCACTGCCGTTGCGGAAAGCGGTCGCCGCCCTGTTCGACGCACTGGATGCAGCAGACACTGCACTTCCGGCGGCATTGGACAGTCCGCTCCTGTAGCTGTTCATGACTGCAGCGCCAGCGCTGTTGGCGGTTCCGGTGCTGGAGCGGAAAGCGGATACGACCTTGTTGCTCACCCCGCGAGCGGCGCTTGCGGCAGATTCGGCACCGGCGCTGATGCCGTCCCCGTAGCCGCCGGACATGTTCTTGCCAGCTGACTTCGCCTTGGTGTATCCGGTGCCGCCGTTGAATCCGGTGACAGCCTTGTCACGCACGCCCTCTGCCTTGGACTTGACGTTCTCGGCACCGCTGTTGATGCCGTTGGCGAAGTTGTCGACCATCGTCTTGCCGCTGGTCTTGGCCTGGTTCTTAGCAGAACCGAACTCCTTGGCAGTCTCCTCGGAGGTTTTCTTGGCCTCGGACTTGGTGTTCTCCTTCTCGGATTTCACGCCGTCCGTGGCGCCCTCGGCGTTCTTCTTGCCAGCCTTGGTAGACTTGGTTGAACCTGCACCGAGAACGCTTGCGAAAGAATCGGTACCGGAGTTGGCCGCGTCCTCGAGCTGCTGGATAAACTGCTGAGACTGCGCGCTTGTCGGGTCGTTGACAACCTCCTGAAGCGCCGTCGCCATTTTCTCGGGTCCGGCGTCGCGCAATGCCTGAACCATCGAGCTGTTCATGCTCCAACCCGTGATGGAACAGAGCTGAATCAGGTTGTCCGACCACTGCTGCTGAACCGCAAGGTTGTTTGCGAGATTGGTGTTAACAGTCTCGAGCGACATACTCGAACCGGTCTCGATCGCGTCGAAGCTGTTGATGGTTTTCTGCGAGAAGTTGTCAATCTGCTGCGCGACATCATCGAACGTCATTCCGGTGTCAGCGAGGTGCTGGGCGAACTCCTGCTCGGAGAAGCCTGCCATGGCCAGCGCGTCGGCGAGATTGTCGTGCGACTTCTCGTACTCCTTGATGGAGTCGACGTTGTTCTTGACCTGCTGCTCCTCCTCGGAAAGGGTCTCGTTGGCCTCCTTGGTGGAGTCCGTGGCCTCTCCGGTGGCGTCGCTCAGGCCGAGGAACCCGAGGATGGCACTGCCGATGCCGTCGATAATGGGCTGCAGCAGCGCCAGGATGCCGCTGAGCGCCGCGACGAACACCATTCCGGGGAACGCCGCGATAGCCGCGTTGAGCAGTCCCTGCGCGACGGCCCCCGCAGTCTTTGCTACGGTCATGGCAGTTTCTGCGACCGTCATCGCCCCAGTTGCTACAGTGCTCGCGCCGAGTTTCGCCGTGTTTGCCGCCACCTCGGTTCCGGCCTTGAGTTCTGCCGCAGCCAGCTTGCCAGCGGACGCGACGGACTTGTCCTGGCTGGACGCATACTCCATAGCGGCGGCCTTGGCAGATGCCAGCTTAGCCTTTGACTGCTCGAGCGCGACGTTACACTCAGCAGTCTTGACGCGCTGTTCCGCGACCTTGACGTTCATCTTGTCGACTGCAGTGCTGAACCTTCCAGTACTGTCCGTGTTGAGCGACAGCTGTGCCTGCGCCTTACCGAGCGCGTCCTTCTCCCTCTCAAGCGCAGTCTCTGCATCGGAGATGGATGCCTTTGACTTTTCAGTGGCGGACCGCATTGTATCGGTCTTACCCTTAGTGATTCCAAGTGCCTCTCCCAGCAGCTGCATACCAGCCTTGGCATCGCCTGCGGCGTTCTTTAGGTTCGACTTGAGGTCGGTGGAGAGCAGCTTGACCTTGCTGGAGGACTCAGCTGACTTTCCGCTGATGATTCCAGCCATAGCCGTGAACGCAGTGCCGATTCCCTGCAATCCCGTTGCGATGCCGTTGGTGACCGCAAGCGCAGTCAGAGCCGCGCCCAGGAGCGTAGCCGCAACCCTTGCTGGTGCGCTGTTCACCAGCAGCTCGAGCATCACCTGCAGGACGGTGTTGATGACCTGGAACGCGGCTGCAGCCGCGGTGAACGCCACGTCGGCGACGGCCTCGGCGAGATGCAGGACGAGCGTGGCACCGATTCCGGCGGCCTGACCGAGCTTGCCGAGTGCGTCGGCATTGCGGATGAACCAGTCCTGCCAGCTCTGGAGAACATCGATGCACAGGTAGATTGCGCCGCGCAGCTTGTCGCCAATCCAAGCGACCAGCTGAATGAGAGCCGTGTCGGTGAAGCCCTTGATCATGGTGCCGACGCCGTTGATGGCAGCGGAGAGCGTCAGGCACATCTGGGCTGCAAGGTCGAACGACAGCGCGATAGTCTCGGGGAAGTTGAACGCGACGACAAGCGGACCGACGATTTCGACAATCTGTCGGACGGTGTTGCTGATAAGGTTGGCGACTCCGGCAATCTCGTTCTTGACGGCTCCGACAATATCGAGTCCGTCGAACTGGTGCTGGATTGCCTTGGCGAGGACCTTGAAGTCATCGACGAGCGGCTGGAGCGCCTTGCCGATTCGGTTCAGCATGTCCATAATCTCATCGTACAGCTTGTCGGTCAGGCCGTCGCCGAGCGACCAGTCGTAGTCGTCGAGCTTAATGTCCGAGATGTTCGGAGCGCCGCCGCCACCGGAACCGCCGGAGCCGGAGCCGGAGCCGGAGCTGCCGGAAGTCTCGTTGAACTTGTTGATTTCGTCGAAGCCCATGAGCTGGCGCTTGAGTTCCTCGACCTGCTTTGCGGCCTTTCCGGCCTTGTTGCCAGCGCCGCCTGCCGCATTGCCAGCGTTGTCGATGGCGTCTGCGGCGTCATCAGCTGCGGATGCGGCACCCTCGTATGCGCCGCCGTCACCGAAGCCCATGTTTGCGATTGCCGTGCCGCCAGTCACCTTGGCAAGCAGGTTCGCTAGCGTTGCAACGGCCTTAACAACCGCTACGGCTACCGGGATGATAGCCTGCAGCATCGGCAGGAACACGTTGCCGATTGCCTGAGCCGCCGTCTGCATCTGGCTCTTGAGGATTCGGATTTGGTTGGCTGGAGACGACACGGTCTTTGCGAGGTCGCCGTGCGCCCAGCTGACCTGTGACATGATCGCCTTGTAGCGGAGCATGGCCTTCTCGGCCTGCGTCATCTTGGACACCTGCTCGGTGATGCCCATGTTGTATGCCTCCTGCTGGAGGCGTGCCGTGGTCAGGTCGTAGCCGAGCGCTCGAAGCGGCTCAATCTCTCCCGCGAGACCCGAGCGGACCTTCTCGAACGCGGCGCCGTTGCTGATGTTAAAGAAGGACGCGAGGTCGTAGGACAGCTGCGTGAGTCCCTTGGACATGGTATACGCGTTGTTGGCCGCGACGCCCATGCCCTGAGCCATGGTCATGAACGTGCCCTGGTTGCTCAGGAACTCGCCCGTGTTGATGCCGAGAGCGGACTTGACCGCGTCCGCGTACTCATGCGCGGTGGCGGCGTACTGGCCGAGCGACGTGTCGGCGAGGTTGATGTCCTCGATGTAGCGGTTGGACTGGTCGACGCAGTAGGCGATGCCCTGTGCGACCTTGTAGAAGGTCGACGCGACGGTCGCGACGGCGCGGATGACCGATGCCGAGGTGCGCAGCTTGGAGATGAAGCTGTCAAGCGCGGATTCGGCCTGCTTGGTTCCGCTGGTGGCTCCCGCTCCGAAGCTCTTGGACGCGCTCTTGATGGTCCTGAAGCCGGACGCGACGCTCGCGAACTTCTCGGGCAGCTTGCCCAAAGAGTCGTTGATGGCGTCGCAGGCCGAGCGGAAGGACGACATGTCCATCTTGTCGAGAGACGCGGCAAGCTCAGGGAGCCTCTTGAGCGCGTTTACCGTGCTGCCGAGGTTGGACCTCGGCAGGGCGCTCAGCTCCGCGAGCGAGGTGTACAGGCTGTGGAACTTGGTCGCGTCGAAGCTGACTTGGTTCATCTCAGCGATTGACGCGGCGATTTTCCTGATTTGGTTGGCGATGCTGGATGACAGCTTGATTCCGGACAGGGATCGGACGGAATTGACCGTCTCGCGCACCTGAGCGGAGCTGTTCATCTGTGACGTAGCGGACGCGATAGCGGAGACGTTCTTCGCCACGGTGGACGAAATCTTGACGCCCTGCAGCTGTCGCACGGCGTCCGCGATCGCAGCCACGTTCTTGCTGTCCACGCGAGCGGACGACAGCTTGGAGATGCCGTCCGCTACCTTTGACAGCGACGTTCCGACGCCGCGAGTCCCTGTTTTCAGTTCTTTTACGTCATCGGCTAGGCCTCTGACGGCGCTGCGAGCGTTGTCTGCTTTGGACTCGATTGAGATTCGCAGCTGGTCGATGCTGGCTTCTGCCACGGCTACCCCATTTCTGGGGGCGCAATCCCGCCGTGCTTACACTAGGCAGGCCCATGTCCCATGAGCCATACAGCCATTTTCTCGTGGGCTGATTTCTCCTCGTGCGCCGCAGTCTCCTCTGGAGTCCTAGCCGACGTGATGCCGTAAGGCTCCTCGGGGTAAGGCTCAGGCTTGGCCTTCTTGACGAACGGGTTGAGTGCCGGGACTAACGACGCGATGGAGTTGTAGACGTAGAGTCCCATCTGCCAGCGCTCCCACTCGCCGCGCTCGTCGCGCTGCCGCTGGGACTCCCTGAAAGCGGCGTAGAGCCATGGGTCGCCGTCCCAGTACTGCTCGACGGTCATCCCGAATGAAATGGCAGAGGGGAGCGCCATGTCGAACGCGTGCCCCAGAGGACACTCGCCCGTGTAGCGCTCCCCTCCATCGGAAGGTTTCTTATCTTCCCCGGCTAGACCAGACGGAACTTCATTCGGGACTCGGTAGGGTTTTCAATGAGGGCGGTCATCGGCTGGTTGAACAGCGCGACGAGCAGCGCGATAAGGTACTGCTTGTCCTCGATGCCCTGCCAGATGCCCAAGACCTCGTTGAAGGTAATCTTGGGCTGTTCCTTCTTGAACGCAGGCAAAACGAAGTCGCTAATGAACTTCTCGATCGAGGTCAGGGTGCCGTGGGAGAGCATTTCAGCCGCGTACTGCGACGTGATGCCCTTCTTCTCCATGTCCTTGACCATCTTGCGCGAGTAGCACAGGGTGTACTCGGTGCCGGACTCCTCGTCCTCGATGACGATCTTGTCGTGGCCCTTGATGTCCACAAGCGCCTGCGCGGCGATGTTGACTTCCTCGGTTGCCTCGATGTTCTCGGTGTTCTCGTCCATGTCTTACCTTTCTTTCGGTTTGCAATCCCTATCGTTTAGGTTCCGGCTAGGCGTCGGCCAGCAGCTTCGGGGCAGTGGCGCAGGAGACGACGATGGTGGTCTCGCGGACCTTGTCGACCTCGCCGCCAGCCTCGTAGTAGCTCAGGCCGCCCTGCCATGCGTAGATGCCGTCGTGGCCGTCGGGTGCGCCAGTGGCGTCCGCGCCCATGACGATGGCCCACCACTCGCCCTCGCCGAGAGCGGAGAGGGTCGCGAGCTTGGTGGAATCTCCCTTGGTGTAGTTGGAGGTCAGCTTGATTGCCTCCAGCTTCTGCACGCCGTTGACGGTTTTCTGGACCTTGTCGGAGAGCGTGGTGGCGTCGAGGGCGTTAGGCTCGCCGCCGAGGTCGCCGTAGCTCTTGATGTCAACGACCTTCTCGGCCTTGGCGAAGTCGGCTGCGGCGGGCTCGGCGGTCAGGGCCTTGAAGTGATAGAAGTAGGTGTTGATGGTTGCGGTGGGAGTGGTGGATGCAGCTGCTGCCATGTATTTTCCTTTCAAGTTACCAAGGCGCGACGGTGCCCGACTTGTCGAGCTTCGCGCGCCAAGTCGCAGCGAGACGGCGGACGCTGGGGTCGGTATCGGCGACTTCTGTCCAATTCGACCTGCGGAAACCGCAACGGGCCAGCGCCTCGTCCGCTGCAACTAGGATGTTTCGTGCCTCAAAGACGCTCGTGCCGGAAAACGACTGGGCGTCCACTACCGTCCGCGTCCACAGCTCCACGCCGGAGCTGTCGCGCGTGCTCTCGTCCTCTCCGGGGAACCGGAACTTGACGAGCAGCGCTGGCAGTTGCGAGTCCTTTGAGTTGATGGCGCTTGAGGTGACGGTGCATTTCGGGTACTTCTTGGTCACCTCTTGGCGCACGTAGTTGAAGATTCGGGTGGAGTGGTCGTTCATGACTTGAAAATCCTCTTGGCGGTATTGACGACCTCGGAACGCGCCTCGTCCGCGCCAGCTCCCATGAACCTGCTGGCGATATGGCCGTGCGTGAAGCCGAAAGAGCCGTCGTCCTTCGGGTAGGTCCAGCCGGACTCTCCCCTGCCGCTCTGGTTGACCGTGTAGCCATTCTCCGCGCCGTATGCGGCGTCTCCACGGATGCCGGAACCGAACTCCAAGATGTGGCTCAGCGGCACCTCGTAGGAGCCGTCGGAGGGCGATAGGACGGGTCCGTTTGCGAAAGCCTCGGCGCCGTCCGCTGTCCTGCGCGAGCCGATGGTTTCAGCCACCCTCTCAGAGGGGCACTTCTCCTTAGCTGCGGAAACGGCGGTCTCGGCAAGCTCCTCCGCGAGCTGGCCCGACTTCTCGTCGAGTCCGTCCGCGTACCTGCGAAGCTGCATCTCCATCGCCGCGAGCGAGCTGTACGACAGCTCTGCCGTGAGGTTCATCGGCCGTCGACCCTAGTGAGTCCGAACGCGCAGTAGTTGAGCGACGGGGACACGCGCTTTACCTCGTATGCGCCGGACATGGAGGGCTGGCCGTCACCGAGCAGTTCGGGCTTCTCTCCCAGCCACATGCGGTCGCCCTCGTCGATGCCCCAGCGGTTCGCCTCGGCCACAAGCTGCAGGTCGTATGCGACCTGAGTGCCGAACGGGCTGGAGGAGCTGTCGCCGCTGGGCGCGGATGCATTCACGCGCACCTCGACCGGGTCCAACCAGCCGTTGACGTACTCTCCGGTGCCGTACTCGCCGTCCATGATTTCGGTGCGGGAGGGCTTCGAGAGCCACATGGTTCGCCTGTTGCGTTCCATGCACCTCATTAGACGGCCCTCGATTTGCATCGCGGGACGATGCGCTGCAGGAGCTGCTTGGAGACGCCTGCGTTGGAGCGGGTTCGGGTCACGCCGTTCTCGACGTGCGTAATCTCGTTGTCCGCTCCGCGCCAGTTGAACATGTCGGCCGCGATCAGGCACTGCAGGGAGTCGTAGCGCGGCTCCCATGCGACCGAGTCGGGGTCGTCCGCGAACGGGTTGCGCGTCTCCAGAATCAGGGAACGGGCGGCAGACAGGTAGGCCGTCACCAGCCCACCGTCTGCCTCCTGCCCCGCTCCCGTGAGGGCACAGACCTGTTTCAGCTTGTCCTCGTCGCTAAGCATGGTCTAGGCGACGCCCGGGGTGACGAGCTTCATGAACGGGATGGCGCGGTGCTCGCTGTAGGCCAGCGACCAGTTGCCTGCGGTGCCGAGCTGGGCGTCGGTCGGAGAGATGACGGGGTTGCCCTTGTTCGGGTTTTTCGTGTCGGTCTCCTTGGGCGCGGTGAAGTTGAAGCCGTTGGGGTGGATGGCCTCGCGCAGGCGGTAGCCGAGGTAGCTGGTGCCGCCGCGCTTAAGCTCGTCGCGGCCGTTGAACACGGGGCGTGCGACGCCGATGTCGGCGTAGCGGAAGGCGCCCTCGCCGAACAGGTAGGTGGTATAGGTAGCTGCCTTGGCAGACTCTCCTGAGGTGGCTGCGGTGTGCGGCATCTCGTCGGTCACGAGGACGGTAAGGCCGTTGACCTGGTAGACGTTGAGGTCGGTGGTCACGCCGTTGGGGTCGGTGTACTTGAGGTAATCGACGCGCTCCATGTCCTCGAAGGCCTGTGCCACGGAGGAGTGCATGAGTGCGAGCTTGACGGTGGACTTGTTGTCGCCGTAGACCTTCTGGGCGGCATCTGACAGCGTGGTGGCGGTCAGGGTGTCGACGGTGACGGTGTGGTCGGTCATGCCCTTGGCACCGAGGACGGCCTCGGCGATTCCGGCGAGGCGCTTGTTGCGCTTGGTCTGGCGCCACTTAGCGGCACGGGCTGCGATTGCGGCCATGGGGTTGGCGGTGGTGAAGTCCTGCGGGAAGTCGTCGGCGTACCAGCCGTGGGCGCGGCCGTAGACGTATCCGGTCTGGGAGCTGGCTCCGATGGTGGACAGGGTGATGTCGGTCACGCCGTCGTAGTTCTGCTCGTCGGCCTCGTCGAGGGCGTTGTAGAACGGGATGGTGAACTGGTTTCCGGCGTTGACCTTGGACTTGATGAGCGGGTCGTCGACCATGATGCCCGAGGTCACGAGGACGTTCTTGACAAGGTCAGGCTCGTCCTGGTAATCGGCGAAGAAAATGTCCTCGTCGAACGGGAAGGTCTTGTCGGCCATGTAGAGTTTGCCAGCCATTTAATGCCTTTCTAAGAGAGGTTCTTCCATGCGTCGGGGTTCTGCTGCTTCCAGGCAATCTGCTCGGAATCGCTCAAAGCCCTGAACTGCTTTCGTGTGGTGATCGCTCCGTTGCCCTCGTCGCCGCCCTTCGGCTGCGGCATCCCGGCCAACGCTTGCTTCTTCGCGTCGTCTGCTGCGGCCTTGGCCTTTGCGGCCACCACGTCGGCAATCGCCTTGGCGGCCGCGGTGGTCTCGTCGCGGGTGCCGCCGATGACGGAGCCGATGAACGGCTTGTACTCGTCCTCGGTCATGCCTGCGCCTGCGAAAACGGCGGCTGCGGTGGCCTCGTTCAGGTCGCGGAGCGCCTGGTTCGCCGTGGCGTTGGCGGCGTCGAGCTGCTTCTGCCACTGCTCGTCTGCCGTGAGGTTCTTGTTGGCCTCGTCCTCAAGGGACGAAATCTTTCCGTTCGCCTCCTCCAGCTGGGCTTTCAGCGCGTCGATGGGTGCCTTGGCGGCGTTGACGTCCTCGCCGTTGGCTCGCATGATCGCGTCGATGACCTCCTTGGAGGCCTCGTCGCCGAGCAGGGACTTGAGCTGGTCACGATTCATTTACTTGCTTTCCTTTCCTTGGCTACGCTTTGTTGACGGGGGTTGCGTCCCCTTGCCTGCGGCGCTGACGCTGCCGCCTGCGGACTCGCCGGGTTTCCCGGCATTGCTATCTGCACCGGAGTCGTCTCCGGGGTTGACCGATTTGGCTTGCGCAAGCTCCATCTGGCGCTGCGCCTGCTCGTCCGAGTAGGACTTGGACAGGTCGTATGCCGTCTCGGGGTCGGGGAACATGCCGCAGTACTCGAACGCGAGTCGCGGGTGGACCTTGCCGCAGCCGAGGATGGTCGACAGCACCTGCGCCTTGGACTGGATTGCCTCGTAGTTGCGGCGCGTGAACTTGATATCGACGTCGCGCGGCCTGAGTCCGAGATGCATCGATGTATCGAGGATGGTGGCGACGGCCTGCAGGAACAGGCGCTCGCCGCGCTTGAAGTGGACCTCGGTCTCCTTGCAGCGGCTCTCGCTGTTGGACCAACCGTCGCGCATGGTCACTGCGGCGCCCGTGTCCGAGGTGGAGCCGGAGCCGCCGACGTTGAACGGCATTCCGCAGATGGAGAGCGCCGTCTTGTAGAGCGCGTCCACCAGCGTCTGGGTCTGGTCCTGGTTAAGCTCGGATGTCAGCATTTGCACAGAGGACTTGTTCTCGTCGGTGGAGCGGATTTGCAGGCACCCCATCTCCATGAGCCTCTTGAAGCCAGCCTCGGCGTCCTCGTCCTCGTCCTCGAACTCGACGTTCTCCAGCACGAGCAGCGCCTGAACGAACTGGGCGATGGCGTCGACTCGGTTGGACTCGATTTCGTTGATTGCGTCGAGCAGGCTCAGGACGGCCTCGAAAACGCCCATTCGCTCGGAGTTGGCGTCGTACTCGATGATCGGCACCATGCCGAGCGGGTTCGCTGCGGTCTTTACGGAGTCGCTGTCGACGGTGAAAACGAGGCGGTCGGTGTAGATGCTGTAGATTTGCTCTTGGGTCACGTCGTCGCGAACGTAGGTGACGGCGTAGAGCGGCTCGTGGAACGCGTCGTTGGTGTAGACGACGAACGTATTGCGCGGGTCGAGCGATGCGACCTTGAACGGCTGCTCGTCGTCGATGGTCTTGCCGTCCCCAGAGTTCGGCAGCACGAGTCGGTATCCGACGCCGCACACGCACATCCACTGGACGATTTCCATGTCGCAGGCGTGCTTGTCTGCCGCGATGCAGAAGTCGTTGAGCTGCTGAACCTTGTGGCTCAGCTCGTCGCTGACCTTCTCGGCGTCCTCGCAGTCCTTGGAGGAGCCGTGCGCGCTGTAGGCGATAGGCTCTCCCGCCAGCGAGTCGGCGCGGTCTTTTGCGATTTGATACGCCCTGTTCTCCAGGACGATGTTCTTGATTTCGGGACGGACTTCCTTCTTGCGGTCGATGACGGGCTGGTAGCCGAGGAAATACCTCCACAGGTAGTCGATGTCGGAGGAGTTGCAGCCGTGGACCATCATGGAGCGGTCCAGCACCTCGCGCACGTTCGCGGCGGTGATGTTCTGCTCTCCGCACACGATACGGCGCCTGCCGTGGAGCAGGGTGCTCTGTATGCCCTTGTTTTCAGATTCGCTGTAGGTCTCAGCCAACTTATCTCCGATTCTCGCTCGATGCTGGCTGGCCGGAAGGAAGGAGGTGAAAACGGCCAGCCAGCAGCGATTCGATGGGGATTGCGCCCCTTCTGGAGATGTTCGTTTCGGTGCCGAAAACCTTCGTGCCGGATTAGAACGGCCTCTTGGTGACTCGCGCCCTCGCGCGGCGCGACTTGCTCAAGAAGTCCGCGAGCATCGACAGCGCGTCCGGCGCGTCGTCGTGCTGGTTCTTGCCGTCGAGCACGTATGAGGTGATTTGTCCCATGGCGATCGAGTAGTCCGAACCCGGCTCGTACAGGGTCGTGTCCCTGAAAACGCAGTTGTCGATGACCCAAGTGGAGCTTGCGAGGATTCGGGTCTCCTTGTTCGACCCCGTGTACTTCTTGGAGACGGCACACAACGCACCCTTCTCCTTGAGCATGTCGGCGACGTCCTCGGCGACCTTGCCGCCAGCAGCGTTGGACTCGAAACGCGCCTGCTGGACTCCGTATTTGTCGATGAAGTTGACGAGTCGCTGGTTCACTGTCTTGGGAGCGGAGTGGTCGCACAGGAAGTCGACGATGAACCACTTGTCGGAGCCTCGCCACTGGGCGGCGATGGGCATCGCGCAGTAGTCCTCTCCCGCGCCCTTGGTGTCGACGACCGCCATGACGCGGTCAGGCTCCCCGGCAGGCAGCTCCAGATAGCGCTCCAGCGAGTCGGGGCTGTAAAGCTGTCCCTCTCGGACGAACGGCGTGCCGTCGTATTTGGCGGCATAGGTCGCGCCGTCGGTGGTGCGCTGCATGTCCAGGTAGTACTTGCGGTCGAACCCGACGCCGTACAGGTAGTCGAAGTTGCTCTCGCCCGAGACGGGGTCGAGCGCGGGGATGGTCAGGATGTGGAATCCGCTCTCGCCCTCGTGGAGACGGGTCATGCGGCCGATTGGGTCGTTAACGTCCCAGCGCGTGCCGACCATGAGCTGCCTTGAGCCTGTCTTTCGTCGGTCGTAGCACTGGTTGATGTACGCCTCCCACTTGCCCTGCAGTCGGCGCGGGGACATGGCCTCCTCCAAGTCCTTCACCAAGTCGTCCGCGTACAGCCAGCCGCCCTCGCCGACCTCGACGGCGCCCGTAAGGGTGCCCTCGACCGAGCGGCAGGTGCATGTCGGGTACGCGCCGTGCTTCTTGAGCGAGAATGCCTCGTCCTCGGAGGACTGCCACACGAGCGGGGAGTCTGGGAAAATCTCGGAGAATCGGTACTCGTGGTCGATTACGAACTGCAGGCACTGCTGGTAGAAGTGCTTGGTCAGCTTGTCCGAGTGCGCCGTCATCAGGTTGGAGTGCAACGAGTCGCGCCCGAGGTGCCAGACCATTGCCATAGAGCAGTTGGACGATTTTCCGGTACGCGGGGGCATGGAAACGCTCAGGAACTCGGCGTGGGGGTCCGTCTCGAACCACTGCAGCTCCTGATAGAGCCTCCACAGCTGCTTTCGCCTCGGGAGCCATAGCCTGCTGTCGGGCGTTCGGTCGATTTCCATCGCCTGAGCGAACGAGTCGAAATCCCACTTTCCGTCGAGCGTCAGCAGGTCGCGGTGTGCCTCCATGAGTGCGGAAATGCCCTCCACGTCTGCCCAGCCGCCCCTCATGGCGGCAATCACGGCGTCGAGAGACGCTTTCAGGGCGTCGTGCTCGTCCGTTCCGTCATGCCTGCGCTGGCGCTGCATGGACACCAGGTCGCGGTATGCGCCGATGTCCCTCGGGTTCAGGGAGATGTAGTTGAGTATGTTCTTGGTAAGTGCGTCCATGCCGCATAGGGTCGCGGCGGTCCGTTTTCCGCTCGTGCGGCAAAGAAAAAGCCCCGCCGGAACAATCCCAACGGGGCGTGTCTCTAGTGGTCAAGCTCTCCAGAGTCGACCAGACGGCGCTTGATTTTGGTATACGTTGATAGGCCTATCCCGAGCTGTTCGCAGGCGTCGCGGCGCTTCTGCTTCTTCGCCTGCACCAGCAGCACTTGGCGCTTGAACTCCTCTATGTCCACCTCGGCGGGAGGTCTGCCCTCGCGCCAGCCGGGCTTCTGGCGTGCCACGGCCTTACCCTCTGCGGTTCGCTGGGCGATCATGTCGCGCTCGAACTCGGCCATCGCGAACATGACGGAGACCATCATCTTGCCGACGGGCGTGTTGTCCAAGGTGCCCATGTTGAGCACGCGGACGGTTATCCCACGGTCAAGAAGCGACCTCACGACCTCGCAGCCGCCCGTGACGGTACGCGCGATTCGGTCGAGCTTGGTCACGACCAGCGTGTCTCCGTCTTGGAGCCTGTCAAGCAGGGCGTCGAACTCCGGTCGGTCGGTCGTGGTGCCCGTGAACGCCTCCTGGACGATTTCGGCGCACCCGGCCTCAGACAGTGCCTCATGTTGGGCATCCAGAGAGTTGCCGTCCCTGAGCTGTCCCTTGGTGGACACTCGGGCGTATCCGTAAATCATAGCCGCCCACCTACTGCTGGTCGATTACGACCGAGCCGTCCGGCAGTCTGGAGCCGACTGGCACCAGCGCCAGCTTGTAGCCGAGCGGCTGAAGATACTTCCCCGCAGTCGACAGCGTAGGGTTGCCCTCTTTCAGCGAGCAGGAAAGCGAACCCTGCGCTATTCCGATTACCGCCGCCAGCTCACGCTGGGTGTAGCCGCGCGATTTCATGATTTGCCTATAGGCATCCGAGTAGTTCATGTTGTCTCCTTCCGTTACCGACAATATAGGGTATTCCCGTTCGGGTGTAAAGGCCTTTTTGTTTTTTTCGGCGGTCGGGGGGCTTAGTAAGCCCTGGATCAGAACTCGAAAAACTGCCCGGTACCCCTGTTAATGCAGGTGCTATAGTTTGTGTTGTCGAGCGTGAGCCACTAACTCAACGGTTTACGACTCGATACGAACGAACGGTTATAGCCTATATATACAAGGAGGATTGAAACGCGAACGGGCTATAACGAACGGCTATAGCCTATATAGCCAACGATGAACGGTTAACGCCTATCTAGGAGGTTAAAATGAAGTATTGCGTAACCGACTGCATGGACAACGAAGTTTTCTTCTATACCAGGGCTACGACGGCCTGCGGTATGGCTAAAGCCGCGTTTATGGCACTGCATCAGGATATTAACCAGTGGTTCTATTACGCGCCGGACGAGGTTATTAACGACCTCATGGACTGCGGTTTCACGCGCTACCGCGCTACCTGCCTATATGCAGTGCGCATCGAGGGCATAGCCGTATACCAAACGGACTATATCCGCAGCGCCGGGGCATATCGCCGTAGCTATCGCATGGTTGAGCTTGACTTCGAGCTAAACAAAGTTTTCTAGACAGAAAAACGGCCCGCTCGACGGTACTCGAACGGGCCACGGTACGGAATAGGAGAACCATACCATGAGCAACAATACTACGAACGAACTGCAGGAGCAAACGGAACATATCCGCGATATGTTGGTAGCAGCATATGAAGACCGTCTTTACACCGACTGCGACGGCAACGTCGACGTACTGGATGACGACGAGGATATGCCGGAGGACTGCGAGTCCGTGAGCCTGCTTGAATATCTCGACGATAACTACGACGTTGTAGCAACGGTCAATTTGAGCAACCGCGACGTTCCGACGGGCTATCGCATTATGGTGGCCTGCGGTGGCCCAAACATTTATATCGACACAAACGACTGCGAGGTGCAGGGGTTTTGGTGGACGGACCGCGCCGTGTCGTATATCCCCGGCGAAGTGTGCAGCGCTATCGACGACGAGTTTACCGAACTTTACTGGGGGTGCTATTAATGAGCCTCGTTCACACCGTCGCCCTAGTTGCCAACGTTCGCGCGGCCGTATACACCACGGCCGCGCCCGGCCGCTACCTGATAGCCGTCGAGGAGTGCCACGGCGGTATCTGGGAGCCTGCAGGCGACGCCGGTACAACGTCGGTTGATCCCTTCGACGACGTCGCGATTTATTCGATATGTTTCTTTATGTTCTCCGATTATTGGGAGGCCGAATGATGTTATTCGAGCTTGTCAAAACGTCGGCCTGGTATGCGTACTGGCTCGGTGTCCTCGTCGGCGTCCTCGGTACCGTTGCACTCTCATATATTTTCGCTAGGATCAACTAAAAATGAGGTGCAGCCCGTGAAAAACGTCTTTATATATCTGGGCGCTATTGCTCTAGCCCCCGTGATTCTGCCAGTCCTCGTCCTATACTTCCTACTCAAAAACTAACGCGCGGCCCTGCTTCGGCGGGGCCGTTTTTTATGCCCTTGCAACGGCTCACGGCCTACACCGTGGGCCGTTTTTCGTTTCTGATCCTAGTAACCAGCGCCACGGCCGCGACATGTGAGCGCCTATATCCGCGCGTCGTTTGTGTTCAACCTATGGAGACGCCTACACCTACGCAACGCTCGACGCCGGGCACGCCGCGCCACGTCCTAGCGCGTTTATACGGCGATTCTAGCCCCGTTTTTACACCCGTGGCACTGCTGGCACCGCCAACGTTTTTACGCCCGTTTTTGAGGCATTGTAGCGCCTCGCACTGGTATATCCAGCGTGGCCCGTGAGCGCCTATAGCCCAGCTAGATACCCAAAAACGCACGCGATCGCGCCAAAACTGCGTGAGCGGAAAACGGCCGTTCCCCAGCAGGTTTGCGCCATAGCCAGAAAGCCAGAACCAGAAAACCCTATAGTGCGCGCGAAAGTCGTGACAGTCGCGGCGCCCGATCGGATTTTCCTCCCTTAGTGGCCGCGAAAGTCGTTAGGACCCTATAGTGGCCGCGAAAGTCGTTAGTGGCCCCGAAAGTCGGCACAAAAAAAGACCCCTCTGCGTTTATTGCAGTGGGGTCTTTCGCTTTCTATTCGCTCGGCGGCAGCTCCTCGACCTTCTCGATCGTCACGTCCTCGGCTGGCAGCGCGGCCATGTACTTGGCCTCCAGCTCGGCCTTGGTAGGCCCCTGAGCTGCATCTTCGTGCTTGATGACCGTCTGGGACTCGTCCCTGTAGCCGAAATTGTTCTTACCGAGAAAGATTCCTGTCACCGGGTTGCGGTAGCCGTTATTCTGCATCGCCGATTCCCAAGAAACTTCCAAACTTTGCAAAATATTTTTGAGTACCACTGCCGATTCGGTGCTCAGCACCTTGTCAAGCCTAGTCCTCTTGCCCTTAGCCCAGTCCAGAACGTCGTTGCGGGTCATCCCGAAGCTCTGGCACATGCCGCTCACCAGAATCTTCGAATCGTGCCTCTCGCACAGGTCGACGTAGTCCTCGAACCGCTGCATCAGCTGCTCGGGGTCGCTCGCGTCGATGGACGGCCACCTGATAAGCTCCCTGATCATGCTCAGAGTCTCGCTGTTGTTGGACGGCGTCTGCGTGTTCGGGCTGTTCCCGTACCTTCCCTGCGTCATAAATCATCCTCCGTCGCTGCACCAGATGCCGAAACGTACATGCCCTTCGAGTCGCGGAGCGGCTTGGGGAACGTGTCCCTAAGCTCGGCGTACCCCCCTGCCCCGCGCTCGGTGAGCGAGTACCTGTTGGTGCCCCTCTCACGTCTCAGGAGGCCCTTCGAAACAAGCCCGCCGCATATCTCGGCGATTCCGCCCCTGCCGCAGCTGCAGAAGAACTTCCTGTCAAGCTCGTTTCCGCGTCGCGTCACCTCGGTGGAGCAGAACGGCTCGCCCTGCTTGTGGCGCCAGCCCACGACCCGCAGGAACGCCAGCTCGCCGACCGTCAGGGACGCCAGTATGCCCCCGGGACGCCTAGCCAATGCTCTGCCTGCTATGTAATGCTATGCTATGGCAATGCAAGTGCATATGCATTTGCATACCTCCTATGAACGGGTATTACCTATACTTTATCGTTCCACCAACGGGCGTTGGCGGCGCGTTTCCGCTGGTCGGAGATGCTGTTGTACCTCTCGACCTCCTGCTGGAACCCATAGCCCGAAACCGTTCGCTTCTCGTCGTTTTTGACCTCGAAAACGCCGCACTTGGCGGCGGTCTCCAGCACGCTTTGCGACTTTTTCCGGCTGATGCCCAAATCTCGGGAAACGGCCCTCGAAAGCTCGGCGAACGTCAGCTCAATGCCCTCGGCGGCGGCGCGATACAGCTCGCACTTGGCAGCCAGCCACACGCCTGCGCCCTCGGCACCGCATGAGTCCGTGAGCCTTCGCACCCTCGGGCTGTCCAGCTCGCCGATCGGCTGCGGGTACCACGACATCACCGCCCGTCGGCGTAGCGGCCGTGGCTGATGTAGCGGTTGTACTGCGCGTAGCCGAACACGCTCGCCCGTCGCCTGTTGTCGGCGTGCTGGCACTCGCGGCACTTGCGCTGCAGGCCGTCGGCGTTGGCGCGGTTGCGGTTGAACTCGGACGCGTCCAGCAGCCGACCGCAGTAGTTGCATCGCTTCACCTTCACCCCCCTATCAATAAAGCCTAAAATCGAGTCTCGCGTACGGGGTCTAACAAACGTCTCGTGAGTCGAGAGACTTGATGGCCGCGTAGGCGATCTTCTTGGCCTTGTCGTAGGGTATGCCCATGTCGGCAGACACGTCGTGCCAGTCCTCGTCGAACAGGAAGTGGCGCACTACAAGCTGGCAGGCGGTGTCGCCCCTTGTCCACTCGATTTCGGCGACGTCGTCCCACGCGCGGTCCAGAATCTCCTCGCACCTGTCGATGCACCAGCAGACGCGCTCCTTGCCGACCTGCGGCTTGGTGGTCTTGAGCTGCCGTTTCAGGCGCTCCAGCGAGCGTGCGGTGACCTGGTAGCCGCGAAAGTCGTGGAGCGACTGGCTGATTTCGCCCTGTCGCAGCACTAGCGGCTCACGTACACGGAGATGCCGCCAGCGATGAACACCATGAGCGCCGAGAGCGCCCAGATGTTGGCGCACTTGACGCCGAACGCCAGCCCCAGGAGCAGCGCCGCCAGGAAACCCTGCAGCCAGAACAGGAAAACGACGGCGGCGACGGTACACGCGAGCAGAACGAGCGCGAGTCCGACCGACACGATACGCGACACAACTTTCAAGCGATTGTCCTTCCGAACGAATGAGAGCCGTTTTAAGCCCCCGTTTTAAACAAAAAAGGAACTGACTGGTTTCAAACCAGAAAGTGCCCTTAAATCAAATCCTGTGGCTTTCTAAGCCCATTTGAGCGATATGCTCACCATCCGAACTCCTTGGCCATGTCCGCGTAGCGCTCCCTCGTGGAGCGTCTGCGTCCCGTGTCCACCTCCAGCGGCAGGCACATCTCCAGGACTCGGCTGTACGTCCTGCGACAGGCCATGTCGTCGGGTGCCGCCAGCTCGGTCCTGGTCAGGTTCGTGCTGATGACGGTCGGCCTGCGGCTCTGGTAGCGGGCGTCGATGACGCTGTAGACGATTTCGCGGCCGTAGTCGGTTGCCCGCTCCGCCCCGAGGTCGTCGAGCACCAGAAGCTCTGCCCGGCTAAGCGTCTCGATCGTCTCCGCGACGTCGTCGTACCTGCGGCTGAGGACCCACGGCATCGAGCGCATCAGCACCCTCATGCCCTTCTCCAGCGCCGCGTTGGCGATACAGCAGCTGAGAAACGTCTTGCCGCTGTCGGGAGGCCCGAAAAGCAGCAGCCCCGAGTGCAGGTCAGGGAGTCGGTCGGCGTACTTCCGGCACTTCTCGACCACGTCTTGGCCGAACTTGCCGTCGTCGGCGTCGAAGGTCTGGGACGCCATCTCGGGGACGGGGAAGCACTCCGACCTGCGCGAATCGAGCGTCGAGCACCTGCACTTGCAGGGAATCAGCAGCTCGCGGTCCACGTCCCAGACCCTGCGCTCCACGGGGAACCCGCAGGTGGGGCACGTCCTCGGCTCCATCACAGCGTCCCGGCGAAGTCGAAGGCGTCGAGGGACTGGGCGTCAGCCCCCGTCGCGGCAGCGGAATCGTCCACGTAGTCCTTGAAAATCCATGTCCTGACCGCTCCCTTCCAGTCCTTCATCGGGTTCTTGCCGACTTTCCAGCCGTTAGCATCGTACCACGAGACGAACCTTTCGGCTCGGAACGTTTCCCCAGTTAATCGTAGGTTTCTGGATTTGATGAAGCCCTCGGCGTACTCGGCGACCTCGGGAATCGTGGGCTTCACGAACTTTTTCGCCCGTCGTTTTTTCGGTTGTTCGGGCGCGCACGCGCCAAAACCCTTGGGATTAGGTTGAGTATCAACCCTAGAGGAGTTACTAGTACTCTCTCCTAACCTATCCTTACCTAACCTAACCTCGGTATCCCGTTTGACTACCAACTGACAGTCAGGTGTCTCCCGTTTGTCTACCAGTTGGCTACCAAGTGTCTCCACTTTGGCTACCGGTTTGAACATATCCGCAGGTAGGCCCGTGTCCCTCGTCGTGTACGATTTGTTCTCGTCAATGTAAAGCGTGGCTAACTCGTCTTGGTATCGAGTTGCGTGGCGCCTGTCAGACCGGACGTAGTTGTTGACCCACCACGACTTGATGACCGCCGCGCCCGAGTCGAACGTCAGGATGAACTTCTTCGCGACCAAAATCCTCAAGTCGTCCTCCGACGCGCCGCACATCCTGCGGATTGAGCGCGGGTTGTTGACGAAGCCCCAGTCGTCGGCGTTCATCACGAGGTGGACGTACAGCGACTGGGCCGACAGCGGCATGTCGAGAAAGGCGTCCGACTCGACGATGGTTCTGGCGAACATTCTGCGTTCTGCCATATAGTGACCCCCTATCAATAAAATATATTAATAAGCCTATTTTGAGTAGTTCCAGGCTGCGATCAACTCGCCCTCGCTCGGATACAGCCCGACCACCATCGGGCAGTTGTCTCTGTAGGCCGCATCCTCGTCGCGGTGCCTGATTTCGAACTCCTCGGTGCCGCCGATGATAATGACCTCACGGGCGTACACCTCGCCGCCGCAGAAAGGGCAGCGCCTGAGAGTCGGCGCCATGTTGCCTCCAAAGTGGAGCGCCCAGCGTGTTGCCGGGCGCTCCAATCGTCTAGTCCTTGCTTGTGATCTTCACGCCGGGCAGCTCTTGCGGCAGGAAGTTGAACTCATAGTTGTACTTGTCGGTCTTAGTGGAGTCGATTTGCTCCACCGTGTACATAGTCCAATCATTGAGGTAGATGAAATGCTTCTGGTACTCGCCGTTGGGCAGCTCGGCGATAACGTTCAGCTCATTGGTTTCGGTGTCTGTCCTGATTGAAAGACAGCCCTCCATCTGCAACAGAACCTTGTCCGAGCGCATGTTGATAACGGTCACTCGGCGGCGAACGTTAAAGTTGTCGGCATCTTGGGATAGGTTGTGGCTGACCTGAGCACGTTCGGTGCAGCCAGATAGCCCCAAGGTCGCGATAATACCCACCACTGCCAAGATGAAGGCCACGGTCGCGGCGAGTGCTCGTTTAGAGTTATCCATCCTTTATCATCCTTGTCTGTAATAGTTCCGATTATGTTTCAACCAGCAACCTCTATGTCGACATTGACCTCTAGACCGAGGTGGCTTGCAATCAAAGCGAGCGCCCTGTTCTCCGTTACCTCGCCGACGAATAATTGGTTCGGCAGTCTGTGAACGCTGTCGTTCTTGCTGTCGTATACGAAATACACCAGCGTATAGCGTCCATCGGCTACTCGAAAAGCGTCACAGTCAATCATGTAGATACGACTGCCATCGCTCTCTATGTCCCAGCTGTAATGCTTGTTGTTGCCTGAAAAGCTGTCGACGAGCTTGCACTTAATCATCGGCAACCTCCATGAGCACTGAGATCGGTACGACACCGGAGAAGCTGTACTCGTCCCAAAATGTCTCAGGCCATTCTTTTCCGTCGTACCTGTTGCGCTTGCATCGCTTCTCGGCGCACACCTCAGCATCATGTTCGTTGTCGAACGCCATATAAGGAGAATCCCATTTGTCCTCCCATTCGCCGCCGTAGTCGACGACCAGGTAGACGGTGCGCTTAGCTTTCATCTTCCACCTCCACGCCACAGCTTTTCAGAAAGTCGATAATCATGAGCGTGTAGCAGTCCACGTCGGCTAGTGCGTTGTCGAAAGTCACCATGCGCTCGGCGCGGCAGTTGGCACACGATGCCTTGAGCGGCTTCTTAACGCTGGTACTGCAGGCACCGAAATAACGACACGGCGCAGGGATTCGTGCGTACCAATCATCTTGTGCATCGCGCATGGTTCTACATAAATCGTTGATTTGGCCACGTAGCTCTTTCTTAATTTGCATCAATTACCACCGCTCCGCACTCGGGGCATCTCTTGTACGGATACCGATCGTAGTCGGGCATGTCGAACTCGTTCATGCAGTTGGAGCACTGGAATGAGTTCTCGAAATCGCCACCAACGTTGGTCATGACGCAGGTTGGAATGTCGATTAGGTCGGCGATGGCAAGGTAGACCTTCTCAGGAGCTGTGATATATACCTTGCCCATTACTGTGAACTGTAAATTATCCCACCGCTGCATCAGCGTGAAGTAGCTATTTTCTGCCTGCTCGCGCAGCTTTTTTGCCACCTCTTGGCGTTCGCTATCGGTTATCATCAGTCACCGCCGCTCCACATACGGGACAGAACATGGGGTCGTCCTCTCCGTAGGCGATGTGGCCGCATGACAGGACGTGATGCGGCGTCTCCTCGACTGACTCCAAGTTGTCTCCCATGTAGCTCTCGACAATTGCGCAGGTCGGACGGTCTATCAGCTCGGCGAGCGTCGGGCCGTACTCCATGCCCTCCGGCAGGCACTCGTTCATCGCTGAGGCCACCATGCCCTGCAGCGAGACGTCGGGGTTCTCGTGGCATATCTCGCGCATCCTCGCCGCTACATCGCGGCGCTCCTTGTCGCTAATCATCTTCCACCACTTCCGCTCTACAGTTAGGGCAGCACCCGAAATCGACAACTCCACCCTCCGGCGAAACCAACTTTGCAGCATCCGGTGCGCCGTCAATGGACAGTACGCGGTATCCGCAGCGCGAGCACTTGAACGACTCGCGATCGAGGTCGGCAACGTTTTTACATGTCGGGAGGTCGATTAGTTCTGCAAGCATTTCCACGTCATATGCATCAGAGCAATTGGGAATATCGGCGCAACTGATTTCCAAAATGTCCAAGATTTCTGAGTCTGGAACCCCAGTGCTATGGCGGCAAACGGCGAGTCTGCGCAGTCCATCGGCTATGTCATGCCGTTCGTCATCGGTAATCACCTGTCATCTACCTCCACCATCTTGTAAAGCTCGAGCAGCATCGAGCGCCCCATGCGGATTGCCTCGAGCAGGCGTGTCTTGCTGAGATTAGCTGGGATGCAGTATTGGTGCTCGTCGTGCAGTGTTGTAATCCAGTCCTCGCGGGCCTCGATGTGTCCACTCAGGTCTGTCATGAAGTCGGCGGCGAGTCGGGCCTTTGTGGCAATCCCCTCGTTGTCCATTATTGAACCGCCGCCAGCATGTCGTTCAGCATGGCCGCCTCGGGCGACGCGATATGCGTCACCAGGTCACTTACGCAGCACATGAGCGCAATGAACATGCAGAGGGCGAAGATGCCGCAGAACATAATCACAAGGGTGCTGTCTATGTCATCTGAGTAGTAGCACGTCACGTCATGGCAGTAATCCGTATCGCTGTCGTCATTCGATCGGATGGCCCACATAAGTATGCGAATCGCCACAGCGAGCGCAACCGCCAGAAAAACGCAGGCGACACCGCTCTTGGCGACCTGCATCGCAGCCCATTTCGGCGCGAACTCGGACAGGTGGTTCAGCAGGTAGTCGGCACCGACGCCCAGCTGGTTGGCTATCTCCTTGATAGCGTTGGAGTCCATATCCTCCTCCTTATTTGGTTGTTGGGTTAGTGAAGTTCCTCGTACTTACAGTACCTGGTGCCGCGAATCTCGGAGCAGAACGTGCGCTCTAGTTCGTCACCCTCCAGCTTTTCGTACCGATCGCGGTACTCCTTGCAGTCGCAAAATCCAGTTCCGTACTCGCCGTCATTGTGGATGCACGTCCTACAGGTCGGCAGAAGCAGGCGCCTGATGAAGATGATTGGGTGGCGCCAGAAGCTAAGCATTGTCGCTCCTTGTGTTCCACCGCTTGACAATCTCGTCCTTGGTGAACTGAATGACGGCATCCACGTCGTTCACATCGCCGCTATAGACGGCTTTGTCTTGATCAATACGCCAAAAGTTGCGCTCGTACAGCTCGGCAGTATGTTTGCTGATTGTGCGTATGCGCATTTCGGTTCCGCAACTGCAACAAATTACGCCCTGCCTAATCCATGAGCCTCTGCCCTGACGCGTATACGGCTTCTTGTAAACAGACCGTCCGCAAAACGGGCAAGGTTTAAGCTCCATTGGGTAGCCTCCTATTCCATATGGCTGCTGCCACGATTTCCGTATCGTAGTAGTCCGTACTCGGACGAATCCAGCACGGGTTCCCGCGTGCGCAGCAAACGCTGAATGGTCCAATTCCGCATGGACTCGATGACACGATTTCGGCTTTGCCGCCGCAGAATGGACACGGCTTAAACTCGATTGATTTCATCTGCCCTCCTACCACTTCTCTACGGAGCTGCAGTGGGCCTCGGTCTGGAATGCGTCGATGAAGTAGTTATAGCCGTCCTCTATTTCCGCGAGCGGGTCATCGTTTTCATCGAACTCGTCATCGGGAACGTTGATGGTGTACTCAACGTTGACGGTGTACTTGCTCATTTTTCCTCCTTACGAATGGACTTGACGGTGTCCTCGATGGCTTGGTAGCAGTCCTTGCAAATCTCCTTGCTGTAGACGCTGAGCATAAGATCGCTGCTGGGCGCACCATTGCGAGTTAGAGATAAGTGCGCTGGCAGACCTTTAATCGGGCGATAGCAGAGGTCGCAGAAGTATTTAATCATTCTGCTCAGCCCTCCCGTTCCAAAGCTCCGCAACCGTCTCTGTTGCAGAACTCGAATCATCGTCCCCGTAGACCTTCGGGCCTTCGGCACCACACCTGTAGCACCTGACCGTGTAGAGATACGTGCCGGACTTCGACACAAGCTCCCTTCTGAAGATGGTGCTGTACCTTCCGCAGAACGGGCACGGCCTCAGCCCGTTAAGCAGCTCTAATAGCTCATTATTCACGGTCGAACATCCCTTCCATGTCGTTGCAATGTTCATTCCATCGCTCGATGACCTCGCTGGTCAGCTGTGCGTCATCCGGTCTGTACTCGTCGGCATGCGGCCCGGTGAGCACATAGTCCAGCTGAGTAAAGGTGTTGCACTCCGTGCAAGTCACCTTGGCTGATAGCGTGTTGTGCAAATAGTCGGCAACAATCTCGATGTGCATGTGCTCGGTCGAATGGCACTTATAGCACGGCTTCATGGTCGTCATTCGTCCACCTTCTTCATGAGGTTTCGTCCGCAGAACGGGCAGTAGTTGATAGGGATGCTCCACGCATACGGGGGGTCTATTGCGATAACGCGTTCGCCGTCAAGCGTCTCGTCAATCCACAGCTCGACTTCATCCTGGTCATCTCCGAAGTTGAAGTACGGATTGTTGCAGTAGGGGCAATCGTTAGGCATCGGTATCGCCTCTCAGTAATTGACCGCAAAATGGACAGTAGCTGATGCGCTCGGACTCCATGTAGGTCGGTTCACCGTCGCTAGACATAGCGACAATTCGGAACATCCCAGGAAATGTCTCCTTGATGTACATTGACTTGTTGTTGCGCAAAGGACGATCAGCCTGCATGTGCATCTCGTTGCGAGGCTCCTCGCAGTAGACGCACATCAGTCCTCACCTCTCAGTTTGCGGATACGGTCTGCAATGTCGCGCATGGCAGCTGAGTCGCAGCTGCTTAGATCGCCAATGGCGCACTTGTCGCAATTGGTTGAGTTCATGCCAAAATAGGTGCAGGCGCCGCAGTATGTTTTGCTTCCCGCCTTGTCCAAATCTTCCAGTAGCCTCTTCCAGCTGTCGGGCTGGACTAGATGCAGGAGATGCGGCAAGAAGTTGCATTCCTCCCCTTCGTCCTCGAATACGCCTCTGATTGTCCAGAAACTTGTCCGTGATGATGGCAAAGCGCAGAGTTTGAACTCGTCCACATTGAACTTCACGCCGTTGTTGTCATACAGCACCTCAGTATCAAGCGGAGTCTCGTGGCCTTCATGGTCTTTTGGCAACTCGACACTCATTCGCAGCGCTCCTTAAGCTCGGCGAAGTGGTTCTTTAGAAGATTGCGGAACTTTTCGTTTTCGACAATTGCCTCAAGAGCTTTAAAAAACTCGTCGATGTCCTTTTTCACGGTCGGATTGTTCAGGTGGTACTGATCGGGGAACAGGATTGCATCGTCAACGGTGCTTGCGGACCACAATCCGACACGCGATGCGTAGAAGAATCCACAGATATCGACCACGGTTCCGTCATCGTCGTAAAGCTCGCACGTGTCCAGAGGGATGTAGTTCCCGTCCATGTCTTTCAGCGGTTGAATCATCGTCCGCTCACCTCATTCAGAAACTGTCCAGTGATAAGGCGGTGCAGCCAGTCGGCGCACTTATAAAGGTCCTCGTCGTAGTCGTCCTTGAGTCCAGCGCGGTCGAAGTACTTGAGCGCGTGGGCCACGTCCGAGATATAGGCGCCGCCGACCATGTCGCTCTTGCCGAGCAGTTCGGTGACGGCCTCAATCTTGTCGGCAGTCTCGATGCTGCCATGCTTGTAATGCACTGCGTACTCGCTCATTCGGCCGCCTCCAATGCCGCCGAAACCTCGTCCTGGACCTCCTTGAGGAGCTTGCAGACCATGGCCCCCGAGTACTTGCTGGTTGACTTGGTGCTCAGGAACTCGATGGTCTTGGTCAGCTTGCAGACCAGATCGCAGAGCACCTGCGTTCTGGTTCGGCTCTCGGTCATTTCCATTCCTCCCTTACGTTGCGTATCCTTAAGTACGAATCGACTTTCGCGTTCTTGGAGACGTAGCCCGCCCTGGTGCCGACTCCGTTGCGACATCGGCTGGACGTGTGAATCCTTCGCCTGCCCTCGTCCCTGCACTCCTGAGAGCAGTAGACGGCGTTCTTCGCTGAGCCGCCGAAAGCCTTGCCGCAAATCTTGCAGGTGCAGGCGTAGCGGCGTCCGTCCTCCTCGTAGCTGAAATAGTGGCCGCCGACCATGCTCCCGTCTCGGCAGGCCGCGCTGATGGAGGACTTAGCGGCTGCAACCGACACGGCTGCGGCAGTTACGCTCACGTAGCGCTTGCCGTCATCGCGCAATACGGCGTGCCATTTGCCCGCTGGCTTCTTCTTGTCCGTCATTTGTTGAGCCTCGCGATGCAGACGTAGCCGTTGTCCCGATATACGCGGATAATGTCGGAGAGCCCGTTTGTCCTGATATAGCTTTCGATGCAGGACTGCACGTTGTTTGATGCCTTGCGGCCAACGCGGTAGTCGGTGCTACTCGTCGTGTACTTGTGCTTGATGACTGACAGTCCGCTGTCGATAAACGCGTCGATTAGAGGCTTGTACCTGCTGTTGCCGGGGCCGGGGCGCTTTCCGGCGTAGGCTTTCTCTGGCCACAGGGACTCGTCGAAGGCCTGCTTGAAGGCCACGGACTCGGCTGCGTCATGCGACTCCTCGATACCCGCATCAACAAGGAAGTCGATACGGGTATCGCAGAACAGCTGAGCGATGGTGCGCACCGAGACGCGCGTGGTGAACGTCGGCATCGTGCGGTACGACTCCTGCGGCACGACGGCTGTGATCAAATCCATTACGGTGAGTCCACGATCGCGTGCGACCTTTTTGCAGATGGCCCACGACACTCCGAGGTTGATGTCATACTCGTCTCCGGCTCTGCACTTGGTGACGGCCTTGGTGCCGTCCTCGAAAAAGACGATGGTTGCAGGTCCGCTGAACTTAACGGACTTGACCTTGATGTTATTCATTTGTTCTCCAATGGTGGAGCCGCCGGGAATCCGGCGGCTCAGCTGCTCTATAGCCTGTCGACCGCCTCGATACGCTCACCGAGCCAGCGCATGACTGGGACGGCCATGCTGTTGCCGCACGCCTTGTAGCGCAGGGAGTCGGGACACTCCTCGGCAGGCTTTCCCTTCCACGGGATTCTGGTGTGGTTACCGGGGAAACCCTGCAGGCGCTCGCACTCGAGGGGAGTGAGTCGGCGAACTACCGTCTCGTTGACGCCTTTAATCTCGACTCCATGCTCATGGTTGCACGTGAGCGTGTATGCTGGGTCGGTTTCATCTCCCAGACCGAAACCAGTGCCACGACCGAGTTTATTTCCACGAGTCGCAATCATTGTGTTAATCGGACGGGTCGTCATTTCTTGGCTGCTGTGGTAATCTTCGATCGGCTCCGACTCGCCGTCGGTGCCGCTGCCGTCTGTCGCTCCTTGGTGATGCTTGAAAGCGACGACTGGCGGTTCTTTCGCTGCGTGAGCACAGAGAGTACCAGTAGTCTCTGTGCTCACGCAGGCGTGCTCTTGACCTCCCGTGAGGCATACGAGGCTCTGGTTGTTTACCGTGCTGAGAGTTCCGCTGATTTCATCTTGAATCAAAGGTCCTTTGCCCCCCCTGGTTTGCCTGCCCTGTCTCGGATAAGCCAGCTGTGCATGTGTCACTCTCCTCATACATAACCGCAGGATTGTGATAGTCGGCAGTGAGTGTCGGTGACTGCTCTACAGCAGCTCCGATGCCGCCTGCCTTTGAGCCTTGGTGGTACTTGAACGCCACCGCCGGACGGTCAATCGTCGTCAGTGTGTACATAGGCTCCCCAGGTTCTTGGAACCCCCCCCATTGCCGCCGTTCTCGGGCTTGCGTCCGATGATGTTTCCGGCAATCGAGAAGGTGTCATGCTGGCTATCGGGGTTTAGGCGTCCTGTTCCGCTACCTTGCGCAACGCAGCGTCCAGAAGCGGCGGCAACGGCTTTCCTCTTTTCTCGGCTCGACGGAGTATCCCAGCACATGCTTTCTGGCTCAAAGAGTACTTCGCAGGCGCGCGCGTCTCCAAGATGTCCGACAAGAAAGAGACGTTCGCGCCTTTGGGCCACGCCGAAGAACTGCGCGTCCAGTACTCGCCACGCCAAACCGTACCCGAGGGCATCCATTTCTCGCAGGAGCTGCAGGAAAGCACCCCCCCCCTCACTCGAGAGCGCTCCCTTGACGTTTTCCCAGATGAACCACTTAGGCACAAGCTCTTGAACACAACGTATGTACTCGAACATGAGTCCAGAAGCTCCTTTAAGACCTTCTCGCTTTCCTGCGATCGAGAAGGACTGACAGGGACTTCCTCCGACCACAAGGTCAACTGCTCCATGAATCTCCTTTTTCCAATCGACTTTGGTAATGTCCCCGAGGTTCGGGACGTTCGGCCAGCGCTCGGCGAGGACTGCGCTCGGGAAGTCGTCAATCTCGCAGAACGCGAGCGGTTCCCATCCAAGCGGCTCCCAAGCGAGCGTCGCGGCCTCGACTCCCGAGAAGATGCTTACATATCGCACTTTGCACCAGCCCAGAACATACACGAGCCGTCGCAGCACGTGATGCTGTCGATTATGCAGTCGATGAACTCCCCGGTTGTGAGCTGCTTGTTCTTGACGTTCAGCAGGTAGTTGTGCTGCGCCATGCGCTCGCAAACGCCGTAGTATCCGCTGCTGAAATCGTCCCACTTGGCACAGCTTTGGCAGTCGTGCTTCATTTGAACCGACCTCCGATGCAACCGACAACGGCAATCAAGATGAACAACACGACTACGGTGGTGGCATATGCCGTTTCACGTTTACATGGAGCGGTCATGTCGCCACCCCCTCATGTCGGTCGCCTTGAGGTTCCAAATCGGCTTTAGGTGATGGATGACCTCAACTGTCGGCTCGATAAGCCGCAATATCTCGTCGGCGCTCTTATATGCCTCAGGCGATTCGTCGAGCGTCGCTTCACAGGCGCTCGGGCAGTAGATGCCAGCCTCCTTCATCTCTGATACAAACTTCTCGGTATCCAGGTTGGCGCGTGCCTGCGTACGACTCATGACGCGACCAGCTCCGTGGGGAGCGGACTCGTTCCAATCATCGTTTCCCTTACCGACGGCGATTACTGAGCCGTCGCGCATGTTGAACGGGATAAGGACCTTCTCGCCAGTGTGTGCGCTGATTGCGCCCTTGCGGATAACGTTGTCATCGGATATGTAGTTGTGCATCGTCTCGAATCGAGCGGTCAGGTCCAGCTTGATTCCGGTGCGTTCCTTAATCTGCTTGAGAATGTGGAAACGGTTATCAGTGGCGTATCTCTGACAGATACGCATGTCGTTGAGATATGCGCCTGCCGCAAAGCCCACGAGGTACTTGAGATCGCGGGGAACATCTTCCTTGCACATTTCCTGCGCCATTGCCTGATGATACTCGGCTACCTGTTTGCCCAGATTGCGAGAACCGGTATGCACCACAAGATATTGATACCCATACTCGTCCTCGTCGAGTTCAACGAAGTGGTTGCCGCCGCCCAGCGTGCCCATGGAGCACTCAATCAGCTCGACCCCTTTGAGATAGGCGCCGTTCACAACACCGTAGTCATTCTCAAGGCTGCATTTCGGCTCGTTGTGAACGCTGAACCCAGTTGGTACAGCTTTCTTCACGTCGCGGTTGAATTGAATCAAATCGTAGCGGTCGATACGCTCGTCGAGAGGGGCGCAGAGCATACCGCAACCGATGTCGACTCCGACCAGATTCGGAATAACCTTGTCCCCAAGGTTCGCTGTAAACCCGATCACGCAACCCTTTCCGGCGTGGGCGTCGGGCATGATGCGAATCGTGGCACCCTCGAAAGCCGGACACGATGCAATCTCGTCAACCTGCTTCTTGGCGCTCTCCTCAAGATTCTCAGCGAAAATCTTTACATCTGCCATTTGACCTCCTTTTATATAAGTTCGTTACTCGACCCCAGTGCTGCCGTAGCCGTTCGCCCCACGGTCGCTGTCCGACAGCTCGTCGACGTTCAGGAAATCGACGTCCTCGCACTTGATGATTACCATCTGGCAGACGCGATCGCCCGGATACACCGTGAAGGCCTTCTCGCCAAGGTTGAGCAGCTTGGCCTTGATGGGGCCTCGGTATCCCGAGTCGATGATTCCGACTCCGTTTGCGAGGCAGATGCCGTAGTTGCATCCGAGTCCCGAGCGCGGCGCCTGCAGGCCGAAGTAGCCCTCGGGAATCTCCATGCTCACGCCGAGGTCAATCCATGCGGACTCCCCGACTCCGATGGTCACGGGTAGCGGGATGAACGCTCGCATGTCTGCTCCGGCGTCCCCGGCGTGCTTTCGCTCGGGCGTGTGCCCGTACTCAGCGACGGTCTTAATCTCCATCGGTTCCATCTCCTTCCAACGGGTGCGCTCGACCCGCCAACGGGTAGCTGGCCTTGAACCAGTCGCACTTGTAGGGACACTCGATGCAGAGCCGGAAGTCCTCGCGGTCGAAATCGGAAACGGTCACGACAGCGCCCGTCTTGCACTCGTTCAAAAGCCACCTCCTTCCAGAAGCGGGACAGCCCGTGAAGGCCGCCCCGCATACAAATCAGTACTCGACGAAGCCGTTACAAGGCTCGTCGCTCTCGTTTACAGCGTGCTCCTGCACCCATTCGAGCACGTCGGCAGCGCCGATGCTCTGACGCTCGTCGTACCACTGGGCGTACTTTCGCTTGCAGAAGCCGCAGCCGCTCTCACCGATGAACGCGAACGACTCACATTGTCCGCACTCGTAGTTCGGGGCGGCGTCGGGTGCGCCGTCGCGCTCAAGATTCATGTGAATCCTCCTTGAACGGAATGTCCTCGTCATAGACCTCGGCAGTGGCAACAGGAGCCGCCTGACGGCGAGTTACGGGCTGTGCGGGAGCAGGAGTAGGTGTGCTGATAACGGCACCGCCCTGCTCGTCTCGGCGGTTCATGAACTCAATCTCGTCCACGATGACCTCCAGCTTGGAACGGCGCTCGCCGTCGCGCTCCCAGCTGGAGTAGCGCAGCTTGCCCTCAATGGCGACCTTGGAACCCTTGGCGATGAAGTTGGCAATCTTCTCGGCTCGGGTGCCGAACATGGTGCAGTCCACGAAGTTGGGATAGTCCTCCCACTCCCCAGTGCTCGGGTTCTTGCGGCGGTCGTTGACCGCGATGCCGAAGTTGAGCACCTGCGAGCCGCTCTGGGTGGCGCGAAGCTCGGGGTCGCGCGTCAGGTTGCCAGTGATGCAGACTCGGTTGATGGACACTATTTCTTCCTCTCGTTGAGCAGCTTCACGATCTTGTCGCGCTGTCGGCAACCGAGGCTACCGAGACGGCGCTTCTCGTCGATGCCAAGCTCCTCCAGAATCTGCTCGGTCTTGGTCTTGCCGACGCCCGGCAGGGACGCGATGAAGTAGCGCAAGCGCATGCGCTGGGCCTCGGGCGCGTCGAGCACTTCCAGCGGCTCGACCTCCAGCCACTTCATCTTGCGGCGAATCTCGGCAAGTGCCTTACGCGCCTCGGTAGCTTTCTTGAGCGCAAGCTGGCGCTCCTCCTCGGTAAGCTCGTGATTGATGGGCATTACTCGGAAACCTCCTCGATAATCTCGCCAGTCTCGGCGTCTACGTTTGCGGGGACCTCGGTCGGCTCGGGAGCCAGCGGGTCATCGAAGATGCGGTTGCCCTCCTCGTCGAGGACGATCGGCGTGCTCTCGTCATCGGTAACGACCTTGGCGACCTCGACTGAGCGCGGCAGCAGGCCACGGTTGAATGCTCGACGGATGACGGTCTTTTCTGCCATGGCGGCGTAGTCGGACACCCACGGTCCGAACTTGCTGGCCTTGGAGCGGTCCTTCACCTCGTCGACCTCCTTCTTGCTCATTTGGAGAAAGACGAAACCGCCGTCCTTCAAATGACAGGACAGGTAGACCAGCTTGAGATTCTTGGCGCTGTGGTCGGCATCGAGGTTGGGCTTGAAGCTGAAATGAACGCCAGTCTCGTCCTCCCAGTACTCGAAGTCATCGCCCTCGTAGACGCACTGCGTACGCACAGTCTTGACTTGACCGGAGCGGCGAACCAGCTCCAACATGCCGTTCTTGCCGAGGATGAACTGGGCCTCCTTGCGGCCAGTCTTGCGGTTGTTGTACGGAAGGATGTAGGCGTTGCCCATAATGTCGTTCGGCTCAAGTCCGATTTCAGCGCACTTGAGGCAGCAGCTGAGCATACTCTGCACCGAGCATTCCTTTAGGTCAGGAATCTGCTTGTAGGTGGCGATTGCCAGCTGGGTCAGTCGCTCGGGCGTGAAGCCCTTGGGCATGACCGCCTGCAGCTGAGGTGCGCAGCGCTTGATAAGTCCGGCGAAGGAGTTGTCCTGCTGCTGGGACTGCTGAATCTCCTGTTTCGCCTGCGTGATTGCTCCCAATGTTCCTCCTAGAACTCTTTGTATTTGATGCCGCCGTTCTCGGGCTTTCCGTTACGCTCGTAGCGCGACCATGTGAATCGGCCGTCAGGCGTCGTGATTCCTCGGTCATCGCCGATTAGCTGGCACAGCCTGTTCGAAGCAGCCTGCAGCCCTTTCTTCGCCGAGTCGCAAAGCTCCTTGGCCTTGAGCCATTCGAGCGCTTCTTTCGGGGTGGCGTCCTTTTCGATGTACTCGCCGGGCTTTCGATGCTTGGCGGCGAGAGCCTTGAGTTCAGCGCCAATCTCACCGATCGGCGGCTCGACGTCGTTCTCGACCATCGACCAGAAGTCATCGACTTCCTTGTTGACGGCGCGAATGTCGTCCTCGTCGCGCATGACGCGGAACTCCTTGTAAATCTGGCCGCCGATAAGTACTGCAACGTCGGCGAACTTTCGCCCGGTGACGCTCATGTAATGGGTAATCTGGGTGATGTAGTAGAGCGGTACGCCCTCGTCCCAGTCATGCTCCCTGTAGAGCGACGCTGTCTTGATTTCCAGGATTCCCCAGCCCAGCTCGGGGTCTTTGACCTCGTAGTCTAGTGATGCTTGGGCGTGGGGTCGCTCGATGCTCTGGCAGACGGCGTTGACGCGCCTGACGATGCGGTCTGGGTGTCTACTGGCGTAATGACCACCCACGACGGGTTCGAGGATGTTCCCCCATTCAACAGCCTCATTGTCCGAGAGGTCTGCTGGCGGGATGTATCCGAGCTTTTCTGCCCAGACCTCGTATGGCCCGCGATAATGAGAGAGTCCCATAATGGCAGCGACATCAGAACCTCCGATTCCCTTGCGGCGCTGGGCCAGCCATGCGTCGTTGTCGCCGTCTGGAGTCCTGATTAGCGTGAAGTACTTGTTTTCGCCTACGATCGACATGGGTTCACCTCCGCGACCTCGTCCATGTTCATCAGTCCGAGCGGGATGATGGTGATTATCATGCGGTCGCTCTCAAGGCCCCTCATGCGAGGCCACTTGCTTATGTCGGCCTTTACGACTTGGCAATCGTCCTTCCAAGCCAGACCGTTGAGGGCATCTGACACGAGCTTTCCGATGTTGTCCCAGTCGGGCTTGAAGGTGTCCTCCTCGCAGAGAACCTTCTTCGGGCGCGACTTTGGGAGGGCACGGTACACATCGACTAATAGAATGAACGGCTCTCGTCCAGTCTGGTGTTCAGCCGGAAGGACGTTGCCCTCCTTGGCGATGACATCCAGATAGGCGGCGCGGATTGCCTGCTCGTCATCGTGCGTCCGCTTGGTCGTGTAGGTGCGGCCTGTTCCGGTGAAGCGAGGCCTGTCCTTACCTCGGACGAAATCGACTCGGAACGTCGTCATAGCAGCGCTCCGATGTCCTTGAGATAGCGGTCAAGCTCGAACACGCTGATGCGTGCGCCGCGTTCGCCGTCAGGCTCGATGAAGTCAATCAGGCCCTTATCGCGGTCGCGCCGGAGCCTGTCCTGCCCGAGTCCGGTGAACTTGCCGCACTCGGCTACCGTGTAGGTAATCTGCGCCGGGAGTCCAGCCGCCATGGCGATCGACAGCGTAGACGGCTTGGGTTGCCCGGAGTTTGTCACGTCCTCGACGAACGCCTTTGCCGCCTTGTTGACTGCGTCGAGCAATTCGTTGCGTTTCGCGTCCATCGGCGACCAGCCGCCGTGATTAGAGTCCATCCGACACCGCCCCGCAGTAGCGACCGATAAAGTAGGCTTGGCCCTTTCCAGTTACCTTGGGCGTGCGGTTGATGGTGACTCGACCGTCGCTATGGGTGACAGCCGTCTCCTTGATGCGGAACAGCTTCATGTCCATGGAGCGCTGGGTCGGCACGTTTCGGTTGGAGCCTGACTTGCCGAGGTATCCGTCGCGCTGGAGTAGCTTGAAAAGTCGGTTCTGACCGATCTCGAGACCGTTCTGGCACATCATCTTGGCAAGCTCACCGATAAGGCACGTGCCGTCGGAGTCGGCCACGGCGTCTGCAAACAGCGCCTTGGGCTTCATGTCCTCGATGGTCGCCTCGTGGAGCGCGATAAGCTCGTTCTTGCGGTCGATGGTCTTTTGGGCAATCAGCAGGGCACGCGCCATGATGTCGGCGTCGCTGTCCTCGGGGCTGGTTGCGATGTAGCCGCCGTCCTTGCGGATAGACGGCAGGACCTCGTGAGTGACCCATCGCTGGAACGGTGCGGCGTTCGGGCTGCGGCTCACCATAATCACTCGGTAGAAACCGGACTCGTTGATAAGCCTGAGTCCTCCCTTGCGGCGAGCGTCGCTGGTTTCCATTTCACACACATTCTGTGGGAGTTCCGCTGACCAGCACTTATCGTCATCATCGAGAAGTCGAGTGACGCCATTGGCATCTCGGAAACCGAGAGCCTTGGCAACGTCGGTCGCGGCAAGCCAGATTTCATCCGACTCGGTCTTGGTGGCCCTCAGCTTGCCGAACTGTTCATTCTGGAACAGCTGCAAATCTGCTACACTCATGCTGACCTCCTTCCTAGGTCAAAGCCCCCGCGCGGTGGAATGAACTGCCTCCCATTTCTCATGTCCAAGAAATGGGAGGCAGTTCAGAATGTGGCAGGGGCTTTTTTCGTGCTATTCGGTTGTGTCTTGGTTGGGATAGACCTTCGACAGGAACATGCCGAGAGCCGTGTATATGTACACGTCGTCGCTCAGCGGCTTTGCGTTCTCTAGGCAATCCTCGAAAACGTCCTTGTACTCCGGGTCGATTTCGATTCTGATGAACTCAGGCTGATTCTTAAAGGCATCAAGTGGCTTGAGTCCAGATAGGCACGTCTCGTTGATAACCGGGCAATCATCCATCGGCTACTCCTCGACGTAGTGCTTGATGATGTTGTTGAAGCTGCCCTTGTTGCCGTAGACCTTCTTGGCGATGGCTGCGAGCAGGCCCTTCTCCTTGTCGAACTTCTCGTTATTGGCCTTGACGACGGTCTTGGTGCCGTCCATCCAGTAGACGATGGTTGCGGGGTCATGGAAGATGACTCGCTCGATTTCCGGCTTGGCGGGACGGTACCCCCAGTCGATAGTTCCGATGCAACGATGGCCGCCACCGCCAAAATAGAGCCTGCGGCGCAGCGCGTTAAACAGGACATGCGCGACGGAATCGGGCGACTTGCAGCCTTCAAGCGCATATGCGTCATCTCCTGTCAAAATGAGATTCACGACGGCATTAGCCTTTGCGCTACACGAGTCTGCTTCGATAGTGTGGTCGGAAATATAGACCATCAGTTACCTCCTTCTTAGGTATTTGGTTTTGAGAAAAGTGGCAGGCGCGGAGGGATTCGAACCCCCATCGGCGAAAACGCCACAGTTTTGGAGACTGCTGCTCTACCAGTTGAGCTACGCGCCTGTGGAGTGCTGCCCAGGAGTCGCACCTGGTTCAACGGATTTGCACTCCGCTGCCTAATCTGTTCGGCCAGCAGCACATGGAGTCGCCAGAGGGACTCGAACCCCCAACACGCGGTTTAGGAAACCGCCGCTCTGTCCCATTGAGCTATGACGACGAAAAGGGTGCCGCATCTAGGTAACGCTCCCAGCCAGCCAATAGGCACCTGATTTACAGTCAGGCCCCCGTCTTTAGGGGAATACTGCGGCAGTGTGGAGGAGGGTGTGGGAGTCGAACCCACGGATCGCTATGAACGACCGGCTGTTTTCTAGACAGCTGCAATAAGCCTCTCTGCCAACCCTCCGTTGGCGGAGCATGTAAGACTTGCACCTACGGGCCTCGTATGAGGTCTACGGGTTAGCAACCCGCTGCGGTAGCTACTGCGCCAATGCTCCGAAATGGTTGTCGCGGTAGGTGCTGACCCTACGACCTCCCCGTTATCAACAGGGTGCTCTACCGTTGAGCTACGCGACAATGGAGCCGCCTGCGGGAATCGAACCCGCATAGCCGATTTGGAAGACCGGCGTTCTACCTTTGAACCAAGGCGGCGTGGCTTGCGCGGCAGGCCTCGAACCTGCGACCTCCCGGTTAACGGCCGGGCGCTCTACCAACTGAGCTACACGCAAATGGTGGCTTGGGGAGGAATCGGACCCCCGACGCGATGAACTTCACTCACCCGCTCTTCCAACTGAGCTACCAAGCCGATGGTCGCGGGAGCGGGACTCGAACCCGCATGGCCCGGCTTATGAGGCCGGTGAGTTACCTGTACTCTATCCCGCGTGGCTTCTCGGCAGGGAATCGAACCCTGATTGACTGAACCAGAGTCAGCCGTGCTAAACCGTTACACTACCGAGAACGTGTTTGCCAGCGGCGACGGCAACCGACACGGCTGCTGTACACATCTTCTTACGACGCGACCGCCGAAGGGCAAATGGCGGTCTTGGTTTTCCGATGCCCGTATCGGCTGCTGTCGCCGCTGGCTGCTGGGGCAAGGTCACTGAACCCCAGCGTGTCCGTGGTTACCGCGCGTCGCGGTCTGGCACTCACGGCTTACCACCCGCACGGCGCGATGCCGCTTGGGTCCTACCCCTCTCGGGGCGAATATTCGGTAATCAAAGTGCGCGTCCCGTCTGGGACATTGCGCGGTTTCCCGCGCGGACTCGGCTGCTAGTAGGGTGTTCAGCAAGGAGACGAAACTGAACTTGCTCCGTGGTATGGGAGGAGAGAAGAGGACAGTCGAGTCCGCGATGGAAAACGCGGTTGGTGGCTACTGGTCTGAGTCGCGCCCGGTAAGCCAATCGAGCGAACAGCCGATGAAGTCGGCGAGGATTACGGCCTCTTGGAGAGTGAACGGGCGCTCACCTGTGAGTTTTGCGTGAGTCGCGTTCCATCCGAGTCCTAGCAAATCGGCAACTTTTTGCTGCGTGATTCCCTTTGACTTGATGTACTCTGAGACACGCTTTGCGCAGGTATTCACTATCGTTACCTCCTTTCCGACTGCTTTCGTTTGCTAGTAGCTTTCGTTTGCTAGCTCGCAATTCCGTATATTGCTTCTTATCGCTAGCTATGTCAACAACATTTTGGGTAAACTTACTTTCAACTAGGAGGAAAGGAGACGAAAATGACCCTTCTAGCTGGGCTGCAAGGCATCCTCGACAGCCGAAATATGAAGCCTGCCGACTTGTGTAGGCTTTGTGGATTGAGCACTGGAGTAATGTCCAACTACATGAGCGGAAAGCGTGTGCCGTCAATCGCGAACGCGATTACGATCGCCGAATCTCTCGGTGTGACGCTCGACGAACTGGTCGGCAGGGAGCCGACGCGCTATGCGCCTCCACCGCTGACAAAAGATGAAGAAGCGCTTCTTGACGACTACCGCAGCTGCACGCCGACCTCGAAGGAGAAAATCGACGAGTACGCGGAGTTCCAGAGCGCTAAAAGCAAAGAGTCCACGCGAGATTCCAAGCGTTCTAAGAGGAGTGCATGATGGCGAACACAAAAGAGCCGCCGTTTCTGGTGGAGCTAATCATCCTGCTGCTTGGCGGCATCGGCTTTCTCGTGACGCTGCTCGGTGCTGCGTGCTCGCTCATTGTCGATGACTACAAGCCGTATGCCCCGTACTGGTGCGGCGCGTTCGCCGTCTGCTTGGCCTGTGCGCTCGTGCTCAGGAACACCGAATGGGGCAGGCGCGAGCTGAAAAGCGAAAAGAAGCCGACCGCAGCGACGAAGCCCGATAGCGGCAAGGGCTATGCGCCTGCCAGCCCGAACGCAACGCTCAACCGCGAAGCGCTCGACACGACCCCGGAGAAAGTGAAGAAGGCCCAGCGCAAGGCGGGACTCCGCTGCCCCAAGTGCGACTCGACCGACGTCACGCTCCTGAACAACACGTCGAAGTCCACGAGCGCTGGAAAGGCGCTCGTCGGGGCCGAGGCGTTCGGCCTTGAGGGCATGGTGGTCGGTGCCGTCATGGGCAGGAAGGGAAAGCGCGAGTACCTTTGCAACCACTGCGGCAAGCGGTACTCGGTCAGGAACTAGAAAGCAGGAGGCGCCGCCACCCGCCAAGATGAACGACGCCTCCAGAGGACTTATCCCACACACGGTAGGAAAGCAGGTTAATTATGCCACGGAAACGCGCTGAGAGGGGTTCTATCGCCCGTTTAGACCGAAACCGCTACAGGATTAGGTATTGGGGAGACAAGGGCGACGGAAAGGGCTACAGGCGCTTGAGCGCGAACTTCACCGGGACGCTGACAGAGGCGAGGGCAGAGCGCGACAGGCTGATAGAGCTTCATTCCACCAACCAGCGTACGCAGCACACGGTCAGGTACGTGTTCGACACGCTGTACTGGCCATTATGCCAAAAACGGCTGGCAGAGAACACGCTGAAAATGTACCGATCGACTTGGAGCAGGTACGTCAAGCCGAAGTTCGGCGGTCACAAACTTGGAGCAGTGAGGCCGCTGGAAATACAGAAGTGGCTCGACGGCATGACGAAGAACCAGGCGAGGCGGTCGCTAAACATGCTGTCTAGCATCTACAAGACGGCAGTGAAGTACGAGCTTGCCGAGAGCGACCCGACCTCGGTAGGCCTCACCGTTCCTGACAAGATCAACGAGATGGATAAGGGAATATACGACCTCGCCGAGCTGATGCGAATGGCAGAGCTGCTGCGCGGCTCGTGCATGGAGGGCGTATTCCTTCTTTGCGCGTTCGGTTCATGTCGCCCAGGAGAGGCGCTTGCCGTTGACCCGTCGTCCGTCGAGCTTGTAAAGGCGAACAACGGAATGGTCTGCGCAGCCGTCCTCATTGAGCGCGAAGCGGTTCGCGGAATTATCGTCGATCGCACTAAGACCGACAGCAGCAAGCGCTATGTCGTCGTTCCCGGAAAGTGGGGCGAGCGTCTAGCCGAAATTGCCGACGAACGAATCGAGGGCGGACACAACTTGTTCATCGAGAGCATGAATGGCGGGCCGCTTGTGTCATCTAGCTTGAAGGTGAAATGGGAAAACGAGTCCAAGAGGCTCGGGTTTGCATACCACCCACTGCGCAACCTACGAAACTCTTGGCGAACCAGTTGGGAGTACGAGGTCAGAATACCTCCCGCAACGCTGGAAATATTGATGGGACACTCAGGGTCTGGAGTGTCCGCCAAGCACTATGTCCGCGCGAGTTTAATGATGCTGGTGAACACAGTCGCCGACGCATTCGCTTGCACCGGACTTGTTTCATAGGGACTTTTAGGGACTAAATGATTTTATGCAAGCGTTCTACCTGCGTTTTTGTTGGTTTGTATATCACACAGTATGATACCCATTTGCACAACAACAGACCACCCATGCATCAAAGCCCCATCTGAACCCGTCTATCCCGCCGGTCTGGTCTCAGCGGGCCCGGCACGGGCTAAGTTTCCTGCTCTACAGTCCTGCGCAAGACGGAAAGCACATTAAGTGCTTTCCTTTGCGTGCGGAGCTCGCGATAAACTTAGCCCGTGCCGGGCCCGCTGAGACCAGACCTGCCAAATAGGGACAGGTTTATTTTGGTCGGTTTTATCTGAGATATGCCGGACGTTCAGCTACCAACGGCTCGGAAATCTGATCACTGTACAGAAATGTCTATCCAAATCGCAACCCGCGCTCACCAGCCCTTTTGCTATTCCCGGCGGGGGCCGCGGGTAAAGTTTATCGCGAGTTCCGCACGAGCCGGAGAGCACTTAATGTGCTCTCCGTGCGAGCAGGACTGTAGAGCAGGAAACTTTACCCGCGGCCCCCGCCGGGAATAGCAAAAGGGCGACCCCTGTCCGGAGTCGCCCTTATTGAGCTTGTTATGTGCGGCTGCTACTCGGCGTCGTGGTGACGACGGGGCTTGCGACCTCCGTTGTCGCCGGGACGGCGCGGACGGTCGCTGCGCTCGGAGCGCTCGCGACGCGGACGCTCACGACGCTGGAAGTGCTCGCCGTCGCCCTCGGAGGCACCCTCGGCACGAGCCGGGGCCTCGGGCTTGTCGAGACGATCGAGCGAGATCTTGCCGCGATCGTCGACCTCGATGACGACGACCTTGACCTCGTCGCCCACGTTGAGGACGTCCTCGACCTTCTCCACACGACCCTTGGCGACGCGGGAGATGTGCAGCAGGCCGTCCTTACCGGGCAGCAGGTTCACGAAAGCGCCGAAGGGCTGGATGGAGACAACGCGACCGGTGTACTCCTCGCCCGGCTCTGGAACCTTGATGATGAGCTTGATGCGCTCGACGGCTTGATCGACGGACTCGCCGGTGCCGCCGACAAAGACGGTGCCGTCCTCCTGGATGTCGACCGAAGCACCGGTCTCGTCCTGGATGCCGCGGATGACCTTGCCGCCGGAACCGATGACGTCGCGGATCTTATCGGTCGGAACCTGGATGGAGACGATGCGCGGAGCGGTGCTGCGCGTGGTATGACGCGGCTCGGGGATCACATCGAGCATCTTCTGCAGGATGAAGGCGCGACCCTCCTTGGCCTGCTGCAGGGCGCGGGCCAAGATATCGAAGGTAAGGCCAGTGGCCTTGTTGTCCATCTGCAGGGCGGTGATGCCCTCGGTGGTGCCGGTGACCTTAAAGTCCATGTCGCCCAGGAAATCCTCGAGACCCTGGATGTCGGACAGGACCACGGTCTTGCCCTCCTCCTGGATCAGGCCCATGGCGATACCGGAGACCGGGCGCTTAATGGGCACGCCGCCGTCCATAAGGGCGAGCGTGGAACCGCAGGTCGAAGCCATCGAAGAGGAGCCGTTGGACTCCATGACCTCGGAGACGACGCGGATGGCGTAGGGGAACTCGTTCTCGTCGGGGAGCACCGGGAGCAGAGCGCGCTCGGCCAGGTTGCCGTGACCGATCTCGCGGCGCTTGGGGCTGCCCATGCGGCCGGTCTCGCCGGTGCAGAACGGCGGGAAGTTGTAGTGGTGCATATAACGCTTGCCCTCGGTGGGCTCGATGGTATCCAGACGCTGGCCCTCGTTGAGCATACCGAGCGACAGGACGGAGAGCACCTGGGTCTGACCACGCTGGAACAGGCCGGAGCCGTGAACGAGCGGCAGGTAGTTGTCCTTCACCATGATGGGACGAATCTCGTCGGCGGCACGACCGTCGACGCGCTCGCCGGTCTCGACGACCATGGTGCGCATGGCCTTCTTCTCGAGCTTCTTGAGCGCCACGGGGATCTCGCGCTCCCAGGCGGCCTGCTCCTCGTCGGTGAACTCGGCGCGGATGGACTCCTTCAGAGCCTCGACCTTGCCGATGCGGGAAAGCTTGTCGGCGTCGCGCAGGGCAGCGGCCATCTCGTCGTAGTGGGCGAAGATGCGCTCCTGGACCTCCTCGACGGGCTGGTCGAGCGGGTACTCCTTCTTAACGATAGCGCCGTTGACCTGCTCCCACTCGGCGACGAACTCGTCTTGAGCCTGGCAGAAAGCGGCGAGGGCCTCCTGACCAAACTTCATAGCGGCGAGCATATCGTCCTCGGAGATCTCCTCGGCGCCGGCCTCGACCATCGAGATGAAGTCGGCAGAGCCGCCCAGCTCCAGGTCCAAGTCCGAGTTCTCGCGCTCCTCATAGGTGGGGTTGACGATAAACTCACCGGTCTCCACGTTACGGCCGATGCGCACGCAGGCAAGCGGGCCCTCGAAGGGCACGCCGCCGAGCGTCATGGCCAGCGAAGCGCCCATGACGTTGATGACGTCGAAGGGGTTGACCTGGTCGGCGACGAGCGAGGTGGCGACGATGTGTACCTCGTTGCGGAAGCCGTCCGGGAAGCTCGGGCGGATCGGGCGGTCGATCATACGAGCCGTGAGCGTGGCCTTCTCGCTGGGACGGCCCTCGCGCTTGAGGTAGCCACCCGGGATGCGGCCGGCAGCGTACATCTTCTCGTTGAAGTCGACGGTCAGCGGGAAGAAGTCGTAATTCTTACGCTCCTTGGAGACGACCACGGTGTCGAGCATCGTGGTGTCACCCTGCTTGACCAGACAAGCGCCGGTGGCCTGCTTGGCAAGCTCGCCGGACTCAAAGGTGTAGGTCTTGCCGTACAGCTCAAAGGTCTTGGATACGAGTGTCATTGTTCTCCTTTACCCCACAGGCCCCTTGCCTGCGGGCTTCTCATGTGACGCGGGCCCCCTGCCCCCGCCACGCTTCAGAGCGTGATTGTTCACGCCCTTACACAAAAAGAGCGCCCCGCTGCGCAGGACGCTCTTAGCATGTACAAATCCTTACTGGATGTTGTCGCGGATGCCCAGAGCCTTGATGAGCTCACGGTACTCGACGATGTCGTTCTTCTTGATGTAGGAGAGAAGACGACGACGGCGACCGACGAGCATGAGCAGGCCACGACGGGTGTGGAAGTCCTTCTGGTGGGACTTCATGTGCTCGGTCAGCTCCTTGATGCGCTCGG
>CAVCHM010000001.1:50084-106675 GCA_963602135.1 bacterium | reverse complement strand
AGCTTTTTCTCCATGCCGGTCACGCGCTTTTTGGCCGACATGCTGTTTGCCGAGCGCGAAGAAGAGATTTTGCCCTCGTTTTGGGGCTCCAACGCCATCACGCTCGTTGCGGGCACGGTGCTTTACGGTGTCTTTTTGCTGTTCTCGGGCGCCACGCTGCTTCAGGGGCTGCTGTGCCTGTGGCTGTTCAACATTATGATCGTCAATTGGAACGGCATGAGTTACCTCACGGCCATTAAGGATTACCGCGGTATTCTGTGCAGCTTTGCCGCGGCTATTGGCGTGGCGTGCCTGTGTGCCTTGGCCGCGCTGGCGCTGGGGTTGCCGCCGGTCGAGGGCCTGTTGGCGTCAATCGCCCTGGGCTATGGCGTCATGCTCGCCTGGGACGTGGGGCTGCTGTACCGGTATTTCCCTCAGAGCGACCGCAGCCCCTGGCTCTTTTTGCGCTGGCTCGACCAATTTATGCCGCTGGCGCTCACGGGCCTGTTTACCAATTTGGGGCTCTTTGCGCACCTGGTGATTATCTGGGCAGGGCCCATTGGCGTGCAGGTCAAAGGTCTGTTTTACGGTGCGCCCTATCATGATGTGCCGGCACTGCTTGCGTTTTTGACCATTTTGGTCACGACCGTCAACTTTGTGGTGTCGGTCGAGGTCAACTTCTATCCTCGCTACCGCGACTACTACAGCCTGTTTAACGACGGCGGCGTGGTGGGCGACATCGTGGTGGCCGAGGAGGAAATGCTCGCCACGCTCAACCGGGAGCTGAGGTTTTGTGCGCTCAAGCAGCTGTTTGTGACGGCAGCAGTCATCTCGCTCGAGACCACGGTGCTCTCGGCCCTGCCACTGGGCTTCAACAACCTGATGCACGGGTATTTTCGCACGCTTTGCGTGGGCTATGGCCTGTATGCCGTGGGCAATACGATTCTGCTGATCTTGCTGTACTTTACCGACTACAAGGGCGCCGTGCTTGCCTCCGGGCTGTTCGCGGGCGTGGCGGGGCTGGCGACCGTCGTCTCGCTGTTCTTTCCGCAGCAGTTTTATGGCTTTGGCTTTTTGCTCGGCGCGGCGGTGTTTTTTGTTGTGGCCCTAATGCGGCTCGATACCTATACCGCCAACTTGCCGTATCGTATTCTGAGCCAGCAGCCCATTGTGGCGACCGACAAGACGGGGCGCTTTACGGAGCTGGGCCGCTTGCTCGACCGTGCCGAACAGCGCTACGAGGAACTGCGTCTAGAGGGCGAGCCGCATGGTGCGTTTGAGCGCACGGTGGTTCGCGTGTATCGCAATCGTTGGGGAGGTCCTGATGACCGATAGGATGATATCGCGTCGCCGCTTGATTGAGGCGGCTGCCGGCACATTGCTGCTTTCGGGCTGCTCTTCGCAGGACGAATCCTCGACAAAAAAGACCAAGAAGCAAGGCAAGATTAAAAAGGCCGATGCGTCTAGCGAGACCAAGCATCTTCGCGACAAGGATGAGCTGTACGAGGTCTACGATGACTCGGGCATCGTATGCATGTACCTGACGGTCTCGCGCGGCAACAGCTCCGAGAATACCGATCATAGCTGGGCCGAGATCAATACCTACTCGGTCTACGACTATGCCGACATGGGCGTGACGCGCTATCAGGTTATGGGCCTGCTGCAGCCTGGCGATGATAAGGGCCCCGTTGCTGGCGAGGTCGGCTATGGCGAGGAGGCGCCCAACGCCACGGTGCAGGTGCGCGGTCAGACGTCGAGTACCTATACGCAAAAGAACTACAAGGTGGAGCTCAAAAAGGGCAAGGGCACGTGGCGCCAGCAGCGCGCGATTGCGCTCAACAAGCACATGGGCGAGGGCATGCGTTTTCGCAACAAGATGGCCTATGACCTTATCCGTGGAATTCCCCAGATAATGGGCCTGCGCACGCAGTTTGTGCACTTATGGGTGTGCGACCAGACCGAAAAATCTAACGACACCTTTGAGGACTACGGACTGTTTACGCAGGTGGAGCAGCTCAACAAGACGGCGCTCAAGGCCCACGGTCTGGATAAGAGCGGACATCTGTACAAGGTGAACAGCTTCGATTTCCATCGCTTCGAAGACACCATCAAGCTGACGGATGACCCCGACTATAACCAGACGGCGTTTGAGGGCATGCTCGAGATTAAGGGCGATTCGGACCATACCAAGTTGATCGAGATGCTCGATGCGCTCAACGACGATACGCAAAAGATCGACGACGTGCTCGACACCTACTTCGATACCGAGAACCTGGTTTATTGGATGGCGTTTCAGATCTTGACGGGCAATTGCGATACGCAGAACCGTAACTGCTATCTGTACAGCCCGCTCAACTCTAAGGTCTGGTACATTCTGGATTGGGATAACGATGGCATGCTGCGCAAGCTCGAGTTGAGCCTGACGGGGTTCTCGGATTACGCGAGCTGGGAGCGCGGCGTGAGCAACTACTGGGGCAACGTGCTGTTTAACCGTGCGCTACGCAGCAAGTCGTTCCGCAGCGAACTCGACCGTGCCGTGAAAGACCTGCGCTCGTACCTGACCGAGGAGCGCCTGGGTACGATGATTGAGCATTATCGCGAGGTGACCGAGCCGCTCGTCTTTGCCGCGCCCGATCTGGAGAATCTGCCCGTTACCAAGGACGAATACGAGCAGATTGCCGCGGCGATTCCGTCCGAGATCGAGGAGAACTACCAGAGCTTCCGCGAGAGCTATAAGAAGCCCATGCCGTTCTACATTGGCACGCCGCAGATCGATAACGGCAAGCTGCGCGTAAACTGGGATGCCTCGTACGACTTTAAGGCCCGCGACGTTCGCTATACCGTGGAGCTGGCGCGCGATTACGCCATTACCGACGTGATCTTTAAGGCCGAGGACGTGCTACTGCCCGAGGTGACCTGTGACGCGCCCGATGCCGGTCAGTATTTTGTGCGCGTGCGTGCCACCAACTCCGATGGCTATACGCAGGATGCGTTTGACTACTACGTGACCGACGACGGCAAGCAGTATGGCATGCTGTGCTTTTATGTGCAGGATGGCGGCAAGGTCGTGGGGGATACGTATGAGGAGGGCTAGCGCACTGCTTGAGCGTCTGGCGGCACCTCCCGTACGCACCACGCAGGAGCACTACCGCCACGAGCTCAAGTACCTTATCAACGAGGGTGAGCATGCCGCGCTTACCTGCCGCATGGCCCCGGTGTTTAAGCTGGACAAGCATGCGCAGGCGGGCGGCTACACCATTCGCAGCCTGTACTTTGACGACTACTGCAACTCGGCCTACGAGGAAAAAGACGCCGGCATTTTGATGCGTAAGAAGTATCGCGTGCGCATCTACAACGGCAGCGACAAGGTGATTAAGCTCGAGCGCAAAAAGAAGTACGGCAGCTGGATCTATAAGGAAGACGCTCCGCTCACGCGTGGCGAGTTTGAGCAGATCCTGGCTGGCGATTACGACTTTTTGCTGAGGAGCCCGCACCAGCTCTGCCGCGAGTTCTATATCGAGTGCGTCTGCAATATGATGCGCCCGCGCACCATCGTTGACTACGAGCGCGAGCCGTGGGTTATGGACGAGGGCACCGTGCGCATCACGTTTGACATGAACGTGCGCGCCGCGGTGGGAGGCTTCGATATCTTTGACGCGACCCTGCCCGCGCTGCCCGTGCTGGAGCCGGGCAAGCTCGTGATGGAGGTCAAGTTTACCGAGTTTTGCCCACAGCTGGTGCGCGATATGGTGCCGCCGGGTGCGGCGGAGCTCACGGCGGTCTCCAAGTACTGCCTGTGCTACGAAAAGACCGCCTACCTGCGTGGCTTTAAGTACTGGGAATCGGATTTTGAGAACCGAGGGGATATTTAGACCATGAGCACCAGGGACTTTTTTAAGAACTCCGTCTTGGAGGCGTTTGGCCAGGTCGACCCTGCCAAGATCGGTCTATCGCTGCTCGTGGCGCTCGCCATGGGCATCCTGATCTATTGCGTGTACAAGCGCTTTTTTACCGGCGTGGTGTACTCGCGCAGCTTTGCCGTGACGCTTGTGGGCATGTGCGTGCTCACGTGCATGGTGACGCTCGCGATCTCGACCAACGTGGTTATCTCGCTCGGTATGGTCGGTGCTCTGTCCATCGTGCGTTACCGTACGGCGGTGAAGGACCCGCTCGACTTGCTATACCTGTTTTGGGCCATTACCACGGGCATTACGGCGGGCGCCGGCATGTACGCGCTCGTGGGGCTCACGGCAGTGGTCATCGTGGCGATGATCGCCGGCTTCGCTGCGCACCAGGACAAGGCGCGCGTGTACATGATGGTCATCCACTACACGGGCCAGACCACGGGCGACGACATCGTGCGTGCCTTTGGCCGTACCAAGTTTACGGTGAAGTCAAAGACCATGCGCGGCGACAAGGTCGAGATGGCCGTCGAGGTGTTCTCGGACGGTGTGGATATGCCGTACGCGGATGCGATTCGCGCGCTCGACGGTGTCGAGGACCTCACGCTGATTCAGTACAACGGCGAATACCATGGATAGTTGGGTATCATGGTGCTTGTGAATTCGTTGTCAGGGGTGCTTTTTGGTACGTATGAAGGATGTCGCTGAGCTGGCGGGCGTTTCGAACGCTGCGGTCTCGCGTTATCTCAACGGTGGATATATCTCGGCCGATAAAGCCGAGCGCATTAAGCAGGCGATTCAAGAGACCGGCTACGTGCGGTCCAATCAGGCTCGCGCGCTGCGTACCGGTTCCACCAAGCTCATCGGTGTCATCGTGCCTAAGATCAACTCCGAGTCCATCAGTCGATTGACCGCTGGCATTGGAGAAAGACTTCAGGCTGAGGGGTACCAAATGCTTCTTGCCGACACTGCCAACGACCCGGCGCGCGAGGTGTCCTTTCTGGAGCTTTTCCAGTCATATCCTGTCGACGGCATTGTTCTTTCAGGTACGGTTTTAACGCCTGCGCATACGGAGTTCTTTGAGTCCGCTCATGTTCCAATAGTTGTGGCAGGACAGCTCGTTGAGGGGCAAAACTGCGTTTACTACGATGATTTTGAGGCGGCGCGCAATCTTGCCGGGTATGTCGCCGCCCAATGCGACGGACCGATTGCATATATCGGCGCGACTCGTAGGGACGTTTCGGTCGGTAAGTTGCGCGAGGATGGTTTTCGAGCCGGGCTCGACGATGCGGGGCGTCCGCTCGATATGCATCTCTACCGCGTAAGCCCTTTTACGGTTGAGGGCGGCTATGCCTGTGCCCAAGATTTGCTTGGCGGGGATCTTGTCCCTAAATTCATCTCTTGTGCTACCGATACAATGGCGGCGGGAGCCATTCGCGCATTGAAGGAGCATGGGGTCGAAGAGCCCGCTCGTTTTGTTTCTGGCTTTGGCGACAATCAGTTTTTACGTGCAGTGACTGGTGGCATTGTCACGGTGCATTTTGGAGCCAAAACAATGGGGAAGACCGCTGCGGATATGATGCTCGACCTTATGAAGGCCGGTTCAAACAAGGCCGATGGTCCGCGCCATATACAACTGGGGCATGTTATCAAGAAATAATTGAGAAAATTTGCCGTTTACGGATGAAATTGTACCGTTCGCGGCTGAAACAGACTGAAAACGATTGCAGTTAAACTGAAAACGATTACAGTAATTACTGCCACATGGGGAAGACCCGGGTAAAGCCATCGGATTATCCTGTTTGATTGCGCTTGATTTACAACAAGCATGGGATGGTTCTAAGACGATGGCTCCCCTGTGGCGCAGTGAATTTGTTCGGTTGTAAGGGGAGAGAGGTGTTCGTTCATGGCAGCTTTGGTTGATGCCAAGAAGATCATCGAGCATGTTGGCGGCAAGTCCAACATTAAGCAGGTTACGCACTGCACTACACGTTTGAGGTTCAATTTGGTCGACAACAGCAAGGCCAACAAGGAGGAGCTTGAGGCTCTCGGTATTCTTGGCGTTGCCGATATGGGTACTCAGTATCAGGTAATCGTCGGTCCTACCGTTGAGGGTGTTTATAAGGAAATCATCGGTATTCTGGGTACTTCGTTTGGCAAGGGCGCTGTGGATGATGAGACTGAAGGGCCCTTGCGCGAGCCTGGCGTTTTGAATGCCATTAAGTTCTATGGAAACAAGGTCTTTGATGTGATTTCGGGTAGCTTTACCCCCATCATTCCGGCCTTCTGCGGCGCTGCAATCGTTAAGGCTATTCTTTCGATTTGCACCATGACGGGATGTCTCGCGGCGAATTCCAGTACGTATGCTGTTCTTTCGGCAGCTTCAAACTCCATTTTCTACTTCCTGCCGATCGTTCTCTCCGTGTCGATGGCACGTAAAATCGGCGCCAACCCGTATCTGGCTGCTGCCGTGTCGGCTTCGCTTTTGGAGCCCAATTTTACAGCCCTTGGTGGTAATGGCGAGATGAGCAGCTTTATGGGTCTCCCGATGGTGCTCATGAGCTATGCGTCGACGGTGTTCCCCGCGATGCTTTCGACGACCCTGCTGTTCATTGTCGAGAGTCTGCTGAAGCGTGTCGTTTACAAGGACCTACAGGTCGTTATCGTTCCTACGCTTTGCCTGCTTGTGGTTGTTCCCGTGACCATGCTTCTGGTTGGCCCCTTTGGTTTCTACGTTGGCCAGGCCCTGTCCAACTTTGTGATGTGGCTTATGGCTACCATGCCTGTTCCTGCTGGCTTTATCCTTGGTTCCATCTGGATGTTCGTGGTCCTGTTTGGTCTGCACTGGGCTATCATCCCGGTCTTGATCGCCAACATCGCGGCTTTGGGGTCCGACCCAGTAATGGCAGCGCTTGGTATGACGATTTTTGCAGCCGCTGGCGCTGCTACAGGTGTGTTCATTAAGGCCAAGAATCCTCAGCTCAAGTCCGTTGCATTCTCGACGATTATTCCCGCCCTTCTTGGCGGTATCACCGAACCAGTTATTTACGGCATCTCCCTGCGCTACCGTAAATCCATGGTTATCATGTGCCTGATGACCGGTGTTGCTGCTGCTTTTGTTGCTGCAACTGGATGTGGCGAGATGTCTACTGCCGGTGGTTTCCCCTCCATTGTTACGGCTACCAATATTCCGATGTACTGCATTGGCTGCGCCATCGCTTTCTTTGGCACCGCCGCCCTGCACGTGGCCCTTGGTTTTGGCGAGAAGTCCGAAGAGGAGCTCGGCTAGTATCGTAGCGACTGAAACGGTGTCAAGGAGTCTGTTGTGAGTGAGCTAATTGTTCGATGCGATGATTTTGGTTTGACGCAGGGTTGTTCGCTCGGCATTCTGCGAGCCTTGGAAAATAGCTGCATTTCTTCAGTCGGAGTCATCGTTAATACCGGTGTTCGTTCTGATGATGCACGATCCCTTGCGGCTCATGAGGGCATATCGATCGGTCTTCACGTGAATGTTGTCGCGGGTAAACCGGTGTCGAGCTCAACTTTGAATTCCGGTTTGGTTGACGACGAAGGGAATTTCTTTCCTTCAAGGCGCTATCGAACCTCGGAAGTGGATTTAATCGATGTGGATGAGATTGAAGCCGAAGCTCAGGCGCAGGTAAACAAGTTTCAGGGCTTGTTTGGAATGCTTCCGGCCTATATCGATTGTCATTCCGTGGGAACGCCACACGTTGATGAGGGCTTGAATAGGGTCGCTAAAAGGATCGGAGTCCCCTACGTTGACTTTACTCTTACGAGCCTGAGAGAGCATTCATGTATCTATGCGCCCGATTTGCCAAATAACATGGTTTACGATTCGTATGACCCCCTTCATTTTCTGATGAGTGGTGAATCGGGAATTTTGACCCACGAGAAGACGTTCGTAGTGTTTCACCCCGCTTTTCTTGATGAGATCTTGATGGAGATCTCCTCGTTGCGTGAAGGCAGAATGAAAGATCAGGCCGCGCTGTCGTCTCCGTCTTTGAAAAAGTGGCTAGACGATAACGGTGTTATGTTGCGTCCAATTGGAATTGGTTGCTAAGACAATTGGCACTATGCACGTTGCGCGCTATGGCTGTTTTTGGCTATGGCGCGCACTGCATCATCCGTGCGTTGCATCTGGGATAGGATGATTATTTATGAGCAATTCGCTCACAAGAGACTTGCTTCGACTTGTTGAAGACTGCGAGCTAAATGCCAAGAACGTTTCTTACCGCTGGGCTCAAAAGTTTCACTTAATGCCGCCGTGCGGGTGGCTCAATGACCCAAACGGTCTTCATCAGCGTGATGGGGTATTCCATGCTTTTTATCAGTATAGCCCCACAGATGCTGAGGGCAACGGTTCAAAAATGTGGGGACATGCCATCAGTCGTGACCTTATGAAATGGGAAGACTTGGGCGCCGCCTTGCTACCGGATGAATCTATCGATTGCCATGGTGTGTATTCTGGCTCCGCGCTAGTTCATGACGGCATCGTTTCGTTGTTTTATACCGGTAATGTCAAGCTGCCCTGCGGTGACGGTTCTTGTGACTATATTTACAGCGGTCGTGAGGCAAATACCATTTTGGTTAATACGGCGGATGATTCGTCATTTGGTGTAAAGCAATTGCTCATGACTAATGACGATTATCCCAATGATCTTTCGTGCCATGTGCGTGATCCAAAGGTTTGGTGCGCCGACGTTCCATGCGGACGATATCTTATGGTGCAGGGCGCACGTCGTCGTGTCGATGCCGGGAATGAGCGTCTTCAGGGGTATGTCTCCTCTCGTACGGAGCTGTTCAAGCGTTTTAATGGTGCCAATTGCTTCTCTGACCAGGGGGAGGTCCTGCTGTTTTCTTCTGACAATCTTGCCGATTGGAAGCTGCAGAACCGAATCACGACTGCCCAACAATTTGGGTTTATGTGGGAGTGCCCTGACTATTTTGAGCTGTCTGACATTAGGGTATTGTCCGTCTGCCCCCAGGGATTGGTTGGTTCCGATTGGGATCGACGCAATCTGTATCATTCGGGGTACTTTACGCTCGACGGAGATATCTGCTCTGATTATGAGCTTGGTGAATTCCTTGTATGGGATGCTGGCTTTGATTTTTATGCACCTCAGACTTTTATGTCGGAAGATGGGCGACGTATTCTGATCGGTTGGATGGGTCTGCCGAGCGATGGTTCCTATGGCAATGATCCGACTGTTGCCGAGGGCTGGCAGCACTGTCTGACGGTGCCGCGTGAGCTTACGGTTGGTGCCGATGGTGTTGTGCTGCAGCAGCCGGCGCGCGAGATCGAGCATCATTATCTCTCGGTGCGCGTGGGCGCGGGATCGCTGGAAGTTGCTGGCGATACCTGCTTTGATGTTAGGGTCGACGACGTTGATGGTGCGTTTGCCGCGACCGTTGATGGCGAGCTGAAGCTGGCGTTTATGCCGGCCGAGGGCGAGCTGCCCGCGCGCTTTGAGATGCGCTTTGTTGACGAGGGGCGCGCTTCTGCCGGCTGCAGCCGTACCGTGCGCTGGGAGCCTGTCGACGAGGTGCGCAACGTCCGTATCGTTGGTGACGTGTCCTCTGTCGAAGTGTTTGTCAACGACGGTGCACTCGTGTTCTCGACGCGCATCTACCCTGAGGCATATGGCTTGTCCGTTGATGCTCCTGGCGCGAACGTGACCTATCACATGCTCAGCATCTAGGCGATTGATTGTGTATCGGCGCTATACTGCAGCCGTTGCCCACGGTGCGGGGAACACCCGCACCGTGGGTTTTTGTTTTTGAAGGGACGGTGCCGCATGGGCGTAGGGCAGTTGGAAGAGGCATGGGCTGCAAGGGCCGGCGCGCGTGAGGCACGACTGGTTGCGGCCTCGCATGTGCCGGCGGCGCTGTCGCAGCTGGGGGTCGTGCGCCCCGGAGATCGTTTGGTTGCGTTTGCCGATGACTTTGGGGATGCGTTCTCGAGCGGTTTTGAGGGCTGCGATGTGGCAATGGTGGGGGAGCCGTCTGTCGGGGCGTTTGCCGCGGCGTCCGATGGCTTTGCCGGCTCGTTCGATACTGAGGGCCCTCACCTGTGGTGGTTCGTCAACTCCATCGGCGGTTTTGGCATGCGTGTTCCCGATCTTCGCGCGCTGGGACGTGCGGCCCGTGAGGCGCATGCGCTGCTCGTCGTGGATAACACGGTGGCCAGCGTCTTTGGATGCGATTCGCTGCGACTTGGTACCGTGCTGTCGCTCGAGGCGCTCGATCGCGTGTGCGCCGGCGAGTCGCCGCGCAAGCTAGTTGCGGTGTCTGTCTCGCGCTCGCAGCTCAAACGCCACCGCGTGGACGCCGCCGGCGAGTGCGCGCATGCGCTGCTCGTGGGGTGCGGTTTGCCTGCGCTCGATCTGTCCACCGATGAGTCCGACGTGCTGTACCGCGCGCTGTCCTCGCTCGACGTCCGCATGCAAGCGCACTTCGATCGCGCCCGTGCGCTGGCGGAGTATTTTGCTGCGAATGAGATGGTGCACAACGTGCGCTATCCCGGGCTGACCTCGCATCCCGATCACGCCGTCGCGACGGGCGTCTTAGAGCACGGTTTTGGCCCGGCAGTAGAGTTTGACCTGATTGACCGTACCGCGGGCGAGCTGTTCGAAGCGCTGCCGGATGAATTCCGTACGTCACCCGCCGGCGACGTAACAACGCGCCTCTCAGCTCCGCGAGGCAAGCGGGGGAGCACCGTCCGCCTCTTCGCCGGCACCGACGACCCTTTACAAGTAGCCGCTACCCTAGACAACGCTCTCCGAAAGTAGCTCATCGGGGCCTGCGCCACGAAAACGGCCTATCTACTACGTTTAACCCTTAGGGGTCGACCATACCCGCCTATTTTGAAAAATGGCAAGCCCCCTACCAGCGGTTTTATTTTCGTCAATGACGGTGTGGCCGAGGGTGTTCGGTTAAACGTAGTAAATGGGCCCATTTTGTGGCGCGCGTCTCAATTTGAGGGTGCGATGGACTCAAGGTCAGTCCCAAAAAGACTACTTTGCGTTGATGCTGGCGATTAAGTCGTTGGCCTTTGCGGCGATGACGTTGTTAATCTCGGCCTGCAACGTCTCATAGACCTCGATGGCGCGCTCGCCGGCGGGGGTGAGCGTGGATCCGCGGGCGCCGTCGCGCTCGATGAGTTTACAGCCCAGCTGTCCTTCGGCCTCATTCACAATACGCCACGCCTTGGAGTACGCCATGCCCATGCTCTTGGCGGCGCGGTTGAGTGAGTGCTCGCGGGCGATGCCCTGCAGCAGCAAAACGCAGCCGTGGCCGAACACGCCCGGCAGGTCTTTGTCGCACGCTTGAATGACCAATTTTGCCGTCGTCTTGTACTCCATGCGCTTTACGTCTCCCCGCTAAAGTGTTTGCTGGGCAAACGCAAAGCCTGCGTCAAGCCCTCGTGTGCTCTTCTTAAATCATGCATTGTAGCAGTCAAAGTGCGCTAAGATACTTCCCCAGTATTGGGCGCCCAAGGTTGGGCTGGGTCCTACGAGGCCTGCAGCCGACCGGTCGCATGGAAAAAGGAGAAACATGGCTACGTTCTTTCCCGGTGAGTCCCACACGTTTTCGGAGTATCTGCTGGTCCCTGGCTACTCGTCCTCGCAGTGCATCCCCAACAACGTCTCTCTTAAGACGCCGCTAACCCGCTTCAAGCGCGGTGAGAAGCCGGCAATCACCCTGAACATCCCCATGGTTTCCGCTATCATGCAGTCCGTCTCGGGCGTCGACATGGGTGTCGCGCTCGCTACCGAGGGTGGCCTGTCCTTCATTTACGGTTCCCAGAGCGCCGAGTCCGAGGCCGCTATGGTCAAGGCCGTCAAGGATCACAAGGCTGGCTTCGTTCAGTCCGATTCCACGCTGACCCCCGATATGACCATGGAGCAGGTTATCGAGCTCAAGGAGAAGACTGGTCACTCCACTATGCCGGTTACCGACGACGGCACCCCCAAGGGCAAGCTCCTGGGCATCGTCACCAGCCGTGACTATCGACCCAGTCGCGATGACCACCAGACGAAGGTCTCCGAGTTCATGACCCCGCGTGAGCAGCTCATCGTGGGCGACAAGAACATCAGCCTCAAGGTTGCCAACGACGTCATCTGGGACAACAAGCTCAACGCCCTTCCCATCGTCGATGACAACGATCACCTCATGGGCATCGTCTTCCGCAAGGATTACGACAGCCACAAGACCAACCCCAACGAGCTGCTCGACGGCGATAAGCGCTACATGGTCGGCGCCGGTATCAACACCCGCGACTATGCCGAGCGCGTGCCGCTGCTTATCGAGGCCGGTGCCGACGTCCTGTGCATCGACTCCTCCGAGGGCTTCAGCGAGTGGCAGAAGCGCACCATCGAGTGGATCCGCGCCAACTACGGCGAGGACGTCAAGGTCGGTGCCGGCAACGTCGTCGACGCCGAGGGCTTCCGCTTCCTGGCCGACTGCGGTGCCGACTTCATCAAGGTCGGTATCGGCGGCGGTTCCATCTGCATCACCCGCGAGACCAAGGGCATCGGCCGTGGCCAGGCCACCGCGCTGATCGACGTCTGCCGTGCTCGTGACGAGTACTACGAGGAGACCGGCATCTACGTGCCCGTGTGCTCCGACGGCGGTATCGTCTACGACTACCACATGACGCTCGCCCTTGCCATGGGTGCCGACTTTATGATGCTGGGCCGCTACTTCGCCCGCTTTGACGAGAGCCCGACCGAGCGCGTCAACGTCAACGGCCAGTATATGAAGGAGTATTGGGGCGAGGGTTCTGCGCGTGCCCGCAACTGGCAGCGCTACGACCTGGGCGGCGCCGCGAAGCTCAGCTTCGTCGAGGGCGTCGACTCCTACGTGCCTTACGCCGGCTCCCTCAAGGACGGCGTGGGCGGCACGCTCTACAAGGTCAAGTCCACGATGTGCAACTGCGGTGCCCTCTCGATCCCCGAGCTCCAGGAAAAGGCGCGCCTGACCCTGGTGAGCTCGACCTCGATCGTCGAAGGCGGCGCCCACGATGTAGTCGTCAAGGATTCGCAGCAAAGCGTCAGCTACCGCTAAGCGGCTTTCCCAAGCACCGCACCTTGCCGTTCAAACCGTCGCTCGCGTACCAAAGTACGCGTCGCTCCTCCTTCACGGCAATCTGCGGCACTTGGAAAACCCGTCCATACTTGGATGGGTAACAAATAGCGGTTGATTCACAACCACGTTATTTAGATAAAGCGAGATGCCTGCAAGTCGCAGACATCTCGCTTGTTGTATTTGCTATCATCAGTCAAGTTAACCTTAGGGTCGGTCGGCTTGGCTTTGTTCGCTACAAGTTCCGCACGCAAAGAAGAGCACTTAATGTGCTCTTCGTCTTGCGCAGGACTGTCCGCAGTAGCGAATAAAGCCAAGCCGACCGACCCCAGCTAAGATTAAAGGAGCTGATATGTGCGATTGCACAGATCATAAGGACGAGATTCCTGCATACGACGCGCAGGCCATTGAGTCTAGGTGGATGAAGGCCTGGGAGGACTCCAACCTCTTTGCCGTCGACACCGACGACAGCAAGCCCAAGAAGTACGTGCTCGAGATGTTCCCGTATCCGTCGGGCGACCTGCACATGGGCCACGCGCGCAACTATACCATCGGCGATGCCATGGCCCGTCAGGCCCGCATGCGCGGCTACGACGTGCTGCACCCCATCGGCTTCGATGCCTTTGGCCTGCCCGCCGAGAACGCCGCCATCAAGCACAACACGCAGGCTGCCGCCTGGACGTATAAGAACATGGACCAGGCGCTCGCCACGATGAAGCGCATGGGCTTCTCCTACGATCTGGATCGCATGGTCAAGACCTGCAGCCCCGACTACTATCGCTGGGGCCAGTGGATCTTTGAGAAGCTGTGGGAAAAGGGCCTGGTCTACCGCAAGAAGAACCCGGTCAACTGGTGCCCCAACTGCAAGACCGTTCTGGCCAACGAACAGGTCACCGAGGGTAAGTGCTGGCGCTGCGGCACCGAGCCCGAGAAGCGCGACCTGGAGCAGTGGTACTTCAAGATTACCGAGTACTCCCAGGAGCTGCTCGACGATCTGGAGAAGCTCCCCGGCTGGCCCGAGCGCGTCAAGCAGATGCAGGCCAACTGGATCGGCCGTTCCGAGGGCGCCGAAGTCGACTTTACCCTGTGCGACAAGGATGGCGAGCCCATCGAGGGCGACGAGGGTAAGATTACCGTCTTCACCACGCGAGCCGACACGCTCTTCGGTGTCTCCTTCTTTGTCCTGGCTCCCGAGTACGCCCGTCTGCACGAGCTCGTCGAGGGCACGGAGTACGAGGAGGCCGTCACCAAGATCGTCGAGGATTCCAAGCATATCTCTGCCGTCGAGCGTGCCCAGGGCACCCTCGAGAAGCACGGTGCCTTTACCGGCCGCTACGTGGTGAACCCCGTCAACGGCGAGAAGGTCCCCGTGTGGGTTGCGGATTATGTCGTTGCCGACTATGGCACCGGCGCCGTCATGGCCGTTCCCTGCGGCGACCAGCGTGACTTTGAGTTTGCCCGCAAGTATGACCTGCCTATTGTGCCGATCATCCTGGACGATGACGACCGCGCTGCCGTCGAGGCTAGCGGCGAGACCATCGATACCTTCCATGCCGAGACCGTCGACTGGGATTGCGCCCACGCTGCCGAGGGCACGCTCGTCCAGTCCGGCAAGTACACCGGCATGCGCGGTGGCAAGCACTCCGAGGGCGAGGCTGCAATCGTGGCCGACCTCGAGGCCATGGGCTGCGGCCGCCGCAAGGTCGAGTTCCGTCTGCGCGACTGGCTCATCAGCCGCCAGCGTTATTGGGGAAACCCCATCCCGGCCATCCACTGCGAGCACTGCGGCATCGTGCCCGTGCCCGAGGACCAGCTGCCGGTGACGCTGCCCGAGAACCTGGACCTGGGTGCCGGCGAGACCCTCGCCGAGTGCAAGGAGTTCTACGAGACCACCTGCCCGGTCTGCGGTCGCCCGGCCAAGCGCGAGACCGATACCATGGACACCTTCACCTGCTCCAGCTGGTACTACCTGCGCTATACCGATCCGCACAACACCGAGCTGCCCTTCTCCCGAGAGGCTGCCGATCGTTGGATGCCCGTCGATAACTACATCGGCGGCATCGAACACGCCATTCTGCACCTGCTCTACAGTCGCTTCTTTACCAAGGCGCTGCGCGACCTGGGCCTGCTGAGCGTTGACGAGCCCTTCACCAACCTGCTGTGCCAGGGCATGGTCAAGGACGAGAACGGCGACACCATGTCCAAGTCCAAGGGCAACGTCGTGCCCCCGAGCTCGGTCATTGAGCCCTACGGCGCCGACACCATGCGTCTGGCGATCCTGTTTATCGCCCCGCCCGAGAAGGACTTCGACTGGGATCCCAAGGCCGTCGAGGGCGCTAACCGCTTCATTAAGCGCGCCTGGCGTATCGTGTGGCAGCTCGTCCAGTCCGGCGATGCCAACGTGGCCTTCGACAAGTCCGCGCTCGACGAGGTCGCGATGAAGCTCTATCGCGAGCGTCACCGCACCATCGCCAAGTGCACCGAGGACTTCGACCGCGGCCAGTTCAACACCGCGATCTCGGCTGTCATGGAACTCGTCAACGCCGCGAGCGCCTACCTCAACGCTACCGAGGGCGCTTCCCGTGACAAGGCCCTGTGCTACGGCGTGGCTAAGGATATCGTGAGCGTCCTTGCCCCCATCTGCCCGTTCTGGGCCGACGAGCTGTGGCACGAGGCACTCGGCTGCGAGGGCAACGCGTACACCGCCGCCTGGCCCGAGTTCGACCTGTCTGAGTCCATCGAGGACACGGTGCAGATCGTCGTTCAGGTACTCGGCAAGGTCCGTGGTCGCATCGACGTCGCCCGTGACGCCTCCAACGAGGAGATGCAGGCTGCCGCTGAGGTCGCCGTTGCCAAGTGGCTTGAGGGCAAGACGGTCGTCAAGGCCATCTGCGTGCCCGGCAAGCTGGTTAACCTGGTGGTCAAGTAAGCTTCCGACTCTTCAGGTGCATACGTTGTGCATGAAAGGATGCCCGATCCCCCTGCGGGGTCGGGCATCCTTATTTGTGACGCTGCAGCGAAGAGAGGGGTCCGGCTTCGTCGCGTGTCGGCTCGGCAGCGGCCTCTACAGCATGTCGGCTTGGAACTCCTCGATATAGTCCTTCAACGTGATGTTGGCGTCGTAGTTCTTGGAGAACGCCACGCTGTATACGCAGTTCAGGACGTAGCGCATACAGGTCTGTGCGTAGAAGGTGCCCACCTTGTTAAAGCGGTTCTCGCGCATCGGCAGCAGGATGGGGTAGTCGTAGCGGGGGAGCGTGTTCAGCTGAGACTGGTTTGCCGTGATGGCGCAGATCTTACAGTGGTTGGCACGCAGATATCCAATCTGCGATTCGATGTTGGGAAAGAGGCGGCCGCTGTAGCTGGCAATGAGCGCGATGTCGCTTTGGTTTGCATGGAATGCTGCCTCGCGCCTAAAGCGGTATTGGTCGGCGGCGACGCATTCGACGCCGATTTTCGCCATGAGTGCGCCGAAGGTGTAGAGCGTGGCGTACGAGTCGCCCAGCCCGTAGTAGATGATGCGCCGCGCCTGGACTGCCGCACGCGCAAAGGTACCGATGGCGGCTGGGTCGACCTGCGAGTAGCAGTCTTTGATAGCCTCGCATTGCAGCACGGATATGCTGCGCATGACGCTCGCGGTGCTCGTCTCGCCCTCAAAGGGCTTGTTGGGGTCGATGTCGCGCATGTTCCGGCGTGCGCGCTCGATGCTGGCAACCAAATCGAGCTTGAATTCACGCCACCCGGTTGAGCCGACCTTGCGGCACAGGCGGATGATGGTTCCGTTTGACTTGCCTGCGGCGCTTGCAAGATCGGAGATACCCATGTTCACCGTGGCGTCGGCGTTTTGGAGGATGAAGTCGGCGAGCTCCGCCTCGGAGCGTGTGAAGTTCTCTTTTGCGTGCAGCCGCTCGATAACAGACATACGCACCTCCGGTTTGAATCATCCGACTTAAAGGGTCTGGCTTAAAGCCTTCGGCATAAGGCATCCGGTACTAAAAATACCCATACAGCTCTGACCTGCAGGGAAACTTTGGAACAAAGTGTACCAGATGGATAAACGAGCATATGGTGCCCGGGGCGGGCGGTTATTGTCGGTTTCAGGTTATTTCCGACGTCCTGTCGGAGCCGATAGGAAGGAGTCCCAATGGCAATCGATTATGCAGCGACTGCAGCCGAGATTGTGCGGCATGCGGGCGGCCCCGAGAACGTGAATGCGGTTACGCACTGCATGACGCGTCTGCGCCTTATCGTTAAGGACGAGAACAAGGTCGACATGGATGCGATCAAGAAGGTTTCGGGCGTGCTTGGCTGCGTGTACGCCGCCGACCAGCTCCAGGTGGTCATGGGCCAGAACCTTATCGCCACCTATGACCAGGTGCTTAGCCAGTTCCACTTTAGCGAGGCCGACGTGGTCGACGAGAACCTCGATGCCGACGCTACCGCGGACGCAGGCAAGCTCACCCCGAAGAAACTCGGCCAGAACATCGTCGGCTACATCACCGCTTCCGTGACGCCGGTTATCCCCGGCCTGATCGCCGGCGGCATGCTCAAGGTCGTGCTCATGCTCATCACGACCTTCGTGCCCGAGTTTGCGACGAACTCCACTTACATGTTGCTCTCCATCGCGGCTGACGCCCCCTTCTACTTCCTGCCCATCTGGGTTGCCTACGGTGCGTCCAAGAAGCTCGGCGGCACGGGCATCTACGCCATGGCTGTCGCGGCTGCCATGTTCGCCCCGAACTTCATCGCGCTCGTGAATGCCGACCCCCAGGTCGAGCAGACGATCTTCGGCCTGCCCGTCCTGCTCAAGGGCTACTCCGGCGGTCTCTTCCCGGCGTTGCTGCTCTCGTTCACCGCGTATGAGTTCGAACGCCTGTGGAACAAGGTCGTTCCCGGCATCTTCAAGTCCATCCTGGTCGGCCTGCTGACCATCGCCTGCACCTACACGCTCACGATGCTCGTCCTCGCGCCGCTCGGTACCTGGATCGGCGAGGTCATCGTCACCGTGCTCATGGGTATCTACGGTGTCGCCGGCCCTGTCGCCCTTGCCCTGCTTGCCGGTTCGCTGCCCTTCCTCATCATGGTCGGCGTGCACACGGTCTTCGCTCCCTTCATGCTCCAGCTGCTCGAGAACCCCGGCTATGACGCCCTGTTCCGCCCGGCCCTTATCCTGCACAACATGGCCGAGGGTGGCGCCTGCCTGGCCGTTGCCCTGCGCACCCGCAACAAGGAGTTCAGGAGCGAGGCCCTCTCCATTGCCATTGGCTGTATCTTCGCCGGTGTGACTGAGCCTGCCCTCTACGGCGTGACCTTCCGCCTCAAGCGCCCGCTCTACGGCGTGATCGCCGGCGGTGCCATCGGTGGCCTCGTGGGTGGTTTCATGGGCATGCACGCCTACGTCATGGGTTACTCCAACATCATGGCGCTGCCGATCTTCCAGGACACGATCGTGGCCGCTGTCATCGCCATCGTCACCGCCGTCGTGGTCGCCTTTGCCGTGACCTACGCCCTCGGCTTCGACGAGGACGCCGCCTAAGCATGCTCGGTTAACCACGCATAAGCACAGAAAAGGAGTGCACACCATGACTACGAAATTCCCCGAAGGGTTTTTGTTCGGCGGCGCCGTCTCGGACTGGCAGTTCGAGGGCGGTTTTGGCGAGGGCGGCCGCGGCCTGCTCTCGGTTGACTTCGCTACCGACGGCAACCAGGAGCACCCTCGTCAGGTGACGTGGGTCGACGCTGACGGCAATCGCGGTAAGAGCGATTGGGAGGAGGCCCTGCCCGATGGCGCGGTCCTCACGATGTTCGACGACGAATACTATCCCAGTCACCGCGCGGTCGACTTCTACCACCGTTGGCGCGAGGACATCGCCCTCATGGCCGAGATGGGCTTCCGCATGTTCCGCTTCTCGACCTGCTGGACGCGCATCTTCCCCACGGGCGAGGAGGCCGAGCCCAACGAGGAGGGCCTCGCCTTCTACGAGCAGGTGGTCGATGAGCTGCTGGCGCACGGCATCGAGCCGATGATCACCATCTGCCACGACGAGATGCCGCTCGAGCTCGTCAAGAAGTACAACGGCTGGGCCGGCCGCGAGACGATCGACTGCTACGTCCGCTACGCGACGGCGCTCTTCGAACGCCTGGGTGGCAAGGTGCGCTACTGGCTCACCTTCAACGAGCCCAACGCGATCCGCGGCGTGTGCATGATGGGCGTCACCAACCAGAGCGAGCCCGTGTACTGGCAGGCGATGCACCACCTGTTCGTGGCGAGCGCCAAGGCGGTCCGGGTGGGCCGCGAGCTGATGCTCGACGCGATGTTCTCCACGATGTACGCGATGAGCGCGATCTACCCGGCGACCTGCAAGCCGGGCGACATCTTCACTGCCTACCAGAAGCGCCGCGAGCAGTACCTCCTCATCGACGTCATGAGCCGCGGGGCCTACCCCGGGTTCGCGCGCCAGATCTTCGACGACTGCGGCGCGGACCCCGTGATGGAGGAGGGCGACGCCGAGCTGCTCGCGCAGAACACCCTCGACTTCGTGAGCTTCTCCTACTACCGCTCGACGGTGACGCAAGAGGGCGATACCTTCCACCGTCTCGGCGGCACGCCCAACCCGGAGTGCGAGCAGACGCCGTGGGGCTGGGCCATCGACCCGCTGGGCCTGCGCTATGTCCTGAACGAGCTGCACGACCGCTACCAGAAGCCGGTGTTCGTGGTCGAGAACGGCATGGGCGCCGTGGACGAGTTCGAGGAGGACGGCAGCTGCCATGACACCTACCGCACGGAGTACCTCGCCGAGCACCTGGCCGCGATTCGCGATGCCATCACGATCGACGGCGTGCCCTGCCTCGGCTACACCATGTGGGGCTCCACCGACCTGGTGAGCCGCTCGACTGGTGAGATGGCCAAGCGCTACGGCTTCGTGGCCGTGGACATGGACGACAAGGGCCGCGGTACGCTCGAGCGCTCCATCAAGGACTCATTCTGGTGGTTTAAGAAGGTCATTGCGAGCGACGGCGCCGATCTGTCGGTGTAAAGTTCCGGTGTAGGGCACCGATGTAGGGTGCTACAGAAGAATGAGTTAACGAGTTATCGCGTGGCGGCGTCGAGTTTTTGGCGTTGCCACGCGCTTTGGAGAGGGGGTGCGCGCATGACGGGGACGGTGTCCATCGTCGCGGGGCAGATTTGCGTGATGTTCGTGCTGATGGCAGTGGGTTTCGTGCTGTATCGCAGGGGGTTTATCACCGACGCCGGCACGGCGCAGATGTCCGATCTGGTGCTGTACGTGGCAAATCCCGTGCTCATCGCCCAGGCCCTCATGCGCCCCTTTGAGCCTTCGCTGCTCATCGGCGCGGGTTGGGTGGCGTTGCTCGCCGCGGTGACGCTCGCCTTTTCGGTGGGCCTCGGCCTGATTGCGTACCGAGGTGATGTGCCGCATGCGGCGGTGGGGCGCTTTGCCGCGACATTCTCCAACGCCGGCTTCATCGGCATCCCGCTCGCGCTGGTCGTGGCGGGGCAGGACGGCATCTTCTACATCTCCATCGCCAACACGGTGCAGACGGCCCTCGTGTGGACCTACGGCGTGCGTCTTGTTTCGGGCTTGCGCTCCGAGGCGTCACCCATGAAGGTGCTTTTGAACCCCGCGATCGTCGCCATGGCGATCGGCCTCGTGTGCTTCTTTACCTCCTGGGAGCCGCCCGCGCTGGTCGACACCACTCTCGATGCGCTGGGAAACCTCAACACCGGCCTGGTGATGCTTGTGCTTGGCGCCTACCTTGGCAAGTGCCGCCTGAGTGAGGTTTTGACTGACATTCAGCTCTATAAAGTGGCTGCGCTGCGACTCGTCGCGATGCCGCTTGTTGCCGTGGGCTGCCTGATGGCGCTTGCGAATATGTTTGTGCTGGATGAGGCCGTGAGGATTTCGGTCGTGATGTACCAGGCGATGCCCGTCGCCGCGGTCACCTCGCTGTTTGCGAACAAGTACGAAGTGGATGCCGCCTTCGGGACCAAGACCGTGGCCGCGACCACCCTGCAGTCGCTCATTACGCTGCCGCTGATGATGACCCTCGTATAGGGGCTGCCCCTCGTTTTGCTTGTGCGCGTCGGGCGTCCGCGACAAATTGTCTTATTCTTGTGGAGAACCTGTGCTCACGCTGACCTGCGGGTTTGTGTTGTGGTTGCACGTTTGCGCAGGTATTGGTATAGTTTGCTTGCAAATGAAGTTGTAATTGAAAGAAGTGGGGTTTCGGCCCCGCTTCTTTTTTGTATGGATGGAGGTGCCGCAATGGTCAAGACCAAGACCGAGCAGGCGATCATCGACGCGCTCGAGGCCGTTGCTCCCCAGCACGATATCGACATCGTCGACGTTGAGCTCGTGGGTGCCACCAAGGCCCCCTGCGTGCGTGTGCGTATCGAGGGCGCCGAGGGTCAGAGCCTGTCGCTCAATGACGTCACGGCCAACACCAAATGGGTCGGCGATGTGATTGAGGAGCTCGACCCCATCTCTTCGAGCTATACGCTCGAGGTGTCGAGCCCGGGTATGGCGCGTCCGCTGCGCCGCCCGAGTGACTTTGCCCGCTTTGTGGGCGAGAACTGCGAGCTCACCTCCACCGCCACCGAGGGCCGTCGCAAGTACGCCGGTAAGATTGCCGCCGCCACCGAGACGAACGTGACCCTCGAGCTCGAGGACGGCGAGTCCGTTACCCTCGATTTCTCTGATGTTAAAAAGTGCAAGTTGAAGCCCACCTATGACTTCAAGCCCGCGAAGGAAGGAAAGTAAGATGGCAGCATCCGACATGATGTCCGCCCTGATGGAGCTTTGCCAGGAGAAGCACATCGACCAGCTCTACCTGATCGACCGCCTGGAGCAGTCGCTCGCCAAGAGCTATGCCGAGATCCTGCATCTTGAGTGGGGCGCCAAGGTGACCATCGACCGCACCACCGGCAAGATCTACGTCTACCGCCTGGAGCCGATCGACGATTCCATGGACGAGGAGGGCAACTTCACCGAGTTCGAGGAGATTGACGTCACTCCCAAGAACACGAGCCGCATCGCCGCCCAGCACGCCAAGGCCGAGATCAACGCCATCGTGCGCAACTCCGCCCGCGAGCAGATCTACGAGGAATTCTCCGGCCGCATCGGTGACCTCATCAGCGGTACCGTGCTGCAGTCCACGCCCGACTTCACGATCGTCAAGATTCGCGAGGGCGTCGAGGCCGAGCTTCCGCACTTCGACCAGCGCCGTTACGAGAACGAGCGCAACGAGCGTCCGATGGGCGAGCGCTACCTGCACAACCAGCACATCAAGGCCGTGATCATCGACGTTCGCGACCCCAACTCCAACCTGCAGCCGGTTCGTGGCGAGCACAGCCGTCCGCCGATTGTCATCTCCCGTACCCACCCCGAGCTCATGCGTCGTCTGTTTGAGCAGGAGGTGCCCGAGATCTATGAGGGCACCGTCCAGATCAAGTCGATCGCCCGCGAGCCCGGCCAGCGCTCCAAGGTTGCCGTCCACTCGCTCGACGATCGCCTGGATCCCGTTGGCGCCTGCGTCGGCCCCAAGGGCAGCCGTGTTCGCGCCGTCGTGGGCGAACTCCGTGGCGAGCGCGTCGACGTCATCCTGTGGGATGCCGATCCGGCCGTCTACGTCGCCAACGCCCTGTCGCCTGCCAAGGTCACTCGCGTCCTTATCGACGAGGAGAAGGCCTACGCCGGCGTTATCGTGCCCGACGACCAGCTGTCCCTCGCCATCGGCAAGGAGGGCCAGAACGCCCGCCTCGCCGCGCGCCTGACCGGCTGGCACATCGACATCAAGTCCGAGACCCTTGCCGCCGACATCCTCAAGAACGTTCCCGTTCACGAGGAGCCCGCCGCCGACCTGATCGGTGACGAGGAGGACGAGGACGTCCGTCGCTGCGAGTTCGTGTCCGAGGACGGCATCCAGTGCCGCAACCAGGCCCGTCCCGGCTCCCGTTTCTGCGGCGTCCACGACACCGACGCCTTCGATGATGCGGAGGACCTGATCTAGCGCGCGGTCGCGCCGGGCAGGTCCCAGCGCATCCCCCACGCTCGTTCAGTCTCTAGGCACCCAAGGTGCCAGAAAGGGTAGGTGAAGTCATATGGCAAAAGTCCGTGTGTCCACCCTGGCCAAAGAGTTCGGCATGACCTCTAAGGAACTGATGGGTCATCTCGCCGAAATGAAGATTCCCGCTAAGTCCGCTTCCTCCGCTCTGGAGGACGCCTACGTCGCTATGGTCCGCAAGCAGCTCGCCTCGGTGATCGAGGCCCGCGCTCAGGAAGTTGAGGCCGCCAAGCAGGCCGAGGAGCAGGCAGCCGCCGCCGAGGAGGCAGCGCGCGCTGCCGAGGCCGAGCGCGAGCGCATCGCCGCCGAGAAGGCACGCGAGGAGGAGCGCCGCCAGTTCGCCGCCGCCCAGGCTGCCGAGGAGGCCGCCCGCGCCGAGGCCGAGGCCAAGAAGAAGGCCGAGCAGGAGCGCCTTGCCCGCGAGAAGGAGGAGGCTGCCCGCGAGGCCCAGCGCCGCGCCGTTCCCGCTTCCGACTCCGGTTCGCGCTTTCGTTCGCTGCTCGACCAGATCGCCGCACAGGAGACCGTGCTCAAGGAGAAGAAGGACGCCGAACAGAAGGCCAAGGCCGAGCGCGCTGCCGAGCGCGGCAACCGTCGTGGCGGCAACAACGACCGTCGCGGTGGCCGTCGTAACGATCGCAACGCCTCCGACAACAACTCCGAGCGCAACGCCTCCGAGAGCCGTCCCCACAGCCATCGCACCAATGCCAGCAACAACGTCGCTGCCGGCATGGACTTCCCCAACCCCGACAAGCAGGGCAAGGGCAAGAAGCGCAAGGGCGGTCACAACAACGAAGAGGACCACTACAGCCGCATGGCTCGCGAGGCCGAGGAGTACAGCCGCGAGAAGGTGCTCGAGGAGGCTCGTGCCGCCGTCGAGGAGGCTTCTCGCGAGTCCACTGGTCGCCGCAAAAAGCGCAAGGAGAAGCGCGAGCGCGAGGCCGCAAAGGCTCAGGAAGAGCGCAAGATTGAGGAGGCGCTGGCCCAGGGCGTGAACCCCGAGGACCTCGACGCCATCAAGGTCTCCCAGGGCGTTACCGTCCAGGAGCTCGCCGAGGCGCTCGACGTTCCGGCCAACGACATCATCAAGCGCCTGTTCCTGCTGGGCACGCCGCTTACCATGACGCAGTCCATGTCCGACGACCTCGTCGAGCTCGTTGCCGACGACCTGGGCCGCCAGATTAAGATCATCACCCCCGAGGAGGAGAACACCTTCTCGTTCTACGACGATCCCGCCGACCTTAAGCCGCGCGCCCCGGTCGTCACCGTCATGGGCCACGTCGACCACGGCAAGACGAGCCTCCTCGACGCCATCCGTCACACCGGCGTCGCTGCCGGCGAGGCGGGCGGCATTACTCAGGCCATCGGCGCTTCGCAGGTCATGATCAACGACCGCAAGATCACCTTCATCGATACCCCTGGTCACGCCACCTTTACGGCCATGCGTGCCCGCGGCGCCAAGGTGACCGACATCGTCATTCTGATCGTGGCTGCCGACGACGGCGTCATGCCCCAGACCATCGAGTCGATCAACCACGCCAAGGCCGCCGGTGTTCCCATCGTCGTCGCCGTCAACAAGATCGATAAGCCGGGTGCCAACCCCGATCGCGTGCGCCAGGAGCTCACCGAGTACGGCATCATCCCCGAGGAGTGGGGCGGACAGAACATGTTCGTCAACATCTCGGCCAAGCAGAAGATCGGTATCGACGACCTTCTGGAGACCGTGCTGCTCCAGGCCGACGTGCTCGAGCTCAAGGCCAACCCCGACACCTTTGCCTCCGGTAACGTCCTCGAGGCCAAGCTCGACAAGGGCCGCGGCTCGGTCGCTACCGTGCTCGTGACCCGCGGTACCCTGCACGTGGGCGATACGCTGGTCGCCGGCCTTACCTACGGCCGCGTCCGCGCCATGCTCGACCCCAAGGGCAACGCCGTCACCGAGGCCGGTCCCTCCGACGCCGTCGAGATCCTGGGCCTGCAGTCCGTCCCCAACGCCGGCGATGAGTTCCGCGTGTTCGAGGACGAGCGCGAGGCACGCGCCCTGGCCGATGAGCGTTCGCTCAAGGCCCGTATCGAGGAGCAGAGCCGCGTGAAGCACGTGACGCTCGAGAACCTCTTCGAGACCATCGCCGACGCCGAGGTCAAGGAGCTCAACCTGATCATCAAGGCCGACGTCCAGGGTTCCATCGAGGCCCTTCAGGACTCCCTCGACAAGATGGACCAGTCCGAGGTGCGCATCAACACGATCCACTCCGCCGTTGGCGCCATCAACGAGACCGACGTCGTTCTGGCCGACGCCTCCAACGCCATCATCATCGGCTTTGGCGTCCGTCCCGACGGCAAGGCCCGCTCCGCTGCCGAGCGTGAGGGCGTCGAGATCCGTTGCTACGACGTCATCTACAAGTGCCTCGAGGACCTCGACGCAGCCCGTATCGGTATGCTCAAGCCCACCGAGGTCGAGGTCTCCACGGGTTCCGCGACCGTTCTGGACACCTTCAAGGTGCCCAAGGTCGGTATCGCCGCCGGTGTCCGCGTCGAAGAGGGCGAGATCGCCGCGACCGATTCCGTGCGCCTGGTGCGCGACGGTATCGTGGTCTTCAACGGTAAAATCGCCTCGATGCGCCACTACAAGGACGAGGCCAAGAGCCTCAAGAGCGGCTCCGAGGGCGGTATTGGCCTGGAGAACTTCCAGGACATCAAGCCTGGCGACACCATTGAGGGCTACCGCATCGACCAGGTTGCCCGTACCGAGTAGGGGGTAGCGCTATGAAGCAAACGCAGGCAACCCGCCGTTTGGGCGAGCAGCTTCGCGAGAAGCTCGGTTATATCCTGCTCTTTGAGGTTTCCGATCCGCGTCTCGACCTGGTCACCCTGACCGCGGTCGAGGTCGCGGTGGACCGTTCGTTCGCGCGTGTGTACGTGTCGTGCGACGCGAGTCGCTACGACGAGGTCATGGAGGCGCTCGCCAGCGCCAAGGGCCGCATCCGTAGCCTGCTGGCCCGCTCGCTCGATTGGCGTGTCACACCCGAGCTCGATTTTCGCATCGATCGCTCGACCGATGAGGCCGAGCGCATCACGCGTGCGCTGGAAAACGTTCCCGCCACGCTTGCGATCGAAAAGGACGAGGACGGTTATCCAATTGCGGATGTCGCCCAGGAGGCAGCTTTAGATGAGTAATTCCGCCGACCTCGCATCGTGCGAGTCTGCAGATATTCAGCGACGCATCCTCGAGCTCATCGAGGGCGCGTCCTCCATTGCGATTTCGGGACATACGTCTCCCGATGGTGACGCCCTGGGCTCCGTGCTGGGTCTGGGTCTCTCGCTTATGAAGTTTTTCCCCAACAAGGACATTGCCCTGCTGCTGGCAGACGATGACCCGGTTCCGCGCATCTACCGCTTTATGGAGGGTGCCGATCGTCTGGTGCCGGCATCTGCGTATACTGGCAAGCCGGACCTGTTCATCTCGGTGGACGTGCCGGTCGTCGAGCGTCTGAACAACTCTGGCGAGGTGCTCCGCCGCTCGTCGCATGTGGTGTGCTTCGATCACCATCCGGCACGTGAGGAATTTGCCGAGCTGAGCCTGAGGTGCGTCGACGCCGCGGCATGCGCCATGATCATCGACCGCTTTTTGGACAATTGTGGCATTGTGGCTCGCGATGGTGTCGCGACCTGTCTGCTGTGCGGCCTGGTGACCGATACCGGTCGTTTTCAGTATCAAAACGCCGATGCCGCTGCGTTCCATGCCGCCTCGCGCCTGGTCGCGCACGGTGCCGATCCCGCGCGTGTTGCGCTCGAGGTCTACCAGAGCATGCGCGTAGAGTTCTTGCATCTCAAGTCCATCGTTATGGGCCGCATCAAGACAGTGGCGCACGGTCGCGTGGCATATAGTTATGCGTACCAGAGCGACCTCGAGGCCTGCGGCGTCACTTCGGACGAGTGCGACGGCCTGGTCGATGTGGTGCGTTCGGTGATGGGTGTGGAGGTCTGCCTGTTCCTGAAGGGCATTGAGGGCGATACCAAGGTACGCGGCAACCTGCGTTCCAAGGGCGACCTCAATGTTTCCGAGATCGCTGCTGCTTTTGGCGGTGGCGGGCATCCCGCGGCCGCCGGTTTCTCTAACAACGGAACGATTCTCGAGACGCTCACCGCGGCACTCCCCATGCTGGCCGAGCTGGTAGGGGAGGATCCCGCTTCGGTGACCGTCGAGCTCTAACATTTTGGATGGTACATGGCTCGTCGTACGCCTTCTCAACTGAATATGCTGCTCGCCGTCGATAAGCCGGTGGGCTGTACGTCCCATGACGTGGTATCGCAGTGCCGACGCGCCCTCCATGAGCGACGCGTCGGCCATGCCGGTACGCTCGACCCCATGGCCTCGGGTGTCATGGTGGTGGGCGTGGGCCAGGCGACCCGTCTGCTGGGCATGCTAACCCTCGATACCAAAAGTTATGTCGCTGACATTTCGTTTGGCGTCGAGACCAATACCGATGACGCCGAGGGCGAGGCCGTCCGTACGGTGCCCGTTGCCCCCGAGCTGCGCGATCCGGCCCATGCCCGCGAGCGCTTGTGCGCCATGTTGGGTCCGCAGATGCAGGTGCCGCCGGCGTTTTCGGCTATCTCGGTCAATGGCGTTCGCGCCTACAAGTCTGCTCGCGAGGGCAATGCGGTGGACCTACCTCCGCGCCCTGTCGAGGTCTATGCCGCCGACCTGATCGCCGTGGGCGGCGAAGGTGATACGTGTGTGTGGACCGTGGCGTTTTCGGTAAGCAAGGGCACCTACATTCGCGCGCTCGCTCGCGACCTGGGTCGCGCCTGCGATAGTGCTGCGCATATTTCCGCGCTGCGCCGCACGGCCTCCGGTGTTGTTTCCATCGGCGCCTGCCATGCGGTAGAGGAGCTCTCTGCCGAGTCCGCTGCCGGCTTCGCTCTGGATCCCATCGCCGCCCTTGGTGCCACGCGTGTCGATTTGCCGGGTAATCTTGCAGACGATCTGCTTTGTGGTCGTCGCATTCCCGTTGAGCGCGCTCTTGCGGACTTCGATACGGCGAAGGCACCGTTCGCGCTCGTGCTCGATGGGGGACTCAAGGCGCTTGCTCGTATAGAGGGCGGCCGCTTTGTGATGGAGCACGTCTTTCCGCAGGCGATCGGCGGTGTTCGATGATGCTGGCGCCCCACGAGCTCGCGCGTATCTTTTTCGCGGGCGAGTTGGCTGAGGCCCGTATCGTTTCTGCCGATGCATTTGATGGGTGCGAGTTCTTGGGTGCCGCGTCGATCGCCATTGGCGTGTTTGATGGCGTGCATCGTGGGCACCAAGAGCTGATCGACGCGGTTATTCGCGATGCGCATGATCACGGCAGCAAAGCGGTCGTGGTCACCTTCGATCCTGATCCGGACGTCGTGGTGAGTCCTTCGCCCGCTCAAAAATTGATGACGACGGCCGACCGTCTGCATGCCCTGGCTCAAACTGGGGTCGATGCGGTGGTGGCCGTTCCCTTTACGCTCGCGGTGGCGGCGCTCGACCATGTCGGGTTCTTGGCGTTGTTGTCGCGCGTTGTCGACATTCGCTCCATTCGTGTCGGTAGCGATTTTAGGCTCGGCCGCGGCGGCGCCTCGGGCGTTGCCGAGATGCGCGCCTGGGGTATTGAGCGTGGGGTTGACGTTTACGGTCGCGACCTGCTCTGCGTCGACGGGCAGACCATCTGCGCCACGCGCATCCGCCATGAGCTGGGGCAAGGCCATGTGGAGCTGGCTGCCGAGCTGCTCGGCCGTCCATATATGCTGCGCGGTGTTGTGGCGGCTGGGCGTCACGAGGGTTCCGACATGGGCTTTCCTACGGCAAACATCCAGGTGCCCGATGGCATTCAGGTGCCCGCCGATGGCGTCTACGAGGGCTTGGTCCTAGTCGACGATACCGTGTGGCCTGCTGCCGTTAACGTCGGCCTGCCGCCGACGTATGCCGACGATGCCGCCTCGGCGCATCTGGAGGCCAACTTAATTGGTTATAGGGGCGACCTGTACGGCGCTTCCGTGTCGCTGGCGTTTACGCGCTGGCTGCGCCCGTCGCGCGTGTTCGATTCCCTCGACGAGTTGATTGCGACCGTTGAGGGTAACATTGACGATATCCGTCACAACTTGGGTGAGCAGGGGGTGAACATCTGTGATTAGCGATGAGGAAAAAGATCAGGTACGCGCGGCGTCGGACCTGGTTGCCATCGTGCAGGAAACGGTTGAGCTCAAGCCCCGCGGCCATGAGTTTTGGGGCTGCTGCCCGTTTCATGGCGAAAAGACCCCATCGTTTCACATTATCCCTGCTACGCAGGTGTGGCACTGCTTTGGCTGCGGCGAGGGCGGCGACGTCTTTACCTATATCATGAAGCGCGAGAATCTGAGTTTTCCCGAGTCGATTCGCTATTTGGCTGATCGTGCGGGCATTGAGTTGCACGATACCGGTGCGCAGCGCGATCGCGGCACCAAGCGTGCCCGCATCTATGACCTGTGCGCCGAGACGGCTCAGTTCTACCACACCATGCTTATGCGCGGTAAGGACAGCCGCCCGCGCGAGTACTTTGCCAGCCGCGGCATGGGCGGAGATGTCTGTCGACGCTACTGCCTGGGCTTTGCGCCGGGTCGCAACGCGCTGGTTTCGCATCTGTCTCAAGCGGGCTTTACCCCGCAGGAGATGATTGACGCCAACGTGGCCGTGAGCCGCGGGCGCGGACAGCTTGCGGACCGCTTTTACGATCGCGTGATGTTTCCCATCTTTGATGAACAGGGTCACAATATCGCCTTTGGCGGGCGCATCATGGGCGATGGTCAGCCTAAGTACCTCAACACCGCCGAGACGAGCGTGTTCCATAAAAAGCGAAACCTCTATGGTTTTAACTGGGCCAAGGAGTTTATCGTCGCGCAGGATACCGCCATCGTGGTGGAGGGCTATACCGACTGCATCGCCTGCTGGGAGGCAGGGATTAAAAACGTCGTCGCCACGCTGGGCACGGCGCTCACGGAGCATCACGTTAAGACACTCACCCGTTTTGCCAAGCGCATTGTATATATGTTCGATGGCGACGCCGCCGGTCAAAAGGCCGCGCGCCGCGCGATTCAGTTTATCGAGCAGGATTCGATGGACCTGCGCTGTGTGGTGCTGCCCGACGGCAACGACCCCATGGAGTTCATCACGGCGCATGGCGGCCAGGAGCTTCAGGCGCGCATCGATGCCGCCGAGCCCCTCATGGACTTTGTGTACCGTTCGCTGCAGGAGTCGAGCGACATTACCACGCCGGGCGGTCGTGCCAAGGCGCTCGAGGATGCGCTGACGCTCATCTATCCGCTGCGCGACAGCTATATGATTGACACGTACTTTATCCAGATTGCCGACCTGTTGGGTTTGGACCTGGAGACCGTGCGCGCGAGTTCGGGCCGTGTGTTTCGCGATGTCGCCAAGCGCGAGGATGCCGAGCGCCGGCGCGAGCAGAGCTACGAGCGTCAACGCGCGCAAGCTGAGCGTGCGGGCGGTTCGCAGGGACGAAGCTCGGGCGGTGGTGCGGCTGGTGCGCGCAGTGCCGGTCGCGGTGCCTGGGCTGCGGGTGCGACGCCGCCGGTGTCCGCACCGGTCGAGGAGGACCCGTACGACTACGTTCCGCTTGATGCTTATGGGGCCGCGCCGGTGGAGGTCGACGAGGATCTGCCACCGATCGATGTGCCAGCGGCGATGGAAAGCGCTGCGCCCGTTGCCGATGGTTCAAGCGCGGCGGCAGCTCCGTCGATGCCGATTGTTTTGACCGATCTGGAGCGGAAATCCCTGGCGGGGGAGCGCGAGCTGCTGACGATGCTCACGAGCTACCCCGATCTGTTCCGCACGTATGCCGATCGTATTTGTTCTATCGAGTGGGTCGACCCGCGTCACGAGTCCATTGCGTGGGCCGTACTTGCGACGCCCCCGGGCACCGATCCTGCGGCCTGCATGGATGCGGCACGCGCGGTGTGTCCCGAGGCGGCGTCGCTTGTCAGCGCCGGGCGCATCTCGGCAACGAGTAAGCACCCGACCGAGACGAACATCGTCTTTATGCTCGATACGCTCGAGCTCTACACCATCAAACGTCGCATGCGAGCCGCGCAGGCCAAGTTGCGTCAGGACCGTTCACTCGACGATGAGGCCCGTCGCGTGCTGACGATGCAGGCAGTGCAAGATTCACAGCGCCAGCGCGAGCTCCAAAAGTCGATCGGCGGCGTGGCCGACCCGTTCCGTTTGATCGGTTTGGAGACCGCAGGTGCCGATCAGGCCTAGATGTTGTGGTCAACCAGCGTATTCTCGCCTATATCCTGTCTTTATTTTGGGTATAGACGTGTACGTGTGTGCTAAAGTATTGAGTCCTGTGGACTACGAAGGGAGAATCTGTGCCAAAAAAGACTGAGAGCACGGGTACTGGGCTGGAATCCTACGTTGCAAAGCTCATGGGCAACGGCTCAAACAGGACTTCGGTAACCGAGGACGAGATTCAGGTCGCCCTGAAGGATATCGATGTCTCTGATGAGCAGCTCAACGCGGTGTATTCCGCGCTGCGCAACAGCGGCATCCAGATTATCTCCGCGAGCGGAAACGACGACGCCCCGATGGATGTCGACGATGACGATAACGATACCGACGATTTCGATGACGACGACGAGCACGATTCCGGCTCGCTTGACGATCACGAGCTTAAGATGGCCCGCCAGGCCGATGCCGAGATGGGCTCTTCCAAGAGCAAGAAGAAGCGCACCGTGCGCACGTCTCGTTCGCGTTCGCGCGTGCGCGGCATCGATGCCTCCACGGTGATGCTGACCGGCGACCCGGTTCGTATGTACCTCAAGGAGATCGGTAAGGTCGACCTGCTGACCGCATCTGAAGAGGTCGATCTGGCCATGAAGATCGAGGCCGGTCTCGAGGCTACCGAGAAGCTTGAGGCTGCCGAGGCAGGCGAGATCGAGCTCACCCGCGCCGAGATGCGTCGTCTTACGCGTATTGAGAACGTTGGTCTTGAGGCCAAGCAGGCGCTCATCAGCGCAAACCTGCGTCTGGTCGTCTCCATCGCCAAGCGCTATGTCGGCCGCGGCATGCTGTTCCTTGACCTGATCCAGGAGGGTAACCTCGGTCTGATTCGCGCCGTCGAGAAGTTCGACTACCAGAAGGGCTTCAAGTTCTCCACGTACGCCACGTGGTGGATCCGTCAGGCCATTACGCGCGCTATCGCCGACCAGGCCCGTACCATCCGTATTCCCGTGCATATGGTCGAGACTATCAACAAGCTCGTCCGCGTGCAGCGCCAGCTCCTTCAGGACCTGGGTCGCGACCCGACCCCCGAGGAGATCGGTGCCGAGATGGACATGAGCGCCGACCGCGTCCGCGAGATCCAGAAGATCTCGCAGGAGCCCGTGTCGCTTGAGACCCCCATCGGCGAGGAAGAGGATTCCCAGCTGGGCGACTTTATCGAGGACTCCCAGGCTATCGTTCCGCCCGATGCCGCCAGCTTCTCCATGCTGCAGGAGCAACTCACTCAGGTGCTCGACTCGCTTGCCGATCGTGAGCGCAAGGTTATCGAGCTGCGCTTTGGCCTTGTCGACGGGCATCCCCGCACGCTCGAGGAAGTCGGCCGCGAGTTTGGCGTCACGCGCGAGCGTATCCGCCAGATCGAGTCCAAGACCTTGGCCAAGCTCCGCCACCCGAGCCGCAGCAGCAAGCTGAAGGACTACATCGAGTCATAACCTCGCAAGCAAGAAGCGCCCTCAAGCACATCCGCTTGGGGGCGCTTTCATGTGGTCATTGGGGACATCCCCAATGACTAGGTCGGAAAAATTCTTAAAAAAGTTCTTGCCCTGAGCTGATTCGTCCGTATAATAAACTTCGTTGCTTGAGAGCACGCACCTATTCCTCGGTAGCTCAATGGTAGAGCACGCGGCTGTTAACCGCGCTGTTGTAGGTTCGAGTCCTACCCGGGGAGCCAGAATTTCTCAGCCCATTCCGCTGGGCTTTTAAATTCCTCGGTAGCTCAATGGTAGAGCACGCGGCTGTTAACCGCGCTGTTGTAGGTTCGAGTCCTACCCGGGGAGCCAGAATTTCTCAGCCCATTCCGCTGGGCTTTTAAATTCCTCGGTAGCTCAATGGTAGAGCACGCGGCTGTTAACCGCGCTGTTGTAGGTTCGAGTCCTACCCGGGGAGCCAGGTTGTAAAACCCGTCGCTTATGCGGCGGGTTTTTTCATGCCGCGACCACTTGACTCGGACGTTGCCATATCAACATTTCGTGTCGAGGATGTAATCCCGCGACCCATCACCTCAACATGGCGCGGTCGTTGTAGAATATTGCAATGATTGCTCCCACGACATGGTGCCGTGAGCACCAGATAAGGAGATTCTTGTGTCTGAGACCATCAACGGCAGCCTGAGCGTCTCGAACGACGTTATTGCCGATATTGCCGGTTATGCCGCGATGACGTGCTATGGCGTCGTCGGTATGGCTGAGCAGCTCCAGGGCGCCGAGAGCGTGCGCCTGCTTGCCGGTCAGCGCCTCCGCAAGGGCGTGCTTGTCTCCGCCGACGAGAACGGCCTTACGGTCGATCTTCACGTCGTGCTCGAGAACGGCGTCAACATGAAGTCCGTCTGCCACAATCTTTCGAGCTCCGTTGCCTTCACCCTGCAGGAGATCGCCCAGATCGATCCCGCCAGCCTTAAGATCGGCATTCACATCGACGCGCTCAAGAGCCGTCTGAACTAGCATCCGAAAACGGAGATTCAAATACCCATGATTGCAAAGACCATTCGCACCTGTTTTCCGATCGCTGCGGCTGCTGTTTCCGACAAGGCCGAGGAGATCAACAAGCTCAATGTCTTCCCCGTACCCGACGGCGACACCGGTACCAACATGTCGCTCACGCTCGCCTCGGTGACCAAGGAGCTTTCCGCCCTTCCCGCCGATGCCGATATGGAGGCCATCGCCGGCGCCATCACCCACGGCTCCCTGATGGGTGCCCGCGGCAACTCCGGCGTCATCACCTCTCAGATCCTGCGCGGCGTGGCCGAGGGTCTCGTCTCTGCTGATGAGCCCATCACGTCCGCCAACATCGCCTATGCGTTCCGCCGCGCCGTCAAGGTCGCCTTCCAGGCCGTCCGTAAGCCCATCGAGGGCACGATTCTCACGGTGCTGCGCGATGTCTCGACCAAGGCCGACGAGTGCGAAAAGAAGAAGTTCTCGGCCGAGGACGCGCTCGACGCTATCGTCGTCGAGGCATATCAGTCTGTCGCTCGCACGCCCGACCTTCTGCCCGTTCTGAAGGAGAACGGCGTGGTCGACTCCGGCGCCTTTGGCTTTGCCATCTTCCTGGAGAACTTTGTTGCCGCCGCGCTTGGCCGCAGCACCGTTGTCGAGGATTTCTCCGCCACGTTTGATTCCGCTGGCTCTGCCCGCGACGCGGCCCTCAATCGCGTTGAGATCGAGGCCAACGACGACTGGGAGGGCTCGGAGTTCCGCTACTGCAACGAGTTCCTCTTTAAGGCTGACGCTCCCTTTGACGAGGATGAGTGCCTTAAGTTCCTGGGTTCCATGGGCGACTGTGAGCTACTCGTGGGCGCCTACCCCGATTACAAGATCCACGTGCACTCCAACACCCCCAACCTGGTGCTCGAGCACATGCTTCAGCTTGGTCAGATCTACGAGGTCTTTATCCACAACATGGAGATGGAGGCCCACGACCGTACCGCCAAGATTCATGAGGACCAGGAAAAGGCCGCCGAGCCCGCCAAGGCGCTGGGCTTTGTCGCCGTTGCCGCTGGGTCCGGCGAGGCAGACATCCTCAAGTCCCTCGGCGTCGACGTGATCGTGTCGGGTGGTCAGACCATGAACCCCTCGACTGCAGACCTGCTGGGCGCCGTCGACCAGGTCAACGCGACCTCGGTCATCATTCTGCCCAACAACGGCAACATCCGCATGGCCGCCGAGGCCGCTGCCTCTGCCTGCACCGACAAGAAGGTCGCCGTCGTTCCCACCAAGACCGTTCCGCAGGCCTTCTCCGCGCTGTTCGCGGTCCTGCCCGATTCCGAGCTCGAGGATGCCGTCGCCGCTATGGTCGACGCCATCAGCGAGGTCCGCGATGGCGAGGTCACCCGCGCCGTGCGCGACTCCAGTGCCTCCGACGGTTCGCCAATTCACTCCGGTGACGTCATGGGCATCATTGCCGGCTCCATCGACGTGGTCGGCTCCGACGTGAAGCAGGTCACGCTCGATTGCATCAACCGTATGCAGGAGGAAGAGGAGGGCGACGCGCTGACGATTCTGGCCGGCGAGGAACTGTCCGATGAGGCCTTCCAGGAGATCGTCGACGCTATCGAGGAGGCTCAGCCCGATCTGGAGATCGACGCCCATCGTGGCGAGCAGCCGCTCTATCCCGTGATCTTCTCGATCGAGTAGGCAACTGCCCATGTCCGAACTGTGCTCCGTGCCGCGCGTCTCGGAGCGCTTTGCCCAGAGCAATGCGCTCGACGAGGATATCGCGCGACTCAAATATGTTTCGGGTAAACGTGAGGAGGCCCTTCGCCGTCTGGGAATTCGGACGGTGGGGGACCTCCTTCTCCATATCCCTCATCGATACCTGGACTTTACGCGCTCCTGGTCCATCGAGATGGCGCCCATCGGTACCGTGTGTACCATCATCGCCACGGTCGATCGTATCGTCCAAAAGCAGCCGCGTCCGCGCATGCAGGTGACCGAGGTCTCACTCGTTGACGAGACGGGCGTGCTGCAGGTCGCCTTTTTCCGCCAGCCCTGGATTGCCCAGCAGCTTAAGCAGGGCGACCGCCTGGCCGTAATGGGCAAGGTCGAGTTTGCCTACGGCTTTAAGCAGATGGCCTCGCCGCACTTTGAAAAGCTTGAGGAAGGGCGCGCCGCGGGCACTATCCTGCCGGTCCATTACGTGAGTGACGGCGTGAGTCAGGCATGGATGCGCCGTATCGTAAGTGGCGCGCTCGAGGTCGTCGGCAATCCCTTCGACCCGATTCCCGCACGCTTACGCGTCAAGCGCCGCCTGATGAGCAATGCCCGTGCGCTTCGATCGATCCATTTTCCCTCGAGCATGGCTGAGCGCGATATCGCGCGCGCACGGCTTGCCTACGAGGAGTGCCTCTACCTGCAGCTGGCGCTGCGCCTGCGCAACGACGGTGTCTTGGTCGAAGTCGCTCCCTACGCCCACGCCGCGGGCGAGCACCTGGCCGCGCTCAAGCAGGCCCTGCCGTTTTCGCTGAGCGACGAGCAGGAGGCCGCGTTCCAAGACATCCTGCGCGATATGTGCGATGGCGGGCGCGTGATGAACCGCCTGCTGCTGGGCGATGTCGGTACCGGTAAGACCGCCGTTGCCGCCTGCGCGCTGGCTGTGGCTGCCGATAGCGGCACACAGGCCTGCGTTATGGCGCCCACGGGCGTGCTGGCGCGTCAATATGCCGATAAGACCGGCCCTCTGCTCTCGCAGGCCGGCATGTCTTGGGCGCTTCTGACGGGTGCCACGCCGGCCGCAGAGCGCGAGCGCATCCATGCACAGCTGGAATCGGGAGAGCTCGACGTCCTCTTTGGAACCCACGCGGTCCTTTCGGATAACGTGGCGTTTAAGTATCTGTCGCTCGTAGTCATCGATGAGCAGCACCGGTTTGGCGTCGGCCAACGCAATGCCTTGCGCGCGAAGGGCCCCGGTGCCGATCTGCTCGTTATGACGGCAACGCCCATCCCGCGTACGCTGGCGCTTTCGGTCTACGGCGATCTGGACACGAGTATCATCCGCCATCGGCCCGTCCCTGGCGCTGGCGTGACGACACGCGTGCTTACCGAGTCGAGTCGCGACCTTGCCTATGGCGCCATTCGCGAGGCGCACGAAAAGGGGCAGCAAGCCTACGTAATCTGTCCGCTCGTGGAGCCGAGCGATTCGGCCGATGAGCTCGAAGACGTACCCGGCATCGCTCGCGACGACGAAGGCCGCGTGACCGTGCCTGTGCCGTTGCACGATACGGCAACCGAGCTCGACCGACTGCGCCTGGCGTTGCCGGGGCTTACCATCGAGCGTCTTCATGGCCGCATGCCGGCGGGGGAGAAGGACCGGGTCATCGATGCCTTTAAGCGTGGCGAGATCGATGTGCTCGTCTCGACCACGGTGGTCGAGGTGGGCGTTGACGTGCCCAACGCCACCGTTATGGTCATCGAGAATGGAGAGCGTTTTGGTTTGGCGGCCCTGCACCAGTTGCGCGGTCGCGTGGGCCGCGGCAGCGTGTCGGGTACGTGCCTGGTCATGACGCACTCCAAGGGCAACGGCAGCGCGTCGGCGGCACAAGACCGCCTCCAGTCGCTCGAGAAGACCTCGGACGGCTTTACGCTCGCCCAGATGGACTTGCGTCTGCGCCACGAGGGTGAAATCTTGGGTTACCGCCAGCATGGTGGCGTGACCTTGCGCTTTGTGGACCTGGACGCCGACGAGGAATTGATCGAGTGGGCTCATTTGGACGCGGTCGAGCTCTTGCGGTATGCTTGCAACCTTGACTCTGTGGCGACGCGCCCTCTACGCGATGCGGTCGCCGCGCGGTATCGACACATCTTTAAGGAGGTCAGCGGAGGATGAGAATCATCGGCGGCGAATGGCGCGGTCGTAAGATCGAGGAGCCCCGTGGTCGCGATGTCACCCGCCCCACGACCGATCGCGTGCGCGAGGCGTGCGCATCTATGGTCATGTCGGCATTCGACTTCGATCTGGACGAGGTCCGTGTGCTTGATGCCTTTGGCGGCTCCGGTGCCTTGGGCATTGAGATGCTCTCGCGTGGTGCCCGCTCGCTCACCACGTTCGAGATTGATCGCAACGCTGCTCGTCTGATAACCAAGAATATCGAGTCGCTGTGCCGCGACCGTGCGCGTTGGCGCGTGGTGAGCGGCGACGTGCTGGCAAGCGCTTCGCGCGGCCGTGTGCCGGGCGGTCCCTTTGACCTGGTCCTGCTCGACCCGCCCTATGCTTATGGCGCCGAGCCGGTCGAGGAGCTGCTGCAGAACTTGGCCCAGCAGGACTTGCTGGCGCAGGGTGCCTATGCGCTGTTCGAGCACGCTGCCGCCGATGCGGGTGCGCATCCGGCAGGCTTTGAGATCGTGCGCGAGAAGCGTTACGGCATTACCTCGGTCGACCTGCTTCGTTGGGTTGGTAACGGCGAGGATGATGGCAACGATAGCGACGCACCCACGGAGGATGCCGATGAGTGACACCATTAACCGCGTAATCGTCCCGGGCACCTTCGATCCCATCACGTTTGGCCACATCGACGTGATTCGCCGTGCCCGCCGCATCTTCCCCAGCGTGATCGTGGCCGTTGCCGAGTCGCAGGGAAAAAACGGCGTCGGCACCACCTTTATGCTCGATGAGCGCGTGGCGCTGGCCCGTGAGGCGCTCGGTGATATTGACGGCGTCGAGGTGCTGCCCTTCACCGGCCTCTTGGTCGATTTTGCCCGCGAACAGGGAGCAGGAGCCGTGGTCAAGGGTCTGCGTGCCATGACCGACTTTGAGTACGAGCTGCAGCAGGCCGACCTCAACTACCGCCTGGATAACGAGCTGGAGTCCATCTTTGTCATGAGTGCGCCGCAGTACGGCTATATCTCGAGCTCGGTGGTTCGCCAGATTGCCTCGCTCGGTAGCGACGTCTCTAGTTTTGTTCCGCCCAATGTGGTCAAGGCGCTCAAACATCGCTTTTCGTGACGTTTTTTAATGCCTGGTGGCATGTGGTAAACTAACACGACGATATGTTACCTATGAAAGGAGACCGGATGCCGGGCGAGAATTTTCCTGGCGACAGGATCGTGAGTCTTGTCGACGAGCTCGAGGGGCTCATCGAAGAGGCTAAGACGCCGTTCGGCAAGAACGCCCAGATGAAGGTTATCGATGCCGACGTCTTCTTTAACATCCTCGACGAGATCCGCATGAGCTATCCCGAGGAATGGCAGAAGTCCCGCCGTATCCTCAAGGAGCGCGAGGAGCTTATGGCTTCCGCCGCCGCTCAGGCCGATTCCATCATCGCCGATGCTCAGCAGCAGGCCCTCACCATTGCCGGTGAGCAGGAGATCGTCCGCTTAGCGCAGCAGCAGGCCGACGATATCCGCGACCGTGCCCAGCAGTACGAGCGCGAGACGCGCTATGCCGCCGAGGACTATGCCGAGCAGGTCTTTACGCACCTCGAGGAGAACCTCAAGAGCCTGACCGGCACCGTCACCCGTTGCCGTCAGCAGCTCAACGAGGGTGCCGCCCAGCAGAACGGTCAGTGGTAATGGCTGAGTTTCCGAGCGTTACCGTCGATCTTTCCGAGCAGCTCGAGTTTCCCGGAGACTCGTATCCGCTGACCGGCAAGGTCGATGTCGCCACCTATACGGTGGGCGAGAAGGAGTATCAGCTGCAGGACGGCATTGACTACGACGTTGTCTTTACCAATGCCGGCACCGGTGTTCTGCTTACGGGCATGGTCCGCGCGCACGCAACCGGTGAGTGCGACCGTTGCCTGGAGCCCGCTTCGTTTGATATTGCCGGTGAGATTGAGGAATTCTATCTTTTTAACGAGCCCGAGGACCCCGAGGCCTATGAGGACGGCTACGAGCTGCTGGGCGAGGATCGCATCGTCGATCTGGGTGAGCCCATCAACGACGCGGTCGTCATGGACACGCCGTTCGTTGTCCTGTGCAAGCCCGATTGTCGCGGCCTATGCCCCACTTGCGGCATCAATCTCAACGTCGAGCAATGCGATTGTGCCGCTCAAGCAGAGGCCGAATGGGCCGCTGCCACGGAAAATCCATTTGCAGCATTGAAGAATCTCAAGCTTGACGAGTAAAACTGTGGTAGTATCGCTACTTGCGCGTAATCGCCACACTGGATAGTTCATAAGGAAGGTCACTATGCCCGTACCTAAACAAAAGCAGGGTCGTATCCGCACTCACACCCGCCGTTCCGCCAACATGAAGATCTCGGCTGCGGCTCAGTCCACGTGCCCCCGTTGCGGCGCTGTCAAGCTCCCGCACCACGTGTGCCCCAGCTGCGGTTTCTACAAGGACCGCGAGGTTATCGTTACCGAGTAACTGTATACTCTGGATGCGATGCCGTTCCAACTGGAACCACAATGGCCGGCTCAATGAGTCGGCCATTTTTGTATAAGGAGCATGTATATGAGTAACGTTCGCGTTTGTGTAGACGTTGTGGGTGGAGACGAGAAGCCTCAGGTTGTCCTCGACGGTATCGAGGCGGCGCTTGCGGCGGATCCCGATATCGAGGTCTTGGCCGTCGGTCCCGCAGAGATCGTGAACCCCTTTGCCGCGGCTCACGCTCGCGTTGAGGCCTTGGAGGCGCCCGATGTCATCGCCATGGATGACGATCCCATTCGAGCCGTGATGACCAAGCGTAAGTCCTCGATCGTACTTGCCTGCCGCGCTATCAAGAAGGGTAACGCGGACGCGTTCTTCTCTGCCGGCTCCACCGGCGCCATGACCGCTGCCGCTACCGCCTACGTGACGCCCTTTAGGTATCAGGCCGAGGGCAAGAAGCAGCCGGTGCGTCCGTGCCTCACCAATGCACTGCCCAACCGCGCCGGCGGCCTGACGGTCCTGTGCGACATGGGCGCCAACCCCGATGTCGAGGTCGACGACATGGTGCGTTTTGCCCAGATGGGTAGCGCCTATGCGCGCGTCGTCTTGGGCATTGAGCATCCCCGCGTCGGTCTGCTCGGCAACGGCACCGAGGATGAGAAGGGCTCCAACTTTACCAAGGCGTGCTTCCCTGCCATGAAGGCCGCCGTTCCCGGCTTTGTGGGCAACTGCGAGGGTACCGACCTGACCTCGGGTAACTTTGACGTCGTCGTTGCCGATGGCATGTCGGGTAACATCGCGCTTAAGGCAACCGAGGGCGCCGCTAAGTTTTTGCTGCAAGAGCTCAAGGGTGCCTTTATGGCTTCGCTGGGCACCAAGATCGCCGCGTTGCTCATCAAAAAGCAGATGCGCGAGATCAAGGCAAAGCTCTCGGGCGATGCTAAGGGCGGCGCCATTCTGCTGGGCCTGCGTGGCGTGGTCCTGATCGGCCACGGTGCCACCTCGGTCGAGGCCGTCAAAAACGGTACGCTCGCCGCGGCGGAGGCCGTGCGCGCCGGGCTGGTCGAGAACGTCGCCAACTCTATGGACGGCATCGTTTTGTAGGAGTGAGTTAGAGCTCTGTTATGTGCCTCGCGGCCTTCGTCGTGGGGTAGAATCAAAACCGTGTCTTGGCGCTGCACTTGCGGCGCCAGCTCGTTGATGTTCACGCAATACGAGAGGAAGCGCTATGGACCGCTCCGAAATCTTCGATAAGATCGCCGAAGTCGCCGCTGACGTTCTGGGCGTCGATGTCGCCGACATTAGCGACGAGACTACCTTTGACGATCTCGATGCCGATTCGCTCGAGCGCCTGCAGCTGGTGACGGCCATCGAGGACGAGTTCGACCTCGAGATCGATGACGAGACCCTGCTCTCGCTCAACTCTGTCGCCGACGCTGTCGACGCTATTGAAAACGCCAAGGAGGCCTAAGTCTTGGCTTTATCTCAACGACTCGCGCGCGCCCAGGAAATCCTGGGCCACGAGTTCAATAACAAGGTGCTGCTGCGCGCGGCGCTCACGCACCCCTCTGCCGTGGAAGGCCAGCCCGTCTCGGCGAGCTATGAGCGCCTTGAGTTTTTGGGCGATTCCATTTTGGGCGCCGTGGTTGCCCGTTCGCTCTTTGAGTCCTATCCCGAGTTTGACGAGGGCAAGCTCACGCGCCTGAAGGTGTCGCTCGTCTCGGGCGCCACGCTGTCCGAGGTGTCCCATGAGCTGGGCATCGACGACATCATCATCTTCGGTGCCTCCGAGACCGGTACCGGCGCGCGCGGTCTGCACTCGGCGCTCGAGAACGTCTACGAGTCGCTCGTGGGCGCCCTGTACCTGGATGCCGGCTGGGATGCGGCGGCGGAGTTCATCCACCGTACACTCAAGCCGCACCTGGCTTCCGAGCGTGCCGAGCACCCCGCGAACCCTAAGTCGTTCTTGCAGGAGTGCGTGCAGGCCGACGGCCACGAGCCTCCGGCGTACAAGCTCGTTGGCTCTGAGGGCCCGGCGCACGCACCGACCTTTACCGCCGTGGTGCTCATCGACGGTATCCGCCAGGGCCGCGGCACCGGTTCCTCCAAGAAGGAGGCCGAGGGAGCCGCTGCGCTCGAGGCGCTCGACCGCATGGGTTACACCACTAACGGCGTGATTCTCAACAAGAAGCCTGTTTAAGCGAGGAACCGTGTATCTCAAGTCCCTCACGCTCAAAGGGTTCAAGTCGTTTGCCGACCGCGCCCATATGACGTTTGAGCCGGGCCTAACCGTCATCGTCGGTCCCAACGGCTCGGGAAAATCGAACATCTCCGACTCGATTCTGTGGGTCCTGGGCGAGCAGAGCGCCAAGCAGCTGCGCGGCCAGGCCATGGAGGACGTCATCTTCTCGGGCTCGTCGGCGCGCAAGCCGGTGGGTGTGGCCGAGGTCACGCTGGTGCTCGATAATTCGGACCATATGCTGCCTGTCGACTTTGACGAGGTGGCTATCACCCGCCGCATGTATCGCTCGGGCGAAAGCGAGTACCTCATCAACTCGAGCCCGTGCCGCCTGATGGACATCCAGGACATCCTGCACGATTCGGGACTGGGCAAGGATACGCATTCCATCATCAGCCAGGGCAAGCTCGATGCCATTTTGCAGAGCCGCCCCGAGGAGCGCCGTGCCCTCATTGAGGAGGCCGCCGGCATCTCCAAGCACAAGCGTCGTAAGGAACGTGCGCTCAAAAAGATTAAATCGATGGACGAGCACCTGACCCGTGCCCGCGACATCAATAAGGAGATCGCCCGTCAGCTGCGGCCGCTGGAGCGTCAGGTCGATCGCGCGCGCAAGTACAAAGAGCTGTCCTCGCGCGCGAACGAGCTTACGCAGATGCTGGCCGTCGACGAGCTTCGTTCGCTGCAATCGCAGTGGAACGACCTGGAGAGCCGCTCTAAGGAGGGCGCCGCCGAGCTTGAGCTTGCGCAATACCGCTTGGGCGAAAAGGAGCACGAGCTCGAGAAGCTCCAGGTTATGCTCGAGGAAAAGGGCCTGTTTGTGGGCGATCTGGGCGAGCAGCGCCGCCATATGCAAGACGTTGTCGGCCGCATTAACTCCGACATGCGTCTGCTCGAGGAAAAGGGCCACAACATGGTGTCGCGCCTGTCTGACATGCGCGGCCAGATCTCGGGCTCCGAGCATCAGCGCCGTCGCGTGGTCGAGGAGCTTGAGGACGCCCGTGCCCAGCTCGAGGAAGTGACCGGCGCACATATGCAGGCCCAGGAGGACGTTGACGCCGCTGGTCCTGCCGCCGCCGAGCTGCATGAGCGTCGCGTGGCGCTCGATGCCCAGATTTCGCAGTTGACGCGCGAGCAGCGCGATGTGCAGCGCGTGGCGGATAACGCCGCGCTCGAGCTCGCCAAGGTAAAGGATTCGCTTTCCAACGCCGAGGTCGAGGACAACATGTATGCCTCGCGCCTGGAGCAGATCGACGAGCAGCTCGAGGAGGTCACGGCTTCGCTCGAGAGCCGCCGCGACCGTGCTGAGGAGCTTGAGGGCGCCCTTGAGGCGGCCCGTCAGGCCCAGACCGATGCGCGCGAGGCCGCCGAGGTCGCTCGTGCTGCGCTCAAGGACCTGCGCGCCCGCGAGAGCGAAGCTCGCAATAAACTGTCCGAGGTTCGCTCGGAACTTGCCAGCCAAAAGAAGCTCGATGCCCGCATGGCCGACAGCTCGCCGCTCGTGAGCCGTCTGGTGGGTGCGCTGGGCGACGATGTTTCGGGCCGTCTGGGCGATGTGCTCGAGGCCCCTCGTGAGCTCGAGGGCTTGGTTGAGCAACTGCTCGCTGGTGATATCGATGCTCTGCTGTTCGACGATGCTGCCGCGCTTGAGCGTGCCGGTCGCGCTGCCCTGGACCAGAAGAAGGCCTCGGGCGAGGCGTTGCTGGTGGCACGCGGCGTGAGCGGCTCTGCCGCCGCCGAGGGTGCTGCCGGCACCCGTCTGGTCGACCGCCTGTCCGTGCGCGCGGGCTACGGTCCGGTCGTCGAGGCACTTCTCGGCGGCTATTACGTGGTCGACGATTTGGCCACCGCGCTGGCTGCGCCGGTTGTGGATGGCGTGACCTATGTGACCCCCGACGGTGCCCGCGTTGCCTGCGGCGGCCTGGTGCGCGTGGGGCTCGATGCCGGCGAGGCTTCGGGCGCTCTGGAACGCAAGCGTCGTATCCGCGAGCTGGAAGGCCTTGAGCCCGATCTTGCCGCCGTGTTTGAGCATGTGTCGGACCAGGTCGTCGATGCCAACGCTGCCGTTGAGGAGGCACGTGCCGCCGAGGGAGATGCCGCCGGCGAGATTGCCCGGCTAGAGGGCGAGCGCCGCTCGCTTCTGTCCGAGATCGGTCGTCTGGAGCAGAGTGCCAACAATGCCGAGGTCGAGCGCGTGCGCATTTCCAAGCGCCGTGAGCAGGCTGCCGAGGCCGTTCGTGCCGCACGTCCGCGCGTGGACGAGCTTACCCGTTCGCGTGATGAGGCCCGTGCGCAGGCAAGCGATCTGGGCCTGCAGATTGCCGAGGCCAATGACGAGCTCGATCGCGTACGTCGCGACGACTCCGAGGCCGCCGGCAAGCTCGCCGACGCCAAGGTGCGCCTGGCCCAGACGAGCGAGCGTCTGCGTTCGCTGAAGGGCCGCGTGCCCGATCTGGAGCATCGCTTGGAGGGCATCGACCGCCGTATCCGCGGAACGCGTCAGGCTTCGCGCTCGCTTGAGCTGCTGCGTCTGCGCGTCGATCCTATGCATGAGCGCTATTCCGCCCTGCTGGAGCGCGCCTCGGATTGGGCAGCACGCCTGCGTGACCAGGCTTCGCTGGAGGAGGCGGACTCGGCTTCGCTCAAGAAGACCATCGAGGACGCCAAGGCCGAGGTCGCCCGTGCCAAGGAGAGGGTCGACGCCGCCACCACGACGCAAAATGAGTTCAAGGTGGCGCGTGGCAAGCTCGAGGTGCAGGTGGAGGCTGCGATCAAAGCCATCACCGCCGATGGCACCACGGTGCTCGAGGAGGCGCTCATGCTGCCGGCGCCCACCGACCGCGATGCCGCCGAGCGCGAACTCAACCAGCTCGTGCGCCAAATTAACAACCTGGGTCCTGTGAACCAGGTTGCCATGGAGGAGTACGAGCAGCTCAAGCGCCGCGCCGACTACATCGAGGAGCAGCTCGCCGATCTGGAGAGCGCGCGCAAGGCGCTCACCAAGATCACCGTGGCCATCGACCGCAAGATGCGCAAAGCGTTCCTGGTGACCTTTGAGAAAGTCGATGCGAACTTCCGCGAGATCTTCGCCATGCTCTTCCCGGGCGGTCAGGCTCACCTCGAGATGACCGATCCCGAGCATCCGGCCGAGACGGGTATCGAGGTCGTGGCGCAGCCGCGTGGCAAGCGCATCACCAAGATGATGCTCATGTCGGGCGGCGAGAAGAGCCTGACGGCGCTCGCCCTGCTCTTTGCCGTGTACCGCACGCGCACGGTGCCGTTCTATGTGCTGGACGAGGTCGAGGCGGCGCTCGACGACGCCAACCTGTCCAAGCTCATCGGTGCCCTCGACGTGCTGCGTTCCGATACGCAGCTCTTGGTAATCTCGCATCAGCGCCGTACTATGGAGGACGCCGACGTTCTCTACGGCGTCTCGATGCAAGCCGACGGCGTCAGTCGCGTCGTCTCGCAAAAACTCGATCGCGAAACCGGAAAGGTCGTGAATGCATAATGGGATTCTTTGACGCTCTCTCGCGCGGACTCGAGCGCAGCCGCGAGGCCCTCAACGAGGTCTTCTACTTTGGCGGCGAGGTCGACGAGGATTTTTGGGAGGACCTTGAGGACACCCTTGTCATGGGTGACATGGGTGCCGAGGTCGCCATTCAGGTCTCCGATGACCTGCGTGATGCCGCTGCCAAGAAGAACCTCAAGACCGCCCCGCAGCTTCGTCGCGCCCTGGCCGAGCAGCTCGAGGGCCACTTTGTGCCTGTTGAGCGCGATCCGTTCTCCGATACGCCGAGCTGCGTGCTGTTTGTCGGCATCAACGGTGCCGGCAAGACCACCACGGTCGGCAAGATCGCGAGCGCCATGGCCGCCCGCGGCAAGAACGTGGTGATCGGCTCGGCTGATACCTTCCGTGCCGCCGCCATCGAGCAGCTCGATGTGTGGGGTCAGCGTGCCGGCGTACCGGTCATTAAGCGCGATCGCGGCTCCGATCCGGCGAGCGTGTGCTATGACGTGCTCGACGAGGCCGATAAGCGCGGCAGCGACCTGGTGCTCATCGATACCGCCGGCCGTCTGCATACGAGCCCCGAGCTCATGCGCGAGCTTGCCAAGGTGGTCAACGTGACCCGTAAGCGTGCCGCCAATATGGCCGCCGGCCCCATGCCGGTCTCGGTCGTGCTCGTGATCGATGCCGCAACCGGTCAGAACGGTCTGAACCAGGCAATTGAGTTTAACGAGGCGCTGGGCCTGGACGGTATTATCATGACTAAGCTCGACGGCACGGCTAAGGGCGGTATCGCCATGGCCGTGGCCGAGAAGCTCAAGCTCCCGATCCTGCGTATTGGCGTGGGTGAGCAGGTCGATGACCTGCAGGAGTTTAACGCCAAAGATTTCTGCCGCGCCCTGGTGGGCGAGTCCAACTAAGGAGTAACCAGTGTTTGATTCCCTGAGCGATCGCCTCAACGACACATTTGACCGCCTGCGCGGCAAGGGTAAGCTGACCGAGGCCGATATTACTTCTGCCATGCGCGACATTCGCATGGCGTTGCTCGAGGCCGACGTTAACTTTAAGGTCGTCAAGGAGTTCGTCGCCAAGACCAAGGAGCGCTGCATGACCGCCGAGGTCATGGAGTCGCTGTCGCCGGCGCAAAACGTCGTCAAGATCGTGCTCGACGAGCTCACCGAGATGCTTGGCTCAACCGAGAGCAAGCTCGTCTTTAGCAACCGTATTCCCAATGTCATTATGCTCGTGGGCTTGCAGGGCTCCGGTAAGACCACGGCGGCCGTAAAGCTGGCCTACCTGCTCAAGAAGCAGGGCCGCTCGCCGCTGCTCGCCGCGTGCGATGTCTACCGTCCCGCCGCTGCCGACCAGCTGGCCACGCTCGGTGGCGAGATCGGCGTGCCGGTCTTCCGCGGTGACGGCGCGCACCCGGTCGATATTGCCAAGGGCGCCATCCAAGAGGCCGTCGACCACCTGCGTGACGTGGTCATCGTCGATACCGCCGGTCGTCTTCAGATCGACGAGCAGATGATGCAGGAGGCCGTGGACATCAAGAAGGCCGTCAAGCCCGACCAGGTGCTGATGGTCGTCGACGCCATGACCGGCCAGGACATCGTCAACGTCGTCTCGACCTTCGCCGATCGCACCGACTTTGATGGCGTGATTATCTCCAAGCTCGACGGCGATGCCCGTGGCGGTGGCGCACTTTCGGTGCGTCAGGTTACCGGCAAGCCCATCAAGTTCGTGAGCATGGGCGAGAAGCCTGATTCGCTGGAGCCGTTCTATCCCGATCGCATGGCCAAGCGCATTCTGGGCATGGGCGACGTTGTCGGCATTATTGAGAAGGCCCAAGAGGCAGCCGATGCAGAGCAGCTTGAGGCTGCCGAGCGTATGCTGCGCGAGGGCTTCACCATGAACGATATGCTCGACCAGATGAAAGCCGTCAAAAAGATGGGCGGCATGAAGGGTATCCTGGGCATGCTTCCCGGTGGCCAGCGCGCGCTCAACCAGATGGGCGGCAACCTGGACGAGGGCATCTTCGACAAGAACGAGGCCATCATCATGTCGATGACCAAGGAGGAGCGCCTGCGTCCCTCCATCATCAACGGCCAGCGCCGCGCCCGCATTGCCAAGGGGGCCGGCGTGACCCCCACCGAGGTCAACAGCCTTATGAAGCAGTGGGGCGAGATGAATAAGATGATGGGCCGCATGCGCACGATGGCCAATCAGGCACAGGCCGGCGGCAAAAAGGGCAAAAAGGGTAAGAAGGGCAAGAAGATGCGCATGCCCAATATCCCTGGCCTGGACGCTATGGGTCTGGGCGGCATGGGCGGCCTGGGTACGGGCGGTCCCAAGTCCGATATGGAGCTGCTGCGCCAGATGGAAGCGCAGATGCGCAATAAGAAATAGGGCTGTAATTGCAGCTTGATATGGCAAAGGCCACTCGGAAGTTTCCGGGTGGCCTTTGTTGTGGGGCTGGATTGTCGGGTTGCGTGCGACGTTGCACCCCGAACTTGGTTTGCCGTGCTGTTAGTGACAGCCGCAGCCTTCGTGCCCCTCGTGCTCGTGATGACCGTGGCAGCCGCAGGACTCGCCATGCTCGTGGGTGTGCTCGTGGTCGTGACCATGGCAGCCGCACGTGGCCTCGCCGTTCTGCGCGAGCGTGCCGGCGATAAGGGCCTCGACGCAAGCGTCGCAGCTGCCCTGGGCACCTGCGTATACCGTGATGCCGGCTTGGGCAAGCGCGTTGATGGCGCCGCCGCCGATACCGCCGCAGATGAGCGTGTCCACGCCGCCGTTGGCGAGCAGGCCCGCAAGGGCGCCGTGGCCGGTGCCGCCGGTGCTCACGACCTGCTCGTTGAGCACCTTGCCGTCCTGAATGTCGTAGATCTTGAACTGCTCGCTGCGGCCAAAGTGCATAAAGATGTTGCCGTTGTCGTACGTGGTTGCCACCCTCATGGTGTCGACCTCCTTTGCTGGCCATGCGGCCGTTGTCGTGGAAATGGGGGAGTACGCGATGTTGCCGCCTTCGATGACGAGCGCTCGTCCGTTGACCAGCGCGTTTGCCACCTTACGATGCGCGCGGCTGCAGATTGCCGCTACCGTGGCGCGGGCAATGCCCATGTGCTGGGCGACGGCCTCCTGATTGAGGCCCTCCAGGTCACACAGCCGCAGGACTTCGAGCTCGTCGACCGTCATATCGATGGCGTCTCCGCTGGCAAGGCCGTCGGGGGTAAAGCCGCGGTATTCGGGGATGATCCCAACACGGCGCAATTTTTCGCGTCTTCCTGCCATACGTGCTCCTTATCTGACATATGTCAACAATAGGATAGCGAACGTGTAGATTTGCGCAAGGAATTTCTGGCATATGTCAGAAAATGAGGGCTTATGTTTGGGCTGTGGGGCCGCGTGCGCCTGGGCTACAATGAATCTCGCTTGTAGGCGACTGACAGGAGGGTCAATGAGCGAGGCTGATCAACAGTTTGTAACCATGTGCCGCGATATTCTGGACCATGGCACCACTACCGAGGGCCAAAAGGTCCGCCCGGTGTGGGAGGACGGCACCCCTGCCTATACCATTAAAAACTTTGGCGTCACGGCGCGCTATGACCTGCGCGAGGAGTTCCCGGCGCTTACCCTGCGTCGTACGGCCCTCAAATCTGCCATGGATGAGATTCTATGGATCTATCAAAAGAAGTCCAATAACGTGCATGACCTCAACAGCCATATTTGGGATGAGTGGGCCGACGAGACCGGCTCCATCGGCAAGGCCTACGGGTATCAGATTGGGCAGAAGAGCCATTACGCCGAGGGCGACTTCGATCAGATGGACCGCGTGCTGTACGACCTCAAACACACGCCGTACAGCCGTCGCATCATGACGAACACCTATGTGTTCAGCGACCTGTCTGAGATGCACCTGTATCCGTGCGCCTACAGCGTGACCTATAACGTCACGCAGCGCCCGCAGGACGACAAGCCGACGCTCAACATGATTCTCAATCAGCGCAGCCAGGACATTTTAGCCGCGAATAACTGGAACGTGTGCCAGTACGCCATTCTGCTGATGATGGTGGCGCAGTCGGTCGATATGATTCCCGGCGAGCTGTTGCACGTGATTGCCGATGCTCACATTTACGACCGTCATGTCGATATCGTCCGCGAGCTTATCGAGCGTCCGCAGTTTTCGGCTCCCAAGGTAACGCTCAACCCTGATGTGCATGATTTCTACGCATTTACGACCGATGACCTGATCGTCGAGGGTTATGAGCACGGCCCGCAGGTCAAGAACATCCCCATTGCGGTGTAGGTGACGCGCATGACGTGTAAACTTTCTGCCATTGTCGCCGTGTGCGATGACTGGGGCATTGGTTGCGAGGGTGACATGGTGGTGTCCAATCGCGCCGACATGCGTCATTTTGTGGCGTGCACCAAAGGTTGCCCGGTCATTATGGGACGCAAGACGCTGCTGAGTTTTCCCGGCGGGCGTCCGCTTAAGAACCGTCGCAATATCGTGCTCACCCGCGACGAGAGCTTTGCCGCCGAGGGCGTCGACGTGGTGCATAGTGTTGACGAGGCCTTGGCCGCCGTGGCCGATGAACCCGTTGCGTGGGTGATTGGCGGCGGCGAGGTATATCGACAGTTTTTGCCGTATTGTGTGGAAGCCGAGGTTACGCATAACCATTGCGTGCATGACGTGGATACGTACTTTCCCGATCTGGATGCCGATCCCGCGTGGGAGATTACGCGGCGTGGCGGTGTTGCCACGATTGCCGCGGGCGAGGGTGACGAGGGTCTCGATTATGAGTTCGTGACGTATCGTCGCGGTGAGGCGTAAACCCGATTATCCCTTCGGTATTATCGGGTTGGAATGAGTGGCGGGGCGGCGCATGGCGTTGCCCCGATATTTGTATAGGTGCTGTAAAGAAGGGTGCGGGCTGGCTGCTATGACTGATGCCGTTGAGGTGCTGCGAATTGATTCGCTCGAGGACGAGCGGCTTGATGCCTACGTGCGACTGACCGAGCGTGAGCTGCGCTGCGTTTTGGAACCGCAGAAGGGCATCTTTATCGCCGAGAGCGCCAAGGTCATCGAGCGTGCAGTGCGCGCCGGATACGAGCCGGTGAGCTTTCTTTTGGGCGAACGCTGGCTCGACCAGATGATGCCGCTGTTTGAGCGCCTGGCGGTACGCGAAGGTGCGGGCCCGGTTCCCGTGTTCGTGGCCTCGATGGAGCTTATGGAGCAGCTGACGGGCTTTAACGTGACGCGCGGTGCGCTCGCGGCATTCCGTCGTCCACGTCAGATTCCGGTAGCCGAGTTCTTGGGTGGCGTCGTCGAGGCGGCGGGGGAGCGCCCGGTGCGCGTGTGCGTGCTCGAGGGCATTGTCGACCACACCAACGTCGGCGCGATTTTCCGCTCGGCGGCTGCGCTGAACGTCGATGGCATTTTGGTGAGCCCCACGTGCTGTGACCCGCTGTACCGTCGCTCGGCCCGCGTGAGCATGGGCACGGTGTTCCAGGTGCCCTGGACGCGCATTGGCAGCGAGGCGCGCGTATGGCCGCATGATGGCCTGGCGGCGCTGCACGATGCCGGCTTTTCGTGTGCCGCGATGGCGCTGACGGATGATTCGGTGTCATTGGACGATCCCGCGCTGCAAGAGATTGACCGCCTGGCAATCTTTATGGGCACCGAGGGTGCTGGCTTGGGCGCCAAGACCATTGCGGGCTGTGACCGCGCCGTGCGAATTCCGATGGCGCACGGGGTCGATTCGCTCAACGTGGCCGCGGCAAGTGCTGTCGCCTTTTGGCAGCTGTGTCCGCATGTGAGCAATGAGTATCACTACCAGCCGGGTTTGTATCACTAAACAGATATTTCGCACCGGGCTGTGGTTCGGGGCGTTTCGGCCGACGCTGGTCGGTGCTAAGCTGGTGTCGGCTTTGGTCTTAAATTGCTGTTTTGTTGTATGACGTACGCTAGTGGGGAGGGCGTGTGGCTAAGAAATCTACGGCTATCGATGTAACGCAGGGTGTCATTTGGCAGCAGCTGCTGTCGCTGTGCGTTCCCATTTTCTTTAGTTCGTTCTTTCAGCAGGCATACACGCTTATCGGTACCTATATCGTCGGTCAGTTTGGCGGCAAGCTCGCGCTGGGTGGCATTCAGGCGACGATGGTGCTTACAGAGCTCTGCATCGGCTTTTGTGTCGGCGTCGGTGCCGGCTGCGCGGTCATTACGGGCCAGTTTTTTGGCCAGCACGATGACGAGCGCCTGAGCCGATCGGTCCATACGGCTATGACGCTCGCGCTGGTGGGCGGTATCGTTTTCTCGATTCTTGGCATAGTGTTCGTTGAGCCCATGCTGGTGCTTATGAACACGCCGCATGAACTATTGGCCGAGGGCGTGGCCTATGCCCGTTGCTATTTTGCCGCCATGGTTGCGGCGCTGCTGCTCAATATGGGAACGGCATTGCTGCGCGCCGTGGGCGACACGCGCGGGCCTGCTGTGATCATCGCTTCCGGCTGCCTTGTTAATGCGGTGCTGGATGTCATCTTCGTTGCCGTGCTTCATATGGAGGCTCTGGGCTGTGGTATCGCGGTGGCGCTGACCATTTGCTCCAACGCCACGATGATCGTGATTCGTATGATGCACGCACCGGGTGCGTGGCGGCTTTCACTGTCCAAACTCGGCATTGATCCTGGCATTTGTAAGAGCATGATCTCGTGTGGTCTGCCGCTTGGCTTTCAGTCTGCTGCGTATTCGATTTCCAACGTTTTGATTCAGGTGTCGGTCAACTCGTTTGGTGCCGATGTCACCACGGCTTGGGGTCTTTCGGGCCGCCTGGATGGCATTGTCTGGATGGTTACCGAGGCGCTTGGCGTGTCGATCACCACGTTCTCGGCACAGAACTTTGGCGCGCGCAACTACGAGCGCATGCGCAAGGGCTACCATACGTCGCTCGTGCTGTCGTTTATGCTCATTGGTGGCCTGTCTGCCGTGCTGCTTGTATTCTCGGGTCCGCTGTCTCGTCTGTTTGTCGACGATGCTTCGATTTCGGCGTACACCACGACGATTCTTCATTTTATCGCGCCGTTCTACGCGATTTTCTCGATTATCGAGAACGCGTCGGGATCCATTCGCGGTGCTGGCGTGAGCTTGCAGCCTATGCTGCTCACGATTTTTGGCACCGTCGTGCTCAGGGTGATCTGGGTGTTTGCGATTATGCCGTTCGATCCGTCGCTTGAGCACCTGCTGCTGGTCTACCCCGTAACCTGGCTCATCACCGCCATAATGTTCACCATCTACCACCACAGCGGCAACTGGCTAGGTCGCGCCACTGCCTAGCCATTGGGGACGTCCGCAATGGCTAGTATTCGATGCCTTGGCGGGCTAGGAGGCCTTCGTCGAAGTAGTGTTTGATGGGACGCATTTCGGTGACTAGGTCGGCAAGATCGGCCAGTGGCAGCAGTCCGCGACCGGTGAGCACGAGCTCCGTGGTGGCGGGCTTTATCGCGATCAGCGCTTCGACATCTTCGCGCGTCACAAAGCCGCGGCGCATTGCTTCGCCGAGTTCGTCCAGAATGAGCACGTCGACCTGCGAGATCTGTTCGCGTGCAAGTTCCATGATCTGCTCGGCGCAAGCCTCGGGCGTGTCGCGATCGGCCTGTACAATGCGCAGTCCCAGGCGCGGAGCGGCATCGTGTTCGGCGCAGTGCAGCTTTTTGGCAAACTGAAGCATGAGCACGTTAAGTCCATAGCCCGTGGCGCGCAGCGCGAGCCCCAGCGCGGCCGTCGTCTTGCCCTTGCCGTCGCCCGTATAGATTTGAACCTTGCCGACTTCCAGTGATGCCATCTCTGTCCTTTCGTGCCCGGCGTCGGTTTATCGCCGTCCGGGTTGGGTATTCTAGAAAACATTATCAACCCCAGTAGATGGAGTTCAAGCAGATGGAGATGGATGACAACAAACGTAGACGGAATATGATCCTCTACGTGCTCATCGCCTTCGTCGTCTACCTCGTGCTCTCGACCGTTCTGTTCCCCAACATCGGTCACACGCAGCAGATTACGAAGACCGATTACTCGACGTTTGTCAAAGCGCTCGATAAGAAGAGTGTCGACAAGGTCGAGTACAACACGGACGATTACTCGATTTATTACACCAAGAAGGGCGAGGACGAGAACATCGCCTATAAGACGACCGGTGTGCCGAACGATGCGGGCTTTACCGATCGCGTGCTTGAGTCTGGCGCTTCGCTCGAGTCGGTCGTTCCCGATAAAAACTCGGGTTTGATGACCTACTACCTGCTTACGCTCATCCTTCCCATGGCGATTTTCTTCCTGATCGGCTGGTGGCTCAACCGCCGCATGAAGAAGGCCATGGGTGATGACGGTCCTTCGATGAACTTTGGCGGCGGTGGCTTTGGCGGCGGTGGACTGGGCAAGTCCGGCGCGCGCGTGATCGCCTCCAAGGACGTGGGCGTGACCTTTAAGGATGTCGCCGGCCAGGAAGAGGCCAAGGAGTCCCTCAAGGAGGTCGTCGACTTTCTGGAGAAGCCCCAGCGCTACGAGGAGATTGGCGCCAAGCTGCCGCGCGGTGCTCTCCTTGTTGGCCCTCCGGGTACCGGTAAGACCCTGCTAGCCAAGGCTGTTGCCGGCGAGGCTGGTGTTCCGTTCTTTAGCATTTCGGGTTCTGAGTTCGTCGAGATGTTCGTCGGCCGTGGCGCCGCCAAGGTGCGCGACCTGTTTAAGCAGGCCAAGGAAAAGGCCCCGTGCATTGTGTTTATCGACGAGATCGATACCATCGGCAAAAAGCGTGACGGCGGCGGCTTTAGCGGCAACGACGAGCGCGAGCAGACGCTCAACCAGCTGCTGACCGAGATGGACGGCTTCGATAACCACAAGGGTATTGTCGTTCTCGCTGCTACCAACCGCCCTGACAGCCTTGACCCGGCCCTGTTGCGCCCCGGTCGTTTTGACCGCCGTATCCCCGTTGAGCTGCCCGACCTGACTGGCCGCAAGAACATTCTTGAGCTTCATGCCAAGAGCGTGAAGACGCAGCCGCCGATCGACCTGACCGCGATTGCCCGCGCCACGCCCGGTGCCTCGGGCGCCGACCTGGCCAATATCATCAACGAGGGCGCCCTGCGTGCCGTCCGTGAGGGCCGCAAGCGCGCTACGCAGGACGATTTTGAGGAGTCGGTGGAGGTCGTCATCGCCGGCCAGCAGCGTAAGTCCACGGTGCTGTCCGACCACGAGAAGCAGGTTGTTTCTTACCACGAGATCGGCCATGCCATCGTTGCCGCCCGCCAGAAGGGCTCTGCGCCGGTCACGAAGATCACCATCGTGCCGCGCACGAGCGGTGCTCTGGGCTACACCATGCAGGTCGAGGAGGATGAGCGCTTCCTGACCACACGCCAGGAGGTCCTGGACAAGCTCGCCGTCTATTGCGGTGGCCGTGCAGCCGAGGAGCTCATCTTTGGTGAGATGACGACCGGCGCCGCCAACGATATCGAGCAGGCCACCAAGCTCGCCCGCAATATGGTGACGCGCTTTGGTATGTCCGATGAGTTTGGCATGATGGCGCTCGGTACCGTTCAGAATGCGTACCTCAACCAGGACACGTCGCTCACCTGCGCCCCCGGTACGGCTGAGCGCGTGGACGCGATTGTCGCCAAGCTGATCGAGGATGCGCACGACCGCGCTCTGCAGATCCTGAAGGAGAACAAGTTCAAGCTCCACGAGCTGGCTCGTTATCTGTACAAGAAGGAGACGATCACGGGCGAGGAGTTTATGAATCTCCTCACGCGCGAGAATCCGCTGATGCCGAAGCAGCAGTAATACTAGTTGCGCAGTGTCAATCGCCCCATTTGAGTGTCCATCTCAAATGGGGCGATTTGCGTGGGGAGAGTTGTATATGAAGATCGTGGTAAGTGCCTGCTTGATGGGCGAGAGCTGCAAGTATAACGGGCTCGATAACTACCATCGCGAGCTGGTCGAAGCGTGTGAACGCACAGGGACCGAGGTACTCTTGGTGTGCCCTGAGGTCTTTGGCGGCCTGCCCACGCCGCGAAAGCCGTCTGAGATTGTGAGCGGCGAGGTCCGTACCTGCGAGGGCATCTCGGTCGATCGCGAGTTCCGCCTGGGTGCCCAACGTGCGCTTGATATGTGCGAGCAGGCGGGCGGCCCGTCCGAGATCGCTGCGTGCGTCTTGCAGGATCGTAGCCCCTCGTGCGGTGCGGGTCGCGTCTACGATGGCACCTTTAGCGGTACGCTCACCGCGGGCAACGGTGTTTTTGTCGATCTGCTGCTGCGTCACGGGTACCGCGTGATTCCGGCTAGCGAGTTCGATCCCAGCATGTTGGAACATTGTCCACAGCACTCGAACCCAACACTTCCTCACGGGCGACCGTTTTGGCATCATCCGTGAAGTTGATATTGAGTACGACCCGGTCATCAAAGACGTAGACCGAGTTGACAGGCGCCGTACCCAGGCAGTCCCTCCCCGCGGCCCTCTCGCAGGAACGCGTACACGGTCCTCCCGTCTCTTGCGCCCCTCCTGCCCCAAACCCTGTTAGGAACGAGTGCAGCAAACTGGAATTTTTAATTAGTCTTTGCAAATAACCTTTGAACCTTCACCATCAATTACAATTCCCTGACGGTTGTTAATTGGGCATAGATTCAAAT
>CAVCHM010000001.1:0-50056 GCA_963602135.1 bacterium | reverse complement strand
TTCAATTTCTTCCTTTATCAGACTTCCTACACTTGAAAAGTGCGAACATAAAAACATTTTCATCAATATTCTCCTTTATATATAAATTCATATTTGTTGAACTAAGCCGTGTATACCATACTCACCAATGAAAGAACGTCCTGATATAGCGTAATTTGCTGTTTTTCTGCGTACGTGCGTACACACTCCACGGGAATTCTAAGGGCCCTGCCCCCTTAGCACACGGACTTTGGAACAAAGTCTAGTGTGTTACGCCTTGCCAGAGGTGTACAGGCTCCCGGTACGCACGTACGCAGCAATTGCCATCAATGCGCCATATAAGTGGCGATCAAGTTCGCATAAAGCGACCTTGGTTCCGCAAAACAAAAGGCAGGATACCATCACCACGATGGTACTCTGCCTTTTGTTCGTTTCTGTTTACCGTTCCGAGTGATCCTTCCGCAGAATTACCGATAAACAAAAAACGTACCCGGACCCTTTCTCGTATAGAATCGGGTTCGAGTGCGAACTGAATGTTGGAGCAATAAAAAACCACCACAAAGGTGCCTGTCCCCTTTGTGGTGGTTTTGGGCTAGACCTAGAGGGTGTGGCCGTAAGCGTCGGCGGCCTTGATGGCGGCGGCGAAATTTTCGTCCGTGAAGGGCTCGGGGTTTCCCTGCTTCCACTCGTTGGTGGCGTGCGCGTACTCGCACAGGGCCGGGATGTCGGCCCCGGAAAGCCCGACCTGCTCCAGCGTCACGGGCAGCCCCATCTGCTTGTTAAAGGCGGCGTAGCGCTCAAGGTTCTCGGTATCGCCCGTATAGGCAAACAGCACCAGCACGCCCAGGCTCACGACCTCGCCGTGTAGGTAGGAGCCCTCGCGCGGAATGCTGCAGGTGGCGTTGTAGAACGCGTGCGCCACGCTCGAGTTGTAGTAGTAATCGTTTTGGTTGGTCAGGTTGGAGACGTAGCCCGTGTTGACCACGATATCGAGTGCGATCTGCTTGACGGCCTCGCTTGACAGGTCCTGGCGCACGTCCTCAAGACCCTGCACGCCGTAGGTAAACAGCGGCTCGGAGCAGGTGTGGGCGAGTGCCAGACCAAGGCCTGCCGTGTGCTCCAAATTACCGGCGCTCGTGGCGTACTCGACCTCGGGCTGCTTAGACAGGGCATCGCCTACGCCGGCCCAGAAATACTCTGCCGGTGCCTCGGCGATGATCTTGGGGTTGATGAAGATGTGCGCCGGTCGGTTGGGGTACGAATAGCCCTCGAGCGAGCCGTCGTCGTTGTACACGACGGCAATGGCGGTCGCGGCGGAGCAGTTGGAACAGATCGTCGGGACCGTAAAGACGATCTTCTTGAGCTCGATAGCTGCGGTCTTCACGGTGTCGAGCGCCTTGCCGCCGCCGCATGCGATAAGCACGTCAGCTTCCTGGCAGGCAGGGGAGTTCACGACCTTGGCGATATTGGCACGCGTACTGTTGGTGCCGTAGACGCGCGTCTCTAGAATCTCGACGTCGGTACCCGCTAGCGCAGCTTCGATACCGGGAAGTGCTGCGGCCAGTGCCCGCTTGCCACCGATGATCGCGACCTTGGTCGCTCCGTACTCCGCCAGTGCGGTGGGCAGCTCGTCAAAGCAATCCTCGCCAACGGTGTAGTCGCTCATTCCAATCGTGCGCATAGCAACCTTCTTTCGTTCGATAAAGTGCTTTCAGGTATTTTGCTCCAAGAGAAGGTCCACAGCCGCGAGAAATTTCGAACGTATAAAACCAGTGTTGAGGGTTTTTCGCCGGCGCTGAACGTGCTAGCATACTCCGCATAAGCGTTGATGGGGACGAGTAGTCGGCCGTCCGCATGCTACAGAGAGCGGGGATTGCTGAGAACCCGCGCATGCGACCGATGAAAATCACCCCGGAGCTGCGGTCCCAACGGATATGCCGCACAGGCACGTCTTAGTAGATATCGCCGAGATGGTCGTCGATACAGGCCAGCCGAGTAACGGATGCGAGCGCGCGAATACGCGGGCGAGGGCATCTAAGCTGGGTGGTTAAGCGAAGAGCTTTTGCGGGCGTACAGACCGTTTTTGTGGCGCTTCGTCCCAGCTTGCAGGGACGGGCGCCTTTTTGGTGCCCAACGGGCGTGCGCGCCCACGACATGAAAGGGGTACCGTGGCAAACGAGTACAAGCAGACGATGAATCTGCCCAAGACCGGTTTTCCCATGCGTGCCGGTCTTTCCAAGTCCGAGCCCAAGCGACTCAAGGACTGGCAGGACAACAAGGTCTACGAGCAGGTTCTGAAGAAGAACGAGGGTCACAAGAAGTTCGTGCTGCACGACGGCCCTCCGTACGCCAACGGCCCGATCCACATCGGCCATGCCATGAACAAGATCTCCAAGGACATGATCAACCGTTACTGGATGATGCAGGGCTATGAGGTTCCCTATGTCCCCGGTTGGGACTGCCACGGCCAGCCGATCGAGCACAAGGTCGAGGAGAAGCTTGGCACCGAGAAGTTCAACCAGACCCCCACGGCCAAGATTCGTGAGCTCTGCAACGAGTTCGCTGTCGAAAACATCGAGCTACAGAAGGCTGGCTTCCGTCGTCTGGGCGTGCTCGGTGATTGGGACAACCCGTATCTGACGCTCTATCACCAGCATGACGCCGCCGACATCGAGGTCTTCAAGGCCATGTTCGATAAGGGCATGATCTATCGTGGCCACAAGCCGGTTCACTGGTGCAAGCACTGCCACACCGCGCTGGCCGAGGCCGAGATCGAGTACTCCGACGAGACGAGCCCCTCCATCTTCGTTCGCTTTGAGATGACCTCCAAGCCCGCCGGCCTCGAGAACTTCGACGGCCCGGTCGACTTTATCATCTGGACGACCACGCCGTGGACCATCCCCTCCGACCAGGCCGTTTCCCTCAAGCCCGGCGCCGCCTACGTTGCCGTTGAGCATGACGGCCGTGCCGAGGTTATGCTCGAGGACTTGGCTCCCAAGTGCTGCGAGGAGTTTGGCTGGGAGTACACCCCGGTCATGGTCGACGGCAAGCCCTACGTGGTTCCCGCCGAGACCTTCCACCACATCCACTACAAGCAGCCGATCTTTGACGGTGTCGAGGGCGTGGCGCTGCTGGCCGATTACGTCGGTGTCGATGACGGTACCGGTATCGTCCACAACTCGCCCGGCCACGGCGTCGACGACTACTTTGCCTGCCTCAAGGAGGGCATCACCGACATTTGCATGCCGGTCGATGACGACGGCAAGTTCTACACCGGTGAGGAGTTCGGCACCGGTGGCCCCTTCAGCGGTATGGATACTGATGAGGCCAACCCGCACATCATCGAGTTCCTGCGCGAGCGCGGCACCCTGGTCCTCGAGAAGAAGATCACGCACAGCTATCCGCACTGCTGGCGCTGCAAGCACCCGGTGCTCTTCCGTGCTACCGACCAGTGGTTTGTCTCGATGGACAAGACCGGTTTGCGCGAGCAGGCTGGCAAGGAGGTCCGCGAGAACGTCAAGTGGTATCCGGCCCACGCGGCCAACCGCATCGGCGCCATGGTCGAGCAGCGTCCCGACTGGTGCATCAGCCGTCAGCGCAACTGGGGCGTGCCTATCCCGAGCTACACCTGCGCCGACTGCGGCGAGAAGGTCATGAACGACGCCACGCTCGACGCCGTCATCAAGCTCTTCCACGAGAAGGGTTCCGACGCCTGGTTCACCGACGCTCCCGAGAGCTACCTGGGCGAGGCCTGCGTCTGCCCCAAGTGCGGCGGCCATCACCTCAAGGCCGATAAGGACATCCTCGACGTGTGGTGGGATTCCGGCGTCTCCTGGAAGGCCGTCTGCGAGTACCGTCCCGAGCTTGAGTATCCGGCGGACGTGTATCTTGAGGGCTCCGACCAGCACCGCGGTTGGTTCCAGAGCTCGCTGCTCACCTCGGTGGGCGCCAACGGCCATGCTCCGTACAAGGCGGTCGTCTCGCAGGGCTTCACCCTCGACGGCCAGGGCCGTAAGATGTCCAAGTCGCTCGGCAACGTCATCGACCCCAACAAGGTCTGCGACGAGATGGGCGCCGACATCATCCGTCTGTGGGTTGCATCCGTCGATACCAGCTCCGACGTGTCCATCGACCACGAGATCCTTGCTCGTACGTCCGATGCCTACCGTCGTTTCCGCAACACGCTGCGCTTCCTGCTCTCCGAGCTCGAGGGTCAGTTTGAGCCCGAGACCGACGGCGTCGCCTTTGCCGACCTGCTGCCGCTCGACAAACTCATGGTTGCCCGCCTGACCCAGGTTCAGGCCGAGGTCGACGATGCCTACGCCAGCTACGAGTTCCCGCGCGCTTACCGTGCGCTTTACGACTTCGTGGTTACCGAGCTCTCCAATGTGTACCTCGACGCCCTGAAGGACCGTCTGTACTGCGACAAGCCCGGCTCGCTCGAGCGCCGCAGCGCCCAGACCGTGCTGGCCGAGCTCTTCTCGATGCTCATGCGCGATCTGCAGCCGATCCTGTCCTACACGGTCGACGAGGCCATGGCCTATGCGCCTGCCGGCTGCGTCGATCACCAGAAGTACGCTGCACTGCTTGATTGGTATAAGTCGCCCATTACGGTCGACGAGGCCAATGAGTTCGAGGGCGTGCTCGAGGCTTCACTCGAGCTCCGTAGCGCCGTGACCAAGGCCCTTGAGGACGCCCGCTCCGCCGGCACCTTCACCAAGAGCCAGCAGGTCCGCGTCAAGGCGGTCGTTCCCGCCGAGATGTACGCGCTGCTGACCGGCGACAAAGCCGTCGACCTGGCCGAGTTCTACATCGTCTCCGCTGTTGAACTGACCCAGGGCGAGGAGCTCTCCGTTGCCATCGAGGCTGCTGAGGGCGAGTGCTGCGACCGTTGCTGGAACTACCGCACCACCGTCGGCGAGTACAACGGCCACGCTCACATCTGCAAGAGGTGCGCGAATGCCCTTTAAGGCACGGTAACTCGGCATTTTAGCTATAGGGAGAATTTGGGCGCCTTCGGCCCATTTGCTCCGCTGAATAAAAGCGGCATTCTGTTTTTCGGAATGCCGCTTTCGTTTTTAGCTGGTTATTTCGCTTGCGTTGGTGGATATGTCGTGCGCTCTGCGTGTGGCAATATAAGATGGTTACTTGCACTAAGCGTAATTTGAGCTTTTGAGGGTAGGGGATTGATTTGGGTCGTGGTGCGGATATGACGCCGCCTTTGCGTTGGCGGTTGGGTGTTGTTGGTGGGGTGGCACTTGTTGTGTTGCTTCTTGACCAGCTGACCAAGCTTGCGGTTCGTGCCGTGGGCGACGCCTTGCATGTGACCGTCATCCCCGGTGTTATCGACTTTATGTTTGTCCGCAATATCGGTGCTGCCTTTAGCATGGGCGAGGGGCATGGTGTCGCGTTTGCCGTGCTGGCGTTGGCGGTCATTATCGCCATTGCCGTGTACCTCGTTCGCGCGCCCCAGCTCGCTCATCTTGAGGTTGTGGGCATGGCGATGGTTGCGGGCGGTGCTATCGGCAACGCTATCGACCGTTTGGCTTTTGGCTTCGTGACCGATTTTATTGCCACCTCCTTTATCGATTTCCCCGTCTTTAACGTGGCGGACATCGGTATTACCGTGGGTGTCGCGCTTGCCCTCTTTGGCTACATGTTCTTGAGCCCCGCGGCCCGCGAAGTCGATGCGACCGCCGAGCTCAACGCCCGTGACGAGGCCCGCGCCAAGCGCAAGGCTAAACAGCGTGGGGAGCGTGCCCGCAAGATTCGCGAAAGGAACGAGCGCTAATGGCCGACATCCATATTCTTGTTGCCGATGATACCGCTGGTCAGCGTCTTGACGCCTATCTGGGTGCCAACGATGGCTGCCCCACGCGCTCTGCCTGCGCGCACTTAATCGAGGGCGGAGCCGTTGCCGTCAATGGCGAGACCTGCCTATCCAAAAAATACGCCGTGCGTGCCGGCGATCGTATTTCGATCGATCTGCCCGAGCCGCACGATCCTGCCGACGTGATTCCCGAGGCCATCCCGCTCGATATTCGCTATGAGGACGACTACCTCATCGTGCTCTCAAAGCAGCGTGGCCTGGTGTGCCATCCTGCCCATGGTCATGAGAGCGGTACGCTCGCGAATGCCCTGGTCTATCACTGTGGTATCGACCATCTGGGCACCGTGCAGGGCGAGGACCGCCCCGGTATCGTGCATCGTTTGGATCGCGATACCTCGGGCCTCATGCTCGCGGCCAAGGACGATGACACCCAACGTGCGCTCCAAAATCTCATCCGTACGCGCACGCTCGATCGCCGCTATATTACGCTCGTCCACGGTCATATTGCTATGGATGAGGGCACCATCAACACCGGTATCGCCCGTTCCACACGTGACCGTGTCAAGATGGCGGTTTCGGACGATCCTTTCGCGCGCCAGGCCATCACGACCTTCAAGGTCCTCGAGCGCTTCGATTCCACCCGCTTTGACGATGGGTATACGCTCGTCGAGTGTCACCTGTTTACCGGCCGCACGCACCAGATTCGCGTGCATATGCGCCATATCAACCACGCCTGCGTGGGCGATCCGCTTTACGGTAAGTGCGATGCGCGCGCCGATCAGGGTCTGACCAGGCAATTCCTTCATTCCTGGCGTGTGGCATTCGACCATCCCGTGACGGGGGAGCGCATTGAGTGCCGCGATGAACTGCCTTGGGATCTCGCCGCGGTTCTTGACGATTTGGCTCCACGCTCGCTTGGCCGCACCGCTGCTGGCGACGAGATCGTTCCCCATCTCGGTTTGCTCGAAGCCTAGCCAGTATTAGGTGGTTTCTTGAACTCGGTCACCCTACGGTAAGATATACGATTGTTTACGTAACGCGTTCTCGGGAGCCTGCATGCTCGCCTTTTTACAAACCAACACGCCCATCGTGATCTTTAACCAGATTGTGGTTACGCTGCTCACGGTCTGCTTTCTGTACCAGGTGGTCTTCTTTGTCATTGGCGCTCTTCGTGGCGAGGTCGCGCCTCCCAAGGCCAAAAAGCTCCACCGTTATGCCTTCTTTATTGCGGCGCATAACGAGGAGGCCGTGATCGCCAACCTCGTTCGCTCCATCAAGGATCAGGACTATCCGTCTGAGCTCATCGAGGTCTTTGTCGTTGCCGACGCCTGCACCGACAACACCGCGCAGCTCGCGCGCGAGGCCGGTGCCATTGTTTACGAGCGCAATGACCTGGCTCGTAAGGGCAAGAGCTGGGTCATGGACTTTGGTTTCGATCGCATTCTCAACGAGTATCCCGACACGTTTGAGGGCTACTTTATCTTCGATGCCGATAACGTTATCTCCCGCGATTACGTCTCCAAGATGAATGATGCCTTTGACCAGGGCTTCCACGTGGTCACGAGCTATCGCAACTCCAAGAACTTCGGCAGTTCGTGGATTTCGTCTGCCAACGCCACCTGGTATCTGCGTGAGGCCCGCTTCCTTAACAACGCGCGTAATATCTGCAGGACGTCCTGCGCTGTCTCGGGTTCGGGTTACCTCATCTCCGCCAGTGTTATCGAGGGCATGCACGGTTGGCAGTTCCATACGCTGACCGAGGACATCCAGTTCACCACGTTCTGCGCCATTCACGGCATCCGCATCGGTTATGCGCCGGCGGAGTTCTTTGACGAGCAACCCGTGACGTTTAAGGCGTCCTGGAAACAACGCATGCGTTGGACCAAGGGCTTCTACCAGGTCTTTTTTACCTATGGCAAGCATCTTGTCAAATCGACGTTTCGCTATCATCGCTTTGCCGCATATGACATGTTTATGACCATCGCTCCGGGCATGCTGCTGTCCCTGATTTCCATGCTTGCCAACGCGACCTTCCTCATCGTGGGCGGACTTTCGCATGGCTTCTTGGCCACCGAGGTCGAGATGCAGGCTTGTGCCGCCTCGCTCATTATGACCTTCGCGATGATGTACCAGACCTTCTTTATCCTGGCGCTGCTCACGACCATCTTTGAGTACAAGCATATTCACTGCGCGCAAAAGTGGCGTCTGGTAACCAACCTGTTTACCTTCCCGATCTTTATGTTCAGCTATATCCCCATCACGGTGGCAGCGCTGTTCCTGAAGGTTGACTGGGTCCCGACGCAGCACGCCGTCAACGTTACCCTCGACGAGGTCATGCAAGGCGCCAAATAACCACAATCAAAACCACTACAAAGGGGCCCTTTGTGGTGGTTTTTGCTTTTGTAATGCAGCTCGAGGAGGTGCTCGATGGTCTATATCCCGTTTTGGATTTGCATCTTTGCCGGCGCGGCGATTGATGCCCGTGAGCGGCGGTTTCCGAATGCGCTTGCCGGAGCGTGTGCGGTGGCGGCATTAGCAGGCGTTTGGCTCGACAAAGGCGTTAACACGGCGCTTGACCACGCTGGTCTTGCGGTCATCGTCTACCTTGCCCTTGTGTTGACTGAGTCCCTCTGGCGTCGTCTTCGCCAAACCCCGGGCATCGGCATGGGAGATGTCAAGGCACTCTTCGCGCTTTGCACGCTCGACCCTCTGGGCGGTATCGTGGCATTTGCCGTCGCGCTCCTGGTCCTTGCCATCTCCTGCCTCCTCACAAAATCGCGCTCCCTGCCATTGCTCCCGTTTTTGGTGCCGATATTTGCCATAATCGAAGTCATGGGCTGCACATTGTAACTGATTGCGCATCCTTCTTAAGGAGCATGCCATGGCAATTAATCAAGAAACGGCCGTCATTAAGGCGCGCATGGACCGCATTCCCGCGGCGTTGTCGCCCGAACTCGTCGAGCGCATTTCCGCCGATCGTGCTTCGGGTGCCGTCAACCCGTATCGTTGCAACGACGACCAGGTCATTCGTCGTATTGATCGCGCTGCCGACAAAGGCACGCTTATGCGTCCGGCGTTTATGCGCGATACCGAAAAGATTCTTCATCTTCCGGCGTACACGCGTTATGCAGGCAAAACGCAGGTCTTTAGCTTCCGTAGCAATGATGATCTGTCGCGCCGCGGTTTGCACGTGCAGCTTGTCTCGCGCATTGCGCGCGATATCGGTCGCGCATTGGGGCTCAACTGCGATCTGATCGAGGCGATTGGCCTGGGCCATGACTTGGGACACACGCCTTTTGGCCATGCGGGCGAGCGATTCCTCAACGATATCTACCACGAGCGCACGGGTCGCTACTTTTTCCATAACGTGCAGTCGGTCCGCGTGCTCGATGCGCTGTACGGCCGCAACGTGTCGCTCCAGACGCTCGACGGCGTCTTGTGCCATAACGGCGAGTACGAGCAGCGCGTGTTTGAGCTCTCGGACATGGGTTCCTTTGACCAGTTCGATCAGACGGTTGAGGACTGCATTGCCAAGGGCTATAGCGCAATTGAGCACCTACGTCCCATGACGCTCGAGGGCTGCGTGGTGCGTATCTCGGATATCCTTGCCTACGTTGGGCGCGATCGCCAAGACGCCATTGCGGCGGGCCTGCTGTCACCCGACGCCTTTGACGATGACCTGGGTGGAGCATACAACAGCTGGATCCTTACGCATGCCTCCATCGATATCGTTGAGCACAGCTATGGCAAGCCGCGCATCGAGATGAGCGAGGACCTGTTTGAGGAAATCCGCCGAGCCAAGCGTGAGAACTACGAGAAGATCTATAGTAAGGGCGGTATCGAGGGCGATTCCGAGGCGGAGTTGCGTGAGGCCTTTGAAAAGCTTTACGACCGTTGCCTGCAGGATATAAACGAAGGCGACGAGTCCTCTTACATCTTTAAGCATCATATTTCGCGCATCGAGCAGCAGCTTTCCTACTACGATCGAACCTATACCTGGCAGGACGACAAGGATCAAGCGGTGGTGGATTACATCGCGAGCATGACGGACGGCTATTTCTGCGAGCTGACGAGCAAGTTGTTCCCTGGTCTGGAGTTTCCGCACCGTACCTATATTAACGAACGGTAGTTCGTATCTTTTCGGTATACTGTTAGTGGAAAACGTTTTTGATTGATGCACGGGATGGCTATGGACGACCTTTTTTCTGCTTCGACGCGTGAGCGTTCCTTTCAGAATGCGCCGCTTGCGGTTCGCATGCGCCCCAATTCGCTCGACGAGTACGTGGGTCAGCAAAAGGCCGTGGGCAAGGGTTCGTGGCTGCGTGCCGCGATTGAGCATGACGTGCTGTCGAGTGTGATTTTGTATGGGCCGGCCGGTACGGGCAAGACGACGCTGGCCCATATTATCGCCAACCATACCAAGAGCGAGTTTGTCGAGGTCAGCGCCGTCACGGGTACCGTGAAGGACCTTCGTCGCGTGATCGACGAGGCAAAGACGCGCCTGAATACGTATGACCGCCGTACCATCTTGTTCATCGACGAGATTCACCGTTTTTCGAAGTCGCAGCAGGATGCGCTTTTGCATGCGGTTGAGAACCGTACCGTCATTATGATTGGCGCCACGACCGAGAACCCGTACTTCGAGGTCAACTCCGCACTGTTGTCGCGTGGGCGCGTGGTAGAGCTTGATCACCTGAAGGACGAGGATATCGCCACGCTCATTGAGCGTGCGCTCGAGGCGCCGCAGGGTTTGGGCGGCAAGTTCTCGGCCGATGAGGATACGGTTAAGACCATCTGCACGCTGGCTGCGGGCGATGCACGCTCGGCTCTGACGACGCTCGAGCTGGCAAGTGAGATCGCCGTGACGCGCCCTGATACCGAGGGTACGCCTGCACCGGCGGCGGGGGAGCGCTATCCCATCACCGTGGATGACGTAAAGATTGCCAACCCGCGTCGTGGCTTTACCTATGACAAAAACGGTGACATGCACTACGACATCATTAGTGCGTTTATTAAGTCCATGCGCGGCAGCGACCCCGATGCCACCATCTATTGGCTTGCGCGCATGATCGATGCGGGGGAGGATCCCAAGTTTATCGCCCGACGCATCATGATCCATGCTTCCGAAGACGTCGGTAACGCCGATCCGCAGGCCCTGCTTATAGCGCACGCTGCGTTTAAATCTGCCGAGGTCATTGGGTATCCCGAGTGTCGTATTAACCTGGCTCAGGCTGCACTCTATGTGTGCCTGGCGCCCAAGTCCAACGCGTGCGAGGCTTCGATCGATGCGGCGCTGGCCGATATCCATAGCAGTGGCTTGCGTGAGGTGCCGAGCTATCTGCGCGATCGTCATCGCCCAGGCAGCGATGAATATGGTGTGTACAAGTATCCACATGATTATCCCGAAGGCTGGGTCGATCAGCGCTATTTGCCCGAGGGGCTGGAGCGCGGCGCGTTCTGGCAGCCTGCGGGCCGCGGTTGGGAAGAGTGGCGTGTGGAGCAAAGCGAACGCGATCGTAGCGGTAATGCTCCCAAGTAGGTCATTGGCACCTCGCACATTCCCTTTGGGTATCTTTGCCCTTCTTTGGGGTACCATGAACAGCGTCTGTATTTCGATTTTTCCGGGAGGCTTGTATGAGTCCCATTCAAATCGCCCTGCTGGTGCTCGCCGTTGCCGGCGTGTGGGCTGTTGTCGAGCTCGCGCTCACGCTGCGCAAGACCCGCACCGTCGTTGATTCGCTCGACAAGACGGTGAGTGACCTTAACAATACGCTCGCCGAGGCACAGCCCGTGGTGGCAAAGCTCGATGGCGCTGTCGATGAGCTCACCCCCGCGCTGGCACAGGTTGAGCCGCTCCTCAAGTCGAGCAAGACTGCCGTTGACGCTCTTACGTCTAACCTCGTTGAGGTCGAAGCTGTGGTTCGCGACATTTCCGAGGTTACGGGCAGCGTGGCCGAGGCCAGCAATGCCGTATCGAGCGTGACTGATTCTGCTGCTGGCGCCGTGCAGAAGCTTTTCAATAAGGTGAAGGCTCCTGCAGCCGACGCTGAGCGCAAGCTCGCCTCTGCCGCCGCGGAGGCCGAGCAGCCTACCGAGCGCGTTCTGATTGGTGAGGCCGAGGATGAGGTCTCCGATGGTGCAGATGTGGCTCAGAAGCCCGCAGCTAAGCCGGCTCAGTATTACACCTACACGCCCTCCGAGACTGCCGAGGAGTCCTGCGATGAGTAGCGAAGCAACCTGCCCCATTACGCTGACTGTTGCCGGCGACCCGCGTCTCGCACGCCTGGTGCGCATGACGGCCGCTAACGTCGGCGCTCTGTGCTCTATGTCCGTCGATCGCATCGAGGACATCCGCATGGCTGCCGAGGAGGCCTTCATTTTTGGTTGTACCGCGGTCGAATGCGACGACATCACCATTACATTCGATGTCGACGAGACCCACGTTGGCATGACGTTTACCTTTGGCGACCAGGCCGCCGTCGATGAAGATGACCAAGCTGCTGTGTATGCCGAGCTCATTCTTGCAAGTGTGTGCGATTCCTACGAAAAGACCTCTGCGCCCCTAACGCTTTCCCTCGACCTCAAGGCGGATATCTAATATGACCGAACGTTCCCGGAGCGGCAAGACCGCTTGGGACAAGGAGAAAACCCGCGAGCTGTTTCGTCGCTACAAGGAGACTGGTGATCCGGACGCCCGCGAGCAGCTCGTCATGTCCCATATGAATCTGGTAAGGTTTCTTGCCAATAAATTTAAGAACCGCGGTGAGCCGCTCGACGACCTCATGCAGGTCGGCTACCTGGGCTTGCTCAAGGCTATCGACCGCTTTGACCCCGAGCGCGGGCTCGAGTTCACGACGTTTGCCACGCCCACTATTCTGGGCGAGATCAAGCGTCACTTCCGCGATAAGGGCTGGAGTGTGCGCGTGCCCCGTCGCCTGCAGGAGCTCTCGGCCAAGGTCAACCAGGCGACCGATAAGCTCACCAACGAGCTGCAGCGCTCGCCCAAGGTTGAGGAAATTGCCGATTACCTGGGCGTGACCGTCGACGAGGTGCTCGAAGCCATGGAATCGTCCTCGGCCTACACCTCGGTGCCCATCGAGGCCCCCGGTGCGTCCGATTCCGATGATGCGCCTTCGATTCTCGATCGCTACGCCGACGACGACAACGAGCTCGACTTTACCGATGACCGCCTGGTAATCGAGGAAGCCATCCGCGATTTCTCGCCTCGCGAGCGCGAGGTTATTGAGCTGCGCTTCGTAAAGGGCATGACCCAGATCGAGATTGCCAAGAAGCTGGGCATCTCGCAGGTGCAGGTTTCCCGTCTGCTGCGTCGCACGCTTAAGAAGATTCAAGATAAGATTGACCCCGACGGAGTGATGATTCGTTCATGAGTGAGCACCCCCAACAAACCGACCGCACGCTGCGCGATACCCGTATTCTGACGCTGCGCATTTGGGGCGTCGTCGGTTGCATTGCCATCGCCGCCGTCATCTTTAACCTTATGGGCATCCTGGCGCCAGTTATCGAGTTTTTGGCAGTCGGCTCCATCATCGCCTTTGTGATGTCGCCGATAACCAATTGGCTCGAGCACCATGGCGTGAATCGCGGCATAGGTTCGCTTGTCGCGCTTATTGTGGTCGTTGCTGTGCTCGTCGGCGTCGTTTGCATCTTGTCGCCGATTCTCTTTGGTCAGATCATGGAAGTCCTGAGCCGCCTGCCCAATCAGCTTCGTGTTGCTGGTGGCGATCTCAACGAGATGCTCTCGCACGCCAAGACGCTCAACAACACACCGCTCAAGGAGTATCTGGACGACAATCTTTCTTCGCTGGTTACCGTAGCGTCCAAGTACGTCTCGCAAATCGCTGCCGAGCTCGGTCGCGGTGTATTCCCGCTCATTACCAATACGGCCTCGCAGCTGTTCGTCATCTTCCTGGGCTTGGTGCTTGCCTATTGGTTGGCCTGCGACTATCCCCGTATGCACCACGAGGTCTGCACCATCATTGGTCAGGAAAAGGAGACCTCGTACCGCTTTATGGTTGCCATCCTTTCACGTTCGGTCGGCGGCTATATGCGCGGCATGGTCGTGACGTCCATCTGCGGTGGCATCCTCGCCTTTATCGGCTTTACGCTCATTGGTCATCCATACGCAGCACTCATGGCCATCTTTACCGGCATTATGCATTTGGTTCCGGTTGTCGGTCCCTGGGTGAGCGCAGCGATCGCCACGGTGCTCGGCTTTATGTTCAGCCCTATGCTGGCGTTATGGACGCTTGTCGTGACCATGGTGGCCCAAAACGTCACCGATAACGTCATTTCGCCCAAGGTCATGCAGAGCTCGGTGCAGGTGCATCCCGTCATGAGCCTGACGGCCCTCGTTATCGGTTCGGCACTCATGGGTCCCATCGGCATGGTTATCGCCATTCCGCTGTGCGCGGCCCTCAAGGGCATTTTCGTCTACTACTTTGAGAACGAGACCGGCCGCCAGCTCGTGGCATACGATGGCGCCGTGTTTAAGGGCACGCCGTATCGCGATGCCGAGGGCAACCCGGTCGCCGCCTACGACGCGCTTGGCGACGATACGTTCATCTATGAGTCCGAGCTCATCGGCAACGAGACCGCGCCCGAGGCCAAGGCCATGCCCAAGCCCGAGCTCGAGAATCCCTGGATCAAGCTCTCGGGTCTTCAGCCCGACGCGACAGGCTTTTTCAAGAATCCCTTCGCCAAGGATGACGATTCCAATACAGACGACGACACCAAAACCGGCATCGACGGCTCCATGGACGATTCGGATTCCAAATAGGCCCTGTTAGCGTTTCTTGATGTTGTAAAAGACAAGAAACACGAGCAAAGCGATTGATAAGGGGCCAGCTACATAGAAATAGAGAACGTCAATTGCGCGTAGAGGGCAATAAGCCTTATCGCCGGACGTTACTGCATATAATACGTAGCCAAATGCTGGTTGGTTTGAATACCAGTGGGAGAAGGCCAAGAGCGCGAAAAGTGCTACTACCAGAAGTGCATTCAGGATAAATCGTTTGGTATTCATCGGTCGCTCCTTCCGGATGATTCTTATTGGTATTTTACTAAAACCATTTTTTAAATGATTGCTTAGTCCTAAATAACATGCACTTTCGCTGGAGGGTCGCTGTTTGGCGGCCCTCTTTTTTGCACAGGCGCGGTGGGATGGTAATATCGTTACGTTTGAACTGTTTCGATGTGAAACCGAGGAGATTCCCTCTATGAGTGCTGACTACCCGTCAATGACTACGGCCGAGATTCGCTCCAAGTTCCTCAACTTCTTTGAGGAGCGCGGTCTTAAGCTCTATCCTTCTTCGTCCCTCGTCCCCGATGATCCTTCGCTGCTGCTTGCCAACGCCGGCATGAACCAGTTTAAGGAGTACTACCAGGGCAAGAAGACCATGAAGGAGATCGGCGCGATCTCCTGTCAGAAGTGCGTCCGCACCAACGATATCGACTGCATCGGCGAGGATGGCCGCCACCTGTCCTTCTTCGAGATGCTCGGCGACTTCTCCTTTGGCGGCGTCTCCAAGCAGCAGGCCTGCGCTTGGGCCTTCGAGCTCATCACCAAGGAGTTCAAGCTGCCGCTCGACCGCCTGTACTTCACCGTCTTTACCGAGGACGACGAGACCCATGACGTGTGGCGCTCCCTGGGCGTTGCCGAGGATCATATCTCGCGTCTGGGCGAGGACGACAACTTCTGGGCCGCTGGCCCCACCGGCCCCTGCGGTCCGTGCTCCGAGATTTACTTTGACATGGGCGAGGAGGTCGGTTGCGGCAGCCCCGACTGCAAGCCCGGCTGCGACTGCGATCGCTTCCTTGAGTTCTGGAACCTCGTGTTTACCCAGTACGACCGCCAGGAGGACGGCTCCATGCCGGAGCTGCCGCACCGCAACCTCGATACGGGCATGGGTCTGGAGCGCATGGCCGCTATCATGCAGCATAAGACCGCTAACTACGACGGCGATCTGATGCAGCACCTCATCAAGCTCGGTGAGGAGATCAGCGGCAAGACCTATGACGCCGACGATTACTCCGGCGCCAGCCGCTCCCTGCGCATCATCGCCGACCACTCCCGTGCCGTCGACTTTATGATCTCGGACGGCATTCTGCCCGGTAACGAGGGCCGCGAGTACGTCCTGCGCCGCCTGCTCCGCCGTGCCGTGTTCCACGGTCGTCTACTGGGCATCGAGGGCGCCTTCCTGACCAAGTTTATCGACGAGGTCAACGCTCAGATGGGCGAGGCCTATCCCGAGCTGCTCAAGAACGTCGCGCTCGTTAAGGGTATCGTCGCTTCCGAGGAGGAGCGTTTCTCCACGACGCTCGACAACGGTCGCGTTTACCTGGACGAGGCCCTGGCCGCGCTCGCCGACGGCGCTGTCCTTCCGGGCGACGTTGCCTTTAAGCTGCACGACACCTTTGGTTTCCCCATCGACCTGACCGTCGAGATCGCCGGCACCGCCGGTCATGACGTCGACATGGACGGCTTTACCGCTTGCATGGAGGACCAGAAGGCCCGCGCCCGCGCCAACGCCAAGGGCGATGCCTGGGGCAGCTTCAACGACGTGTGGGTCGAGCTTTCCGACAAGGTTGCCGCGACCGAGTTCGACGGCTATGACAACGACGTCATCGAGGGCGCCAAGGTTGTCGCCATCGTTCGCAACGGCGAGTCCGTCGAGTCCGCTGCCGCCGGCGAGGATGTCGAGGTCGTGCTCGACCGCACCCCGTTCTACGCCGAGATGGGTGGCCAGCAGGGCGACGCCGGTGAGCTTTCAGCCGAGGGCGTTGCGCTGACTGTTGCCGACACCAAGAACCACAACGGCCTGTATGCCCACGTCGCGCACGTTGCCGAGGGCACGCTGACCGTCGGTGCTGCCGTGACCGCTGCGCTCGACGCCGAGCGCCGTGGTTTCCTGCGCCGTAACCACACCGCCACCCACCTGCTCGACGCCGCCCTTAAGCAGGTCCTGGGCGAGCATGTTTCCCAGGCTGGCTCGTTGGTGACGCCCGAGCACCTGCGCTTTGACTTCACACACTTCGAGGCCCTGTCTTCCGAGCAGCTCATGGCTGTCGAGGACCTGGTCAATCAGCAGATCTTCGCTTCCAAGCCGGTCGTGACCCGCGTTATGGGCATCGATGAGGCCAAGGCCGCCGGTGCTGTCGCCCTCTTTGGCGAGAAGTACGGCGACGTCGTCCGCGTCGTCTCCGTGGGCGCCGAGGACCAGCCGTTCTCCCGCGAGCTCTGCGGTGGCACGCATGCTGCCAACACCGCCGAGATCGGCCTGTTCAAGATCATCTCCGAGTCCTCCACGGGCTCGAATGTCCGCCGTATCGAGGCCGTGACCTCCAAGGGCGCTCTCGACTACATGGCCGATCGCCTGGCGCTCGTCGACGCCGCTGCCGCTGCGCTCAAGTGCCGCGTCGACGAGGTTCCCGCCCGCGTGGAGAACCTGCAGGCCGAGCTGCGCGAGACTTCCGGCAAGCTCAAGAAGGCGCTCACCGGTGGCTCCTCCGATGCGATCTCCAGCGCCATCGACGGCGCTGTCGAGCTGAACGGCTACAAGCTCGTTGTCGCTGAGCTTCAGGGTCTCGAGGCCGCAGACCTGCGCAACGTCTGGGATACCGTGCACCAGAAGGTTGCCGGCCCCGTCGCCTGCGTCGTTGCCAGCGTGACCGAGAAGGGCACCCCGGCCCTGCTCGCCGCCGGCTCCGATGACGCCGTGAAGGCCGGTTTCCACGCCGGCAACGTGATCAAGCAGATCGCGGGCCTGGTCGATGGTCGCGGTGGCGGTCGTCCCAACATGGCCCAGGCCGGTGGCAAGAATGCTGCCGGTATCGCCGATGCCCTCGCGGCCGCCAAGACCGCGCTCGGCGCCTAAGAACCTAAGTAGTCGCTGTGGTCGCGCTCGCACTGGACATAGGGGAGACCAGGATTGGCATTGCCGTCTCGAGCCGTGATGGCAAGATGGCGATGCCTGTCAAGGTGCTTCCGGCTGCCGAGGTCACTGGTATGGCAAAGACGTTTCGCTACCTGGTCGAGGACTATGAGCCCGATATCCTGGTGAGCGGACGTCCCTTGACCATGGCAGGTGAGCCCGGCCCCCAGGCCGAGCGCGTCGCCGCAGTGGCCCAAAAGATTGCCGACGAGCTCGAACTTCCGCTGGAGTTTGAGGACGAGCGTCTGTCCTCGCAGGAGGCTAAGCGTATCCTGCGAGAGCAGGGACTCAACGAAAAGCAGATGAGGGGCAAGATTGACATGATCGCCGCCAGCCTGTTCTTGCAGACATGGCTCGATCGTAAAAACGAGGAGGTTTCGCATGCCTAGCGCTTCCGATCCGCGCCAGCAGAATCGTACACGGCAGCCTGCGCCGCGCCCTGCTCAGCCTGGCCAGCGCCCGGCGCAGCCGACGCAGCGTTCGGCTCAACCTGCTCAGCGTGCCGCTCAACAGCCCGCAGCTCGTCCCGCGCAGCCCGCTGGCGGCGCTCGTTTTAAGCAGCAGGCTCCTACCCAGCGCACGCAGGGGCAGGCCCGGCAATCACGCCCCCACGCACATCATGCTCATGGCTCGCACGGCGTTGCTCCGGCCACGCGCTCGAGCTATAACACGCATGCCCGCCGTGGCGTCCAAAAGAAAAGCTCTCCGGTGCCTATGATTATCGGTGGCGTCATCGCCGTGCTTGCGCTTGTCGCGATCGTTTTCTTTGTCGTGCCAGCCGTCAAGGGCTTCTTTGCCGGCGAGGATGCGAAAGTCGCTGCTGGCCAGCAAGTTACTATTACGATTCCCGATGGCGCCTCGGGTGATACCATCGCTTCGATTCTCTCCGAGAACCATATCGTCGAAGACCCCAAGGATTATTACGCGGCGGTCAAAAAGCTCAATGCCGATATGTCGCTTAAGCCTGGCGCCTACTCGTTTACCACGCTCATGGACGCGACCAAGGTTGTTCAGCAGCTCATGGAAGGCCCCAATGCGGGCTCCGATGCACTGACTATCCCTGAGGGCCTGACGGTCGACCAGGTCGCCGATCGTGTGGCCGCGGCATACGACAGCATTTCTAAGGAAGATTTCCTTAACCAGGCCAAGGCGAGCAATTATGTGAATGATTACGCTTTCCTTAAAGACGCTGCAAACGATTCACTCGAGGGCTTCCTATTCCCCAAGACCTATTCGTTGGGTAAGGACCCGTCTGCCGATGATGTGATTCGCGCCATGCTTGACCAGTTCAACGCCGAGTATAAGTCGCTTGACTTTGCCAGCTGCGAGGCCAAGATCAAGGGGCGCTATGGCGTGGAGATGTCCGATTACGACATCGTTAACCTTGCCTCGATCGTCGAGCGTGAGGGCCTCAACGCCGATCAGCGCGCGCATGTGGCATCGGTTTTCTATAACCGTCTGGCTGGCAAGCTCGATGGCCTGCGTTACCTCAATAGCGATGCGACCATGATGTATGTCACCGGCGGCGAGGTTACCGCCGACGACCTGCAGAGCGATAGCCCGTATAACACCTATAAGCACGAGGGCCTGCCGCCCACGCCCATCTGCTCTCCGTCGCTCGAGGCGCTCAAGGCTACCCTTGAGCCGACCGACTCCGATGACCTGTATTTCTACATTACACAGGACGAGGAGTATTTCTCGAAGACCTACGAAGAGCACCAACAGTCTTGGAATTGATCATGAGGATTTTTAGCCCCAAACGATATGTTGCCTCAGTCGACCGCATCGACCTCGATACCCTCTGGGCCGACGGCAAGCGCGCCATTCTACTCGACCGCGATAACACCCTGGTTCCGCGCGATACCGAGCAGGTCCCCGCTGCGGTTTCCGCTTGGCTCGAGGCCGCCCATGCCAAGGGCTTTAAGCTGTGCATGGTGTCCAATAACTGGCATCGTGACCAGGTCATGGCATCGGCACGCGAGCTGGGGCTCGAGGCCATCAGCCACGCCATGAAGCCCGCCCCGTTTGCCCTGAAGGCGGGTCTTAAGCGTCTGGGCTCCACGGCCGACGAGGCCGTGCTGATCGGTGACCAGCTTTATACGGACGTGTGGAGCGGTAACTTTGCCGGCGTTGACACTATTCTGGTCAAGCCGCAGGCAACCCAGGACCTGTGGTACACGCAGATCTTCCGTATCTTTGAGCGCCGGGCCCTGCGCGACCTTCCCTGCGAGGAATAGGTTTCGCCATGTCTCAGCACATCAAACACGGCTGCGACCATATCTTCTTTATCGGATTTTTGGGCGCGGGCAAGTCGACGCTTGCGCGCAACGTGGGCACTATGTTCAAGCGTCGATTCATCGATACCGATCGTTTGGTTGTGCGTCGATGCGGCAAGTCGGTGACCGAGATATTTGAGACCGAGGGTGAGGATCGTTTTCGCGAGCTCGAGACCTCGGCACTCCGTTCGCTTCAAAGCGAGCGCAGCCTGCTGGTATCGTGCGGGGGTGGCATCGTCGAGACGCCGGTGAACATTGAGCTGATGCACGAGATGGGTACCTGTGTGTACCTCGAAGGTGACTTTGAGGACTCGTTGCGCCAGATTCGCCGCTCCGATACCCGGCCCGATTTCCGCTCGCCCGAGCACGCTGCGCGCCTGTTTGAGCATCGCCGTCCGCTGTATCGTCAGGCCGCCGATATTACCCTTGATATTCGCAACAAGTCCTTCGAGGACGTTTCCTACCTTTGTGCCGAGATGCTTTTGGAGCGTGGACTGCTATGATTCGCCGTCAACTTATCAATTTCCAAAACCGCAGTGTCGATGTCCGCGTCGGATTGGGCGCGTTCGAGGAGCTGCCGCGCATGTTTGCCTCGGCTGTGGGCAAGCCTAAGCGCGCGATGGTGGTTTGGAACGACGCTACATCCGAGCGTTTTGGCGAGGTTGTCGAGCATGCGCTGGTCGACGCCGGTTTTGTCGTGTCGATGCTCGTCCTCGAGGTTTCACCTGCCGGTGCTACGCTGGCTGATGCCGATACCGTCTTTGGCGCCCTGTCGGCTAACGGCATTACCTGCGACGATCTCGTTGTCGCTGTCGGCGACACAGCGACCTGCTCGGTCGTTTGCTGGTGTGCCAATCAGTGGTGCGGTCGCACCGAGTGCGCCTTGCTGCCGACGACGTTCGACGCCATGCTTACGGTCGCGACGACCATGAAGCCGCTTGTCGCCTCGTCGGCGAATGCGCTTCCCGCTATCGCGTTCTGTCCCGAGCCGGGCTTGGTCGTGTGTGACCTCGACCTTGTTCGCGAGGCGGCCCCCGAGGACCTCAAGCTCGGCTATGCGGTACTTGTTGGCACCATGCTTTCGAGTAGTAAGTCCCGCTGGAATCAGTTTACCGAGACCGTTCCCGAGATTCTCGCGGGCGAGGAGGTCGCGCTCGTCAATGCCGTTCAGTGGTCTCAGACTGCCCGCAAGGACGTGCTGATGGCTACGAACCCGAGCGCCCGCCATGCGCTCGATTTTGGCAAGACGGGGGAGCGTACCCTGCGCGCCTGCTTGGGCGATGCCGTTTCGCAGGTCCCTGCCTACCAGCTGTTGTCCGAGGGCATGCGCTTTGAGGCTCGCCTAGCACACGATGCCTGCGACTTCGATATCGATTACGTCTTTGAGGTCGATGACTGCCTGGAGGACTTTGGTATCGAGGAGCTTGCCTTCGATCTGGAGCCTGCCGCATATATCGAGGAGTTCCGCAGGCAGCAGTTTGTCCGCTCGAACCGCAGCATGTTGCCGCTGCCCGCGGCGCTCGGCGCCATTCGTCTAACGAGCGTTGAGGACGAGGTTCTTGAGCGCCACGCTCACGCCTACTTGGCTTCTCGCAAAGAACTTCTCTAAGATTTATTGACATCCATCGTCTTTCGTATCATGTTGAGGGGCGGGTTTTCAATCGGTTGCGGATCGCATGCGATTTTGTCGTTCGGTTGAGACCCGTCCCGTCTTTATGGAGACAACAAGAAAGGAATCTGCATGTCTGAGTTTGCTGCCGGTCCTGCCGGTCGTATCGAGCGTGTCCGTGCCCTGATGGCTGAGCGCGGCTACGATGCCATCGTGGTGCGCGACGAGGCCAACCTTCGTTGGCTCACGGGTGTGAAGGGCGTCTTCGACTACACCTTCGAGTTCCCGCACGCGGCGTTTATTACGGCTGACCAGTGCCTGTTCCATACCGACTCGCGCTACCTCAACAGCTTTGAGGAGAACACGCCTGCCGGCAGCCCCTGGGTCTACGACATGGACGAGGGCACCATCCCCGGTTGGGTCGCCGGTAAGATCGCGGCCAACAAGTGCCGCGTCTGCGCTGTCGAGGACGACATGCAGATCAACTTCTACCAGGGTATTCAGCGTGGTCTGGAGGATCGTTCCGTCGCCTGCATGCTGCCGCTGATGCATGACGACATTCGTAAGATGCGCGCCATCAAGGACGCCGAGGAGATCGAGCTCATGCGCCATGCGCAGTCGATCACCGATGCTGCTTTCCAGCATATGCTCGGCTTTATTAAGCCCGGTATGACCGAGAAGCAGGTTCGCAACGAGCTCGAGAACTTTATGTTCGCCAACGGCGCCGACAGCCTGGCCTTCGGCTCCATCGTGGCGAGCGGTCCCAACACCGCCAACCCGCACGCCGTGCCGAGCGACCGCGTGATCGAGAAGGGCGACTTCGTCCTTATGGATTACGGCGCGGGCTACTGCGATTATCGTTCCGACATGACGCGCACCGTCGTGATGGGCGAGCCTACCCAGGAGCAGCTCGACCTGTACGCGCTCGTGCGCCGTACGCACGAGGAGTGCGTCGCCGCCATCCATCCGGGCGTGGAGGGCAACGACATTTTCAAGCTTTCCAAGAAGATCATCGGCGATGCCGGCTATGGCGATTACTACAACCATGGCCTGGGCCACGGCGTGGGCATCGACATCCACGAGCTGCCCAACTTTAACCGCAGCAAGAACATCATCGAGGTTGGCTCGGTTGTCACCATGGAGCCCGGCGTGTACCTGCCCGGTGTGGGCGGCGTGCGCCTGGAGGACTATGGCGTGATCACCGAAAACGGCTACGAGCCTTTCACCAAGACCCCGCACGACCTGCACGTCATTGATTGCTAGCCCATTTCAATAGATTTTTGGGCGGGGCGTACGGAGCAATTCGGACGCCCCGCGTTCTCTTTTTATGCGCTCGCTGCAGGCGCCGTCTGCAAGTGTATAATTTCGGTCGTATGTAATTTGGACGCTTGTGCGTTCTGCCCATAACAAGAAAGGTCGCTATGCCTACCATTTCTACCGCCGACTTCAAGAACGGCCTCGGTCTCCGCATTAAGGACAAGGTCTACACCATCGTCGAGTTCCAGCATGTCAAGCCGGGCAAGGGCGGCGCGTTTGTGCGCTACAAGACCCGCGACATCAAGAGCGGCCGCGTCGTCGAGAACACCTGCAACGCCGGCACCAAGTTCGAGAGCGTCATGCTCACCACCCGTGAGTTCCAGTACCTCTACAACGATGGCACCGACTACATCTTCATGGACAACGAGTCCTATGAGCAGGTTCCCGTTCCCGAGGACATGGTGGGCGAGAACTCCAAGTGGCTGCGCGAGAACGACATCTGCCAGCTGCTCTTTGCCGACGATGAGCTCATGGGCGTGACCCCGCCGATGTTCATCGAGACCACCATCGTCCAGACTGACCCGGGCTTTAAGGGCGACACCGTCCAGGGTTCCACCAAGCCGGCCACGATCGACACCGGCGCTGTCATCCAGGTCCCCATGTACCTCAACGAGGGCGAGGTCATCAAGGTTGACACCCGCGACGGCAAGTTCGTCTCCCGCGTCTAGCAACCAACTCTTCTAGGAGGACTCATGCCCCAGGAAATCAAGATTGACGGCATCGGCATTTCGCCCGATGTTCTGACCGCCATCGTCTCGCGCGCCGTGTCGGATGTCGAGGGCATCGCCTCCGTTGGCGTCAAGGACCTTGCCACCAACCTTGTCTCCATGATGCTCTCGTCCAAGGCCCCGGCTTCCGAGCCGGCGGTCGAGGCCGAGGTCGTCGGCGACAAGCTCGCACTCACCGTGCGTGTCGTGGTGTTCTTTGGCTATCCGTTCAAGAAACTCGCCGAGGCCGTTCGCGCCGCCGTGGTCGCCGCCATCGATGCCCAGGTGGGCGTCGAGGTCGAGCGCGTTGACGTTTGCATCGACGGCCTCGTTTTCCCCAAGGAGTAACCTTTGAGCCTTAAGGTTTATCGCGGGCGCACGCTTGCCCGCAGTCAGGCGCTGCAGCTGCTGTTCCAGGCCGAGGCCACGGACAGCCCGCTCGAGCGCGTCCTCGAGGGCGATTTCCTGATCTCGAAGGGTCCCCTCGACCCCTATGCGCTGGAGCTTTGCCGCGGTGCCTACGAGCATATCGATCGCATCGACTGTGCCCTGCGCGCCGTCGCCAAGAACTGGGATCTTATGCGCATGCCCGGCGCCGACCGTAACCTGCTGCGTATCGCCGTCTACGAGATGCGCTTCCTCACCGACGAAGAGGTCTCGGACGCTATCGTGATCAACGAGGCAGTCGAAATCGCAAAGGCTTATGGTACCGACCAGTCCGCGTCGTTTGTCAACGGCGTGCTGGGCAAGATCGCTCGCAGCGAGGAGCTGCCGGGCGAGGACCTGTACCAAGAGCTGCTGGCCGAGGATCGCGCTCGCGAGGAGGCACAGGCTGCCGAGGCGGCCGCCAAGGTCGCCGCCGCTCAGGCTGCCGCCGGTGTACTTGCTGAGGATGCGGACGCTGCTGAGGCCGTCGAGGCCGACTCCGTCGAGGAGTAGCCATGCCAGAGGGTTCCGTCCGCAACTTCGATGAGATCTCGGATCGCCTGGACCAGATCATCGCCACCGTTCGCTCCAAGGATACGTCCTTGGAGCGTTCGCTCGATTTGTTTGACGAGGCGATTGAGCTGGGCTCCCGTGCGGTCGATATGGTCGACAAGTTTGAGCTGACGCCGCGTGAGGCCGACAAGCTCGAGCAGGAATACGATGAGGATGCGGCAAACGAGTCCCAAGATAGACAGACTGCATCCCCGGATACGAATGGTTGATGGCATTCATGAAACGCGTGCGTCTCGATGACGAACTGATTTCACAGGGCATCTGCGCCGATCGCGCGGATGCCCTTCGCACTCTTATGGCCGGCTTGGTTTCGAGTGGCGGTGAGCGTTTGACCTCTCCGGGGCTCAAGGTGACGCCGGGCCTGCCACTGCACGTTAAGGGACGCATTCCGTATGTTGGGCGCGGCGGCCTTAAGCTCGAGGGTGCGCTCGATGCGTTTGGGATTGATCCGACGGACCTTGTCTGCTTGGACGTAGGCTGCTCTACCGGCGGCTTTACCGATTGCCTGCTTAAGCGCGGGGCCGCCACGGTCGTTTCAGTCGATGTGGGTCGCGCTCAGTTTGATTGGTCGCTGCGCCAAGACGATCGTGTGACGCTCCACGAGCGCACGAATGTGACGCAGTTGCCCGAGCTCGGCTACGGCAGCGCTATCGACCTGGCCGTGTGCGATGTGTCGTTTACGAGTATCGCGAATATCCTCGACGCCGTGCTGGCGTGCCTGAAGCCTTCGGGTTCGTTTTGCACGCTCGTAAAGCCTCAGTTTGAGGCGCCGGCTGCGCTGGTGGGCGAGGGCGGTATCGTGACGGATCCCGCTGTGCGTGTTGACACACTCGTGGCGGCGATTGAGCTGTTCGCCGCAAAGGGCTTGTTCCCGGTCGACGTGTGCGTGTCGCCCATCCATGGCGCCAAGGGCAACGTTGAGTTTTTCCTGTACGGCACGAGGTTTGCCCCTGGCGAGCGCGCCGAAGATGAGCTGCAATCCCAGGTATCGGCTTTGAGCGAGAAAGCGGCAACGCTATGAAGGTCTTTCTGGTTCCCAATTACTATAAGCAAGAGGCGGTCGAGAGCGGCCTGATGCTCGAGCTTTGGCTTTCGCGCCAAGGCTATGAGGTCGCATGGGCTGCCGACCAGCGCTCCAAGATTCAGAGCACGCCCGATGTTGACGATGCCGACTTGGTCATTACGCTCGGCGGCGACGGCACGTTGCTGCGCGCCGCCCGTATCCTCAATTACCGTGAGATTCCCATTTTGGGGCTTTCCTATGGTCACCTGGGCTTTTTGACGGCGGCCAGTCCCGAGGAACGCGATATTTTGCAGGTTGTGAGCGATGCCCTGTCCGGTGAGCTCCATGTGAGCCGCCGCGCCACCATCGCCGCCGATATCGTTTCGGTACGCGATGACGGTACGAAGGATGTCGTGCGCACGTTTGCCCTCAACGATATGGCGCTTACGCGCGGGCCCCTGTCCGATATGGTCGAGTTCGACATCACGGTGTCCGGCCATCATATCGATCGCCTACGCGGTGACGGCGTCGTCGTGTCGACGGCGACTGGCTCCACCGGCTACGCGCTTTCCGCCGGTGGCCCTATCGTCAGCCCTGATTACACGGGTATGGTTTGCGTGCCCATCGCGCCGCACACCATTCAGGCCCGTGCGTTCTTGACTTCACCAAGCGATGTCGTCGAGATCTTTATGTCCGACGACCGCCCGAGTGTGCCTGCCATCGCTATCGACGGACAGTTTATTACCTGCGATGGCACGGTCGAGAGCGTGGCTGTGCGTCGCGGTCCCGGCGATGTGTTGCTGCTGGATTACGGCCCCGAGAGCTTCTATAACTCGGTGAGCCGTGTGTTCTACGGAGTGCGTCATGATCGATGAGCTGCAGGTTTCCAACATTGCACTCATTCGCGAGGCGACGTTGGTGCCGAGTGCCGGCTTGACCGTCCTGACCGGTGAGACCGGTGCTGGCAAGACCGCGCTGCTCTCGGCGCTCAAGCTTATTTTGGGCGAGCGCGCCGATTCGTCGACGGTTCGCGAGGGCGAGGCGCTTGCCAGCGTCGAGGCGCGCCTGTTCGACGGCCCGCACGACACGGAGGGCTTCACCGTGCAGCGCAGCCTTTCTGCCGAGGGCCGCAGCCGCGTAAAAATTGACGGCCGCATTGCCAGCGTGCGTGAGCTTTCGGAGCGCGTCGGCGTGATGATGGATCTATGCGGCCAGCATGAACATCAGCGCCTGCTCGACCCGGTGCACCATGTTGCCATGGTCGATGCTTGGGCTGGACGCGCGGCGCTTGAGGCACTCGAGAAGTATCGCACCTGCTTTAAGGCTTCGCGTGCCGCCGCCAAGGAGCTTCGCCGTGTGGAGGAAGCCTCGCGTGCGCAGGGGAGTCGCGTCGAGGAAGCGCGTTTTGCCCTTGAGCGTATCGCCGAGGTCGACCCCAAGCCAGCCGAGTACGAGGAACTCGAGGAGCTGCTGCCGCGCTCGGAGCATGCCGAGGTCTTGGTGGCGACGGCCAACGAGGCCCATGCATCGCTTGCTGCCGAAGGGGGAGCGCTCGATGCCGTGAATGGAGCCGTGGCCGAGCTTTCACGCATGGCGACCGTTGACCGCAAGCTCGGTGACATCGCCGACGCACTTTCGGATGCCTGCATCTCGCTTGAGGATTGCGCCAACGAGCTGCGCGCCTATCGCGATGGGGTCGCCTTCGATCCGCGCGAGCTGGCTCGTATGCGCGAGCGCTATTCCGACCTCAAGGGCCTGCTGCGTCAGTGGGGTCCCACCATGGACGATGTTTTTGCCATGCGCGACCGCTCACAAGAGCTGTTGTCGCTGGTAGACGATGGTGATGAGCAGATTAGGAAGGCGCGCGAGGCACTCGGGAGCGCTGAGCGCGATCTTTTTGCTGCCGCCAAGGCGCTTAAGCGCGCGCGGAACACCGCTGCCCCGCGCTTTTGTCACGAGGTTGGCCGTCAGATGGCGCGCCTGGAGATGGGCGGCGCCGAGCTCGTCTGGGAGTCGCGCGATCTTCCGCGTGCCGAATGGACGCCGGCGGGCCCTTCGAGCTATGAGCTTTTGTATCGCAGCGGTGCCGGATTGACGCCGCGCCCCCTGCGTCGCATTGCGTCGGGCGGCGAGCTGAGCCGCGTTATGCTGGCGAGCAAGGTTGTCCTTGGCAACGCGGATGGTGTGGATACCCTGGTGTTCGACGAGGTCGATGCCGGTGTCGGCGGCTCCACCGCCCGTGCGCTGGCCGGTGTACTGGCCGATCTTGCCGCCACGCATCAGGTCATTGTCGTAACGCACCTGGCGCAGGTCGCCGTCATGGCCGACAAGCATTACGTGGTCAGTAAAGAGCCCGGCGACGTTCCTCAAACGCACCTGGACGAGGTGACCGGCGATGCCCGCACCGCAGAGATCGCCCGTATGCTGAGCGGCGATCAATCGGAGGCAAGCCTAGCGCACGCCAGGCAGATGCTGGAAGAAGCGCGTGCTTAGACCGAGCCGCCACATGCATGTCCGACCCGGAAGCCACGAAACCGGCCCATCTACTACGTTTAATAGGCTATCGGCAACCATGCCAAGAATTGCAAAAAGAAAACCGCAGGTAGAATGCCTGCGGTTTTCTCTATTTTTGGTATGCGGTTGGGCCATACGGATAAAACGTAGTAGATGGGCCGGTTTCGTGCCGAGCGGCGTTTGTTGGCTCCCTAAAATGTCTACTCCACGACCTTATCCGGTTGGATGAGTTCCTCATAGTAGCTGATGTGCTCTCGGGCGTCCTCGATTTCGGGCAGCAGGAAGTTGTAGATGACCTCTATGATCATCGTGGCGCTCATCTTGGAGAATGCGAAGTCGCCCGTTGTCAGCAGTGCCTCGTGATTGACGGTATTAAAGGTGTAGTCGGCTAGGCGCGCAAGTGGAGACTTGCTGTCGCTGCTGATGACGACTACAGTGGCGCCGCAGTCGCGAGCCGCTTTTGCCATGCGATTCAGTCGGCGCGACTTGCCAGAGTTCGAGATCAGCACGATAACGTCGCCGGGGCGCAACGTGAGCGCAAAGCCGATTGATGTCTCGCTGATGGTGCTCGCCATGCAGCGCAGGCCCAGCTGTGAAAACTTAAATGTCGCATCGAGCGCGACCGCGTTCGTATTGCCCACGGCGGCGAACTCAATAACGCCGGCATTCTTAAGCGCGTGCACAACTGCGGCCAACGTGTCGTGATCAATGCCGTCGATGGTCGCATTAAGCTCACTCACCTTGGCGGCGAGGATATTTTTAAGGCTCTGCTCCATGTTGTCGAGCGAGACCTCGTCGGTCAGGCCCTCGTTGCGCTGACTCTCCAAGTCGCGCGCCAACGAAAACTGAAAGCTGCGGAAGCTGCCAAAGCCCAGCTTGCGGCAAAAGCGCGAAACCGTCGCCTCGGACGTGGCAGCGGCGCGCGAGAGCTGGGCGGCCGTCAGGCGCGGCGCCTCGGACTGGTGCTCCAATATATAGTCGACAATGCGCTGCTCGGAATCGCTGTACCCTTTGTGCGTGCTAATAAGGGAGAGCGCGCTCTTGCTGCTATCGGTCATGGATGGCTCCTGGTTGGCATGAAAATCGGACTCGTTTTTCATGCCATAGTATACGGGCATTTTCAATTACAAGATACACCTTGCCGTTTCAAGTGTTGATGGTAAACTTTCACTTACCGTTTACGGTTATGAAAGAACCTTTCACCGGAGAATTGCGCCTTGTCTCTTCTCACGCGGACGGTAGGTTGGTATCTTTCAAGTGTGGAAAAACGCGCATGGAAGCGCGTGTAGGGGAGCGCCTGCGGGCGCAAAACTTAAAAAGGAGGGACACATGGCTAAGTTTGACATCATCGCCGCGACCGGTTGCCCGACCGGCATTGCGCACACCTTCATGGCGAAGGAGGCGCTGGAGAAGGCAGCTGCCGAGCGAGGTCTGACCATTAAGGTCGAGACTCATGGCCAGGTCGGTGTCGAGAACGAGCTCACCAAGAGCGAGATCGCCGGTGCCAAGGCCGTCGTCGTCGCAGCCGATAAGGATGTCCAGGCTGAGCGTTTCGCCGGTAAGCCCATGGTTTCCGTCGGTGTTTCCAAGGCCCTGTCTGTCGAGGCTGCCGGTAAGCTGATCGACCGCGCGCTCGCCGCCAAGGGCGACGACACGGTTGCCGCTGCCGCCGATGTCGAGGACGAGGAGAAGGAGTCCATCGGCCACGTCATCTACAAGCACCTCATGAATGGCGTCAGCCACATGCTGGTCTTCGTCGTCGCCGGTGGCGTTCTGACCGCCGTCTCGTTCCTGTGGGGCATCACGTCCTTCGATTCGACGGCTGCCGACTACAACACCTTTGCCGCGATGCTCAAGATTATCGGCGGCATCGCCATGAACCTCATGGTTCCGGTGCTTTCCGCCTACATCGCCGAGTCTATCGGCAAGCGTCCGGCGCTCGTCCCCGGTTTCGTCGCCGGCATGATCGCCATCCAGGGTCTGCCCGTTAACGCCGATACCGGCATGATCGACGCCGGTGGCGCAGGTGTGGGCTTTGGCTTCCTGGGCGGCATCGTCGGCGGCTTCCTTGCTGGCTATGTCATCCTGTTGCTCGAGAAGGTCTTTGCCGGTCTGCCCAAGAACCTGGACGGCCTCAAGGCTATCTTCCTGTACCCGCTGTTCTCGACCGCCATCGTCGGTCTGGTCATGCTCGGCATCTCCGGCCCCATGGCTGCCATCAACACCGCCATGATGGACTTCCTCAAGGGCCTGTCCGCTTCTGGCGCCGTTGTCCTGGGTCTTGCCATCGGCTGCATGTGCGCCTTTGACATGGGTGGCCCGGTCAACAAGGCTGCTTACGTTACCGGTACCGCTATGCTCACCGAGGCCCTGGCCGCCGGTGTCGGCACCGACACCTACAACTTCGGCACCAACTTCATGGCTGCCGTCTCCGCCGCTTGCATCGTTCCGCCGCTGATCACCACCTTCGCCGTCGTTGTCGGCAAGAAGTACTTCAGCCAGGAGGATCACGACGCCGGTGTCGTCAACCTCATCCTTGGTTGCACCCACATCACCGAGGGCGCCATTCCGTTCATGACCAAGAACATCTGGCCCGTCATGCCCATCATGATGCTCGGCTCCTCCATCGCTTCGATCCTGACCATTATGTTCAACGTTCACGATCCGGCACCCCACGGTGGCTTCCTGGTCCTGCCCGTTGTCGAGAACGGTCCGCTGTGGGTCCTCGCGATCCTCATCGGCTCCGTGGTCGGTGGCATCCTGTTCGTGGCCTTCAAGAAGTACGACTTCGAGAAGAACCAGAAGCCCGCTCCTGCAGCCAAGCCGGCTGAGGCCCCTAAGGCCGCTGCTGTCGAGGCCCCCAAGGCCGAGGCTTCCGACTTCGTGAAGGTCGAGAACGTCTTTGTCGCCGAGGACTTCGCTTCTCGTGACGAGGCCCTGAGCTTTGTCTCCAACCAGGCCGTCAAGGCCGGTATCGCTGGCGATGCCGACGCCGTGATGAACGCCTTCCTGGCCCGCGAGGCCGAGGGCACCACGGGCATGATGGAGGGCTTCGCCATCCCGCATGCCAAGTCCGACGCCATCACCGAGGCCGCTGTCATCGTCGTCAAGGACGACTCTGGCGTGACCGGTTGGGACACCATGGACGGCGCTCCCGTCAACGTTGCCATCGCCCTGCTCATCCCGGGCGCTCAGGCTGGCACCACGCACCTCAAGATACTGTCCAAGGTCGCCGAGGCGCTTATGGACGAGGACTTCCGTGCCACCGTCAAGGGTTCCACCGACGCCGCCGAGATCGCCAAGACGATCAACGCCCGCCTGGTCTAATCCCACAGTACGCGAATAACATCGCCCCCTGTAACAAAGGCGAGGACTCCCTGCGGGTCCTCGCCTTTTTTCATACCACCCGGCACTCAGGGATGTTCCTTTCCTGCCGGCACCCCGGGACACTCCTTAATCCCCAACAGGGCATAAATAGCCCTCATCGACTGAATCACCCACGCGAACAATAATTCAGCCAGAATTCCTTTTGCACGATATTTCTTGGACGGAAGCATGTTCCCGCAGCTCGCCTGCCGGGCGGGGCGGTTAAGTTTGTCGCGAGTTCCGCACGCAAAGGAAAGCACTTAATGTGCTTTCCGTCTTGCGCAGGACTGTAGAGCAGCAAACTTAACCGCCCCGCCCGGCAGGCGAGCGGACAGCGAACGACATCTGTCCAACAATTCGTGCGAAACACAATGAAAAACCGTTTGATGTGAGTTAATATAAACAACGTCGTGAATCTGACTCCTGCCACATGCATGACAGGGGTTAAACACAAAAAAGGAGTCAACTATGGTTTCTGAGAAGGCTACCCTCGTCAATCCGCAGGGTCTTCACATGCGTCCGGCCGGCCTCTTCGCCTCCACCATGGGCAAGTACGCCTGCGACGTGACTGTCGTCACCCCCGAGAAGGAGGTCAACGGCAAGTCCCCGATGGCCCTCATGGCTGCTGGTATCCCTTGCGGTACCGAGGTCGAGGTCAAGTGCGACGGCGCCGACGAGGCCGAGGCTCTGGCTGCTGCCATCGAGCTCATCAAGAGCGGTCTTGGCGAGTAGAACTCAAACGGGTCGCATGTTGAACAATTAAGTTCATACTTGGGGGCGCAGTGACCTGTATCAAGGTAGCTGCGCTCTTTTGTCATGGATATGGCAAAACGCTTTATCACATGGCACGGAGAGAGGAATGGGAATGTATCAGGGAGTCAACGCATCCGAGGGCATCGGTATCGGCACCGTCATGGTCGCCGTCGATCCCGACTTGACGTTTGAGCCGCACGAGGTTGCTGATTCGGCAGCAGAGAAGGAGCGTTATCAGGCTGCTCTTTCGGTCTTCTGCGAGAAGACCCAGGCTCAGGCCGACCATATGAAGGAGACGGTGGGCGAGGCCGAGGCCGAGATCATGAGCGGACACATCGTCCTGGCTCAGGATCCGGGCATGACCGACGCCATTAACGCCGCCATTGACGGCGGCACCTGCGCCGAGCAGGCGCTCATGGACACCTCGACCATGTTCGAGAACATGTTCCTGTCCATGGACGACGAGATGTTCCGTCTGCGCGCGGCCGACATCGCCGACATCCGCACCGGTATTCTGGCCGAGCTGCTGGGCAAGGAGGTCGTCGACCTCTCCGTCCTGCCCGAGAACACCGTCGTTGTCGTGCACGACCTTACGCCGTCCATGACCGCCACGATCGATAAGGCTCACGTTGCCGGCATTGTCACCGAGACCGGTGGCCGCACGTCGCACTCCGCGATCATCGCGCGCGCCCTCGAGATTCCGGCCGTCCTTTCGGTCTCTAACAGCTGCACCGCGCTTCGCAACGGCATGACCGTTGTCGTCGACGGTGGCAAGGGCGTCGTCGAGGCCGATCCCGACGAGGAGACGCTCGCCGCCTACACCGCCAAGGCCGAGGCTTTCGCTGCCGAGAAGGCGGCTCTCGAGGCCTTCCGCGGCAAGCCTTCTGTGACTGCCGACGGCATCAAGAAGATCATCGCCTGCAACATCGGTAACCCCGATGACGTGCCCAACGCGCTCGATCACGATGCCGAGGCCATCGGTCTGTTCCGCTCCGAGTTCCTGTTCATGGACTCCGCTGAGCTTCCTTCCGAGGAGGAGCAGTTCAACGCCTACCGCAAGGTCGCCAGCGCGCTCAAGGGTGCTCCGGTCATCATCCGCACGCTCGATGTGGGCGGCGACAAGGAGATCCCGTACCTGCACATGGTCAAGGAAGACAACCCCTTCATGGGCTTCCGCGCCGTGCGTTACTGCCTGGCCAATCCCGACCAGTACAAGGTCCAGCTCCGCGCTCTGCTGCGCGCCAGCGCCTTTGGTGACGTCAAGATCATGATCCCGCTCGTCACCTGCGTCGAGGAGGTCGTGGCCGTCAAGGAGCTCGTCGAGCAGTGCAAGGCCGAGCTGACCGAAGAGGGTCGCAAGTTCAACGAGAACATCGAGGTCGGCATCATGGTCGAGACGCCCGCCGCTTCGCTGCTCGCTGACCGTCTTGCCGAGGTCGCCGACTTCTTCTCCATCGGCACCAACGACCTGATCGGCTACACCATGTGCGCCGACCGTGGCAACGACACCATCTCCAACCTGTACCAGGTGTACTATCCCGCCGTGCTCCGCTCGCTCAAGAACATCATCGAGAGCGGCGTGAAGGCCGGCATCATGGTCGGTATGTGCGGCGAGGCCGCTGCCGATCCGCTGCTTGAGCCGCTGCTGATCAGCTGGGGCCTGGAGGAGTTCTCGATGAGCGCTCCGTCCATCCTGCGCGCCCGTAAGACCATCAGCCAGTGGACCAAGGCCGAGTGCGACGAGCTTGCCGAGAAGGCGCTCGCCTGCAACACTGCCGCCGAGGTCAAGGCGCTGCTCGAGTCCGCAGCTCGTTAATTTGGTATCAGAGGTAACCGCGTGGTTGGAATGGGCCGGCCACGCGGCCCTCACATATACAGGGGGTACTGTAAATGTTCTACACGCTAACCGCTAATCCGGCTGTCGACATGACGGTCTCGAGCTCTCCGCTCGAGCCCGACGAGAACGTCCGCACCGGCTCGGCCAGCTACACGGCCAACGGCAAGGGCCTCGATGTGTCCTTCGCCTTTAAGAAGATGGGCGTCGACACCGTCGCGCTCGGCTTCTTCGCCGGCTTCACGGGCAAGTTCATCGTCGAGGAGGTCATGAACCTGGGTTGCCTGTGCCGCCCGGTCTGGACCGACGGCATCACGCGTATCAACACCTACGTCAACGATGGCCAGCACGAGTACGGCATCCTGAACCCCGGCGCACCGATTACGCCGCAGCACCAGGAGGAGCTCTACAACATCCTGGACACCGCGGGCGATCTTGAGTGCCTGATCGTCTCCGGTTCCGTGCCTCCCAAAGCTACGCCCGACTTCTTGGCTCAGGTCATGGAGCACGCTCAGGCTCGTGGTGCTGACGTCGTCCTGGACCTGTCCTCCGACAAGCTCAAGGAGCTCGCTCACAAGAAGCCGCTGCTCATCAAGCCGAACCATCACGAGATGAAGGCTATCTTTGGCGTGCCGGTCGACACCGACGACGAGGTCCGCGTTGCCATGAAGCTCGCCCACGACGCCGGCGTCCAGAACGTGCTGCTCACCCGTGGTAGCCGCGGCGACGCTTACTTCTCCAACGGCGAGGACATCTGGTATGCCAAGCGTGAGTTCAACATCAAGCTGGTCTCTTCCGTCTGCGCCGGCGATTGCACCCTCGCTGCGTTCCTGCACAAGTGGTACAGGGATCGCGACAACGTCGAGGAGGCCATGAAGCTCGCTATGGCCACCGGCGCCAACGTTGCCGAGTCCGTGGGCATCGGTGACTTCGGTCACGTCGATGAGTACAGCAAGCGCGTTGCTGTCCGTAAGCTCGATCGCAAGTAAGCGAGACGCGACAAATTCGTGCGCATGCGGCGCTCTGACTTCGGTCAGGGCGCCGTTTTTTGTCCCAACCGAACTTCGGCGCCGCCCTTCACGCGTTCCACACCGTTCGCCGAGTTGTTGTAGCCTTTTGCCGAAGCGTGGAATATACTTTCATTTACACGTTGCTTCGTGAAAGGAACATTCATGATTTACACGCTCACTGCAAATCCCGCTATTGACTACAACATCTCCTGCGACGGCCTGTCCGCCAATACCGTTACGCGCACCCGTAACGCGGTCTACACCCCCAACGGCAAGGGTCTCAACGTCTCGTTTACGCTCGACCACTACGGCGTCGATACCACGATCCTGGGCTTCTTCGCCGGCTTCTCGGGCGAGTTTATCGTTAAGGGCGCCGAGGCCCTTGGCGTGCCCGTCAAGCCCGTGTGGACTGACGGCATCACGCGTGTCAACGTGTTCCTCAACGCCGGTCCCGACACCGAGTACAACATGGTCAATGCCGGCGCCGCCATTAACGAAGCCAACGAGCAGGAGATGTTTGAGCTCATCGATTCACTCGACGACATGACCTGCCTGGTTATCAGCGGCTCGCTGCCTCCCAACACCTCCGAGGGTTTCCTGGCCGAGGTACTTCGCCGCGTTAAGGCCAAGGGCGCCGAGTTCGTGCTCGACATCTCGAGCCATCAGCTGGCCGATCTCATTGCCATGGAGCCGTTGCTCATTAAGCCCAACGACGACGAGCTGCTCGACATCTTTGGTATTAAGGTGAGCGGTGGCGACGACGAGTCCGTCAAGGGCGCTATGGCCGAGCTCCATGCCAAGGGCGCCAAGAATGTGCTGCTGACCCTCGGTGGCGCCGGTGCCTATTTCTCTAACGGCGAGCACATTTGGTTTGCGAACCGCACCTTTGAGGTCAAGCTGCTGTCGACCGTCTGCGCCGGCGATTCCTCCCTCGCTGCCTTCCTGTCCGTGTGGCACGATGCGCCCGAGCGCGTCGAGGACGCCCTGCGCCTTTCGATGGCCACCGGTGCCAACGTGGTTGAGTGCCCGGGCTTGGGCGATTTTGCCAAGGTGGACGAATATAAGAAGCGCATCGAAGTTCGTCAGGTCTGCTAGCCGTATCTAAAAATCGTTGCCGAACACCCGCTTTGGATCTCCGAGGCGGGTGTTTTTTTGCGCGTTGAACGTATGTGGCGTCTGTTGTCTCGTTTTATCGATTCGACGACGCGATTGCGTGTGCGCGCTTTCTCGTTTCTTGTTAGACTTCTTGAGAACCATCTATTAACGTTCGCAAGTGCAGGAGGCCATAGGCATGTGCAATGTTTCGCTCAACGGTACGCAGCCGTCAGATGCCTCCATCCGTGTCCTGCGCGCGCTCGAGGCAGCCGGTCTTGAGGCTTGGTACGTAGGCGGTTGGGTACGTGATGCCCTGATGGGGCGCCCCAGCCACGATGTTGACATGTGTTGCAGCGGCCTGTGGCAGGAGTCCAAAGCGGCGCTCGAGGCAGCGGATATCGCCGTGGTTGAGTCGGGCATTAAATTTGGCGGCATCACGGCCATTTGCGATGGCGAACGCATTGAGGTCACCACCTACCGCCTGGACGGCTTTTACACCGATGGTCGTCATCCCCAGAGTGTGGAGCGTGCGGCGTCGCTTGAGGACGATCTGGCGCGTCGCGACTTTACCGTTAACGCTATGGCCTGGCATCCCGAGCGCGGTCTTGTCGACCGCTATGACGGTCAGGGCGACCTGGGCCGTAAGCTCATCCGCGCTGTTGGAGATCCCAAGCGTCGTTTTAACGAGGACGCGCTTCGCATGCTGCGCGCCGTGCGCTTTGCCTGCCGTCTGGATTTTATGATCGAGCCTGGGACCAAACAGGCGCTTGCCGAGTGCGCGCCGCTTCTCGATGCCGTGGCGCGAGAGCGCGTGGGTATTGAGCTTGAAGGCATCCTTTCGACCGGCCACGGGGGAGACGCCATGCTGCGCTACCCCGAGCTTGTTTGCGCCGCCGTGCCCGAGCTCGCGCCCGCCCGCGGCTTTGACCAGCGCAGTGTCTATCATGCCTTTAACGTCTACGAGCATATCGCCCGCGTGCTGACGGTGGCAGGGGAGCTGGCGCTGTGCGATGGCGTCGCGCCCTCGTCGAGCCTTATGTGGGCGGCGTTTTTGCACGACGTTTCCAAGCCCGATTGCTTTACGGTCGATCACGCCGGCAGCGGACACTTCTACGGTCATCCCGAGCTCGGCGCCAAGAAGGCGCGTGTCATCATGGATCGTCTGGCGCTTTCGCACGATTTGGTTCGCGATGTGTGCCTGCTGATCAAATACCATGACAAGCCGCTGCGTCCCGAGCGATCTTGCCTGCTCAATATGATGCGCGCGCTTTCGGGCGAGGGTGTCGACACGCCGCGTCTGATGGACGAGCTCATGGACCTTAAGCGTGCCGACACGCTCGGCAAGGCGCCCTCGTGCTTCTATTACGTCGAGACGATCGAGGAGATGCGCGCGCTGGCACGCGAGTTGCTGGCGGCGGGGGAGGCCTATACGCTCAAGATGCTTGCCATCAATGGTGGCGACTTGATTCGCGCCGGCGTCAAGCCAGGGCCGGAACTGGGGCAGCTGCTCAACGCCGCCCTCGACGCAGTGATCGAGGATAACATCCCCAACGAACGTGAAGCCCTCCTGGCTCACCTGCACCTGGGGTAGTTAATTTGGGACGGGGCTATTTTAGCTACCCCTGCTTTCAATCTGTCGAACCGCTAGTGATTTTGGCAGAGGTAGCTAAAATAGCCCCGTCCCAAATTAACTACCCCGTTGACCTGCGCGTTCCATAACCTGCCGACAAAATTTCGCCAATTTGGAATTTCTTCTTGCGCTCGCGTTTTTTGTCCCGTAATATATTTCCTCGCAGCACGGCAGTGCAGATGTCATGTGGCCCGTTCGTCTAGCGGTTTAGGACGCCGCCCTCTCAAGGCGGAGATCACCAGTTCGAATCTGGTACGGGCTACCATTTCTTTTCTGCTGAGGCTTATGGCCCGTTCGTCTAGCGGTTTAGGACGCCGCCCTCTCAAGGCGGAGATCACCAGTTCGAATCTGGTACGGGCTACCATTTCTTTTCTGCTGAGGCTTATGGCCCGTTCGTCTAGCGGTTTAGGACGCCGCCCTCTCAAGGCGGAGATCACCAGTTCGAATCTGGTACGGGCTACCATTTCTTTTCTGCTGAGGCTTATGGCCCGTTCGTCTAGCGGTTTAGGACGCCGCCCTCTCAAGGCGGAGATCACCAGTTCGAATCTGGTACGGGCTACCATGAATTTGAGACCCGGACTTCTCGCGGAAGTCCGGGTTTTTTATTTCCGAGCAAACCATCTGCAATTCCCATTTGGCCCATAGCTTTACGTTCTGCTTGTGGCCCTTGCGGGTACAATATGCAAGATATTTGGACGGTCAGAAGGAGCCTCATGACGGAGTCCTCTCAGCATACATCTAAGCCCCAGGTCGAGGTTGAGGCCTCGGGCGGCGATGACAACAAGGGTGCACGTCGCGGTGCCATTTTTATCGGCGTCGTGCTGGTTGGCTATATCGTTTATCTGATTGTGACCGGTCAGATGGGACAGTTCTGGGCTGCCATGTCGAGCGTTCAAGCGCCGTGGCTCGTTGCTGCATGCTTTTGCATGTTCCTGTACCTGTTCTTTGGCATCGTTGCCTATGCGATCGCCGTCTGGCTCGATCCCAATTCGCCCGTCGGCATTCGCGACCTGATCTCGGTCGAGGCGAGCGGTATCTTCTTTGGCAACCTGACGCCCATGATGATGGGTTCCACGCCAGCCCAAATCTACCGCCTGACCAAGGCAGGCCAAAACGTCGGCGAGGCCGGTGCCACGCAGTTCACGCGCTTTATCGTGTATCAGTTTGGCCTCGTTGCCTGGGGCGCCATTCTGCTGCTTGCCCGCATGCCGTTTTTCGCCGAGCGCTATGGCGACATGACGCTGCTGTGCGTCTTTAGCTTTGGCGGTCACTGCTGCATCCTGCTCGGCATCTTTGCCGTCGCGCTCATGCCCAAGACCGTTACACGCGTCGCGCACTGCATCATCAATTGGCTCGAGCGCGTGGGCGTCTCGGCCACCAAGATCGAGGGCTGGCGTACGTTTGTCGACGGCGAAATCTACTCGTTCTCCGAGAAGTTCAAGCTTTCGGCCGGCCACTTTTCGTCCATGCTACTCACGGTGGTCATCACCATGTTGCAGCTCGCGTTTTTCTACCTCGTGCCGTATTTCCTGATGCTTGCCTTTGGCCACCACGAAGTCGACTTTTTCTCGGTTATGGCCGCGAGCGCCTTTGTTCAGCTCCTGAGCTCTGCTGTCCCCCTGCCCGGTGGCACCGGCGGTGCCGAGGGTGGCTTCGCGCTGTTCCTGGGTCATTTCTTTGGATCGGCGTCGACTGCCGGTTATCTGCTTTGGCGCCTCATTACGTTTATCGCGCCGACTATTTTAGCCGCGCCCCTGCTGGGCCTTAAGAGCGCTCACAACGAGAGTATTCATGCACGCTGGGATCGCGCGATGCGCAAGCTCGGACGAACGCCTCAGACGTCCTCTAAGCCTGCAAAGCCCCATCCTGTGCATGCGGTTACCATGGATCCCAATCAGCATGCTCAGAAAGCTTCTGGAGCCGCCAAACCGGCGCATAAGGCCTATGTGCGCCAGACGGGTGACGGCATCCGTGTGTCCCCGGCTGCTTTGAACAAAAAGAAACACCCTAAGGCGTAATAGTTGGTCGTGCGTTCTTCATGTTGCCGGGCATTTTTGTACCGGATGGGGGATAATCCTCTTACGTAGATTAACTCTCATCTGTTGATGAATACTCGCATTCTGAAGGGACACGTCCATGGCCACCAGCAAACCGCGCCTCGACCGCCGCATCGTTCGCAGCCGCAATGCCATCCTGTCTGCGTTTGAGCGCCTGCTGATGGATAAGCCGCTTGCCGACATTACGGTGAGTGCCATCGCGCGTGAGGCAAATGTCGACCGCAAGACCTTTTATGTACACTTCGGCACGATTGACGGCCTGCTCGATGCCATCGCCGTTGATGTGGTGGAGATGATTGCCGACTCGGTCGAGAAAACGCTTGCTTCCATGGACGGCGACACGAACGAGCGTGCCCTCGGAGCGGCGGCAACGTTTTTTAAAACCATCAACGAGGCACTTTGCAATAACCTCGTGCTCAATCGCCAGTTGATTGAAAATATCCCGCTCGACGATTTTATGACGCGTTTGCGCGTGCCGCTCGAGCATGAGATTGCCGAGCGCGACTTGCTGCCCCATGGCCTCAAGGACGAAATGTTCGATTACTATCTGGCGTTTTTGCTTTCGGGCATTATCGGCATTTACCGCACGTGGGCGCTCTCCGATGGCTCGGTGCCCATCGAGCGCATCTCGGAGGTCGCAAACAATCTGACGTTGAACGGACTATCGAGTCTGGAATCTCGTTTCGAATAGCACGAGCGCCTTATCCCCCTTGAGTTGCGGTGAAATAAGGACTGAATAGGCCTTCTAGCGGCCTAAACGGTCCCTATTTCACCGCAACTTAGGATTGAGGCTTACTGGTAGCGCAGACACTCCACGGGGTCGAGTTTTGCTGCCCGGCGGGCGGGATAGAAGCCGAAGATCACGCCGATGCCGACGGAGACCGCAAAGGCCAGCAGCACCGTGGCGATCGAAAAACTCGGCGTAATGGTACCGCTGGCACCGAGCTCGCTAAGCACGCCGGAACTCGCGGCGAACATCGTAAGACCCCAGGCAAGCAGGTAGCCAATCAGGACACCCAGCAGGCCACCGGTGACGCATAGCGCCGAGGACTCGGCCAAAAACTGCGCGGTGATATCGCGACGACTGGCCCCCAGGGCACGACGAATTCCGATCTCGCGGATACGCTCGGTCACATTGGTGAGCATCATATTCATGATGCCGATACCGCCCACGAGCAGCGAAATACTGGCAACGGCGCCCATGATGAGCGAAAACGCGCCCATAAAGGAATTGAGGGCGTCGATGGCGCTTTTCATTGAGGTCACCGATACGCTGTCATATTCGTCCTCGTCCGCGATGCCCTTCATGCTACGCACCTTGGATTCAATCGTCTTGCACAGCTCGTCCATGTCCGTGCCCTCGGCGGCGAGCGCCGTTACGCTGGGAAAAGAGGGGTTCTCGTCGCCAAACAGGCCCGAGATGGTCTCGCGCGGCATGTATAGCGTGAGCGAGCCCATGGAGTCGTTACCGCCATCAATCACGCCGACAATCTGCACCTCGCCGTTCGACACCTTGATGGTCTTGCCCACCGCGTCCTGTTCGTTGCCGTACAGCTGATCCGCGCCGCCACGACTGATGAGCGCCACGCGTGCGCCGGATTGGGACTCGGCCTGGGTGTAGGTGCGTCCCGCGACGAGCTTGCTGGCGCCCACCGCGTCGAGCATGTCGCTGTCGACGCCCTGCGCCATGACGGTATAGCTTTTGTCACCGGACTTGTACTCGGTATAGGCGCTGTCCACGATGCCAATCTGCTCGATCTGCGGCACCATTTTGCGAAGCTTCTCAACGTCCGACTCGTTGAGCTCTTGCGACGAATAAATCTGCACCATACGCGCGGCGTTGAGGCCTAGGCTGTTGACCAGGCTGTTTTGGATGCCGCCGATAAGCGAGGTCATGGCAATGACGGAGGCGATGCCGATAACGATGCCCAAGATGGTGAGTAGGCTGCGCCCCTTATTGGCCTCGAGGGAGTGAAGGGCTTCTTGGATAAGGTCGCGCGTGCTCATGCCTTCACTCCTTTCGTCGTATTGGCGTGTGCGGAAATCATGGGCAGGTTATCAATGGCGCCGCGCAGGGTCTGCGGCGCGTGCGCGATGTACGCGCCGTCGTGGATCTGGCCGTCGCGAATGGTTACGGCACGGTCGGCCTCGGCGGCGATACCGGGATCATGCGTGATGAGCACGATGGTCTTGCCGCGTTCCTGGAGTTTGTGGAAGGTCTCCATCACGAGCGCTCCGGTTGCGGAGTCAAGGTTTCCCGTCGGCTCGTCCGCCAGGATGATGGGCGGATCGTTGACGAGGGCGCGCGCGATGGCAACCCTCTGCATCTGTCCGCCCGAGAGCTCGGAGATGCGGTGGTCCCAGTGGTCGACCGGCAGCGTGACGGCTTGCAGCGCATGGACGGCGCGCATCTCACGCTGAGCCCGCGGCACGTTGGTGTACGACAGCGGCAGCATAACGTTTTCGATGACCGATAGGCGCGGCAGCAGGTTAAAGCTCTGAAAGACAAAGCCGATGCTCAGGGCGCGGACTTCGGTGAGCTCGTCATCGTCGAGCTCTGCCACGTTGAGGCCCTGCAGGTAATAATCGCCTGCCGTCGGCTTGTCCAGGCAGCCCAGGATGTTCATGAGCGTTGACTTGCCCGAGCCCGAAGGGCCGGTAATGGCCACGAACTCGCCGGGATTCACGGCCAGGCTCACGTTATGCAGGATATGGGCGCAGCCGGCTTCGCTCTCAAAAATGCGATGCACGTTGCGGATGTCGATAACGGGACGCATTACATGCCCTCGTCGGCAGACATGCTGCCAGAGTCGCCGCCGTCGGCTGTCATGCCCGCGCCCGCGTCCATAACGAGGGTATCGCCGTGGCGCAGCTTGGTGACAGGCACGCCCGCGTTGATTTCGTTGCCTTGGTCATCGCGCTTGACCTGTGTCTTGCCAACCACGGCCTCGTTGTCGTTTTGCGTCACCACGGTCACGTTCACACGGCGTGTTTCCTTGCCCTCGTCGTCGGTTGCCACGTTAACGTAATAGTGCTCTCCGTCTTCGGTCATGAGCGCCATCGTCGGCACCATCACGACGTCGTCGAGCTGTTCGGTCACCACCGAGACCTCGGCGGTCATGCCCGGCTTGAGGCGCGCGTCGGGCGCCTCGATGAGGATGTCGACGTTAAAGGTTACGCTACCGCCGCCACCGTAGTTGGTATCGGAGTTCGCGACCGAGGCGATGGCGGTGACCGTTCCCTGGCTCACGATATCGGGGAAGGCCGGATAGGTGACGTTGGCGCTCTGGCCCACGGCGATCTTGGCGATGTCCTTTTCGCCCACCTGCACCGTCACCTTCATCTTGGAGAGGTCGGCGATCTGCATGCACTGCTTGCCGCCGCTCGTATCGCCTTCGCCCATAATCATGCCGCCCGTCACCGTGGCGCCGACCTTGGCGTTGAGCTCTACGATGCTGCCCGAGCTGGGCGCGGTCACGGTGCGCTCGGCAGCTTTGGCGTTGGCTTGGTCCAGGTTCGCCTGGGCTGAGGCCAGGTTGCGTTGGGCGCTCGAGACGGCACTCGTGTCGGCGGTGCCGCTGGCGCCACTCGCGCCTGCCGCATCTGTGTCAGTCGTCGGAGCGGCTTGGGCGGCAGCTACCGCTTTCTGTGCGTTGGCGAGGTCTTCTTGTTCGGCTGTCACCGCACGCTGCGCCTCGGCTACGTTGCGATCGAGCTCGTCGTTTTTAATGGTCATGAGCACGTCACCCTCGTTGACGGACTGGCCGGCTTGCACGCTGATCGATGCCACCGTGCCGTCGACAGAAGGGGAGACCACCGAAGCCGAGATGGGCTTGAGCTGGCCTTTGGCCTCGACGGTGGTCGTAAACGTGCCCTCGGTGACCATGTCGGTCACCGGACCGTCGGTACCTGCAGGCCGTGCGTTGATGACCAAGGTCACGACAACGGCGATGAGCACAATGGCGGCCACGACGCCGGCCGCAATGCCTCGTCGGATGAGCTTTTTGCGCCGACGCTCGGCACGCTTCGCCTTGAGCTTGGCATAGGCCTCTTCGTCAGAAATCTCGGTTGCATCGCTTGTGCTGCCGTTTTGCTGTGTGGCGTGCACGGTTGTTATGAGGGGAAGCGTTTCGGTGGCACCCTCGGGCGCTCGCTCGGTATCATTCGGTCCCGGGGTGATGGTGGGGACATTCGACATGGCGTCTCCTTTATAGAAAGTTTCTCGATAAGTATATGCGCCCGTCGCGAGAGGCGGGCGCATTATGGCGGTATCTTTCGGAACTGTTAGATTGGAGCGTCAGTTCCCCGTTGTGCGAAGGCGTGTTTTCCTACGAGTGCACGACCACGCACAGGCCGACGCTGATGCAGTCGTGGAGCGCCTTGGCATCGGCCAGGCGTAGGTTGATGCAGCCGTGGCTTCCGCACCATTTGTACGATTCGGCACTATCGAAACTCGAATCGTTTTGCCAGGTAGCGTCGTGGAAGCCGACCATATTGCCCTCGAACGGCATCCAGTAACTGACCGGGCTCTCGTATTTGGGCTTTCCGGTCGCGGGGTCTTTGGCACCGATGAGCTTGCTTGCGCCGTCGTTGCTGTTGATCTGCCACACACCCTCCGGGGTGGCGTCTTCGCCCGGTTTGCCGGAAATAAAGTTGGCCTCCCACACGATATTGCCGTTCTCGTCGTAGTAGCGCGCGTGCTGCTCAGACAGGTCGACGTCGATATAGGCCTTCCAATCGGGCTCGCCCTTGGCGGTAAACGTGTCGGCCTTCTTGGAGTACGAAATATCGATATCGCCGGTCTGCTTGTTATTGATAGCGTCCTCTACCTGCTTGGCGAGCGTGTCGCTGTCGATGGACCAGCCAAAGTCGCCGCCCTCTACAGCGCATTCCTTACCGTCGGCGCGTGTCCACCAGCGGGTGGTGCCCACGGTGTTAAAGCCGTTGGCGAGCTCGGCGGCCCAGCTGCTGATCTGCGACGTATCGAGCGTGGGGTTGGCCGGATCGGCAAAGCTGATCCACTGCAGCACCGAGCTGCCGTCCACCTTTCCGGCATCATTGCCGTTGAGCTTAAGGGTCACGTTGACGCCCAGGAAGTTGTTGGCGGCATCGCATGCAGCCTGAATCTGGTCGTTGGTGAGGGTGCCGTTGAGCGGTTCGTAAGCGTCGTTGCCGATCTTGGTGATATCGACGTTCTCGGCGAGCGACGCGAGCTCGATCTCGGCATATTTGATGACATGCTCGCGGTTGAGCTTCTCGTTGGAACGGGCCTTCTCAACGGTGAACATGCCGGCCTTCTCGTCATAGGAGCTGGTGGCCTCGAAGGTGCCCGAGCGGCCCTCGTTGAACTCGTCGATGGCGCTGCCCAGGTCTTCCTCAAACTGCTTTTGGTCAAAGGCATCGGAGAGCATAGACAGGTCGACATCTTGGTCCAAGTCGACCGAGTCGTTCTTGGTGGCGCTAACGGTTTTGCCGCCGAGCGACGCGATGAGGCGCGACGGCCACAGCAGCGGCTCGTTTTTGTTGATAATCTCGTGGGCGGCTTCCTCGCCATCGACGATGGGCTCGTCGGACTCGGGCTGGTAGGTCCAGCTAAAGCTGTCGTCCGAAACGGTGAGCTTGTAGTGCTTCCATGCCGAGTTGACCTTGGTGGCTGCCGAAGATGCGTTAGAGAGCGAGATGTCGACGCCGGCGATGGTAGTGTTGGGGTAGGCGACCTGCGAGAACGCCACGACGCCTACGATGTAGACGATCGCGACGAGGCCGAGGACGACAAAGAAGGCCGTCTTTCCGCCCGACTTGCTGCTTTTGTTGGTACGCTTGTCCGCGGGCCCGCGATTGTTTGCCGCGCGAGTGTGCGAAGAGACCTGCTTGGGGGCGGCACTATGTGCGGGACGCTGCTGATATTGTTGATGCTGCTGGTATTGACGCTGATTCGGGCGCTGAGAGGTATTGGCCGGGCCGTGTTGTTGGGTGTGAGCCGGCGCGATGGGGCGCGGCGATTGGACGCCGCCCGTATGCCTACTGGGCTGTTGCGGATCGGGAATCATGTTGCTGCGGTCGATTTGCGACATCGTATATATTTCCTTCGATTTTCGCCTTGCGGCTCATCGTGTTTTAACTGGGCTTGCATTATAGCGATTAGCCTGTTGTTTGTGGTGCGGAAACAGTATCAGTTTGGATAAGTCAGCCTATCCGCATACGCCGCATTTGGCGCAGGCAGAAAGCGCGGCCGGGGCTTGCGCGATGCCGCCCTTGGCCGTCTCGCGCAGGGTTGCCGGCAGGGCGTGGCCCACCGAGAGCATCACGTGCGCCATCTGGTCAAACGGCACCAGGCTCTTGATGCCGGCGAGCGCGAGCTGGGCCGAGCTGAAGGCCGCGGCAACGCCGATGGCATTGCGGTTTTGGCACGGCACCTCGACCAGTCCGCCCACGGGGTCGCAAACGAGTCCCAGCAGATTACTCAGCGCGATGGAGCTGGCGTCGAGTGCCTGCTCGGGGGTGCCGCCGAGCATCTGCACCAGCGCGGCGGCGGCCATGGCGGCGGCGCTTCCCACCTCGGCCTGGCAGCCGCCCTCGGCGCCGGCGACGCAGGCGCTCGTGGTGAGGTTGAGGCCGATGGCGGCGGCGCAGTAGAGGGCGTCCATGACCTGCTCGTCATTGAGCTGCAGGTGGTCGGCCAGGGCCAGCACGCAGCCGGGCACGACGCCCGCGGAGCCTGCCGTGGGGGCCGCGACGATCACGCCCATAGTGGCGGAGCGCTCAAGTACGGCCATGGCACGTGCCACGGCTTCGGTCTGTACGGCGCCCATTAAACTGGAGATAAGGTCGTTGCGGCCGGTGGCATCGACGAGCTTAGCCTCGCCGCCGATAAGCCCGCCGAGCGAGCGCTGCGGATTGGCGATGGGGGCCGTGGTCTCCTCGCGCATGACGTCGAGCACGCGGCGCATGGCGGCGACGGCGTGCGCCTCGCCGGTAAGGCGCCCCTCGCGCACGGCCATGACGGCGCCGATGCTGAGTCCCAGCTCCTCGCACGCGTCGAGCAGTTGCTCGCCGTCGTCGAAGATCTCCTTGGCCGAGACGCCGGGGGAGAGCGATGACGCCGAGCCGGGGAGCTCAATAAAGGTGGCGTAGCCGACGTTGTCGAGTTTGCGCACCATGGGGATGACGGTGTCATCGGGTGCGCCGTCGGTCTCAAAGACGGAGTAGGCCTGGCCGCCCACCTCGGTGCGGTAGGTACGGCAGAAGGCGATATTCACGTGCGCGTAGGCAAGCAGATTCGTGAGTGCGGCGAGTACGCCGGGGACGTCCTGATGCGCCACGAAGAGCGTGGAATACATGCCCGAGATGTCGACGCCGACGCCGTTGATGCGGCTGATGCGCATCTTGCCACCGCCCAGGCTCTCACCGCGGACCTGCGCCGTAGCGCCCGTGTCGTCAACCATCTCGATGTCGACGGTGTTGGGGTGGATGGAGGCGTCGTCGCCCTTGATGTCAAAGTGATATTCGAGGCCCTGCTCGCGTGCGAGGTCGAAGGCCTGCTTGATATTCTCGTCGTCGGTGTCGAGCCCCAGGATGCCCGCGACGAGCGCGCGGTCGGTGCCGTGGCCGCGGTAGGTATGGGCAAAGGAGTTCCACAGGCCAAAGGTGACCTTGGTGATGCGGCCCTCGAGCAGGCTGGCGGCCACCTGGGCGCAACGCAGGGCGCCGGCGGTGTGCGATGAGCTGGGGCCGACCATGACGGGCCCCAAGATCTCGAATGCCGAGGTCGTAGCTAGTGTTTGCGGCTTGCCTGCCATGGCTGCTCCTTTGATTTGTCTCGTCGTCCCGAGGGGCGGGGCATACTCTGTCCCGTCGTTCCGAGGGCTTTAGTATTTGGTCGCCTGCTCGGACAGTCCTGGCTCGCACGGAGGCCACATTAAGTGGCCTCCGGCTCGTGCGGAACTCGCGACCGACCAAATACTAAAGCCCTCGGAACTTAGGATACATGGTTGCGGCGGGCGTGCTGCAAAATTCATCGGCTGGTGACTTATTCCATGTCCCGTGGTGGCTCATCTTCGCCACCGGTTTAATAAAAAAGAAGTACCGGTTGGGGGCGGTACTTCTTTTTGAAAGCGCGTGTGTTGTTGCGGCCTTAATGGTTCTTAATTAGAGGCCGCAGGCTGCTTTGAGTTCTTCGACTCGGTCGGTGTTTTCCCAGGTGAAGTCGGCGTCTTCTCGGCCGAAGTGGCCGTAGGCTGCTGTCTTCTCGTAGATCGGTCGACGCAGGTCCAGGTCGCGGATGATGGCGCCCGGGCGCAGGTCGAAGGTCTTCTCGACGGCTTCGACGATCTTGTCCTCGGCAACCTTAGCGGTACCGAAGGTGTCGACCATAATCGAGAGCGGCTTGGACACGCCGATGGCGTAGGCCAGCTCGACCTCGCAGCGGTCGGCTAGGCCGGCGGCGACGACGTTCTTGGCGACCCAGCGCGCGGCGTATGCGGCCGAGCGGTCGACCTTGGTGCAGTCCTTGCCGCTGAAAGCGCCGCCGCCGTGACGGCCGTAGCCGCCATAGGTGTCGACGATGATCTTGCGGCCAGTCAGGCCCGTGTCACCCATGGGGCCGCCCACGACAAAGCGACCGGTGGGGTTCACGTAGATGTCGGCGTTGTCCCACGGCATGTTCTCGGCAGCCATAACCGGTGTGATAACGTGCTCGATCAGGTCGGCCTTGATCTTGCCCATGTCCTCGATCTCGGCGGCGTGCTGCGTGGAGATGACGATGGTCGTGACCTCGACGGGCTTGCCGTCCTCGTAGCGCACAGTGACCTGGGTCTTGCCGTCGGGGCGCAGGTAGGGCAGGGTGCCGTCGTGGCGAACGGCGGCCAGACGCTCGGCCAAGCGGCTCGCCAGGTAGTGCGGCATGGGCATAAGGGTCTTGGTCTCGTTGGAGGCGTAGCCAAACATCATGCCCTGGTCGCCGGCGCCGATCAGGTCGATCGGGTCGGTGGTGGCGCCGGTCTGGGTCTCGAAGGACTCGTCGACTCCCTGGGCGATATCGGGCGACTGCTCGTGGATGAGGCTCATGACGCCGCAGGTATCGCAGTCAAAACCGAACTTTGCGCGGTTGTAGCCAATGCGGCGGATAACGCCACGGGCGATTTCCTGCACGTCGACGTAGGCCTGGGTGCGGATCTCGCCGGCGACGATGACGGTGCCGGTGGTCACGAGGGTCTCGCAGGCGCAGCGGACGTTCTCCACGTTGGCGGGTACGCCGTTGGGCGCAATGTAGCCCTGCTCCTGGAGCTCTATTTCTTTGGCGAGGATTGCGTCGAGGACAGCGTCGCTGATCTGGTCAGCAATCTTATCGGGATGACCTTCGGTCACCGACTCCGACGTAAATACAAAGGACCCGTGCTTGGGTGGGATGGAACGAAGTTCTTCTGACATGATTGTCCTTTCAAAAACGTGTCCCGGCGACCGTTACCATTCCGCCGAGCTCTATATGCAAGGGCACATCATAGCGCCTAATTCAAACATTCACACCCTTTCCGCACCTACTCATTGGGGACAGACTTAAATTGAACTGCATCCCATTTCTTGGACTTTGAAATTAAGGTTCGAGAAAAGGGAGGCATCGGAAATGCCCCGCAGGAAGAAGGCAAGATACGGTCGCGAGATGAGGGCACGCGCCGCCGACCTGTTCGAGGCCGGCCTCGGCTTCGAACTCGCGGCCAAGAAGCTCGACGTTCCCGCCCCGGCGGTGAGAAAATGGCTCTACGCGTACCGGGCAACCGGGAGGAAGGGGCTGATCGGGATGGGCGAGAGCCGCAGGACCTACGACATGGAGACCAAGCTCGCCGTCGCGAGGGCCGTCGTGGACGAGGGGATGCCGCGGTCGGAGGCGATGGCCCGCTTCGGCATCGCCGCCGCCACATCGCTCGACCGCTGGTGCAGGCTGTACCGCGAGGGCGGGCCGGAGGCGCTCGAGCCGGGACGCCGCGGCAGGCCGGAGGGCCCCGGGGGGCGGACGCGCGAGCGGGAGCTCGAGGAGCGCGTGCGCAAACTCGAGGCCCAGGTGGCGTATCTAAAAAAATCGATAGCCCTGAAAGCGGAGAAGAGCTCTCGAACTGGGAGAAAGCCC